>CAWIRY010000078.1:0-23413 GCA_963838485.1 uncultured delta proteobacterium | reverse complement strand
TGTCCCTGTTTTACTGACTCATTCTGCGTGCTGCTGAAGCAGGTCCTCACCAAAGCAGTCAACCTGATCCCGATAGCTCTGCTGCTGGCTCAGCCGCATGACCGGAGCGACGCCTCGGTCCTGCTCTTCGAAGGATGCCCTGCAACGTGCCTACGCCGGCGCAGAAATCATCGGAGGCCGTGCCATCCTCGTGCATGCTATTGACCACGAGGCCGCAATGTTCTACCGAAAGTACGGATTCGAAAGTTGTCCCGGTTTTGAATTGCACCTGATGCTGCTCATGAAGGATGTGCGCGCCAGTTTAGGGCTGTGACCGCGCCCTCGCGCAAGATACCAGTGGTACAATCTCGGCGATCTCTGATGTGAAACTGGCCGCGGTGCTGTCCGCTCTTGGAGAGTCGGGCCCGCACTTCGCCCAGAAGCAAAATCCGAAGCAAAAGGAGGCATAGAGTTCTGCCAGTCCTGTCGCCCCCGTGGAGCAACCGCCTCTTTCCCAAGCCGAACGTGTCGTGGACACCTTCATCGCTCCCAGCAAGACGTTCTCCGACGTCCGGCGCAGCGCGAGTTGGTGGATGCCTTGGATCTTGGCAATCGCCAGCGTGGCGATGGTGATGGTGGCAAGGCCGACAACGGCTTGAAAGGCATTGGGCGACAATTTTTCCGTGCGGGCATGAAATTTCCGGCGGCGTTGTTCACCAGCGTATCGATTTCGCCCCAGTGATTCTCGGCGGTGGTCATAGCAGTTTCGACGGCAGCGTATTCCCGGACATCGCACGTGGTGAAAGCAGCAGCGCCGCCATCGCGGTGAATCTCTTCGCAGGTTCGAGGGGCTCTTCGCGGCGTCCGATGGAGGAAGAGTCGCGCCCCGAGCTTGGCGAAGTGCAGGGCCATGGAGCGGCCGAGGGCGGATTTCCGCCGCCGGTCAAGAAGATGGCGCGGTCTTTGAGGAGATCGGGCTGAAACATAAAGCGCCACCTTTCGGAACGAGATTGTATCAGGCTACAGCGCAGACGCAGCAGCACCGCGGGAGTTTGGAGCCGCGCGATGGCTGGAAACCCCGCGTTCAAAACAAAGGCGGGGTGGGGACCTGGTCCCACCCCGCCTTCAGGCGCGGGCAGCGGTTTCCCGCTATCCGCAATGACGCCGTGGAATGAGCGTCTCTTTGCTGGCTTCCCGCTTTGCAGCCCAGTTACACGACCTGCGGCAATGCACCTGCTCGCTTTTTCCATCTTGAGAGATGGCCTCGTCCGGCTTCACCTGTTTTGTTCATGGCACCCTCGACCGGGGTGACGAGCGCGGGGCGGGATCGGTGGCCGAAAAGGCCGTCCCAGCCGTAAGCATAACGATCATGGACAAAACTAATAAAAATTTCCCCTTGTTTTTCATAAGCCCCTCCTTAATTTTGTGGATTTTTTTTGATCCTCGATGCGATTAAAACCATAAAAGAAAACCATGTTTCTGTCAAGAACCCATCTGGAAGAATAAAATCCTCCCTCACCCTCTCATCGGAGTGGTAAGGAGAGATGGATTCGGATTCCAAACCAAATAGTTCAATATTATTTGGATAGTCTTCAGGGCTGGCAGAAAATATGGGTAAAGACCTGGGCGTCTTTGATGAGGTGGGAAAGACGGCAGAATTCATTAGGCTGGTGGGCTGATTCCGAAGAGGTGGACCAGACGGCAGCCGGAAGCCCTGCTTTACGGAAAAAGGCGGCCACCGTGGCCCCCCCGATCCCTTTGGCCAAGGCCGGTTTATGATGCACCTTCAAAACAGCCTCCTTTAAGGCCTGAACCACCGGGGCATCGACCATTGTGGCCGGAGGGGCCTGGACGGCATTGACCACATCGATTTTAATCCGAACCCCTATTTTTTTCTCCACCTCGAAGGCCAACCCTTTTATTTTTTCAATGACCCTTTTGAGCGGATACTCGGGCAGGACCCGGCAATCCAAATAAAAAATATCTTGGCCGGGGATGGTGTTGATATTAAGACCATTAGCCTCTTTTTGCGTGGGCTCAAAAGTGCTTGTGGGCAGGTCAAACCGAAGGTCTTTTTTATTAAAAAAACGGGGCAGTTTTTCCAGGGCCATGATCATGGTAGCCGTTCCCCGCAAGGTATTGATTCCCAGGTCAGGACGGCTGGCATGACATTGTTTTCCCGAAAGGATGAATTTTAGCCAGAGGAGACTCTTTTCAGCCACCTCGATCAAGGTCCCTTCCCGATTTCCGGCATCGGGTACGATAATCAAGTCCTCGGCCTTGAAGAGATTTCTTTTGTGCTTGAGGACATACTCCAATCCCTTTTGGCTACCTGTTTCTTCATCGGAGACAAAAATAAGTCCGACAGAATAGGTTGGGCTTACCCCCTCTTCTTGCAGGGCCTTAATTGCAAAATAAGAGGAAACGATCCCGTGATGATTATCTTCTACCCCCCGTCCATAAAGGAGGTCTCCTTTTTTTTCCAGGACGTATGGGTCGGTTTTCCATAACCGCCTATCCCCAATGGGGACCACATCCATGTGACTCAGAATCCAGATGGTTTTATCGGGGTGTTCGCCTTCAAAAAGGGCCAGGAGATTGGGGCGAAACCCTTGGACCGCGTCAAGATCCGGACAGGGGATGGAGAGAAGGGTTTTGGGAGATAGGGCCTTTAATTTTTTTTTCCAGGTACAAGGCCTTGGCATATTCGCCCTGCCCTCCGTTTCGAGGACCCAAGGCCGGTATGGCCGTCAAGTCCCGCTGAAGAGCGACTAGCTGGTCTTTATACCCGCTGATCCGCTTTTTGGTTTTCGTCCAGAGATCAAGGGAATTTTTTTTAATGGGTCGTGGGAGAGGGGCCATTTTGAATCCCTTCGATTTGAGCGGATAAGAATCGGAGTTGTTTATCCATTTCCGGATTCTTTTTAAGATCCTTTTCCACGGCGTTGACCGCATAGATGACCGATGTCGAATCCCGGTTGAAGGCCTTGCCTATGGTCTCCAAGGTCTGGTTGGTATATTTTTTACTTAAAAAAATGGATAAGTTTCTGGGGAGGAGGTGGACCCGTTTCCTGGACCGTGAGGTCATCTCTTCCTGAGAAACCCGAAAATATTTTCCGACCACATCCTTAATGATTTGAATAGAGATTTCTTGTTTTTCAGAAAACTGTTCCCGGACGACTGATTCGGCCAAGGCCAGATCAGGCATTTGGTTCAACAAAGTGCCTTGAGCGGACATGCGGATCAAACACCCCTCCAACTGCCGCATATCTCTGAAAGGCTTGCCGGCTAAAAATTCCTTGACCTCGTTTTGAAGCTCCATACCCAACAAATTCGATTTCTTGGTCACAATCCCAAGGCGGGTTTCAAAATCAGGGGGGTCGATGGAGCCCAGCAGGGCCGAACCCAACCGGGACTTCAGTTGATTGCCCAAGCGGGGGATATCCTTCGGCGGCAGGGAAGCGGTAAAAATAATTTTCTTGTCGTCGTTGAACAGGGCATCCAGGGTAAAGCCTAATTCAGACTGGGTTGTTTCCTTCCCGCTTAAAAATTGCATTTCTTCCAAAAGAAGAAAATCACAGTTTTTTCGGTATTTGTCTTTAAAAGAATTCATGGCGTTGTTTTTTATGGAGAAGACCATTTCATTGGTAAAATTTTCGACGGAAAGATACAGGACCTTGGCTTGAGGTTTATGTTTGATGATATAATTACCCACGGCTTGTGACAGGTGGGTTTTCCCCAAACCGGTGGAAGAAAAGAGGTAGAGGGCATTATTGTGGAGGTTTTTTTCTGTAGCCAGGGCCATGGAAGCCAAGTAGGCAAAATGATTGCTGGGGCCGGTGACGAATTGATCGAAGGTGAAATCTCCATTGAATCGCAGGCGATCTTTGCGGTCAAACCCCGGCAGCGAAAACTGCTGGGGTCTTAATGCCGGAGAAGGGTTAGGCTTTTGGGCCGCAGAAACCTGTAGGCCGACCCTGGGGGTATTCCCGTTCAGTTCCTGGGCCATTTTGACGATGGTCAGGTAATATTTTTCCCTGACCCACTTCAAAAAGAAGGGATTGGGACAACCCAAGAGGAGTTCCTGGTCGTCGGACTGGACCCGGTCCAAAGGTTCTATCCACATCCGGTATTGATTTTCCGGGATTGCCCCCTTGAGACGCTCTTTAATCGTTTCCCAAATCGTATCCATCATAAAATCGACGCCATTTCCTGGTAAGCTTTGAACCAAGTTCACTTGAAAAAACCAGAAACAAACCCGAGTACGCTCCCCTTCCCAAACACCGCAGGACCGGGGTTCTTCTCAATGAACCTTTTAATCGATAGGCCAAGGCCTATCAGGGAAGACCGATTGACTAATTATTTATTGACCCGCTGGGAAACCCCTGACCCCTGTCGGGAGCCCCTTGGGCTGAGGTTAAAGGCAATGATACCAAGGTCTTTTATTTTGAATTCATCTATGCCATCCGCACCGGGATGCGGAAAATTTCTTCAAAAAAAATTCCTGTTTAAGAAAGGGCCCAAATGAAGAACCCCGTAGGTTGGATGGTCGAATAGTTATCTCAGGATCAATTGGATGTCAAACCCCAGGGAACAGGCTTTTTAGTTAGACTTTAAGGGGCATCAAAATGAATTTAAAAGGGGCTTCCATCCTAAGCCAATGAAGATCCTACGGGCTAACCGGTTAAAACCATTTTCTATTGGGTGAATTCAAAGAATAGATGGGAATTTATACGGTTATAAGGGATTGGGTTGATGAAGGCCTTTTCTCTTCTCTTAGTGATCTTCTGTTTTCTGGCTTTTTCACCCTTTTTTAAAGGTCTCTTCCCGGAGGGTTTTAAAAATCCGATATAGTCTTAACAGGCTTAAAAAAGAATTTTTACAAGTCAAGGGTTTTGAACATTTCCTGGCTTTTTGAGGGCATGGAAAGGGGACAATTCGAAAACCGGACCAAAAATAATTTAAATTTTAGCCGGTTGGCCGATCAAATTTTTTTTTGAACTTGGCTGAGAACTTCCTCGATCAAAGTCTGAATCTCCTTTAACCGTTCGGGAGACTGGGCTTCGAAACGAAGGACCAAGACCGGTTGGGTATTGGAGGCCCGGATCAAACCCCACCCATCCTGAAATAAGACCCGAACCCCGTCCACATCGATAATGGGAAATTTTTGGGCCAGTTTGGTTTTAGCCGCTTCGACGATCTGAAATTTTTTTTCCTCCACGGTCTCGACACGAATCTCAGGCGTGGAAAAGGTCTTCGGCAATCCGGATAAAAGTTCGGGTATTTTTTTTCCTGTTTTTGATAAAATTTCCAAGAGCCGCATGGAAGCATAAATGGCGTCATCATAGCCGAAATACCGGTCGGCAAAAAATAGATGGCCACTCATCTCGCCAGCCAAGACCGCCTGGACTTCTTTCATCTTTTGCTTGATCAGAGAATGGCCGGTTTTCCACATGATCACCTTTCCTCCCTGACGGGGGATATCCTCATAAAAATTCTGAGAACATTTAACCTCCCCGATAAAGGCTACCCCCGGTCTTTTAGCCAGGATATCCCTGGCGAAAAGGATCAAAAGCTGATCGCCCCAGATGATATTCCCGGCATGATCGACCACCCCCAGACGGTCTCCGTCCCCGTCATAGGCCAGACCCACGTCCAGATGTTCCCGCTCGACCAGGGCGCTTAATTCCTCTAAATTTTCGGGAACGGTCGGATCCGGCTGATGGTGGGGGAATGAGCCATCGACCTCGCAATATAGGTCGAAGACCTGACACCCCATTCGGCGGATGATGGGCAGGGCCATCCAGCCCCCGGTGCCGTTTCCTCCGTCCATACCCACCCGCAAAGGACGGGACAGTTGAATATCCTTCAGGACCAAGGCCTGGTAATCCGGGAGGACATCTATTTCCGTAAGAGACCCTCGACCGGTTAAAAACTCCCCTTTCCGGGCGATCGAACCCACCTCTTGAATCTCGGCCCCAAAGATGGTATCCGGCCCGCTGCAGATCTTAAAGCCGTTGTATTCCGGAGGATTGTGACTGGCGGTGATCATGATCCCCCCATCGGTCTTCAGATGGCGGATGGAAAAATAAAGCAGGGGCGTGGGACAAACGCCGATGTCGATGACCTGGCAGCCGCTGGCCAATAAACCCTCCAGGAGGCGTTCCCGAAAGGCATTGGAACTGAGCCGGCCATCCCGTCCCAAGGTAATCCGTTTTTTCCCCTGTCGGCCCAAGTAGGTGCCCATAGCCTTACCCAGGATAACCACCTCATCCAAGGAGAGTTCCTTGTCGACAACAGCCCTTATATCGTATTCCCGAAATATTTGTAGATTCATCCCCTCCTCCAGATGATAGATCAGAGCAATTCAAACTTTTCCTGAACTTCTAATAGTTGAACTATCTGCTTAACCTCTTGAGACCGCTCCCGGGGACAAACGAGAAGGGCGTCCGCTGTTTCCACCACGATCAGGTTTTCCACACCGATAAGGGCCACCGTTTTTCCCGGACTATGGACCAGACATCCTTTACTGTCCAAGGCCAGGACCGGCCCGGTTAAACAATTGCCCTGCTCGTCCTTGGGCTTAAGTTGATAGACCGCCTCCCAGCTTCCCACATCGTTCCAACCGAAATCCCCTTCCAGCATGAGCACCTGATTAGCCCGTTCCATGACGGCATAATCGATGGAGATGTTTTCCATGGCCTCATAACCGGCTTTTAAGGCCTCTTCCCATTCCAGGCCTCCCAAGAATTTTTTGAGTTTTATTAATTCCTCATGCATGGCCGGGGTTAACCGGGCAATCCGGTCAAGGATTGCCGAAACGGTCCAGACAAAGATACCGCTATTCCAAAAAAATCGGCCTGTTTTCACCATGGCTTCGGCCTTGGGCCGATCAGGTTTTTCATGAAAGGCCTTTATCTCCCAGACCCCCTGACCTTTGGCCTCCATAACTTTTTCCCCCCTTTCCAAATAGCCATATCCTGTTTCAGGAAAGGTTGGGGTGATGCCTATAGTAACCAGAAAATCTCCGGATTGAGCGGCCTGAGCCGCGGCTAACAGGGTCTTCTGAAAAGAAGGGACCTGGGAGATAAAATGGTCGGCCGGTAGGACACCCATGGTGGCCGATGGATCGATTTCGGCCAAGATCAAGGCCGCCAGTCCGATGCAAGGAGCCGTATTACGACCCAGGGGCTCAACAATCAGCCGGGCTTCCGGTAAGTCCGGCACCATGGCCTTGATGGCTTCAGCTTGAGAGACCTCGGTGACTACAAAAATATGCCCCCAGTCGGTTATCGGAAGAAGACGGTCTATGGTTTGTTCTAAGATGGATTTAGAAGCCCACAATATCCAGGAGTTGTTTGGGACGCTTGGTCCTGCTTCTGGGCCAGAAACGGGTGCCCCTGCCCCCGGCCATGATGACGAAATATAAAGAGGTGTCCATTTACCTGCAAGCCCTGGCCAAGGGCGCCTTCCCTTCTTTCCAAAAAGGGGAAATCTCCCTCAGCCGGCTGATGATTGGAGGGAGGTGTTCCAAGACATAATCGACCTCTTCTTCGGTATTATAGACACTCAGGCTGAAACGGATTGAGCCGTGAGCGGCCGTAAAAGGGACCCCCATGGCCCGGAGCACATGAGAGGGTTCCAGTGAACCGGATGTGCAGGCCGACCCGGAAGAGGCACAGATCCCCAAGTTGCTCAAGAGAAGAAGAATGGACTCCCCTTCCACATATTCGAAGCTGATGCTCGATGTATTGCCTAAACGTTCATCAGGGTGGCCGTTGATCAGGACCTTGGGAACCGTGTTCATTATCCCCCGTTCCAGTCTGTCCCGAAGGGCCCGGACCCGGTCATTTTCCATGGCAAGATGTTTTTGGGCCAAGTCGCAGGCCTTTCCCAGTCCGATTATGTAAGGGACGTTTTCCGTACCCCCTCGACGCCCCCTTTCTTGGTGGCCTCCGATCATAAAAGGGGTAAAGCGGGTCCCCTTGCGGATGTAGAGGACCCCAATGCCCTTGGGGGCATGGAGTTTATGACCGGAAAAGGAAAGGAGGTCCACCGGGACCTTGGAAAGATCAATAGGGAGTTTACCCACAGCCTGAACGGCATCGGTATGAAAGACGACCCCCCGGGACTTGACCATTTGGGCCATCTTTTCTATGGGGAAAAGGACCCCGGTTTCATTATTGGCCCACATGATGCTGACCATGGCCGTTTCCTCGGTGATGGCCGCGGACAACTGATCCGGATCCAGTCGGCCCTCCCTGTCCACCGGCAGGGTGGTTACCTTGTAGCCTTTTTTGGAGAGATAGGTGGCCAGGTTACCCACGGCCGGGTGTTCCACCCGGGTGGTAATGATATGGTTTTTTTGAGGATAGGAATTGAGGGTCCCCCAAATGGCGGCATTATCGCTTTCTGTGCCGCAACTGGTAAAGACGATTTCCATGGGGTCGGCCCCGATCAGGGTCGCTACCTGTTCCCGGGCCGATTGAAGCTGCTTGGCCACTTGCCCCCCAAAGGTATGCATACTGGAGGGGTTTCCGTAAAGGTCGGTGAAATAAGGCAATATGGTTTCAACCACCTCGGGGGCTGTTTTGGTGGTGGCATTGTTGTCCAAATAGACCACCTTCATATCCTTACCTCCTCCACTATGATTTCCGGAGAAACAAATTCTTTGAATTTGGTTTCCACGTAGTCCTTTAAGGTAACCTCGGCGGCCCGGCAGGAAGAACAAGCCCCCCGAAGGGCAACCAAGACCTTATTCCCTTCAATGTCTATCAGGTCGATATCGCCGCCGTCGGCCTTCAGGGCCGGTTTGATCTCCCGCTCCAGGGTCTCTTCAATCAATTTCATCTTCTGGATGTTGGTCAATCGGGAAGGTGCCGGCGCCGCCTGGGACTCCACGGGTTTCTTTTCTTCTTTGAGGATCCGGGTTAATATGGCCTCGATCTTGTCGTGACAGGATTCGCATCCGCCCCCGGCCTTGGTGTAATTGGTCACCTCTTCGCGGGTCTTGAGCATGTTTTCCCTGATGACCCTCTCAATCTCCTTGTCCGTCACGCCAAAGCATTCACAGACGATTTCCCCTTCCTCTACTTTGGGTGCGGCCAAGCCTCGGTAATTGGCGATGGCAGCCGCTAAGGCTTGCTCTCCCAAGACCGAGCAGTGCATCTTCTCCTTGGGGAGCCCCCCCAAAAAAGTGGCGATATCCTTATTGGTGATCTTTTGCGCTTCTTCAATGGTCTTTCCTTTTATCAATTCGGTCAAGGCTGAAGAAGAGGCGATGGCGCTGGCGCAGCCAAAGGTCTGGAACTTGGCCTCCTTGATCCGTTTATGCTCATCCAGTTTAAAGGAAAGCCGCAAGGCATCGCCGCAGGCCAGGGAGCCCACCTCACCAACTCCATCTGGGTTTTCTACCTCCCCGATGTTTTGGGGGTTTTCAAAATAAGCTTTTACCTTTTCCGTATAATCCCACATGGCTGAGCCTCACGATCTAAAAATATTGAAAGTTAATAGTGATTAACCTTAGACTGATTTTGGCCTTTTATTGTCCGTTTGTTCGAAGATTGGGGTTCGAAATGCCGTTCTTAATCCTTCCGAACTCCTAACTCCAAACCCCGAACTAAGCCCTCATGCGTCCAAGGGGACGTCACGAAGCCTGAAAATTCCCCCCCTAAGGGCGGGTTTAAAACCCGCTCCTACAGATCCCCAACAGAAGCTAAGGGTGATTAAAAAACTATTTTCGTGCTCAACATTTTAATGTTCGTATTGGACCAATTCGATCAGGATACCGTTGGTGCCCTTGGGGTTCAGAAAGGCGATACGGGCCTGATGGGCCCCCGGCCGGGCCTGTTGATCAATTAAAGGAACCCCCTGGGCTTTCAGTTCTTCCAGGGCCTGATCAATATCTTCCACCTCGAAGGCGATGTGATGGATCCCCTCCCCCCTTTTTTCAATAAATTTATTCATCACTCCATCGGGCTCGGTTGATTGCACCAACTCGACATTCGTCTGTCCCACCGGGACGAAGGCAATTTTGAGTTCTCCCAAACATTCTTCATGGGAAACCGGTAAAGAGAACATTTCCTGATAGAGGATTTTGGCCTTGTCGGTATCTTTTACACCCACCCCGATATGGGCAATCCTTTTGATCTTCATGAATCCGACCCTCCTGGTTTATTTTATCTATTTATAGTCATTTCTGGTTTTTATTTCAAGATAAAAGCCCGGAACAAGGAAAAGGTGATCCTGGAGACAATCGAGGGAAGGTCCGGCGACGAAATTGCCCGACCAGCCCGCCAAAAGGGACGGCCGGGCAATTTCAATTTTTGCTTAGATCTCCTTCAAGAGGACTAATTCATACTTCCGGGTCCCTAATCCGATTTCTTCGGCATATTGAAGCTGAATTTGCCAATCGATCTGGGGATAGACCCCCCGGAATTTATCTTCCCCGGATTTATAATTTTTGGTTAGGACAGAATCCTTATTGCCCGGTTCATGATTGACCAGATCCACCGAGGCCTGGTCAATAGCCACAGGATCGTTCGAGGCCAGGATGCCGATATCCCGAACAATGGGCCGATCGCTGTGACCGTAACAATCGCAGGCCGGGGAGATATCGGTCAAAAAATTAATAAAGATGGCCCGGCCCTCTTTGCCTTTTAACACTCCGAAAGTGTATTCGACCATCTTCTGCTGGAAGACCGGCACGGACTCATTCCACTGGATCTGGATGGCCCCCTGCGGGCAGATGAGGATGCATTCCCCGCAACCGACACATTTTTCCGGGTTGATAATAGATTTTTCATCCTGAAGTTCGATGGCCCCCTGGGCGCAATGGATGGTGCACTCGCCGCAGCCGATACATTTTTTCCGAGTGACTTTGGGGGCGATATTGGAATGCTGGCTGAGCTTACCTTCCCGGGAAGCACAGCCCATGCCCAAATTCTTCAGGGTTCCCCCAAAACCGGTCAATTCATGGCCCTTAAAATGGGCCACGCTGACCAGGGCATCGGCATCGACAATGTCGGCGGCGATGGAAACGGTCTTAAAAATTTTTTTATTAACAAATACCCTAATCGTCGATTTTCCTTTAAGACCGTCGGCGATCACTAGGGGAGCCCCTACGGTCGTGAAAGAGAACCCATTCTCCAGGGCGGTCTGCAAGTGGGAGACGCTGTTGCTGCGGGTCCCTACATAAAGGGTATTGGCGTCGGTAAGAAAAGGCGATCCGCCCCAAGCCCGGATCTTGTCGGTTATGGGCCGGACATAAATGGGTTTTACGTAAGCCGTGTTTCCCTTTTCACCGAAATGGATCTTGACGGCCACCAGATTTTTTTTGACTAATGGCTTTGGGAAAGGGACCTGGTCCAATAATCGGCCGATTCGGGCCAGCCGGTTTTCTTTGGGCGAAGTTTTTAGATCTAAAAAATAAACGGGACTGGACATTTCTTCCTCCTTGTTTTTAAATAATCCCCATGCCCTTCAACACCGAGAGCATGACCGCGGCGGCCATGACCGAGCCGACCTGGCCGCCGGCATTGGCTCCCATGGCATGCATGAGCAGATAATTTTTTTTGTTATACCTAAACCCTTCTTTTTGGACGACCCGGGCCGACATGGGGAAGGCCGAAATCCCGGCCGCCCCGATCAGGGGATTGACCTGGCCGCCGGTCAGAATCCTTAAGGCTTTCCCGAAAAGGACCCCGCAAGCCGTGTCCAGACAAATGGCCAAAAACCCTAAAGCCAAGATGATCAAGGTCTGGGGTTTGACGAATTCCGGTCCGCTCATGGTCGCCCCGATGGAAATCCCTAAAAGCAGGGTGACAATGTTGGAGATCTCATTTTCCGAGGCCTTGGTCAGGCGGGCCACTGCCCCTGATTCTTTCATCAAATTACCGAGCATGATGGTGGCGAGTAAGGGTAGGCCCTTAGGGGCGATAAGACCTCCCACCACCGTGATGACGATGGGAAAAAGGATCTTGGTTGTTCTGGACACGGTCTTTTTGTGGGTCTTCATGACGATCCGCCGTTCTTTTTCCGAGGTCAACATCCTCATGATCGGCGGCTGGAGCACTGGAACCAAAGACATATACGAATAGGCGGCCACCGAGACCGCTCCTAACAAATGAGGGGCATATTGGGAGGCTACATAAATGACCGTAGGGCCGTCGCAGGCCCCGATAATCCCGATAGTCACGGCATCCAGCTTACCAAATCCCAGGGCCAGGGCCAGGAGCAGGGTCAAAAATATCCCGCATTGGCCAGCGGCCCCCAGGAGAAAGGTATAGGGATTTTCCAGGACAGGGCCGAAATCGGTCATGGCCCCGATGCCAACAAAAATCAGCAAAGGAAACAACTCGGTGATCACACCGGCGTCATAAATGATGCGCAGAAAGCCGTCTTTCCCCATCAGGTCGGCCAAGGGGATGTTGACCATGATGGCCCCAAATCCGAAGGGCAAAAGCAGCAAGGGCTCAAAGTCCTTTTTTATTCCCAGATAAAGGAGAAGACAGCCGATGGCCATCATGATTAGGTTAGACCACTGCAGATGAGCAAATCCGGCCAACAACCCGGATAATCCGCTTAATACGGCTTCGAGCATGGCCTATTCCTCCTCTCCTTTTCTAATGGGAAAAATTTTTTTCAAGGCGCCCATAAGGGTGCTCATGATCATCAAGGTAAGTAACGTTCCTCCCATACCGACGATCAACATGCTGAGGCCAAAGGTCCAGTTATCCATGAGTACTCCTTTCAGCCCTTTTCGCCAACCCCATTTCAATGGAGGGGGAAAAGCAATGGGTTATTTCCGCCGATAATTTTAATAAACTAAATCCGCTGAATTTAAGTGCCAATAGTTCTTTTTGTTCTTAGTAACCGACAAAAAACCTATTACAACGAATATGCGCTTGTCAAGAAAATATTAGCTATTTTATCTATAAGATGTGATTACATTTTAGCTACAAAATCGGCTTGACTCGGCCAGCGGAAAAGGTTCTAATATGGTGGCTATTGATGAAAGACCCACACTATGAACGCCAACCATCACGATTCACAATTTTTCAAGACCCATTGTTCCCGAATGGACCACGGAGGCTGCGGACTGATCGTAGAGGTCAATGACGGCCGGATCATCAAGATCAAAGGGGACCGGCAATGTCCGATCAGTTACGGCTATATCTGCCCCAAGGGTTTGGCTTCGGCGGAACGAACGACCCACCCCGATCGATTGACCGCCCCCTTGCTCAGGCAGGGGGCCCGCGGTGAAGGCCGATTTAAACCGATCACCTGGCCCGAGGCCCTGCAATATGTCTCCGAGCGCTTGAACCGCATACGCCAAGAATATGGGCCACAGGCCGTGGTCTTTGCCCAAGGGGCGCCCAAAGGTCTGGAGCATTTCGTCCTGATCCGCTTAGCCAACGTCTTTGGTTCTCCCAATGTCTGCGGTCCCCAGCATGTCTGCCATATGCCCCGGGAAATCGCCGGTCTGCTGACCTGTGGCTTTTTCCCGGTGCCGGATTATGAGACTCCGACGAGTCTTATTCTGAACTGGGGGAGCAACCTTCTTAAGACCAACGAAGAAGGGATCATCTCCCTGCGCCTGTTGGACTCGATAAAAAAAGGGGCCGATCTGATCGTTGTTGATCCCCGGCGGACCCATCTGGCTTCCATCGCTCAAGCCTATCATCAAATAAAACCAGGCAGTGATGGAGCCCTGGCCCTGGGCCTGATTCAGGTCATCATTCGGGAAGGCCTATTCGACCGAGGATTCGTAGAACACTGGACCGTGGGGTTTCGGGAATTGCAAGAACAGGTCAAGAGTTTTACCCCTGAACGGGTGGCCGAACTGACCTGGCTGACCCCGGAAGAAATTCAGCAGACCGCCTGGACATACGGCACTTCTCAACCGGCCATCATCCAATGGGGCAATGCCATCGAGCATACGGCTAACAGCCTGCAAACCTGTCGGGCCCTTCTTTGCTTGATGGCCATTACCGGCAACTTGGATGTTCCCGGCGGAAACATTATGCCTTCTATGCCTCCGGTCGCCAGGCTGGCTGACTTTGTCAAAGCCGATCAGTTGCCGGGAAAAAGCCGAAAGATGCTGAGCCGAGCCTTTAACCTGGCCCCGAATTTTATGGTTGTGCCCCCTCCGGTGGTGATCCAGGCCATCCTGACCGAAACCCCTTACCCCATTAAGGCCATGGTCGCACAAGTCACTAATCCCCTGATCACCAACAGCGATGCCCGTCAGACCTATGAGGCCTTGATGCGTTTGGAGCTTCTGGTGGTTTCGGACATCTTCATGACCCCCACTGCGGCCTTAGCCGATATAATCCTTCCGGCGGCCACTGCTTTTGAGTTCGATGATATTGGCCATTATGGCCTGGCCCACGGGTGGATCTCCTCCCGCCCGAAGATTGTCGACCCTCCGGGAGAAAGTTGGCCGGACATAAAAATCTTAAACGAGTTGGGAAAGGCCTTGGGACACGGCGAACATTTCTGGGAAAACACCCATCAGGCTTTGGATGAAGTCCTGGCCCCCTCAGGTTTGACCTATGACCGATTTAAGGAAGCAGGGGTGCTCAAAGGGAAAGGGGGCTATAAGAAATATGAGGCCCAAGGATTCAAGACCCCATCAAAAAAGGTAGAGCTTTATTCGGAACGATTAAAAAATTGGGGCTTTGATCCTCTGCCTGCTTTTTCGGAACTTCCCCAGGGTTCATTGGAATATCCGTTTTTGGCGACCAGTCGTAAAAACCCCTATTTTTTTCACTCGGCTTTTCGGCAGATTTCCCCGCTGCGGAAGAAACATCCTCAACCCCGGGTTGAGATCCATCCTCAGGCGGCTAAAATTTTAGGTCTGGCTGAAGGAGACTGGGCCCGCATCATAACCGCCAAGGGACAGATAGAACAAAAAGTCCACCTGACGGAAGACATGGACCCGCGGGTTGTCTTTCTGGATTATGGTTGGTGGTTTCCCGAAAAAAAAATAGAAACCCTCTTTGACTGGGATCGGTCCAACCTGAATATCTTGACGGCCAGTACACCATTCAATCCGGCCTTGGGGACTCCGAATTTAAGGGCCTTCCCCTGTCGGATCGAAAAAGTCCCTCCGTTATAAAATAAAAAAAAGGAAGGCACAACGGAATTTCCTCCTAAGAAGAAATTCCCTCCTTCCCTTGAAGAGGTTAAGAACTTAAACTACCCTTGTGAACAACAACCAGAAGGTTATTTCTTTTTGGCCGGGGCCTTTTTAGCTGGGGCTTTTTTGGCCGGGGCCTTGGGGGCGGCGGCTTTTTTAGCCGGAGCTTTTTTAGCCGTTGCCTTTTTGCTTGGGCTCTTGGCTGTTTTGGCGGCCGCCGCTTTCTTGGGGGCGGCTTTCAAAGCCTTTTTCTTTGCCGGAGCCTTTGCTTTTTTGGTTGCTGCCATGATAGTTCCTCCTTTCATATATATAGTATTTGTGACGATTTTAAAGCACTATATATAGTATGTCAAGAAAAAAATAGAGGAAATTTATTTTTTTTAAATTTTTTTTTTTAACTCGACCACCGGTTTTATTTTCAACCATAAAAATGTATGTCTGCGCCTCTCTTATAAACCAATCTTATAAAACAACGCCATCCATCGGTGTTTGACATTGGGGGCACTTTCCCTTTTGCAGATTATTTTTCAAAATGGAAAACCCATAACGATCCAGGAGCAAATGACCGCAATGATAACATAAGGTCTTTTCGCCTTGATCCCCGGGGACGTTGCCGGTATAGACATACCGCAGGCCCTGCTCTTTCCCGATCTCCCAGGCCTGTTGCAAGGTTTTTACCGGTGTTATCGGCAAGTCGGTCAAGCGATACGTCGGATGATAGCGGCTGATATGCCAGGGCGTCTCCGGACCCAATTCTTCGGCGATGAACCGGGCCAGTTCCTTTAATTCTTCCCTGGAATCGTTCAGCGTGGGGATGATCAGGGTGGTGACTTCAACCCAGATTCCCATTCGTTTCATGATCTTTAGGCTTTCCAAAACCGGAGCCAGCTTAGCCTTGCATTGGGTCTTATAAAATTCCTCGCGAAAGGCCTTCAAATCCACATTGGCAGCATGAAGATGGGGATGAATCGATTCAAGGGCCTCCGGGGTCATGTAGCCATTGGAGACAAAGACATTCTTTAACCCTTGCGCACTCGCCAGAACCGCGATGTCCTGGGCATATTCCAGAAAAATGGTCGGCTCCGTATAGGTATAGGAAATGGACCTGCAGGGGGAGCTAAGGACGTCGGTGATGATTTCTTCGGGAGTCAGTTCTTCTCCGAAAATAGTCTTTGTTTCCCGGGCCTGGGAAATATCGGCGTTCTGGCAAAAGAGGCAGCGGAAGTTACACCCGAGAGTAGCGATGGAATAAGAGGCGGAACCGGGAAAAAAATGAAAGAGCGGTTTCTTTTCGATCGGATCGATATGGCGGGCGATGGGTTTTCCGTAGACTAAAGAATAAAGGGTCCCCTGGCGGTTTTCGCGAACCCAACAGATACCCCGTTGTCCTTCCTTGATCAAACAATGATGATTACATAAAAAACAACGGACCTTCTGATCCTCACCTTTCTCATACCACCGGGCTTCGATCATGGCAAACCTCCGTTAAAGACGCTATGGATCGTTTTTATTTTTAGCGGTTTTCATTTTCATTACGTGACACGAACAAGAATCTCTTAATTTAAAGACGATCCTTCAAAATCGCGCCACTACTGCCCGAAGTGACCAACTGGGCATAGCGGAAGGCATAGCCCGATTGGATCTTTGGCGGAAGGGGGGTCCAGCCTTTTTGGCGTTTTTTGAGTTCCTCTTTTGAGACCAGAAGGGAAAGTTTTTTTTGGGGGATGTCGATTTCAATCTTGTCTCCTTCTTTGACCAGGGCGATCGGTCCCCCGGCGGCTGCTTCCGGCGAGACATGTCCGATGGCCGCCCCTTGGGTGCCACCGCTGAATCGGCCGTCGGTAATCAAGGCCACCTCCTTGCCCAATCCCATGCCGATGATGGCCGAAGTCGGAGAAAGCATCTCCTGCATACCCGGTCCGCCTTTAGGGCCTTCGTAACGGATGACCACCACATCTCCTTTTTTTATTTTCTTGGCCAATATGGCCTTCTGAGCTTCTTGCTCGGAATTAAAGACTCGAGCCGGGCCGGTGTGGGTCATCATCTCCGGGGCTACGGCCGATTGTTTAACCACCGCCCCTTCCGGCGCCAGGTTCCCATAGAGGACGGCGATCCCGCCTTCGGCATGATAGGGATTGGTCACCGGTCGGATGATTTCCTTATCCAAGATTTTTTTGCCTTTGAGATTTTCTTCCAGGCGGGTGCCGGTGCCCGTCATCACCCGGGTATCGATGGCCTTGATTTTAGTCAACTCGGCCATGACCGCCGGAACCCCTCCGGCCTCATCCAAGTCCTGCAGGCTATGGGGCCCTCCGGGGATCAGACTGCATAAATGGGGGGTCCGTTGGCTAATCTGATTAAACAGGTCCAAAGGCAGCTCCAGTCGGGCTTCATGGGCCATAGCCGGCACGTGGAGGACCGTGTTGGTCGAACAACCCAAGGCCATATCAACCGCTATGGCATTGCGAAAAGCGGCCATGGTGGCGATGTCCCGGGGACGGATGTTCTTTCTCCAAAGTTCCATGACCTTCATCCCGGCCTGCTTGGCCAAGCGAATGCGGGCCGCGGCCACGGCCGGTATGGTCCCGTTTCCCGGCAAACCCAGGCCGATGGCCTCGGTCAGACAATTCATGGAGTTGGCCGTAAACATACCGGCGCAAGAGCCGCAGCCGGGGCAGGCGGCCTCTTCCAATTCCAGCAGGTCCCGGGCCTTCATCTTTCCGGCTTTAACCTGACCGACCCCTTCGAAAACGCTGATCAGGTGGACTTTTTTCTTTTGCCACTGTCCTGTGAGCATAGGGCCGCCGCTGACCATGACCGCCGGAATATTGAGACGGAGCATGGCCATGAGCATGCCGGGAATGATCTTGTCGCAGTTGGGGATCATCACCAAGGCATCAAAAGGATGGGCCATAGCCATCACTTCCACGGAATCGGCGATCAGTTCTCGACTGGCCAGGGAATATTTCATCCCTTCATGATTCATGGCAATCCCATCACAGACTCCGATAGTCGAGAATTCAATGGGTGTTCCACCGTTCATTCGGACCCCGTCCTTAACGGCCCGGGCGATCCGGTCCAAATGGATATGGCCGGGGATAATCTCATTGGCCGAGTTGACAATTCCAATCAAAGGCCGGGAGATTTCCTCATCAATATAGCCCATGGCCTTAAACAAAGAACGATGGGGACTTTTTTCTATTCCCTTTTTCATGGCATCACTGCGCATCTTTTCTCCTTTCCCACAATCTTATTCCTGAAATCACTGGTTGATAGCCTGATAAAATAATATATGCTTTTTTACCACAAATCGAAAGGATAATGATCCTTGGAGCGGAAAAAATATTTTCCCATGGGTTAAACCATCCCCGCCAAGAACCATTGGTCTTCATATTGATCATATTTCAGCAGATAGACTCTCTGATCATCGGCTCGGACCTTAAAATAGAGGTAGTCTTCTCCATACCAACGGTCCAGGATCTCCTCAACGGCAAAAGTCCTTTCCAGCAGCCTAAAGGAAACCGGACGTTCTGGATAACGATAGCCAGCGTAGCAGGAAACCTCCACTTGAAACCAATGATGCCTCATCCCGATTAACCTTTCTGACTTCCTTTTTATAACAATAAACCCCCTAATTCCAACCGGAAAATCTTTTACGGCCCAGGTCATGATGCCCAGATTACCGAACCTTCCCCCGGCGGGAATCAAGGGTAGCGCTCCTCCGATAAGGCAACCCTTTCCCTCACGCTGGACAGACCTAAGCGGCTACCATTCATTTCGTATTATAGAACCGCCTTTTTTGTAAATAAGGGAAAACCTGTATTTTTGATTTACTGGAAAAGGGATTATCCCGAGCTGCGGTCAAACCAGAAGCCAAGGCGAACTTACCTTGCAATGGCCGGATGGGGTATGATATGGTTACCGCACTTAAGGAAAGGGGATGAAAAGAGAACCCTTGGAATGGATAACCGGCCTGATTGATCTTTTTTTACACCTGGATCAACATTTAAATACCATCATTCGGGATTTCGGCCTTTGGACCTATTTAATCCTTTTTATCGTTATCTTTTGTGAAACCGGCTTGGTAGTAACCCCTATTCTTCCCGGAGACTCTCTCTTGTTCGCCGCCGGGGCCTTTGCCACCAATGGGGCCTTGGATCCTCTCGGGTTGTTCCTTCTTCTCGGCTTAGCCGCCGTGGCCGGGGATACGGTCAATTACTGGGTGGGAAACTGGGTGGGGCCAAAAATATTTGGCCAGGAAGCGGTGCGTTTTTTCAAAAAAGAATATCTATTACGGACCCATGAATTTTACGAAAGGCACGGGGGTAAGACCATTATTATCGCCCGTTTCATTCCTATCATTCGAACCTTTGCCCCTTTTGTGGCCGGTATCGGTCAAATGACTTATCTTCGCTTCATCTCTTACAATGTCATTGGGGGGATGGCCTGGATCGCTCTTTTTGTTTTCGGAGGCTATTTCTTCGGGAACCTGCCCATGGTCAAAAAAAATTTTACCCTGGTTATCCTGGCGATCATCTTCATTTCCGTTTTGCCGGGGATAATGAGTTTCTGCGTCAACGCAAACATTCCACAAAGAATAAATAGGTGAAAGGCGCCTTTAGTGTTGCTGATCTCCCTCATTTCGAAGGAGGATTGCCATAACGGCCTCCGTCGTAATGACGGGATAATTTGTGTTTTTTTCAAAAAGTAAAATCGAACCTAAATTTTTTCTTGCTTCTTATCCTTCAATTCATCCCATTGATAATCAATGATCTCGGTCAGGACCCCGTTTAATTTCCTGGGATGGACAAAGGCGAATTCGCAGTCTCGGAAAGGCCGGGCGATTTCTCCATTGGGGCCGGGGATAAAAGAATAGCCTTTTCCTTGAAGCTCTTCAGCCGCCGCCCGGGTGCTGTCGACATTAAAACTGATCAACATGATTCCTTCCCCCTGTTTCTCGACAAACTTGGCCACATCGCCGTCGGGGGTGGTGGATTCCATGAGCTCAAAGCCGACTTCGCCCACCCAATAGCGGGCCACCCTGATCTTTTCGGATTCATCGACATAGGCATCGTCCGGACCTGTCTTGCCCAAAAAGGGTTCCCAAACCTTCTTGGCCTCTTCCAGATTCTTAACGGCGATACAGATATGATCGATCTTTTTAACTTTCATGGTCCCGCTCCCTTGATCTTTAATGTTATTTTGATATTGAAATATTGGGGATAAATATTCTAATTTCATTAAAACATTGTAAAGAAAAAAATGAAAGGACCGAAAAAGTGCCAGCTAAGATGATTTTTCCAGATTTCTACCAGGCCACCCTTACTCCCAGGGAAGAGATCGAACACCGGATTTTGACCTTCCAGGAGACCTTGACCGATAAAGGCCTGGAGGCCGCCTTAATCTACCAGAACGTGGATCTGTTCTATCTTTGCGGAACGATGCAACAGGGATTTCTTTTGGTGCCGAGTCATGGGGAACCCCTGCTTCTGGTAAAAAGAGACCTCTCCCGGGCCCGGGCCGAATCCCCCCTTTCGCAAATTAAGCCTCTGCCTTCTCTTGGCCAGGCAGCCGACTCGATAATGAAATATGGCTACCCTCTCCCGGACCGGATCGGGCTGGAACTGGATGTTTTACCCGTTAATACCTACCTGCCGGTTCCTGGAAGGGCAGTTTCACTGGAAGAAGCCCGTAGATATTTCAACTGTCCTTCGCCATCAGCGGGCGATCAAATCCGCCTTTGAAATCGAGCAAATGCGGAAGGCCGGCGAAATGGGGCGCCGGGTTTACCAAACTGTTCCGGAACTTTTAAAAGAAGGCTTAAAGGAAATGGAAATGGCTGGCCGGATGATCCAAAAGGCCCTCAGCTTGGGGGACCAAAATATTTTGCGCAGCCGGGGGTTTAACAGTTGGGCCTTTAATTGGCATGTGATCAGCGGAGAGACCGGGACCTTTCAAAGCCGAAACGATGCCCCCTTTGCCGGCCCTGGGCCTGAGCCCGGCCTTCCCCATGGGGGCCGGATTAAAAACCATCCGGAAAGGTGAGCCTGTTCTGATCGACTTTGGAAACTGTTACAACGGCTATCAGGTGGATCAGACCCGGATGTTTTCCCTTGGCGAGCCCTCTAAGGAATATTTTAAAGCCTACGAGGGATTGAAGGAGATAGAAAGCCCTCTCCTGGAACAACTCCGTCCGGGCAACTCCGCCGAGTCCTGTTACACGCTGGCCTTGAAAGTGGCCAAAAAGCTTGGATATGAAGATTCCTTTCTTGGACCCAGGGGCCGGAGGGTGAAATTCGTGGCCCATGGGGTAGGGCTGGAAATCGATGAGTTCCCCTTTCCAGCCGAGGGGCATACCTATCCTTTAAAAGAGGGGATGACCATGGCTTTGGAGTTAAAGATTGTATTGGAAAAAGCCGCCATAGGATTTGAAAATACCGTGGTCATCTTAAAGGATGGGGTTGAAAAACTGACGACCGCCGACGAATCCTTTATCATCGTTTGAACTCCAAACCAAAAATGTCAGGGGTCCGAGTTCAGCGGAGCAGACCGAAATTACCTCTTCTATCTTTCCCCTTGACCCTGTCATTTCCTTATCTTATACTCTTTCCATACAAAACACCTTCTATCAATAATCTTAGGTTTCGGGAGGTCATAGAATATGGAATCCAAATTGCATGGTATCAACCTCTTAATCGTTGATGATGAACCCGATATCTTGAGCGTTCTTGAGGAAGAAATCAAGGACGCCTGTCCGAATTGCCGGGTTATCAAGGCCGAAACTTATGAATGGGCCATGGACTTACTGAACTCTACCCCCTACGACCTGGTTATCCTGGATATCATGGGGGTTCGAGGCTTTGATCTTCTGGAAAAAGCGGTGAGTCTGAAATATAGAGTGGTCATGCTGACCGCCCATGCCCTGTCCCCCGAGAACCTGCGCAAAGCCATCGATATGGGAGCCCGGGCCTATCTGCCCAAGGAAAAAATAGGTGAAATTGTTCCCTTTTTAGAAGATGTCCTCTCCCATGATCCCCTTGCGGCCTGGCGGCGGGTGTTTGAAAAGCTGGGGATTTCTTCAACCGGCGTTTCGGCAGCGGCTGGCAGAAGAAAGACGAAAAATACTGGAAGGAATTCAGCGAAAAGCTATAGACCGACGGAACTTCCTACGTGGAAACGCCTAAGCAGAAGTTGGGATTTTATTAAGCATCTAAAAACTTCTCGGCGATCAGGGGGGCGTTGCCGCCGGAGCGGTTATTGATGATGATGTTCATTTGGATTTTTCGGCCGATCCCCAGGTGCATCAGTCTGATTGTATCTTCAATCATCCGGGGTTGAAGCATCCCTTCCATAAGCCGATCAAAGGGGAAAGCCTTTTCATAGGCATCCTCATAACGCATATCCCGGGGCGTCATCAAACGGATCAGGGATTGTCGGCCGGAGTTGAAGAATCGTCCCCCGGATTTTTTAAACTGCTTTTCCAGAGGCGGTAGCCAAGTCCAGTGGGAAAGGACCTGTCCCACCCCGTGTTTTTTCATCACTTCAAAAACAGGCTCCTGAAGATACGAGTCGGTCCTCAATTCCAAATGATAGCGATTATCCTGGGGGATGGCCTTAAAAAAATCATTCAGAGATGAGGCCATCTCCGGCACAGCCATTCGCTCCGGCTGACGGTGATACTCCTGTTCAAAGATAAAGCCTCTAATTTGGGGACCCAATATTTCCAAAGCCGGTTGATAAAAACGTTCGGAGAAAACCGACTTCCCGAACCAGCCTTTCATCTTCCTTTGAAAAGACTCCATATAGAGATAAAACACCGGGGTAATATACAGGGTCAAAAGCTGGGAAAAGAGCAGGCCCCGACCACAGCCAGCCCCAGAGGCCGGCGGGATTCGGCCCCGGCCCCAAACCCCAGGGCGATGGGCAAAGTGCCCATCAAGGCGGCCATGGTGGTCATCATGATCGGACGGAACCGGGTCAGACAGCCCTGGTAGATGGCCTCCATGGGACTCTTACCTTCATTGCGCTGGGCCTCCAGGGCAAAGTCGATCATCATGATGGCATTTTTCTTGACGATACCCACCAGCATGATGATCCCCACAAAGGCATATATACTCAGGTCCTGGCCGAAGATGCGCAGGGTCAATAAGGCCCCGATGGCTGCCGAGGGCAAGCCCGAAAGGATGGTCAAAGGATGGATAAAACTTTCATAAAGGATTCCCAAAATGATGTAGATGAGCAGGACGGCCAGGATCAAAAGAAGCCACAACCCTTTGAGCGAGGATTGAAAGG
>CAWIRY010000077.1:0-44155 GCA_963838485.1 uncultured delta proteobacterium | reverse complement strand
TGCCACGTATTGCTGGGAGCACACGCAGAAAAGCTCGCGGTTGAACAGAATATCAGATATGTCCACTCCGCTAACGAGCCAAAGTCTATCGCAGGAGTTGCGACTCTTTCGCTTGAGAATCTTCGAGGATCTTGCCGGATGTTGACGCGATCATTCTTCCTGTTGGCGGAGGGAGCATGGCTTCGGGAGCCTGCGTTGTTGCGAGGGCAATCGAATTCACGGCAAAAGTTATCGGCGTCCAATCATCGGCTGCCCCAGCCGCGTATCTTTCCTGGAAGGAGGGAAAACTCGTCTCGGACAAAATGGGGACATTTGCGGAGGGCTCGCAATCCGTGTTGGGTTCGAGTCCATGCAAGAAAGTCTCCGCCCGCATCTGGATGATTTCGTTCTCGTATCTGACGATGAAATTCGAAGGGCGATCTTGCTTCTAATCGAGAAAACACACAACCTGGTGGAAGCAGCTGGAGCCACTCCGCTCGCCGCACTCATCAAGTCCCAGGATAAGTTGAAAGGAAAGAAGTCGTGATCGTCATGAGCGGATCAAACATCTCTCCGGCACAATTGAAGGAAATTCTTTCCTGACGAGACTCTAGACCCAACCTCGCTCCTTGAATGCAGGGGAATCTTCTCCGACTCGTTTATTGACCCAGTATCAGCAGAATCAACACGCAGAGAAAAAAATTGTCTCACATGAAATTCGGAATACAGCACCCCAACTTTAGTTATGACGGCGAGGGAGTGAAAATCATCGATACACTTTCTATTCTTGTCAACACCGCCGAGGACCTCAAATTTGATTCATTCTGGGTCATGGATCACTTTCAGTAATTCATGAATGTTGGCAAGCAGGAGGAGCCAATGCTCGAAGGCTGGACGACAATCTCGGTTCTTGCAGGCGTGACATCCCAAATCAGATTGGGGACTCTCGTTACCGGGAACTCTTACAGACATCCTTCAGTTCTTGCAAAAATCGGAGCGACACTGGATGTCCTAAGCAAGGGAAGGCTGTTCTTTGGAATCGGAGCGGCATGGAATGATGCGGAGCGTGCGCATACGGTATCCCGTTTCCACCAACCAGAGAACGACTAGAGCGGCTTGACGAGGCGGTCCAGGTAATCAGAAAGATGTGGACCGATGATCAAGCTGAATTTTGATGGAAAGGACTCCAAGCTCGAAAACGCGATCTGCAATCCAAAGCCGATACAGAAGCCAACCCCCAAGATACTGATCGGAGGCAGCGGCGAAAAATTTCTTCTTCGAACAGTTGCCAAATACGGAGACGCATGCAACCTCTTCGGCTCTTCAGAAACCATCAGAAGAAAATTGGCCGTACTCCGGGAGCATTGCAACGCGATCGGGCGGGATTATGACTCGATCTTGAAGACGAAGTCACTCGTGTTGTTATCAACGAAAACGAAGAGGAGGTCAACCGGAAAGTCGCAGAAATGTCGAGGATGATGCCCGCTGGTATGTTGAATGAAGCAGTGATCTATGGAACTCCAAAGCAGATTCGAGATCGGATTGAAGAATTTACGGACGCGGGAATCGAGTATCTGATTACAAGTTTCAGCGGCCCAGAAGAATTACAATCTTTGATGCTTTTCGGCGAGAAAGTTCTACCCGAGTTCTGAATCAGTGCAAGAATTTATTTCTGCTGAGAAACCTCGGTTTTAGAAGCATTGTCGGTAAGCATCTTCGAAACATAGTCCTCGAACCGCTTGTCAAAAGTTCCCGACGTCCTTTCATGTATTCGCTTGAATTGCGGAGCCTCCGATAACGCAACTAACCAAGCAGACCATTGTTGCCAGGTATCTTCGTCTATCCACTTTTTCGAGTAGAGCAGAAAGGCTTCCTCGATGATACCATAAGCAACGAGCAGGTGAGCATAGACGGTTGCTTCCTCCGTAGAAAACACTCCCTCCTGCGTCTGGTCGACCAGAAATTTGGCAAGCATCGGCTTTTCGACTAGCGTCCGGATGAAATCGTTGTACCGTCCCATAAGTCCCTGGTACGACGATTCCTTGATCGCTTTCTCTTGGCTGCGAAATTGCAGGACAAATACAATCAGTGTTATGCTTATCACGAGAGTCTGGACTACGGTACTGATCACGATCAGTAGTAGTAGTGTCAACCAACTTTCATTACCACAAGTCTGGTCTCGGCAGTTAGGCAAACAAGATTTAGCAGTTTGGGTGTAGTTCTCGGATCAGGTCTCTTGGGTCTGCGAAAGTCTATTGTGAAGCTTTTCGAAAAAGTAGTAATATTCCTCCGATTCGTATCTTTTTCGCATCCACATCACAAACGGCTTCAAACTCTCCCATGCCTGCTGTGTCGCAAACATGTCGTCGATCAAATCTGAATTAACATAGTTCCTCTCAACTAGAAGCCCTATCGATTCAAACAACGATGCCATCTGGAGGAAGGCGAGCTGCGTTGATTCTGGAGCTTCGCAAAATCATCTGGGGATGAGATTTTGGAGGTGAGGACAGTCAACCATGAATTCTGAACTTCCAGGCTGTTTGCCTGATCGTAAGATCTTTGTAACAAATTAGACAGTGGCAAGGTCGTGATTTTGCTTTCAGTGTTCGGTGGTGAGCCTCGCCTGCTCTTGGGACGAATTCGCCTGCCTTACCGATGCTTCCAGCAACTTTTTGTCATCGCGAAGCTGGATGACAACGAAAACGGCACCGAGAATTATCGCAATCGAACTGAGCAGCGAGGCATCGGTCGTAATATCAGACCAAAAATATCAAGCGGAACGGGGACGATCATCGGAATACCCCCCTTCAACATCATTGGTATAATCTTACTGGGAGTCACTCGAAGAGTTTGGTCATTTGAGCGAGACTTGAGAACTCATAGTCCGGTCTGAATTCGTAAAAGCCCTCGTCAAACAACGGCTGCTTCGTGCGATTTACCCATCCCACCTTGAATCCGAATGCCTTTGCGCCAGCAACGTCCCACGAATTCCCAGACACATAGAAAATCTTCTCCTTCTCGAAAATGTCCAGCTCGTTCATTCCGTGCCGGTATGCTTTGGGATTGGGCTTGTCACGCCTTTGCACCATCGACGCTGATCACGTCTTCCGCGAGAAGTGACAGACCAGTTTTCTCGATCAGCTTGTCCAGCATGGGTTGAGTCCCGTTGCTCAAGATTGCTACCCTGACATTGAGTTCGTCCAAATCACTCAGAGCAGATGTTACGTCCTTGAAAGGTCTCAGACTGAGAAATTTTGAAAACAGTTTTTCGACGGCCGGCATCCGTCCGCTTTATCCCTGACTTTTTCAGGGCAAATTCTATCGCATTTCTTGTTAGCATCTCAAAATCGCTGTATTTTCCCATGATATCGCGAGCCATCGCAAACTCCAGCTGCTTTTGTCTCATCGTTTGAGAAATCGCCTTTCCCCTACCGCGATAAATCCTGTTTGCCTCGCTGGCAAAGGAGTCAAGATCGAACAGCGTTCCGTAAGCATCGAAAACTATAGCTTCAAAATCCTCCTTCCCGTTCATCTCCATTATTCGTTCATTTCCCCTAATGCATCACTTAAACTGTTTGGGATGAAGTCTAGCGCCTAACTAAAGTCCGGCTGCCAGCAAATTCTTCCTGATTGTGGCTCTTTTCTTTTCAAACTCGTCAATAGCCCAGTTCTCTACTTTTATGTGGTGAGATATCGATTCACCGATTACTAGCCAGGTTTCGAAATCAGCCAACCTGAGCTTCCACGCAGTTTCTGTCTCGCCTCTTCTACGTCTGATTCTCCTTTCGATGGAGTCAAACTCGACCCAGAGATCGTGGGAGTGTTTCCTGATCAACTCGTCTCTGAGCAGCAGGTAACTCGAGGGAACTTTCTCCTTGATTTTGAAATGCCCTATTTCGTGAAGAAGAGTCAGGAAATACATCTCATTCCTTGTCAACTTCATCCTTCTGTACCTTGGTCCAATGCGGTACGCGTAGGATAGACCCAGACTGATCGAATCCGCCTTGAGTTGTTGCTTTGATGCCAGATAGATTATTTGTCTCTCGAGATCCGACTTGCCGCTTTCGCCGCCCTGCATACCGCTGGCGAATTTGACCCTTATCTCCGGAAGGTATGACCGCGCAAATTCATTCAGAACTCCCAAGAGTGGTTTTAGATCAGGTTTCGCCTTCAAACTATTCTACCTGTTTATCTCGAGCAAGCGTTATCTAGTTCGCATCCTTTCTTAACTCGATACTTGCAATTTCGTTTCGTGGAGGTCATTGTTCTGAGTTGTCCGAATATAGTGTAACTGCCGATCTTTGCATCTGCCAAATCTGTCTCGATACTCGTGCTTCTATCTGCGTTCTGGAGCACCACACATGCTGCGCCGAGTGGGACTCAATTTACCTCGCGGCTTATGAAAACGATGCTATGCTCGATTAGCCTAGAGAACTGTATTCCCTTAATACGTGCAGCATAAGAAAGCGGTGTCGCCCAAAATTGAACTTTAGAGAGTTGGAAACTCCAGCGCTTTTGCTCGATTCGATCTGATGGAAAAAAACATCAAACGAATGTCCGAGTATTTTCGCGGGAAAAAGGCAAGCTGCGTCCGCATGTGAAAAATCACAAGACGCCGATTATTGCTCTGAAAGAAATCGACGCCGGAGCAGTTGGAGTCGCCGTCGCAAAACTGGAAGAGGCCGAAGTAATGGCATGGTCTGGGATCAAGAACTTCATGATCATGAACCAGATTGTCACCGATGACAAGATCGGGCGGTTGCTCGGTCTCTCAAAGCACGCGGAGGTCATGGTCGCCGTAGACAACGAGGAAAACGTCGCTAAACTATCCAGCATGGCGAGAACTCGCGGAGTAAATCTTGGCGTGGTGATAGAGGTAGACATCGGCCACTATCGCGCGGGAGTAAAACCTGGTGCAAAAGCTCTTGCGCTGGCTCAAAAAATTGTATCGTCGGAGAATCTCAAATTCAAGGGGCTCGGAGGTTATGAGGGACACGTCAGTCTGATCCTAGATCCGTAAGGAAAGAAAGCTTGAGGACGAAAAATCGTGCAACCTCATTGTCTCAACAAAGGACCTGATCGAAGAAAAGGGCATCCCGGGTCGAGATCGTTAGCGCGGCGGAACGGGGACCTACAACATTACCGGTAATTATCCGGGAATCACCGAAGTTCAGGCAGGTTCGTACGTCACGATACATGTCGCTACCGTGATTGCGGGATCGATTTTGATTGCGCGATGAGTATTTTGACAACCGTGTCCAGCATTCCGGCAGAAATCAGCCTATACTTGATGCCGGCTTGAAATCAATTACAACAAATCAGGGCCTTCCCGAAGTCAAGGGCCTGGAAGGCATCGAAGTTACAAGACTCTCAGCCGAGCATACACACTTGAAACTCAGCCCGAACCACGCCCGACTACAGCTTGGAGACAAGGTCGAGGTGTATCCAAGCGACACGGACACGACGGTAAACATGCACAACCAGTTTTACGGGATACGAGACGGGGAGATCGAGGTCGTTTGCGGATCCTCGCCCGAGGAAAGTCTCGATAATCAACCGAACGTAACGGTGTTGAACATCGGGGCAAGGTCCTGTCCGCTCCACACCTAATTCACGTAGAAGTTTTGCACGACACCCTTCTGCCATACCAGAGAGCCGTCAACATACCACAGTTGTTCACGCCGAGCCAGGCGTAAGGTGCATCATTGTAAGATCTGTCTCTGCGCGCTTGTGCAAAGCTTGAATTTGCGTAACGTTTGATGTGCTCGTGAATGCGTTTACGCACGCTTGCACAGTCGGGTTTGAGTAAATCGCATAGTTCCCAAGGGCGGATTGGTTGCTGACGAAAGAGACCCAGTAATCTGCGGGAGTCAGAGTAGCAGGCGCCCAGTCACCCGTCCCGAGAAGTGAAAGCGGTGCAATCTCATTTGCATTCTGAACTTCCGTCCCAAAGTAGCCATATGGGGCCTGCTGGTTACTGACAGCAGTTGCCTGATACTCGACGTTAAGTCCAATCTGCGAAAAAGTATTTCCCTGGACAATTTGTGCGATCGCGAAGACAAAATGAGCACCCGGAAATTGTGCTAAAGTCGAGCGTCGGGGGATTGGTGATTTTGGATTCGTTCAGGTACTGCTGCGCGAGAGTCAGGTCCTGTAGGCTGTATGGTGATAAATTCCCCAGAACGTAAAATTGCTTCCACGCGGAAGAACCCCGGACCAACCATCGGAGAAGCCTGACCGAAGAACACCTTGGTGGTGATATCAGTATAGTTGATTGCATGCACGATCGCCAAGCGAAAGTCTGTGTTGTTCGTAGGGAAGATCTGGGTGTTCAATGCGACTGCGGTAGTTAAGGCACCCCAGGGCGGCATGGTGAAATAAGAAAACTTGTTAAGATTCGCCTGGACCAAGTTCCAGTCTTCAGATTCGACCGCTGCAATCTGGGCCGCGCCGGTCGAAAGGTCTGTGTAACGAACGGATCGTCTGGAACGTTCTTGACGATCACGTTTTTCGCGTGTCCAGGGTCCAAACATTCGGCTGCATTGCTATCTGCGCCGGAGATAGACTATCTCCCCAGTAGGTCGGATTTTGGGCAAATTGCACATAGGCATTTTCTGATACGGTAGTAACCTCGTACGGCCCGGTTCCTGGAATCGGATTCTGATCAGGACCAGTTGAACGAGGGTTGGCGGACCCGAACCGCCGTTATCCAATAGCCACTGGGAGTCGAGATAAGCCTTCGAATGCGACTAGGGTACCGAGGAAGTAGTTGAAGGGAGCCGCGAGGTGAAAAACAATCTGGCTTGCACTCGTCGCATAGATTGGCCACGGACCTGTTCATCATGATTCCAAGAGCCTGCTGTGACGGGTGAATCAAGCCGCTCTGGTTGATCAGGGCGATCGTTCCGAGACCAAAATTCGAGGTGTTCATGTTGAATAGAAGCAGACGATTCGAGCCACGCTGAACTGTTGTCAGTTAGGTAATAGAATCCATACATCTCCATCCAGACTTGATAGGAATTCAGCGGATCTCCGTTTGAGAAAGTTACGTTGGCCGCAGGTTGAAAGTGTAAGTCTCGCCATCAGATGAGACTGTCCAGTTGGAAGCCAGACCGGGAAGGTACTGAATGATTCCCTGCTGGTACTCTGCCGTCAAGTTCACTGCAACCAGCGGCTGGTAAACCGTGTCCTCGAGCCAGTTCGGCCACGGAGATTCGGATACGGAATAGAGTTGATTTAGAACCGATCGTAAGGCCAGTACACGTCGTCGATGACGAGGGTGTTCCGGAAAGTCGACGAAGCCGAGGAAGTAGACGTCGTGGATGTCAAGGAGGAAGAGGTGGTTGAAGCTCAGCTTGTTGAAAGCGACGAGCTTGAGCTCCGAGTCGAAGTAGTCGATGAGTCGAGGAAGCAGCGGTTGGTGTTACAGTTGTGCTCGCGGTTGATATAGATGACGCTGGTGACGCTGCGGACGAAGATGTTTGGGAAGTCGTAGAGATGCTTGAAGAAGAGAGCAAGGCATATCCCCCGACACCGGCCGCGATTACAATTATCACAATAGCGATGACTACCGAAACGGTTCTGCTGATTGCCTGATTCTTCCTGGAGACTATACCAACGACGCCCTGTTTACAATTCAAACCGGGGAATTGTCAGTTATTTAGAGAGATCTGTATGAATTGAAGCGCAAACTCTCATCTAGTCTTGAAAGTGCGGCAGAACGTTTTGCCCGATTCATCTGGATCTAGTCCGGAAAAGAGTTTGTCGCGATGGCGATATGGTCTGCTCCCATCTGCCTGTAACTCTCGATTACCTTTATCAGATCTTCAGCCGTGGGGCAAAAACACTTTACGGAGGAGACCTTGTCCTCACTAATCCCGTGTCCGATTTCCTCAATCTTTCTCGGATCGAGAACTCCGAACGCTGCCATGTCCAGAGAGCCCGCCTCTCCGGTCTCCCTTAGTTTCTTCATACCGTCTTCCTTCGTTCCAAAGTATACATCGAGCAAGACCATCTTCTCCGCCTGGGAAGGAGTCTCACCCGGCCTTTCTCGCGCCAGATTCGAAAGTGGAAAAATCAACTGCGCGCATCTTTCCGGAGAGCCCATGGTTACCAAATGATCGCCTGTACATCCCCGCAAACGAGGCTGCCTTGATCCCAAGAGCAGAGAAATAAATCGGGATACGTGTCTTTGGGCGCGTGTACAGAAAAATATCTTTCATTGGGAAATACTTTCCTTCAAAGGTAAAGTAATCTTCCTTTTCCCACAGCTGGCGCATCAGCTTAACAACTTCATTCAATCTGTCTATCCGCTCGTTCCAGTCCGGCCAGCCGTTCGGTAGAAATTGGGCTTCGTTGATTGCCTCTCCTGAACCGACTCCCAAGAGGAATCTTCCGGGATACATGTTGTCGAGAGTCGCGGAGGCTTGAGCAATAATGGCGGGATGAAACCTTCCACCGATCGGGCAAGTGACATCTGGGCCGATATTGATTTTTCTTGTCCTGTCAAGCGCAACCGGCATGACTGACCAGACGAATGAGGATCTATTTCCACCATGAAACCAGGGTAGGAAGTGATCACCAAACCAGATGGTATCAAAACCATATTTTTCAGCGACGACTGCGCATTCGACAAACCGAAGTGGATCGTTATAGTTTTCACCGACATCGACGCTGATCTTAACAGTCTTCATCTTGATTTCTACCCAACCTGTTTTTCATATAAGACGATCTAAGATCCATCGACATGCAGAAAAATGTCTAATCTGAAAAAGGAAGTTCGCGCGGACCAGTTTGTCGACGTTGCTGAAGAACTAACCGGTTTGAAAACTAGTGTTGGAGATCGAACCAGCACTGGCCAGTTTCTTCATCATAGAAGAAGCTGCCGATAGCTCGGAATCGCTCAATTTTGCCAGCGAACCTTTGACATATCGGGAGTGTATTTTCAAACCACGCCGGAACAGTGACTCACCCTTTGAAGTAATCACGATGTTAACTACACGCCGGTCTTTACTGTCCCTGTCTCTTTGACGAGGCCATGACTTTCAAGCTTGTCAATCAAACTGGTAATCGCCGGATGGCTCAGGCCATTATCGACGGAAAGTCTTGCCATGGACGTTGACCCTGTCTCGTGAAGGAAGCATAAAATCCGAAACTCTGTCGTGCAAATTCCCAGCCGAGAGATATTCTTCTCGCTTTCACGATGTAATTGCCGCCACGCGTCAGATATCTTGCGCCAGATTTCGATCCGATCATTCGATAGCCCTGCAGGTGCGCGCCTGATTGTTGGGGGCATGCTCACTTCGCTGCCCCTTCAGGATGAGTGGTGTCTCCCGAGGGTAGGACCGTCTGTTTTGCACTCACGTGAACCGCTTCCAACTTGGGTTCGACTTGCGACGGAGGTTTGGCGTCTCCTCTTAGCGAGGAAGTAACCGCCGCTATTGCAGAGAGCGCGGCTCCAACGTAGAAAGCTATCCTCAGTGCAGAGATGAAAGCGGGAGCGATTGCGTTCGGAAAGAAGGTGTTACCAAGCAACAATGTTTTCGTCGCAGCTGGAATGGCAGCGAAAGTAGATGCCGGGAGTGCCGCAAGTAAGCTCTGAACTGGATCTGCACCGAGGAATGTGGCAAAAAGCGCAGATGAGGGGGAGAGGTTATTGAACGCTGAATCAGTTGCGAGGCTCCCGCATTTTGAAGCGCGGTCGAGATCCGCGCCGGGCAAACCGGATGAAAGAGCCCCCAATACTATCGTGAAGAACACCGCGAGGCTCATCGTCTGACCGACGTTTTCGCAAAGTCGCTCTCATCCCGGACCAGCGCCCCGATGCTGGCCGGCGGTCAGCCAGTTCATGATCGCCGCCGTGTTCGGAGAGACGAACATTCCTGCGCCAATCCCGAAAACGAGCAAGATCACTGCAAACTCGGTAAATTCAAAGTTGAACGGGAGCAGCGAAAGAGCGACTAGACTCACGGCCGAGATGGCCATCCCAGTCGTCGCAAACAGCTTGGCACCGTGCTTGTCGGAAAACCGCCCTCCGATGGGCCCCATGATGACGAAGCCCGCAAGCATCGGGACGAGAAAGATCCCGGACCAGAATGGGGTAGAAGCGTATAAACCGTGGAGCGGAAGCCAAATGCCCTGCAAAATCGTACCGGGCGGCGGAATTGCCCTCTTACGCTGTCTGCCGGCTTTAAACTCGATAAAAACCGAGGGTGAGGAAGCCTTAGGGGTAAACATCATCCGAAGGGCCTTAGAAGAGCCGGTCCGGCAGATCGCCAATAATGCCGGATTTGAAGGTTCTGTGGTTGTTGAAAAAGTCAAAGCCGAAAAAGGCGCTTTCGGATTTAACGCCGATACCGGGGCCTATGAAGACCTGATGAAGGCCGGGGTCATCGATCCCACCAAGGTCACCCGCTTTGCCTTACAAAATGCCGCTTCGGTTGCCTCTCTTCTGTTGACTACCGAGGCCATGGTGGCTGAGAAACCCAAAGAAAAAGAACCGGCCATGCCGCCTATGCCGCCGGGTGGAGGGATGTACTAAATCGCAACCTTTTAGGACAACAAAAAAGCCCCCCTGATTTCGGGGGCTTTTTTGTTGTAATTTTCTTGACTTCCGCTTCAGGTTTTGTTAACTAATGGCCAATTCCACCCTTTATGAGGGAAAAGATGGCCCGCCATTTTTTTATCGTCCTTATCGTAGGATTATTATCTCTTTGCCCTACCTCCTTATGGGCCAAGTCCATGTATATTACAGACCGAATCGAAGTGGGTTTGCGTTCCGGCACGGGAATAGAACAACGAATTATTGCTATGTTAAAAACCGGTGACCGCGTTGAATGGCTCGAAGGGGATAAAAATTGGTCGAAGGTCAAACTCTCGGACGGAAAAATAGGTTGGCTGGCCACCCGTTTTTTGGTGGATCAAATCAGGCCGGTTTCCTCTTTAGATCCTAAACTTCAGGAAGAACTTCGCAGGTTAAAGGAAACCAACCAGGACCTGGTCCGGGAAAAAGAGGGGTTGATCCAAGAAAAAGATAGGCTGCTCCAAAAATCCGAAGAATTAAATAAACTATCCCAGACCCTTCAACAACAGAAAAATACCCATTTGTCCCCGGACCTCACGGACCTTAAAAACAAAAACGACCAACTGAGCAAAGAAGTCGCTTATTACAAAAAACAGATTGCCGACCTCGGCCGTAAAGAAAAAGGCCCGATTAATGAAGACCGGATCAAATGGTTTTTAGCCGGTGCGGCGGTACTGATTCTCGGCTTATTATTGGGCTGGTTTATTGCCCGGAGCCGCCGCAAACCCCACCGTTTCTATTAACCAAGGATGCCCATCCTTATTTCTTCTTAGCTAAAATTCGAACTTCCACTATTCCTTCCAGTAATTTTTTAAATTCCCGGGCATCATCTGCTGTTCCCACAATGGCCCCATAATGGATGGGCACGGCGATCCGGGGTTTAAGCACCTTGGCCGCCTCCACCGCTTCTTTGGCGGTCATCACATAGGTCCCAGAAACCGGAAGAAAGACAATGTCGGCCTGGATCTTTTTCATTTCAGGAATGAAATCCGTATCTCCCGGGTGATACAATCGCATCCCGTTCAAGGTAACAATAAATCCCAGCCAGCCTTTGCTCTTGGGGTGGAAATCCTTATTGGTATTATAGGAAGGGACGGCCTCGATGGTGATACCTTGGATCGTTTTCGTCTCACCGGGTTTGATGATTTCGACCTGGCCGGAAAGTTTTTTGGCCGAATCCGGTTCAGTCACAATAATCGTATCCTGGGTTTGGATCTTTTTTACATCCTCCGGCGAGCAGTGATCGAAGTGATCATGACTGATCAGGATAAGATCTGCCGGCGGCCCTCCGGCAATCTGAAAGGGATCAAAATAGATGATTTTCTTATCCTGGTATAAAATACCATCGTGCCCCAGCCAGGATATCTTGCTTAAAACATCCTCAATCATCGTAGTATCCTCCTTGTGGTAACTCGGTTAGAAACCCGATGCTGGATACTGGATGTTGGATAAAAGATAAAGACAACTAATAGTCAGGATCAACACAAATAGGTCTTTCATCCAGTATCCAGAAACCAGTATCCAGTATCTGACTTATTTCTCCTCCAGAATGATTTTATGATCCACTAATGATAATTTTTTGATCTTGGCCGGAATAATTTTCTGTTCGCCAAAAATGTTGACCATCCGGATGTTACCGTTATCCGGCTCTAAGAGATCCACGCTGTCTAAAACCAATTCTTCCTTGCCGTTTCGAATTATGAAGGCTGCTGCTTCACACATGATTCACACACTCCTTTAACCGAAGGATTAATTTTTCCACCAAGTGGGGAAGGGGTTCTGATACTAATCCGATTACTTCAACCCGCTCTTGGGATAAAGGGACCAGGAATTTCAGGCCCGGGCTTTCGGCGACCGCTCGGGCAATCGCCGGGGTAACCTCCCCCATCATGGACTGGGCCAGGACCATGCCGATAGGGCCGATCAGGATATCCATCTTGGGAGCGGTTTGAATGATGGCATTTTCCCCGGTCGCCCCTTTATTGGCCCGGGCCTTCATCATCTGAGAGGTGGCTATGGAATTGGTGCCCAGGGCGATTACCTCCACCTTTTCACCGAATACCTCCCGTAATTTTTTAATGATGGCGCCGCCGATCCCGCCGCCCTGACCGTCTAAAACCCCTATTTTCATGGCTGAGCTTTTCTTGAAAGGCTAAAATTTTTTGATGAACAGAGTATAAAATGAACCGGGTTGGAGAGTCAAGGGGATAAATGGCGATGATTTTATCAAAATCTTACTATTCCCAACCCAATTGTTGTTTTACCTGGGCGATATCTTTCTCTTCGAGGGGAAAGGGAAAACTCCGGATGTCACTGGGCGGGCCATCACCGAAAGGTCGGTTGCAGGCCGCTTCCATCCCTCCACCCGGACAACCGCTGGTCATAAAAGGCCTTCCGGTATCGATCCATTTTTCAACCTCGGACTTTTTCAAGCCGAAAGAAATAATTTTCCCCTGATGGTCAAATTTCATCTCTTCGGCCCGGCAATGATCAAAGTCAATCAGATACCTGGCCAACTGAACCCTTCGATAGTGATCCTTGGCACAGGCCTCCTCCCGGGCCAGACGGGAACCCTTTTCCGGATAGAAGGAAAACAAATGGGTCCGGGCCCCGAGGTCTCTGACGGCTTGTATCCTTTCGATCATCTGATCTTCTCGCTCCCCCATCCCGACGATCAGGTGACAGCCGGCCATGTTTTTCCCGAAGGTTTCAGCCGTGGCCGAAAGCATTTCCCAGTATTGATCAAACCGGTGAGGGCCTCCCACCCCTTTTCCCCGATAAAGGTCAAATAAATCATCGGTCGCCAGGTCGAGTGCCACGGCGGCCATCTGGGCCCCTTTCTTTTTCAATTCCACAAGATCGGATGGTTTCATGCTGGTCGGATTCATCAGGATGGAAATGGGGAGGCCCACTTCCCGGTGGAATCTCTCGGTTAAATAGAGGGTGTCCTGTACGGCCCGGGGATGGGTAATCATGGAAATGCACACCCGATGGAGGCGGCCCTTATGGGCGATCGTTTCCCGAATGATGGTTTCCAGGTCATAGGTGGGCCATGACACCCGGATAAAACTTTTCTCCCCGAAGGCCCCTTCCCTGGATTTTTGCAGGCCGCAATAAGCACAATTGGCCCGGCATCCTTCCGGATAGGTCAACAAAAGATTCAGACAGTAAAGACGGGCGTTTCTAAAAAATAACCCTTCTTTTAACCCCAGGGTCATGGCCGCAGCCAGACTCATTTGAAGATAATCGGGACTGCTTGGTGGTATGGTCGAATTTATTTTTTCTTGAGAAAGCATGAAAACCTCTTTTTTAAAATCTTTGAAAAACGGTCGGCCCGCCTCACCGGTTCGGGTATACGAAAATGTGAGGATAGCCGCTGTTCGCTATTTAGTATCCATCCGGAAACTATAACTTTCCGGATGGAGCGCTCAGCCATCAGCTTTTAGCTTTCAGCAAAACCCTACATCATTGGGGAGTTGGGCTAAATGCTGACCGCTGACTGCTGAAAGCTATCCGGAAATCTTGGATTTCCGGATGAAAACTATTTATAATATTCGCTGAAGGCGATCCAGTTGTGGCGGATGGTTTCAGAAAAATCCAAGCTGTTCCATTGGGCCATCATGGCCCTTCTCTTTCGGACCCCATGGTTCAAGCCATGGCCCAGAGCGCCGATCAATTCTTGTTCGTAGGCCTGGAGCTGCCGGAGGTCGCCCTTCCGAACGGCTTCGGCCGCCGCCTCCCCGGCCATCTCCCCGGAGATAAGGGCGTTCCCCACGCCGGCCCCGGTTATGGGATGACAGGTGCCGGCCGCATCGCCGGCCAGGATCATATTTCCCTTAGCCAAATTAGTCAATCCCCCCACCGGAAGAAGTCCCCCTCCCTGACCCTTGATTTCAACTTCAATCAATCCTTCCTGGATCAATTCCTTTCTAAACAGATCAAGGGTTTCCTTCAGCCCCTTGTTTAAATAAGGATCCATCCCCACACCCAGGTTGGCCCTGTCCCCTTTGGGAAAAAGCCAGCCATATCCCCCGGTGATGTATGGACGGAAATAGATGCGCGTATGGTCTAAGGGCCTTCTTAGGGAAACCCGGTACTGGGCGGCGATCAATAATTCCTTATGTCCGCTCCCCATCCATCGGGCCACCTGGGAAGAAGGGCCATCGGTCCCGATGATGACGCGACTTGAAATCTTGACCAATCCCTCCTTCCCCCGAGCAACAACCTGATCGCCCTGTTGGGTCCAAGCCTGAATACCTGTTTTTAATAGGGCACCGGCCTTGACGGCCAGATCGGCCAGTTCCTGATCCAGGCGGTCCCGGCAGATCATGGCCCCGGGTACGGTCGTTTCTTTAATGGACTCTCCGGGAATGAAGGTTTGCATGGCCCGGACCGCTTGGACCAGAATACCAGGACGATTCAATTCCACATATCGGCTTATCGGTAGGGGCACATATTCGGCGCAGCGAACCGGAATACCGACCTGTTCCCGCCGCTCCAGGAGAATGACGGAAACCCCTTTCCGGGCGGCGAAGCGGGCGGCCGTGCTCCCGGCCGGCCCGGCCCCGATGACCAACACATCGCAGGTCCATTGTTGAATATCAGTCATCATAAAATGAATTTGAAGTCAATTTTCTCCAGAGGAGGATCGAAGGACCACGATCCCAGATACTGAATTCCAGAGACCGGAGAATCGACATCTTTTTAACATAAAATCAATAAATCCGTCAAATCCTCTTGCCGGACAAATAACTCTCGATTTATTAAGGTGATATGGGAGATTAAATTTTTCTTGCCATTGTGGTATCGTTTTTAGTATCATGTGATCAACATGAATAAGAAACAGCAGAGAACACTTTCCCGCATTATGGACAAACCAATCCGTGCCGACGTTACCTGGGATGAAGTACGGTCCTTTTTTAAGGCCATCGGCTCCAAGATCAATGAAGGCGAGGGTTCAAGAGTGCAAGTAATACTCAATACACGGGTGTTACGCCTCCATAAACCGCACCCGCAGAAGAATCTGAAAAAGTATGCGGTAGAGGCGATCAGGGATTTTTTAATTAACACGGAGGTTATAAAATGAAAAACGTTTTGAAATACAAGGGCTATACGGGAACTGTTGAGTTTGACGCCCATGACCATATTTTTCATGGCCGTCTCATGGGTCTGACGGATATTATTACCTTTGAGGGGGCATCGGTTATGGAACTGGAAAAAGATTTTCGCTCCGCCGTTGACGAATACCTGAAGACCTGTAAGGAAATCGGTCGAGGACCGGAAAAACCCTTCTCCGGACGTTTTATGTTGCGGGTTCCTTCCGAGCTGCATTGTGCTATCGCCTTGGCTGCCAAGAGGGAACACAAAAGCATCAACGCCTGGATTGCCGAAGTCTGTGAACAAAATGCCCTCGTATAGTTGCGTATTCCGAGCCATTCCGAAAACCAGATCTTTCCCTGTTGATCATCCCAAATAGGAGGCTATCCATGAAGACGCTTTCTCTTTCCGAGGCAAAAATGAAATTGAGTAACCTCGTCGATGTGGTCAAAACCACCGATGAGGAGATCGTTATTACCAAAAACGGTTCGCCGTCTGCTGTCCTGATCAGCCCGGATGAATTCGAGAGTTTGAAAGAGACTATCGCGGTCAGGTCAAATGCCGCGTTAATGGAAGAAATCAGAAAAGGGCTGAAAAACCTTAAAAATAAAAGAGCCAGTCTCTATGCCCTTGAAGAGCTTTTCGGATAACCCGTTAAGACTATGGGCTCTAATCTGTACAAGCCAAATGTCAGCACATCGTTTCCCTTTAATGTCGATTTTTGATCTTTAGCCGCTTCCAATTTTTCTATCAATATGGTAACATATTAAAAATTAATCCTGAGAACTCGTCGAGTAAGAGTTCCATAAAATTCTGAAAATCTGTCGGAGGTTTCAGATGAAAATTAAAACTTTCACTGCTGTGTTCCACAAAGAAGACGATTTGTATGTTACTGAATGTCCTGAAGTGGGTACAGTGAGTCAAGGGTACACAATTGAAGAAGCCGTAGCCAATCTGAAGGAAGCAACCGAATTATATTTAGAAGAACTTCCTGTCCAAGAATTCTTAAAGTCGCTTATGACCACTTTTGATGCCACAGTCAATGCCTAAACTCACCAGACTTTCAGGTGAAGAAGCCATTAGAAGATTAGAGAGATTAGGTTTTCGATGGGTTCGCCAACGCGGGAGCCATGTCATACTCAAAAAACAAACCTTAGAAGGAGTCCTCGGGTGTGTTGTGCCCCTGCACAAAGAATTAGCCATTGGGTACATTACTCGGCATCCTTAAGCAGGCAAAGTTGAGCGTTGAAGAATTTCTTGAAAATATATGAAATCTCAAGGAGGTCCGGACTACTTTAGGCTTTGGTAATTAGGGGATATTCGACCCCTTAAACCTTCTGGATAACCGCCTCTTCTTTTCCTTTATCCGGGGTTTTTCGGTGAAGACTCTATGACCAGACACGACGTGAAACGAAAACTCATAGCGATCCTCAGTGCGGACGTGAAGGGATACAGTCGCCTCATGGGTGACGACGAAGAATGGACCCTTCAAACACTGAAAGCATATAAAGACGTCATGGGAAATCTCATCGAACGCTACCGGGGTCGGGTGGTGGGTGCTCCAGGGGATAATCTCATGGCTGAGTTCGCGAGTGCGGTAGATGCGGTTCAATGTGCGGTGGAGATCCAGAAGGATCTGGGTGCGAGAAACGCGGGACTGCCGGTCGATCGCAAGATGGAGTTTCGTATCGGGATCAACCTGGGGGACGTAATCATAGAGGGCGACCAGATTTACGGGGATGGAGTCAATATCGCTGCGAGAATTGAGGGACTGGCCGAGGGCGGCGGCGTATGTATCTCCGGGACGGTCTACGACCAGATAGAAAATAAGCTCGGGTTCGACTACGAGTTCCTGGGCGAGAAGACGGTCAAAAACATCAAAAGGCCCGTTCGGGCGTATTGCGTGCGCCAAGACCTGGGCCTCCCCCGCAAAGACAAAAGGTCAGAGTTGCCGGACAGGCCCTCTATTGCCATACTCCCCTTCGTCAACATGAGTGGCGATTCGCAGCAGGACTACCTCAGCGATGGAATAACCGAGCAGCTTATCACGGACCTCTCGAAGATTTCGGGCCTTTTTGTTATTGCCAGCAATTCCGTGTTCACTTACAAGGGGAAGCCCGTAAAAGTGGAGCAAGTAGGCCAGGAACTGGGAGTACGCTACGTGCTCGAAGGGAGTGTCCAGAAGGCTGGTGATCGCCTGCGCATCATCGCCCAGCTCATTGACGCCGTCAGTGGTTATCATATTTGGGCCGAGCGATATGACCGAGATATGGAGGACATTTTCTTGCTCCAAGATGAGGTCACGGAGAAAATCATCGCCACCCTGAGGGTAAAGGTGGAGAAGGCGGAAATCGAGCGGGTGCTCCGGAAACCCACGGAAAATCTGAAGGCCTACGATTATGCGCTACGCGGGAGAGCGCACATGCATGACATGACAAAAGAGCAAAACGCCAGGGCCCAAGACATGTTCAGGGTAGCGATCGAGCTGGACCCCCGGTATGCAGGAGCCTATGCGGGCTTGGGTTGGGTATATTTCCAGGATTGGGCCCACCTGTGGAATCCGGACCCCAAAGCCTTGGATACAGCGATTGAATTGGCCCAGAAGGCCGTTGCCCTGGACCCCTCCTTGCCCTCCGCCTATCGCCTGTTGGGGGAGTGTCTTTCGTGGAAGAGGCAATATGCGCAGGCAATCAGTGAGATAGAAACGGCGATCGCCCTGGATCCCAACGATGCGGAGAATTACGCGGTGCTATCGGTTGCCCTGGTCTGGGTGGGCAGGCCTGAGGAGGCGGTCGCACAGATGGAAAAGGCGATGCGCCTGAACCCTTACTATCCGGTGATGTATCTTTTTGGGCTGGGCTTGGCCCAATTCTCGATGCAAAAGCACGAAGAGGCGATTGTAAGCCTAAAAAAAGTGCTCATGCGCGCTCCTGATTTTTTGTGGGCCCATGGTCTCCTGGCCGTCATCTTTGCCGGAGCGGACCGGATAGACGAGGCCCGGGCTGAAATCTCGGAAGTCCTGCGGATCGACCCCGATTACTCCCCGGAGGCCTTACGGAAATGATTCCCTTTAAAGATCAAACATTCTCGGAAAAGATGATAGAAGCCTTACACAAAGCGCGAGGGAAAGAGTGAGACCCGTCATGGCTCCCGCACCATGTAACCCGCACACTATCAAAGTTAGAAAAAATCCTAATGAACCGGTATAAGCATTACACCATTTCTAATCCTTTCTCCTTTTCAAAGGCATACAGTTTTTCAATAACAAACAGGACATATTTTTCGCAGGTATCCTTCCAAATCCCTGCCTCCAGAAACTTCTGGTAGGCACCGGGTTCGTTAAAATCCAACCCCAGAAGACCCCGACAGGTGATGTCCCCGAATTGTTTATTGAAATCCCCGACCAGTCTCCCGGCCTGAAGGCGAATCGTCGTTCTGGCCTTTTTGGCTTTCTCTTTGTCCGCTAAGGAACACCGGTGTTTCAACCCCAGGCATACCGCCGCTCCTGAAACCGCGCCGCAAGGGGCTTGCTGTTGGCCGCTAATCCCCCCATTAAATGGAATACCCGCCCAAAGGAAATCTTCATTACCCATGTCAAATGCTTCCCACATAACTTGCAGGACCGCCGGGCCTCAGTGATATCCTTTGCGCATGAATTCTAATGCCTTTCCCTTTGCTTCTTCAAGTGATAATTTGTTCGACATGTTTTTGCCTCCTTATATTGAGAGTTACTGCTGAACCTTCAGACCGTCTTTTTTTCATTAACATCATGGCGAGAAAATCTTTATCGATAGCCGCACCAGTTTCCTGAGGCATCAAATCACTACAGCCCTATCTCTGACTTACCAATTTCAAAATCTTTTCCAACAACCCTATCCTGAGATGGGTCTGATTCTCAAAGACCCCTTGATAGGCCTCCTTTTCTCTGTTCAATTCATAACAGGTCGTATTTTCAATATCCAGCAACAAAGCCGGCAGACCGGCTTGTTTAAAGGCCTCCTGCCTTTTGAGCTGAAAGGCATCGCAGCAGCAGCCGATATAGGCCCTGAGGCCCCTTTGCTTTTCTTCTTCGAGGGTGTCCACCAGGTGTTCATAATTCTGGATGGTCATGACCTTGAGGCCCTTTCCCTCGGCCAGGGCAAAGGCCTCGCCGATGGTACACCCGCCGCACTGGATACAGCCATCCTTGGTGCGATACTCACATTCAGGCAGCTTGGAACAATAGGGCAGCAGGAGTAAACCGCAGTTGCCCAGGATTTCGGGCAGAGTTCCGTTAAAGGTCGTCATCTGATCGGCCTCTTCAAAGGAAAATCCCAGATCGGGATAAGTCATCTTTTCCAGGGCCAGATGGAGCCCTTTCAAAAAATCCTTAGGCCTTAACCCCAGGAGTTCCACCCCATCTCTTTCAAAAAATTGGTTCAGGCCAAGGTCCAGATCCTTTAGGGGAATGTTTTTCAAGGCCGATTCCAAATCGAAAACGGCCCTTTTCGGATGGATAAAAAAATCCCCGGTGATCAGCAGATCTTTGACTCTTTTTTTTTTCAGGTCCACCTTGATCGAGGTTCGAATCAATCCCCCTTCTTCCTTATGGATGGAGCGAAGGACCTCCTGGGGGCGTAAGGGGATCCTGGAGCCCTGGATCCAATCGCCTGATTGCATCTTGAGCAACGATTGTCGGAATAAAGACCGCTCCTGTTCCGTAATCTCCCCCTCTCGGAATTGAAGCCCCAACCCGATTCTAAATCCCGTTTCCAGGGCCGTCTTGACCTCTCCGGTTGCCGGGGTCCGACCCAGTTGCTCTTTGAGACTGGTCACCCGCTCCCGGGCCGAGGTCAATTCCTTATGATTTAGTTTTTCAATGGGGATACGCAGGACCTTGATCAGGTGTTCGAGATTGAAATCAATCAGCAGAGTGCCCTGAAAGAGGAACACATCCTCTTCAAAGGCCGCCCCGGTCCCGGAAATCTTTCGGCCCTGGATTTCAATATCATTCCGGGGACGAAACTGCGCATCAAGCCCCAAGGTTTGTAGTCCCCGGGCGGCGGCCCGGCAGACGGCCTCGTTGATCGCCTCCATGGTCAGGCCCATGGAAAGGGATCTTCTGGAGGCAATCAACTCCCAGCCCAGTTGACCCTCATCGAAAAAAACGGCTCCGCCCCCGGTGATCCGGCGATTGATGTCAATCCCTTCTTGAAGACAGTATTCCACCCGGATCTCTTCAGCCACGGCCTGGTGATAGCCCACCAGGGCTACCGGAGGGGAAAATCTCAAATACCTGAGGGTGTCGGGGATGAGCCCCTGAACCCTGGCCGAAAGCAAGGCCTCATCCCAGGCCATGTTCTCCGCCCCGCTTAAAAGACCGGTGTCGATAATGCGTATCATTTTGATCATAAAGAATAATTAGGTGGTTTTGCCTAAACCATTTGAAATCCCTCCCAACCTCCCTTTATTAAAGGGAGGAGATTAACTTCCCCCTTTGGAAAAGAGGGAGTGAGGGGGATTTATGTTGTTGTTAATCGAATTTTTGTCCATCAAGTCTTAATCGCTATGTTTGATCAAAGCGCAACAATCGGTATGATAAGAAATATCCATTGCCAAATCCCCGGCCCTCTGCACGACTCTTTCCCCGGGGTAAGTGATCCCGTCCAGACCGGCCTCAACGGCCAGCAAATCGGTCTTTTGGCGGTGGGGCCCTAAAGGCCGCTCGCATCCCAGAACAACGGGGGTTTTTGGAAAGAGACTGCGGGCCAGGACAAAAAGGTTCCCCATGGCTTCCGGCGACGGAGGGGCGGTCTTGGCCATGTCGGTTTTGGGGATGGGCCGAAACCCGACCAGCACCAGGGTCCTTATGGGATATCCGGCGATCATCTCTAAGGCCCGGGGTTCTCCCAGGATTTGGCCGAAGTGGAGACCCATGACCACATGAGGGGCCGTTGGAATGGCCCGGTCAACAAGGAGTTTAAGGGATTGTTCATAATCCTTGACCGAGGCCTCCAGATGATACACTTCCCGTATGGTCCGGCGATCTCCGATGATATCCAGCATGGCCAGATCAACCTGGGCTTCAGCCAAGGCATCGGCTAATCCACGGGAAACCAGACCGGTATGGACCAACACCTTCAGACCTAATTCGGAACGGATCTCTTTAATGGCCCGGGTGAAATCCAATAAGGGGACCATCCCTTTTTCGTCCGCCCCCCCGCTGATCAGGATGCTTCGACCGCCTTTTTCGGCTATTCGCCGGGCCAGTTCCTTTAAGGCCGGAGGGGTCCGGGCAGCCGACATGTTCTTCAGGATGACCCCCCCGCAGTGTTTACACATGAGATGACAATAGCTGCCCGTCACCGATACGGCCACGGTTCCGCAAGTGCCTGGGACAGGGATTGGAGAAGCCTCCAGCCTTCTCAAGGCGGGGAAAAAGAAAGAGAGCTTTTTGGGGGGTTTGATCATGGGTTCAAAATCGCTTCAAATATGTAGAAGCATAACACATATAAAAAACCGGGTTAGATTTCCACAAAATAATTTTATAGGATCATCCTCCCTAAAATGATCGCCCCTTAAATATCCTTGCCCTCCCTGGAATTTTCTTCTATGATCGTTGCCGGGTTGAAAGGAGAGCCTTATTGAATCAGCCCCTTTTCTAATTCAAACCAGGAGGGTCCCATGGAACAACAAATTTGGCACAAATTTAAATGGCCCAAGGAAGTCCCTTTAACCTTAAGTCGTACCCCCCAACCCCTCTATCAAATCTTAGATGACCGGGTCAAAGAAACCCCGGATAAGACCTACACCATCTTTGCCGACCATACTCAGACCTACCGTCAGATCTGGGAAATGGCCAACCGGGTGGCCACCTTCCTGGTTCAAAAAGGGATCAAGCCCGGCAATCGAGTCGCCCTCTTTCTGCCCAACCTGCCTCATTTCCCGGTAGCCTTTTTTGGGGTCTTAAAGGCCGGGGCGGTTTGTGTGACCTGCAATCCCCTTTATACGGCCAAGGAGCTCAACTTTCAACTCAAGGATTCAGGGGCCGAGGCCCTTTTTGTACTCGACCATCCTGTTTTTTATCCCACGGCCCTGGAGGCCATCAAAGGAACGGGGATTAAGACCGTGGTGGTCTGCGGCATAAAGGATTTTCTGCCCCCGTTAAAAGGGTTTATCGGAGGTCTGCTGGGGAAAGTTCCCAAGGCCCCTTCCTTAGACCTTACGCATATCCCCTTTCGGGAGGTCTTAAAAATCCCTGCTTCGCCGCCTTCTCTGACCATAGACCCGGTGGAGGACCTGGCCCTGATATTATACACCGGCGGGACCACCGGGGTCCCCAAAGGGGCTGCCTTGACCCACGATAATATCGGTTCAAACCTGGCCATGCTGGACGAATGGGCCCTGATTGATCCTGAAGACGGCAGCCCGGCCAAAAAACTTTCTTCCCTGGGCAACCACACCTTTCTCGGTGTGCTACCCTGGTATCATTCCTACGGTTTAACCTTGACCCTGCTCACCTGTTGTGCAGGCGGGTTCCGGGTAGTCTGCGTCCCGGACCCCCGGGCCGGCAACCCCCCCTTTACGGAAGTCCTGAGACTGATTGAAAAGTACCAGGTAACGGTCCTTCACGGCGTGCCCACCCTCTACAGCGCCATTATCAACCATCCTTTTGTTAATAAATTTAATCTCCGGTCCGTCGTCTATTGTGCCTCCGGAGCCGCCCCCTTGCCGGTGGAGGTGGCCAAAAAGTTTGAGGAATTGACCGGGGCCATCGTCCTCGAAGGCTACGGCCTGAGCGAAACCTCTCCCGTGACCCATACCAACCCGACCAACCGGAAAAACCGCAAGTTCGGCAGTATCGGCCTTCCCTTGCCCGATACCTACGTCAAGATCCTGGATACGGAAACCGGGACCCGGGAGCTTACTCAAGGGGAGGACGGGGAAATCGCCGTCAGCGGACCCCAGGTCATGAAAGGCTACTGGAACCGGCCGGAGGACAATGAAGCGGTCTTCCATACCTTTGAGGGAAGGCGCTACTTCCTGACCGGGGATATCGGGCATCTGGATGAAGAAGGATTTACAATCATCACCGATCGCAAAAAAGACATGATTATCGTCGGCGGCCTCAAGGCCTTTCCCCGGGAAGTGGAAGAGATCCTCTACACCCACCCCAAGGTGGCCAATGCCGCGGTCGTCGGGGTCCCTTCTCCCAAAAGCGGTGAGATGGTCAAGGCCTTCATCCAGCTCAAACCGGGAGAGACGGCCACGGAAGAAGAAATCATTAAGTTCTGTCAGGAGCGCATGGCCCCTTATAAACGGCCCCATTCCGTTGAGTTCAGGGAAGCCCTGCCCATGACGCCGGTCGGTAAGATCCTGCGCCGGGTCCTCCGGGATGAAGAACGGGAAAAATCCAAAGAGAATAAATGACACCCTTCATGGATTTCGAATTCCTTAAAACAGCCATCCTTGGATTGACCGTTCTTCTTTTGATCGGCTGCTCGGCCGCACCCCCGCTCCAGCCATTGGTCCTTCGAGGATTTTCTGTTGATTTAAGGCCTGGAGATATTGTAGAAACAGCTACTGGTGCCGTCCTTTCCTTCGACTCCCTGATCGATCATCTATCAAAATACCCGATTATCTATGTGGGGGAGACTCATTCCAGCCCAGAAGACCACCGCTGTCAACAAGAGATCCTGAAAGGGCTCTATGGCCGAAACCCTTCCCTGCTGCTGGCCATGGAGATGTTTCCGAGAGAGGCCCAGCCCTGGCTGGATCGATATTCCCAGGGGCTTATTACGGAAAAGGAATTTCTGGAGAAGGTCGATTGGCAGAAAAATTGGGGCTATCCTTTTGATCTGTACCGGGGCATTTTACATTTGGCCCGGGCCAGGAGGTTAGGCATTATCGGATTGAATGCCCCCATTGATGTGGTCAACCAGATCGCCAGGAAAGGGCTTTCTACGTTAACCCCCTTGGATAGAAGTCGTCTGGCCGCGGATTTCCATCAAGATGACCCTGCACATCGGGAATATCTACGCAGTCAATTTGATCACCACCCCCGGGAACACATCAAAAATTTTGAAACTTTTCTGGAATCCCAGGCGGCCTGGGAAGAAACCATGTCCGAAACCTTGGCTCGGACAGCGGCCACCCTTTCAGCCGGGCAACAAATTTTGGTGCTTATCGGAAAAGGACATATGGTCCATCACTTCGGAGTCCCGAAATTGACCGAGATGCGGACAAACCAACCGTTTAGAACGGTAATACCAATCCCCCTCGACTATCCCATCCGGTCCCTGGACCCTACCCTGGCTGATTACATCTGCATCACCGAGTAACCGGATTCTTTTTTGAAGGCGAATTGAAATACCTTTTCTTTATTCCTTAAAAAGTTCTTTAAGAACGGCATCCACCTGATCGTAGGTTATCCACCCTCTTTTATAGAGAATGGCCCCGATAATACGATGATCTCTCCCGTTTAAGTTATCTTCCAACTGCTCCATCATGGCCGTTTTAAGCTGATCTTCGGTAATAAACCTCTTTTTTACGGCAATGGTTCCGAAACGATGACAAAGATTCGAAACCTCTTTCTCAGTTGGCGATTCCAAAAAAATCCACCTCCTCCCCGAACAAGTCGAAAAAAGTTGTTTGGCCACATACTCACACCACAAATAAAGATATTATGCCCCACAGGGCAGCCTGGTCAAGGCCTATCCCCCAACCCGGCCGATCCTGAATACGCTCACTCAAAAAATACAGTCTTTCACCTATTCCCTTATGGTTCATTTGATTGTATTATTAAAATTAAATGCCGTCAAGTCCGGCAATCCCGGCGGAGAGGAGCAGCCTGGATACCTTTCCGAGTAGTAAAATAGTTTCCGTCTAAGCCCACATGCGCCCTTTGGGGCGCCACGAAGGATGAAAATGCTTTTTGAACCGCCCGGCAGCTTAAGGCTGCCTTGATTACCTGGATAAAGACGGACTTTCTTTTTTGCCCTTGGGCGACTTTCCCCAAGGGCAAACGGAGTCTTGCCCGGCACAAGGTCGTGCCGGGAAAAATAACCGTCCCGGCAGTTGTCCAGCCCTTGTCAAGTGACCTGTCTGCGTGCGACCACGCACAGGCAGGCCGAAGGGAACGGGTGGTTAAACAAGGTCTTTAAAATCTATTTTCGAACCGTCATGCCCCGCCAGGGGCGTGACACCACGAAACATGAAAAAGATTCAAGTAGTCAAGGGGCCAAGGATTCGAGTGAGAGGCTTAGAAGTTAAAGCCCTTGAACCCCAGAATCCTGGAATCCTCGAATCCTATTTTCGCACCTAGAGGGGAGAATACCTATGGAACGCAAAGGGAAGAAGATCAAGGAAAGATCAAAAGAGTTGGGCGAAAAGGATCTGGCTCTTTTCCAGAGCTTACTCGCTCAAAGAAGGGAAGAGATCCTAAATCAGGTCAGAGATCTTGAAAATCGTTGGCAGGAGACATCGGAACCCCAGATCGAGGTTGAGGAAATGGCCCAGGAGGGTGAGATAACCGAACCGTATGGCCGATTAGATGAAATAGAGCGAAAAGAGGTCCGGGAGATCGATCTGGCCATAAAAAAAATGGATACCGGAAGTTATGGAATCTGTGAAGACTGTGGACAGCCGATTACCAGGAAACGGCTAAAGGCCATTCCCTGGACCCGTTATTGTCAGAAAGATGCCAAAAAGGTTGAGAAGTATCCTTCCTGGTTTACCCCAACCGGGGAGTCCGAGATCTGGTGACTTCGGAATGGGATTCAAGGGTTGATAGACGAAGCTTTATCCTTCTTTGATCCAGGATTGATCGGTTTAATCTGATTTATTCCCAAGAAAGGCTTTAAGCCGGGAGAATCCGGGTCTGACGAAATCAACGATGACAATCCGGTGAAGGATGGGACGACCTCACTGCCCCCTCCCACAACCTGCCTATCTTTCGTCAATTAATCGATCGTTCATCGAACTCCAAATGCCGAACTTTAGACGACCATACCACGGGGTTTTGTCAGATAAGGTCAAACTGAAAGGAGATCTGGGGCAAACTTACTGATTTTGAGGTAGGCATTCTTCGGGCGGTTCATGAAAATCGGGACAGGGAAACGGCTGGAGCTGTGGCTCAACGAACCCAACGAACCCAACGAACTCAACGAACTCAACAAACCCGAGAAACCCAACGAACCCTAAAAACCCAATAGACCAAACAGGGGAACAAACGTATTTAGGAAGAAATGACCTGGGGTGTGACCTTGGCTGACAGGGGATTTTCTACATAAATTAATCTGCTTTTAAATTGACTTTAAGGGATGGATATGTTTTGATTTTGTTCGATCTTAAACGCAGCTTTAATGATTCCGGCAACCTGTCAACTAAACCATCAAGCTTGCTTGTTGTGGGCGCCACAAATCATGAAAATAATTAATGGGGTCAACAGCCACGCTGTCCACTTGAATCCTCGAATCCTTGACCTGTCTGCGTGCGGACACGCACAGGCAGGCCCCTCGATATCCTGTTTTTCTATTAAGACTGGTCCATGAAGCAGACCCATAAGATCCCATTTTTTTGTAGAAAAGAAGGTGGGGTTTTTGTTTTGGGACGGAATAATAGAAGAGTAGAACTCTTGGTTTATGTCAAAACCATTCAGATATGGGGGCGGAAATAAGTTGTTCCAGAACCAACGTCCCAGCTTACTTGCTTACCCACCTTAATCTGATAGAAGAGGAAAAACCGACAAACGCCGCCGTCCTCCTTTTTGGAACCAACCCACAACGATTCCATCGCACCGCCAATATTAAGTGCATCCACTGTCACGGTACGGAGTACCGTCGTCCCTTTGCCTCTTTGCAGGTTTATGGCGGAGACCTCTTTCTACAGGCCGATCAGTCCCTTGATTTCGTTTTGGGCAAGATCAACCGCGCCATCGGCACCCGTGCTGCCGGTATCACCGCACCAGCCACTTACGAATTCCCCCCGGACGCCATAGGAGAGGCGATCGTCAACGCCATTGCCCATCGGGACTACCAAAGCAACGCCTCCGTCGAGGTGCGACTCTTCGCCGACCGGCTGGAGGTCTGGAACCCTGGCAGGCTGCCCGGCACATTAACCCTTGATAGCCTGCGTAAGGACCATCCATCAGTTCCTTATAATCCTCTCATGGCAGAATCACTCTATCTGGCAAGGTACATCGAAAGGGTCGGCTCCGGCACCCAGACCATGATTGAACTGTGCCGGCAGGCCGGTCTACCGGAACCCCAATTTGAGCAGCGCAGCGGGTTCTTTGTCGTAACCCTCTGGCGGGATTGGCTGACGGCTGAAGTTATGGAAAAACTTAACTTGAATGTCCGGCAGAAACGAGCTGTCGCCATTATTAAAGCTCAAGGCAAAATTACGAATCGTGAGTATCGTCAACAGACAGGAGTAATTATAAGGACGGCTTCACGAGATCTTGAGGAGCTTGTTAACAAGAGAGTATTGAAGAAAGTGGGAGCCACGGGACGGAGCACATTTTATGTGCTATTCGGTAAACAGGATATAAAGCAGACAAACAGGACATGAGAAATGGAACTCTCAAACTGGACATAAACTGGACAAACTGGACACCCCCCTTTGGGGAGTGGAGATAAATGGGCAGAATACCAAGGCTGTTTAGAATTGAGACGGGTATGAGACATCTGAGACATTAAAAGACTCATAAACGGCTCAAAGGGCTTACAATAGAGGGGCCACAAAGGGGCCAAACGGGCCATTTTTCCAAACCCGCCATGAACCCGTCAAACACGCCATCAGGGAGCGGTACGAGAACCCGTCTGGTGATTTCTCTTGGGAAGGGGTAAGAACGGCAAGGTCTGGGGTTGAAGCCCGAGGTTTCCTGGGACAATCTTCCGGGTTTTGAGGAAGGCATCCTTCGGGCGGTTAATGAAAGCCTGGACCGGGATACGGCCGGGCGGTAGCCGGTGTCATCCTTGGAGCCTATTAGGGCCTGAAGCCATATCTCCCAAAAATGGAAATCCTTTAATCTCCTTTTAAATTGACTTCAATAGATGGATATGCTTTTATTTTGTACATCCCAGAATCAGCGTTCTTCAAACCGGCAACCCTAAACCGAAAGGCTGGTCCATGAAGTAGGAAGACAAGCCCCCTTTTTCTGAAAAAGAAGATGGGGTTTTTATTTTGAGGTGCGTTATAAAAGAGGTAACTATTTGAGTTTTTTAAAAATCAACCTGATAAGGGGGATTATTAAGTTGTTTCCAACCCGATATCCTCTCCTTCTCTGGTATGGAGGGGTAAATGACTAATCACCAGGATCATGCCAACCTGATATGGCAAATCGCCGATCTGCTGCGCGGACCATACCGTCCACCACAGTATGAGCGGGTCATGCTTCCCATGACGGTGCTGCGCCGGTTCGATTGCGTGCTTGCGCCCACCCAAAACGCCGTGCTAAAAAAATACGAACAAATAAAAGAAAGACACAAGGATACGGCCCTGGAGAGTTTACTCAATAAGGTTGCCGGGGTGAGGTCGGTGAAACCTGGAGATTGCTTGCTAAGCAAGTGGATGGTGGAAACGTCATTGTTGGGATTCTTTCTCCGGAAAACACAAAAGATGCAGATAGGATGTTGCTATCCAATATTCAAAAGTTCGGTCTGACGCTCAATAAGGCAGCATCGGTTCGATCAAGAGAGATTGATTGGGATGTGGATTATGCTGTTTTGAGTTCGACTGGAGAACTGAAAAGTGCTTTTGGAGGAATACCATTAAGAATAAGCCCGCCCAACTTAAATGAAGTTATGGGGAAAAAGGGAATAGCAACCATCAAACAGGGTGCAACTACTTACAGGATGTATTCAGAACCAATCGTTGATATAAAAGGACACCTTGTCGGGACGATCATCATACCGAAAGACGTGACACTCGAACAACAAGCAATGTATCAGCAAGATCTCTTCAATATGGGACTGGTTGCCTTCGCCTTCCTGGTTTCTCTATCGTTGACTCTCGTGTTTTTAATTGGGGAGCTGACAAGCCGACATAACACTTTGGCTATCGAAGATGCCCTCAAGGTTGGGGAAAGTAAGACTGTTGAGTTCAAAAGCACATATCATTGGGACATAAAACTGGAAAAACCAAAGGACGAAAGGCGCTTTGATGTTTTAAGGTCCATCGCCGGCTTTCTCAATACCGAAGGTGGAAATCTTTATATTGGGGTGAGTGAGGACCACTCGGGGAGACCTGTCCTCCGAGGTCTGGAGGAAGACTTAAAGCTGGTTAACAATTCAAGGGATAAGCTTCAGCGCAGCTTGCATGATTTAATCACGACACGGATCGGTTCAGAATTCTCGTCCCTGATTATAGATCGGATTGAGGTAATGCAAGACAAACTCTGCTGGATTGTGACAGTTGATTCGTCACCGGAACCAGTCTTTGTTCGTTGGAAGGCTCCTGGGAAAGAAGAAAAGAAATTTTTTGTCCGAGAAGGCCCCAAAACAAGCGATTTAGATAATGAACGGACTTATCGGTACATCAAAAATAAGTGGGGTTAGAGGATATCGAAGCCTTAGAGAACGCCACCCCCGGCGAAAGGACTGTTTTTCGTTTTCTTCGGGAGGCGGCCAGGCCGGATTCGGATTTCATCGGCTGGTATGAGCCGGCCATCGGGGAACAAGGCCGGGAGCCGGATTTAGTCCTTTTCGGGAACCAGCACGGCCTACTGATCCTTGAAGTCAAGGACCGGCTGATTGATCAGATTGAGGAATCCGTTCGCTCATACCTTTACGGTCGAGGTGGGAAGCTTATGATTGATTTTGCAACGGATCTTAAATCATTGTATAATGTGATAGCCGTTAAATGAAATGGAGGTTGAAGCATGAAGGGTAAGGTAAAGCGGAATGCTCCCGGAATTGTTTTCAAAGAAGGGAAACCATCAGCCGTAATTCTTGACATTGATGAGTATCGAGAAATGTTGGAACGCCTGGAGGATCTCGAGGATTTAAACATGCTCAGGGAAATAAGGGAAAAGCCCCTTAAATTCAGAAAGTTAGAAGACTTCTTAAAGGAGAATCGGCCAGGTGTATGAAGTCTATCTCGAACGATCAGCAGAGAACGATCTCAAGCGTCTGACGCCATCCATTTTCCACCGTATCCTCCCCCATATTAAGACCTTATCAGGAAACCCAAGACCTTCAGGGTGCAGAAAAATAACAGGTTCAAGTAACGATTGGCGTATTAGAATTGGCGACTATCGTATCATTTACGAGATCGACGATGAATCAAAGGCAGTGAGGATTATGCGAGTCCGCCATCGCCGGGAGGTATATCGAGGCTAACAAATATTCTTCCTTGAATTCTTGGGATTAAATTTTCATGGCCCGCATGCACCCCGAAGATATCGAAGGTCTGGAGAACGCCACCCCTGGCGAAAGGACCGTCTTTCGGTTCCTTCGGGAGGTGGCCCGACCGGATTCGGATTTCATCGGCTGGTATGAGCCGGCCATCGGGGAACAGGCCGGGAGCCGGATTTCGTCCTTTTCGGAAACCAGCACGGCCTACTGATCCTTGAAGTCAAGGACCGGCTGATTGATCAGATTGAGGAGGCTGACTAAGTGGGTATTCCCACTTGACAATTCTAAAACTATTTATCATAATTAGTCTTCCTCTGGAAATCCAAGATATCCGGATGGTTTTCAGCAGTCAGCGGTCAGCATTTAGCCCAACTTTCCAATGATAAAGGATTTTGCTGATAGCTAAAAGCTGATTGCTTAATGCTCCATCCGGAAGAGGATCGTTTCCGGGTGGACACTAATTAAACCAAAAAGCCAAAAGGATTCATGATGAAAGCCATCCATTTGCCACTTGATTCCAAAAATCGAATCACTTTGACCAAATTACTTGCCGAACCCAATATCAGTTCCGTCATGGCCTACACCGATGACCATAAAATTATCCTGGAGCCCATGGTGGAGATTCCGACTAAAGAGATTTGGATTTACAAGAACAAGAATGTCTTAAAGAAAGTCCGAAAAGGACTTTCCCAAAAGGAATTGTCAAACGAGGGTCCTTTGCCAAATATATCACCTGATAATCTCGAATGTCCGAATTAATTTTTACCCCACAGGCCGATTCGGATCTCCGGGAACTTGAAACCAACCCGGCCAAGAGACACATTTTGAAGGCCGTTCGAAAGACATTGGGTTTTCTGGAAACCAACCTAAGACATCCCTCTTTGCAGACCCATGAATATATTTCTCTTAAAGGGCCGAATGGGGAAAAAGTCTTTGAAGCCTATGCCCAACAAAGAACGCCTTCCGCCTACCGGGTTTTTTGGTATTATGGTCCGGGAAAAGACCAAATAACCATCGCCACCATAATCCCCCATCCATAATCCAGAAACCCTGATCTCAAGACACAAGGAAGCCTTGATGAAAGTCATTACCGATAACCTCAACGTAAATGGGGACATTCTTCATTTCATTCAAAAACTTAATTGAACGGTAAGGGTCGATAGACCCTCGGTGACTATTTTTTAATGTACTGGAAAATAGTCTTGACTATTCTTTAATAGCGTAAATAATAGTCAGTATGGTCGCAAGAGAACTTTATAAAAAAAATTGGCAGGAGCTGGCGTCCGAAAAGGAAATGGTCTTTCTGGCCGGGCCCCGCCAGTCAGGCAAAACCACGCTGGCCGGCATTATCGCCGAAGGCTTTGCCAATTCCCTGTATTTCAACTGGGATATCCCCGAACAGCGGTCCCGACTTCTCCGGAATCCCTCGTTTTTTGAAGAAGTGGACAGGAAGGACGCCAGCCCTCCTCTAATCATTTTCGACGAGATTCACAAATACCGGGATTGGAAAAATTATCTGAAAGGGGTTTACGACCGATTCCGAAGCTCATACCGATTTTTAGTTTCCGGGAGCGGTCGCCTGGATATTTATCAAAAAGGCGGCGATTCCCTGGCCGGGCGTTATCTCCTGTTCCATCTTTTCCCCTTTACCCTTGCGGAGCTGGGGAACAGGCGCAGACCCTATGAAAAATTCATGACCGATCCCTTAGCCGTAAGTTTGACCCACGGATCCGAATTGCGGGAACTATGGAATTCGCTCGGAAGCACCAGCGGGTTTCCGGAACCCTTTTTATCGGCTAAAGCGACCACCTATCGCCGCTGGTCGAATACCTACGCCCGGCAACTGATTCACGAAGATATCAGGGACCTTACCGAGGTACGTTCGGTGTCGTCCATGGAGACACTGTTTCATCTGCTTCCTTCCCGGGTCGGCAATCCGCTTTCCGTCTCCGGTCTGGCTCGTAATCTTCAGGTTTCTCCCGTATCGGTCAAGAACTGGCTGGATCTGTTCGAACGGTTCTTTCTTACCTTCAGTATCGCACCCTGGACCGAAAAGGTTGCCCGGGCCGTCGTGAAAGAACGGAAAGTTTACCTTTACGATCTGCCGCGTCTTAAGGATAGAGGCGCACGGTTTGAGAACATGGTGGCTCTTGAACTGTGGCGAGCCGTGACCTCCTGGAATGATTTGGGATTGGGAGAATTCGGCCTTCATTTCATTAAGAACAAGGAAAAGCAAGAAGTCGATTTTCTATTGTCCAGGGATTATGAACCGTTTCTTTTGGTGGAAACGAATCTGGCCGAACAGGGGCTTTCAGCGCCTTTGAGAAAATTTCAGGGGGCACTAAAAGTCCCGGCACTACAACTGACCGAGGTGGGAGATCGTTACCGGCTCCTGTCCAACGGCGATCAGCAAATCATGGTCGCCCCGGCCTGGCTTTGGCTGGCAGGATTGCCCTGAAAATCGTTGTATCGAGATGGGCAGGGGGACGTTCGTTCCGAAAGTGCTAAGAATAAAATAAAAACTAAAACGTTCAAGTTCGTGGTATTAAATTGTTATGGCCCGCATGCACCCCGAGGATATCGAAGCCTTAGAGAACGCCACCCCCGGCGAAAGGACTGTCTTTAGATTTCTCCGGGAAGCGGCTAGGCCGGATTCGGATTTTATCGGCTGGTATGAACCGGCCATCGGGGAGCAGGGCCGGGAGCCTGACTTCGTCCTTTTCGGGAAGCAGCACGGTCTTCTGGTCCTGGAAGTCAAAGACTGGCTGATTGACCAGATTGAGGAGGCCGATTCTCATAATTTTAAAATCTGGATCGGGGGGCGGGAAGAAAACAAGACCAATCCCGACCGGCAAGCCAGGGGTTATGTCTATGAGCTGATGAACCTCCTCAAGGAAACACCTGAATTTCAAAGCGGCCCGGGAGACCATCAGGGGCAATTAAAAATCCCGATTGGACGGATAGTGGTCTTTCCCAACATCTCCCGCACGGATTACCTGGAACATGGGTTGGACCAGGTTATCCCTTTGGATAGGGTCCTTTTCCAGGACGATCTGGCCAATGAGGGGGAAATCCGCCGTGACCCGAGCGGAAATAAATTCCAAAGCCGGATAGCCCCTGTATTTCCCTTTACTTTTCACGGACTCTCACCGAAAGAGATCTACCGGCTTAACGCCATCCTTTATCCTGTCCTCAAATTTCACCTTCCCAGGCGGGAAGGATTTTGTAAGGCTGAATTTCAGAGGGAGGTCCAGGTCCTGGATGACAACCAGGCCAGGGTCGCCCTGTACCTGAAGGCCGGTCACCAGATCATCAAGGGTCCCCCGGGAAGCGGCAAGACCCTGGTATTAGTCAACCGCTGTTCATTTCTTAAGATATATAACCCCAAGATCAAGCGCATCCTCCTGGTCTGCTACAACATCGCCCTGGTAAGCTACCTGAAAAGATTGCTTCTGGAAAAAGGGGTGGGGGTGGGCGGTGATGCCATCCAGGTCCGCCATTTCTTCGAGGTCTGCTCGGAGATCCTCGGGATGGCCATTGAATACGATAAAATGGAATCCGGCTATTATGACTCCATTGTCCAGTTGACCCTGGAGGCCCTGCGGGACGGCCAAAATCAAATTGACCCCTTCGATGCCGTTCTCATCGATGAAGGTCAGGACTTTCGGGATGACATGTTTCGGATACTCCTTTCGCTCCTGCGGCCGGGAGGCGATCTGGTGATTGCCCTGGATGACTTTCAGGACCTTTACCGGAGGGAGGGTTCCTGGAAGTCCCTTGGGATAGAGGCCAAGGGCAACAGCCGTACCCTGAGAAAGGTCTACCGCAATACGGCAGAAATCCTGGCCTTCTCCCAGTGTTTTATCGGAATAGATATCAAGAAGGACCCCCAGGAATCCCTCTTCCCCGATGCCCACCTCTTACACGGCCCGGCCCCTGAACTTCCCCGGTTCAGGACGAGGGAGGAAATGGAGGATTTTATTCTGAAAGAAATTCTGGACCTGATCAAACTGGGGGAATGCTGGCGCTCGGAAATTGCCATTCTCTATGATGACAAGGTTTACAATCCCGAAGGCTTCCAATACCAGGGCAAAGAGGTCCCCAGGCAAATCCTGAAAAGGCTGGAATCTGCAGGGATACCTACCAACTGGGTTTCCCAGGATGTCCGGGCCAAGGAGCTTTTTGACATTACCACCGATCGGATCTCCCTTATCAGCATCCACAGCGCCAAGGGCCTGGACTTCGACCTGGTTTATCTGGTGGATGTGGACCGGATCATCCCCACGGACGAGACCAGGGAGCGGTTGATCCGGCTTCTTTATGTGGCCATCACCCGGGCCAAACAAAGGCTGGTAATCCCCTATGTGGAAGAGACGGAGTTTATAAGCCGTTTCAGGGCCTGTCTACCTACCCCTTGATTTTTATCAAAAAGTTAAAATATTTTTCCAAGTTTTGACCGTATTTGACAAAACTAACATTTATAATAAGGGGAAATTCAGCATAAAAAGTGGTTGTTGAAGATGATCATGACATTGGATTGCCTGAGGGAGCCTTACGATCCAGTTATCGATTAAAAAAAACAAAGAGTTATAAGCAGGCGCTGATTACATTTCGGTTGCATACCAAGCCTTTTATATTTATTGTGTTTTTTTCTATGCCTGGTTGGGTTAGTTCATGTCGGGTTTGGATAACATTCGTTGATTTATCTTCATTAAACCCGAGTCCCTTACCGTCTCTGTATTTGTACTTTCTCTCAATCTCTTCTCCCCCTGAGGGATTCTCAATACGGAGCATATCCCTGCCTAATATGTATGTGCATTTTTCACCCGACGGCTTGGTTCTTATTAAATCGATAAGGTCCCGTGCGCTCTCGAACCGACGGCCAGTGAATTCCGACATTGCCTCTGCATAGTCTCCAATTCCAGCGGCGAGCAGTTTAAAAGGGCCTTCAATTCTGTTTGGTTCTCTCTCTTGGTTGCTGTAAATCTTAATGCGCAAACCTCCAGTCTCATTTTTGCCATCCCCTTTAAAACTTATAGCTTGATCATCCCCACAAGGCCTCGCGCAAGCCGGAGGCGCGGGTTATCCGGCGGGAGACTGCGGTGTGGAAAACCTCTTCTCTACCCCAGACCTCGACCTTTTCCTTTGCCCTGGTTATGGCGGTATAGACAAGCTCTCGGGTCAATACCCGGGCGGAAACGTCCGGGAGGATGTGAAGGACCTGGTTAAACTCCGACCCCTGGCTTTTGTGAACGGTCATGGCATAAACCGTTTCGTGGTCCGGGAGGCGAAGTGGCGGGAACTTTCGGATACCGCCGTCCGGAGATGGGAAAAAAACTCGGAGCTGGTAGTTGCCACCAGGGTCTGCCAGGGTAATTCCGATGTCGCCGTTAAAAAGCCTTAGATTATAATCATTCTTGGTAACCATCACGGGCCGGCCAGGATACCACGGGCCTTCCTTTCGGATAAGCCCTTCCTTCCTGAGGATCTGTTCCACCAGGAGATTCAAGCCCTGGACCCCGAAAGGCCCTTCCCGGAGGGCACAAAGGATCCTGAAGCTGCCGAAAACATTGATCGCTTCCAGGGGATTGTCTTCCCTCAGATATTCAGCAAACCCTCTGACCACCAACTCCTTGAGCGAGGCGGAAAGGGCCTCCGGCCGGGGAAGGGCCTGCCAGCGGATATCCTCATGCACGGCACCTTTCATTAGGTCTAAAGCCCGCGCGCTGTTTCCTTCTTTTACGGCTTGGCTTACGGCCCCAATCCCGCTCGACGGCCCGAACCGGTAGCTCTTTCTGAGTTGAACGATGGAATCCCTGATCCCCGGTTCCTCCTGCCCTTCATTTTTGACCACAAGGGTCTCACCGGTTATTCTCTGGTAGGTATTCCGAAACTGCCGGGAAAATCCGTGTTCATTCCCCGTATCGCAGATATCCCCCAGAACGGCCCCGGCCTCAACCGAGGCCAATTGGTCCTTATCCCCCAGGAGGATCAGCCTGGAATCCCGAGGCACCGCATCGGACAGTTTGGACAAAAGGGCAAGGTCCACCATGGAAGCTTCATCAATGACCACCACATCGGCCGGAAGGGGATTTTTCGCGTCATAGCGAAAATAGGGAGAATTCGGGATCGTCTTCAGAAGCCGGTGAATGGTTGAAGCCTCCCCGGGAATGGCCGCCTTAATTTTTTCACTGCAATTTAAGCCCTCACGAGCGGTTCTGATGGCTTCCTGCATCCGGGCTGCCGCTTTCCCCGTAGGTGCGGCCAGGGCGATACGCAGGGGACGGCTTTTATTCAATTCCAAAAGAAGGGCCAGGATCTTGGCGATGGTAAACGTCTTGCCTGTCCCGGGCCCTCCGGAGATGACACAGAATTTTTTCAGGGCGGTGGTAAAGGCGGCCACCTTCTGCCAGTCCGTTTCTCCGGAACCATTTTGGGGGAAAAGCCTGGCCAACCCGTCCGTAAGAAATTTATCATCCTCAGCCGCGTAATCGTTTTGGGTCCGTTCCTTAAGGATGTCGATCAGTCGCTTTTCGTATTTCCAATACCGGTATAGATAAAGCCTTGTTCCCTCAAGGATCAGCGGTTTATAATCTCCCGGTTTCCCGACAGGACCCGCTTTTTCAAGACTGCCCATCCACTGATCGAGACTCGGGCAAATCGGGGAGTCAGGATCCCCGTCCAATAACCTCTTTCCGGCCATGACGGCAAGGTCGAAACAGACATGTCCTTCCCCCTGATAATGGCTGGCCAATGCCGCCGCCAGAAAAAGGTCCTCATTCTCTTTGTCCGAAAGTCTGGTCATCAATCCGGCAAAATGGACATCCAGCGTCGTAAAAATATTTTTATTCATGAGGAATTTAAGGATCTCTGGTGTCATATCACCTTATCTCGTATATTCTTCTTGGTTCTAATGGCCATGCGGCCCTATCAGGTTATCAGACAAGGCCTCAATCAGTTCCTCTTCGGGAAAATCTCGGTAAACTCCAAATTCTTTTCCTTTCTGCGAATCGACCCCCCGAAGGAAGATGTAAAAAATACCGCCAAAATGCCGCCGGTAATCATAGTTCGGCAATCGGGCCTTCAAATATTGATGCAAGGCCAATACATAAAGGTTGGATTGCAGGATATAAAAATTGTCCTCCATCTCCCCGGCCATCTTCTCCTGATTGTAGTCCTCCGCCCGGGCCCCCAGGAAATTCGATTTCCAGTCCACGATGAAGAACCGTCCCTGGTATTGAAAAACCAGGTCGATAAAGCCTTTCATGAAACCTCTGGCCGGGGGAAAATGGAGTTCTTCAAGACGCCCCGGAAATTGGCTCCTGATCTTTGGTCCTCCATGATCGGCAAAAATCTTTTTAAGCTTTTTAGGCGTTACATCCTGCAACGGGAAATAAAATTGGAGTTCGCTCAATCTCTCCTGGGCGCTGATTTGGGAGAGGGTGAGACTGTTTGAAGGAGAAGGAAGGGGTACCCTTAGAACCCTGTCGGCCATCCGGGACAGGGTCTTCTGCCACTCCCTTTCAAACCCGTATTCTCTCAATTTATCGTCAATGAGCTTTTTTTCGACCCCTGGGTCATTTCCCGTGAAGTCCAGTTCTTCAAAAATATCATGCAGAAGGCTTCCGGCCTTGGCTCCCCGGGGAAAGGCAAAAATGGACCAGGGCTCTTCTTCCAGTACCATCGGCAGAACCACCGGCTCTTCAGGAAGGATTATCCGGTCATGGTCCGGAAGATCCGTTTCCGATTGGGGAACAAGGTCTTCGCCCTCTCGCCAGCCCGCTGTTAAGCTCGAAAAGCTGGCCACCTTCCAGTCACGGGGGATAGGTCCGGAAAATACCCTGCCGGCCAGATCCCTGGTCTCCTTTTCGGTCGAGGGCACCTCCTTTCCTGGAGTCCCGGGCATATCGGCCAGCAAAATATTTCCCTTTGACTTTCCAGTCAGGCTTCTCAGTTCCTGCTTAATGGCCTCATCCGTCATGGCCTTGAAGTGGTTCCCGGTTTCCTCAACCACATTTTTAATGTCTATTCCATCCCCGGTGGGGTGAAGGATATAAGCCAAAGAGGAGGTCTCCGCATCCTTGAATCGTCCCCAAACGAGGTAACAGCGGTGTTTCGCCCTGGTCAGCGATACATAGAGGAGGCGCATGTTTTCAGCCAGCTCTTCCCTCTCGGCCGAAGGCCGGTTCGGACTTCTCTCGGGATCAAGAACCAGGTTGAGCCTCCAGTCATCGGCTTCATCATGAAAGGTAAAGACTTCATTCGGTTTGATCTTTGACTTGGCCCAGTTAAAGGGGCAGAAAACAATGGAATACTCCAACCCCTTGCTCTTGTGGATGGTCACTACCTTCACGGCGCTGGCATCGCTTTCCAGGCGAAGCTGGTGCTCTTCCAGACGAGGGGAGGCAGGATCGCGCTGGCGACCCAGCCACTTCAGGAGGCCGACGATCCCTAATTTTTCTTCCATGGCCGCCTGGTGGAGAACTTCGGAAAGGTGGAGAACATTGGTCAGCCGCCTATCCCCATTGGGCAGGGAAAGAAGACGGGATCTCACCGCCTCTCTCAGGAGGAAATACCGGAACATCCGGATAAAGCCCTGTTTTTCCCACAGCTCATAATATTCTCGAAATCGGGAGAGCCACTCTTCCCACCCGGCTTCGTCGCGCTGGAGGGCCTCGATTTTCTCGCCGTCCACCCCCATCATATCCATGGCCAGGGCCGTCCTGATGGCCCGCTCCTGGTTAGGGTTGGCCATCCCCTCCAGCACTCGGCTCATCTCCATGGCTTCATGGGTGTCAAAGAGGTTTCCCGTGGTGTAAAGCACGCTCGGTATCTTTAGCTCGGACAGGGCTTCCTGGATGAACTGGGCTTCCTGGTTGGTCCGCGTCAAGACCGCGATGTCGGCTTCATGGAGGGGCCTGCTGCCAAAGAAGGCCTTCCCCTCCCTCCCCAGAAAAATAAGGCGGGATATTTCGCCGGCAATCGCCTGGGGGATCAGTTCATAGGCCACCCCCTTGTTGATGACCCTTTCTTTCCCCGCATTACTGGAATCGACAAACCAGAGGTGAAAAGGGGGCTCGGTCTTCCCGTTGATTTTCAGGGATTCATAATCTTTACCTTCCTTGGGCACGGCCTTTTCAAAGGGAATCTCTCGGTACAGAAAAGGATTGGTCCCGTTGGAAAAGATGGTGTTGACCGAGGTAATCAGGCCCGGCTCGGAACGCCAGTTTTTGGTGAGGGTATGCCTGGAATTCACGCGGCCGGCGGCCTTCATATAGGCAAAGAGGTCCGCTCCCCGGAAGCTGTAGATCGCCTGTTTGGGATCGCCGATCAAAAACAGGATGGCCCCGCCCTTCCCGAAAACATTCCGGAAAATAGCATATTGAACCGGGTCCGTATCCTGAAATTCATCGATCAGAGCGGCTTTATAGCGCCCACGGATGGCTTCGGAAAGTTCATCCCCACCGGCCTTCTCCAAAGAATGGCGCAGCCGGCTCAAGAGGTCATCGAAAGACTGGATGTTCCGCCTTTGTTTTCGCTCGGGCATCTCCCTCTGGAGAGTTTGAAAAAGCTCTCCCTTGAGGGCCAGAAATCTGCGGTCCATCTCTGCCTGCAGAAGGTCTGCTGTTTCCCGGACCTCATCGCACAGGGTGAAAAATGGGTGCCTTGGGGTGCTCTTTCCCGTTCTCGTCTTTTTTTCCAGTGCTTTAGTGGTGAACTTTTCGAACCCTTTGGGCAGGGGAAAGGCAGAAACCAATCCGTTCAACCAGGCATCCATCATTCCCATAGTTTCGGAAAGTTTCTTCCCGTAATCTGCGTACAAGGCCGGATCGCTCAGCTTCCCTTCCACCTCGGCCCGCACCCCGGGCCAGGACTTCTTTGTTTTTTCAAAGACCCTGTGGAATGGTTCCACATCAAGGGTACCCACCGGCTCGGTTTCGGGGATGATTTTAAGATCAAGGGGAGAAGTCCCCTTCTGGAGTAGATCCAGGAAGTAGGCGGGCCAGAATTTCTTGCTCAAGGCATAACCCACAAACTCAACCGGGGCATTGTAAAAATGACGGCGCCAAAAATCCTGGACGATCTCTTCCATGAGGCCGGTTTCCTGATCGGGCTCAAGTTCCGTATCAAAGAGAGACCCGCTTTCGAAGGCGCTCTCGTGGAGCGTCCGCTGACAGAAACCGTGAATAGTAAAAATGGAGGCCTGGTCAAAGTCGCGCAGGGCGTTGCGAAGGAGGCTGATGGCCTCCCCCTTATCCTTGGTCTGTTTAACCAGGCCTTCAAGGAACGAGTCCGGGCTGTCTCCCCGAAAATAGGCCTCCAGGGCCTCCCGGATCTTTCTGCGGACCCGGTCGCGCAACTCCTCGGTAGCGGCCACGGTATAGGTCACAACGAGGATATCGTTAACCGTCAGCCGTTTTTCCAAAAGCAGGCGCAGAAAAAGGCAGGTGATGGTATAGGTCTTTCCGGTCCCCGCGCTGGCCTCGATGAGATTGGTCCCTTCGAGAGGGCTTTTCAAGAGATCGAAGTCATGAAGTCTTTCTCCCCGGCTATCCATTCTTGATCTTCTCTTCGCAACTTATCAGGGGTTCAAATATTTTTGTTGACCATTCTTCAAATTCTTCATTCAGAGGATCCCCATGGTCGAAGCATAGCTGAAAGTAAGGGTCTTCCCCTTCCCCCCGGCTGAAATCATTTCCTTTCCATTTATTTCTGGCCGATTGCCGGGCTTGCTCCGGTTCTTTCCCTTTGGCCAGGCTCTCGGCGAATTCCCAGGAGGACAGGGGGAAGAAAGGGATGGGTTTCATAAGCCCCTGCCAAAAGGCCTCAATAAGGTCTTGCAACAGGGCATCACTTTCTTTGATTGGTGGGTATTTGCAGTCCAGGTCCTTGCAGGCCAGGATACCGGTACAGGGGTAAGCGCTGCCTCCGATTTTGTTCAAGACGAGATGGTGGATCCAGATCCTCAGGCGGTCTTCCGGCTTCACCTGCGCGTAGCGGAAATGGAGAAGCCCACTGGCATAAATATTTTCAACCCGCCCGACGAGCCGGAATTCCCCCAGGCGCAAGTCCACTTCCAAGGGTTCGAGCATCTCCCCTTGCCTGTAGGCGGACAAGCGGCCGAGATAGGCATCGATGCCCTGGCAGGTTTCCCGGTAAAAACACTCCCCCGGCACACCATGGGGAAGCTGGCCGGTGGCCTTAACGGCCGGGAAAAGTTCCTCCAGGCTTTGTTTTTCGAAAGCTTTCTCCACCAGCTCCTGTTCAAGCCAGTACTTTTCAAGACCTTTCACCTCAAAGGGTTCTGTTTCCTCGAAAAACGTTTCCTCTTCCTCCAGGACAATACCCAGTCGGTGAGTGAGGAGGAACCTGGACGGATTGGTGAAAAAATAACAGAGCTGGGAAATATCAACGGTCTTCCATTCCTCCGAAGGCTCAGGAAGCCCGTTAAGAATAAAAGGCCTCCTCTCTTTCAGCGGCACCAGGGCCCTCAGGGCGGCCTCCAAATTCTCCCGGGAGTAGCTGAAGAGCCTTCCCTTTTTCCTGAAATACTCCGGGCTGAAGGCTTGCAGGTGATGTCTGATCACGATAGTCTCCAGAATTTTTTCCCCCCTGAATTTGAAGCCTTCATCGATGGTGTCGAGAAGCTCGCTCACCAGGACGGAGGGAGGCCGGATGCTGTTGTCCTGGATGCTCTGCCCTACGTAACTGACATGCAGTCTTTCCCTGGCCGAAAGGATGGCCTCCAGAAAGAGGTATCGATCATCAATACGGCGCGACCTGTCCCCCGGTTTAGGCTTTTTGGCCATGAGGTCAAACCCGAGAGACCTGGCCTGCCTTGGATAGACGTCATCGTTCATCCCCAGAAGGCAGATAACCCGAAAAGGGATGCTTCTCATGGGCAGCATGGCGCAGAAGGTAAGCCCTCCGGTCAGAAATCCATATCCGAAACCTTCTTTCTCCAGGCAGGCCCCAAGATGGGATTTGATGACCCCCAGGGATAAATTTTCGTTAAAGCCGGAAAGTTCCTGCTTTTGGCCAAGATCGCGCAGAACCCGCCGGATGAAGAGGATGTCCCTTTCCGTATCCTCGTCGGCCAGAAAAAAATCGTCGAGGACCTTGGTCAGCCGATCCTCCCATTCTATCAGGGTCCTGGCCCCATCGAGTTCGCCGGCCAAGGCGAAAAGAGATTCGGAAAAAGCGGCAAAATGACCCAGGGTTTGGGCATCCCCTCCCTCGATCCTGTCGTAGGGAAGGATTTCCCTGAACATTTTTTCCCCCTGGCCGGGCATGGCGTAGCCGAGGAGCATCCGTTCGAGTCCGGCCCGCCAGGTATTTTCCCGGAATTCGGGAAGGCCCAGTTTTTTTCGGCCTTCCTCGTCGACGGCCCAGCGGATCCTGGTATCGCGAACCCAGCGATGTATGAGTCCCAGGTCCTCTTCTGAAAGGGAGAACCTCTTTTGCACACCCGGGGATTCAAGAACGGCCATCACCTTGGAGACCCCAAATCGGCTTCCATGGAAGTCTAAGAGAGAAAGAAAAATTTCAGCTAACTGGCTTTCCTGGCGAACCCCCCGGTCAGCGATACTGAAAGGGATAAAGCGGGGATAATCGGGCGGGACCGAAAATACCGCCTGGATAAAGGGAGAGTAAGTCGAGATGTCCGGGGTCATGATGAGAATATCTTTGGGAAGAAGCGTAGCGTCTGCTTCAAAAGGGAAAGAAGTCGGTCTTGCAGGACCTCCACTTCTCTCATGGGGCTGTGGCAGGAGTGGACCTGGATGGAATCGTCCGCTTCAATGAGGTCCTTTTTACCATTTTCTTCCATACTCCGGTCACGAAGGTTGAGAATATCCCCCTGGATTATCGAGAGCAGATTTTTTTCTTCCTGATCGGCAAAGAGGTCCTGTTGCATTGTTTCAAAGCTCGAAATCAACTCGAAGAAATCCCGGCCCAGCATGCCCATGGAGGCCAGAAGCGTGTTTCCTTTATCAAAATGAAGATCTTCGGGCCTAGCCCTTTTCGCCCCGGGCCTTTTCCAGAACTTTTCTCGTCTCCCGCCGGTCAGGAGGTCCCCCCAGTATTCCCGGCAGGGATTCATCAGGAAAAGATGGACCTCGATCCATTTCGAGATGGCGGCAAGAATTTCGAGATGAAACGG
>CAWIRY010000076.1:0-11233 GCA_963838485.1 uncultured delta proteobacterium | reverse complement strand
CTCCGTCCTCCATCCCCGTCCCCGCCCCCGCCCCCCCTCCGTCCGCCGCCTCCCCATCCCCCTCCGTTCCCTCCCGTCCCGTCCTCCGCCTCCGTCCTCTCGTCGTCTTCCCCACCGCCTCCGCTCCTCCGCCTCCGTCGTCCGCCTCCTCCGCCGTCCTCCTCCTCCTCCTCCATCTCCTTTCCCCTCCCTCCCTCCCTCCCCTCCCTCCTCCCCTCCCTCCCCTCCCGTCCTCCTCCTCCTCCTCCCCTCCTCCTCCTCCTCCGCCGCCGCCGCCGCCGTCCTCCGCCCCCTCTCCTCCTCTCTCTCTCTCTCTCTCCCTCCCGCTCATCCCTCTCCTCGATCGCTGTCTCTGTCTGTCCATCCCTCTCTCCCTGCCTGCTGCTGCTGTCCTCCGTCCTCCGCCCGCCTCCGCCCCCTCCCCCTCCCCCTCCTCCTCCTCCGCCGCCTCCGCCTCCGCCGCCGTCCCGCTCCTCCTCCTCCTCCTCCGCCCTCGCGGGTGTCCGTGGTGAACCGCAGCACGTCATCGCGGCGGTCGCGGCAGAATTCCAGCAGCTCGCGGCCGGGCTGCTGTTTCGTGCTGTTCTTCGGCCGGGGCACGCGGGAACGCTGGCCGAGGCTGGCCAGGACGGCATGCCGGAATTCGTGCGCCAGTGGCGTCAGCATGTCATCGGGGATGGCGGGGAGTCCCTGCTCGCGGGCGGCGTGCCAGGCATGGATCATGCCGTGCAGCGTCCGCTGCGCCTGCACCGGCCAGACCGCGCCGGGGTAGCTCTCGGGCAGTCCTGGTAGTCCCTGAGCAGGTGAGACAGGCACGGCTGGTTGTTTCTTGTCCGCCATCCTCAATATACCTCGCTTGGCCTATGGGGTGTCGGCCTGGCGATATTATGGCCCCGCTTTATAGTTCTGGCTTCCCTCTCAATGATGTTTTTCCTGTATTATTTCTTGGCAAAGGATGAAGAGCGACGGATGGTCAAACAATACGACGATTCCTACAAGGAGTATATGAGCGAAACAGGGATGTTTTTCCCACTGATTAGGGGAAATCGATCAATTGTTCCTGCTTCTATCAACCCATTTATTGCCAAGAATGTTTTCGCTTTGCTGTCAATAATGGCTCTCGTCATTGGTGCTGGTTTCGCCTGTCGATATCTAACATTAAATTCCCTCCGACTTAAATTAAAAGATAATGTTACCCTTGTATCCATTATGCCGGAAGATAACAAACTTGATTCAGCAGTACTGAATGCTATTCAATCTGACAAATTAGACTTTATGAGTAAACAGAAAGATTATCTTGGTTACGAAATGCCTGTAGACTACATCATGCAAGGGATGGTAGCCAATACCGGATCTGAACATCACCTATACAAACAACATCATACAGTTGCTCTTATTATTGATTGGGTCTTTCATCCCTTTGAACATTTAAGAAGGTCACCTTCTGCAGAAATGGCCGAGATGCACAATATCGATCCGTCTATGGCAAGAAGGCATCATTGCCCATTGGGCATTAACAACGAGAATATGAATTGCAATGATTGCGACTATAGGCGTGTGGTTTTTGTCGAGGTGGACAATTCTGCAAAGGAACATCTATCCGGCAAGAAATTATTTTCCTTCAATACCACAAGGGTCCCTGTTGGTTTTATTGATATAAATACAAAGACCGGGGAGATCATAAACAAGAAGATGGTCGAGCAAAAAACTGCCTGGAGTGATGTCCCAACACCTGCGATATAGTGCCGACTTGTTCGATGTCTCTTAACCGCTTATCGACGTCCTATTAAATCGAAGCCATCTTCACTGGTCACAAATTGAATTTTTTGGAGACATCCGATCATTAGTCAACGATCGGATTAAGGATCTGAAAAAAAAGTGGGCGACTAAGATTTAAATGGAGTAATCTCCTAATAATTGCCCTTGATTGGGAATGCAATAGTTCCTTAAAAATTAAAAACCTTTTCAAACCCATTACAACAAAAAGAGATCATGATGAAGACTGCAAAAAAATTTTCCAAATTGCTGATCCTGGTAATTTCATTTTTTCTGTTTCAGAAGGAGGCCCTGGCCCAGTATAGGAATTATTACGACTGGGGAATGGGTCCGGGCATGATGGGCTGGGGAGGAGTGGGTTGGTTCGGTCCCATTTTTATGGTGCTTTTTTGGGGGTTGATTGTTGTTTTGATTGTTCTATTGATCCGCTGGCTTATTTCTTCCAGTCACACCAAGACGACCAGTGTGCCCCAGGAGGATTCGGCCCTGGGAATTCTTAGAAAAAGGTATTCCCGGGGAGAAATCGACAAAGAGGAATTTGATGCTAAAAAGAAAGATCTAAGTTAAGACAACGGTTTTTTAAAAAAAGAGAATAAAAATGAACCTTCTTGGCAGGAGAGATTTTTTAAAGATTGCCGCAATGGGTGGGGCCGTTCTTTTATCCGAAACCGCCACCCAGACCGTTTTAGGAGGGCTGAAGGGTGTAGCTGCTGAATCGGTTAAAGAGGTAAAACTTGAGGCGGCCATAACCCCTGTGACCCTTGGTGGAGATAAACCTTTTAAGGCCTGGACTTATAACGGCCAGACTCCTGGCCCGGCCATCAGGGTCAAAGAAGGGGAAATTTTAAGGGTCATCTTAAAGAACCATCTGCCCGAAGAAACCACCATCCACTGGCACGGCCTACCCGTCCCCAACCGGATGGATGGGGTCCCTTTTGTAACCCAAAAGCCGGTCAAACCTGGAGAGACCTTTGTCTATGAATTCAAAGCCACCCCGCCGGGCACTTATTTTTACCATTCCCATGTTTCTTATCAGTTGGACCAGGGACTTTACGGCCCGTTAATTGTGGAACCGAGAAAAGAGGAGAGAAGCTATGACAAAGAATTCACCCTGCTCCTGGAAGACTGGGCAACAATCGACGGTGGCGGCCCTGAAGCCTCCAGGCAAGGACGCATACGGCCGGCCATGGGGATGATGGGGATGGGACGAAGGTCCTTTGGAGGTCCTCTACAGGAACCCTGGTATGACGTCTATACCCTGAACGGCAAAGTCTTTAAAGCCGCTCCGTCCTTAAAGGTAAAAAGGGGGGATCGGGTCAAGCTCCGTATCGTCAATTCATCCTCTTCCACCTTTTATACCCTTCGTATTGCCGGGCATTCCATGACTATTACGCACACCGATGGTCGTCCGATCATGCCCGTCAAGGTGGATGTCTTGCATATCGGGATGGGGGAACGATACGACTTGGAATTGGCGGCCGATAATCCGGGACGATGGTTGATTTATAACTTGGCCGACGGCAGCCTTGTCAGCGGTTGGCAATTCGGCACCTTGGCTTATGAAGGTATCAGATCCCAAAGTTTTAACGATGACAACCCAGGGAACCTGCAATTCAGCGATTATAGTCTGTTGGAAGGTCTCGATGAAAGAGTTGTAAAACCTGTAGCCGGGCCGGTTGACAGGGTTTTCAGAATGGTTCTTTCAGGAGGAATGATGGGGTCACCCTATTGGACCATCAATGGCCGAATCTACCCCGATTCGGAAGATCTGACCATCAAACGCGGGGAGAAAGTCCGCTTCGAATATTATAATAGGAGCATGATGCCCCATCCTATGCATATCCACGGTCATTTCTTTGAGGTGCTCGGGACCGGCAGGGTGACCGGGGTAAGAGCCAAAAAAGATACGATTATTATTCCTGCCGGTATGGGCCAGGGGGCCATGGAATTTATCGCCGACAATCCGGGGGTCTGGATTCATCACTGCCACAACCTATACCACATGGGTGCGGGCATGGCCAATCTGGTAAAAATTTAGAAATTATTCCCAGTAACTTTAATAATACATCGAAATCCCACATTTGGAAAACCTTCCCAGGGGTACCTATTACTGATCAGTTGGGAACGTAATTTTGACTTTTCCAAAAAAGCGGGGCTTCCGAGGATGACACTTTCATAAAAAATCGGCCTTGAGGTCATGTTGAGATTCCTGAGTGAGCCTTCTTCCGCATTGCTCCGAACGGCCCATTCCTTTATTTCTCCGCCCATATCCCTGGGAAATTTTGGATTTTTTTGAGAAGGGGACCTTGAAGTCAGTGATCGTTCCGAAGAGGATTCTTGAGAAGGTTGACTTAATGAATAGTCCATGTGAGACATGTGATCGCTAAAATCTGAAGAAGGTTCCGAGCTGTCTCGGGCAGGACCATTTTTTTTGAGTTCCCCGGCACCCTCTTCTGAAACACGGCCATGAAAGGCCGCAAATATCCATTGGTCTTCGCTGGGAAGTCGTTTGTGATAATGGAGGGCGTAGGCCATGGCCCCGTACCAGGTGACCCGGACCACGGGTTGGGCGGCATCTTGGAGGTCTTTTAAATGAAACCGTCCATGTTTGAAGATGATATGCTCGTACGGTTCGGTTCCTTCGCCCATAAGAAACCAGATCTGGCCGTTGCTTTTTACTACGCCGTTTTCGACAACCAGGCTCTTCTTGACCTCATTCAAAAATTCAACAAAATTTTCATTGCTCACTTTATTTTCATCCATATAGAAAGGTTTAATTCGAACCTCTCTGTTCTGATCGATTCGATCCGCAGGGTTTACCTGGAGCTCCCCCCCCTGGGATCAAAAGCATGGTTGAGCCGTCTTCGCCCATAATGGAAGGTGGGAGGGTCTTCAAGGAATCAGATGAAAAATTTGAGGGGTTGGGCATTCCTGATGAAGTCGACCGTTGAACGGCCCTTTCCGCCGTTTTCCAAAATATCCACGGCTTGCCCGGTTGCCCAAATAAGTGCCAGAGACCCATTAAGAGAACAGCGGAAAAGGTCACGACAAGGCCACTCCAAATCCATCTGGGGCGAGTCCATTTTGAGGAGGGGGGGGCCATCGGCTGCTCAACTTTCGAATCTTCCTCAGAACTCCTGATCGCCTCCAAAAGCAAGGACCGCATCTTCTCCGCCGATTCCATTCTCTGTTCCCGATCTTCGGCGGTGGCCTCCTGGATGATCCGGTCTATGCTTTGAAGAAAAGGGGTGCCGGGGTCGGATAATTTGACCTGTTTAAAGGGGAGCGTCGCCTTAGAAATCTTTCCGGTTATGGCTTCAAAGAGGATCCTTCCCAGGGAAAAGATATCACCCCGTTGATCCACCCGTTTAAAATCGATGAATTGCTCCGGCGGCATATAAAACAAGGTCCCCTGGGCATCGACCGTCTGGGAAAGGGGTTTCAGTCGGGTGGAGCGGGCCAATCCAAAATCGGTGATCTTGGGGATGGTCCCATCCAAAAGGATATTTTCCGGTTTCAGGTCCCGGTGGACGATCCCCAGGGTATGCAAGGCCTGAACTCCGTCGAGAACGGGAATAAAATATTCTCTTATCCAATCTTTAATCAATTTTTCATCCGGTTCGAAGCCCTCGTCGGACATGGTGAACCGCAAGGTGGCCCCGGGGATATACTCCATGGCAATGTATTCTATGTCCACCTCTTTTTCGTCTTTTAGTACCGAGCAGGTCCCATAATCATAGATTTGAAGGACATTGGGATGTCGGACCTGGGCCATGGCCTGAAATTCCCGGTGAAACCTTTGGATAATGGTTTCCGTTTCCAGGCCCTCTTCTTCCGCTGTTTGAAGCCATTCTTTGGAAATAATCTTTATGGCCACATCTCGCTGTAAGTTTAATTGATGGGCCCTATAGACCTCTCCCATGGCCCCTTTGCCGATAAGCCCCATGATCATCCACTTATCATTGAGGGTAGCTCCGGGGCTAAGAACACATTTCGGTGGCTCGGTCATAAAATCAATAACTCCGAAGGTGGTTTCCTATTAAACACCCCTGTCCGTCAAAGGCCCCGAACTTAAATTGCCTTTTAAATCCGTCTTGGCTTAAAGCCGCGCTCTCTTTAACCGCAACGCGTTGCCGACAACCGAAACGGAACTGAAGCTCATGGCCGCGGCCGCAAAGACAGGGCTCAGCAGTATCCCTGAAAAGGGGTAAAGAATGCCGGCGGCTATGGGCAGGCCAATGGCGTTATAAACCAGGGCGAAAAAGAGGTTTTCCTTGATGTTTCGCATGGTGGCCCGGCTGAGGGCCCTGGCCCGGGCTATTCCCCGGAGGTCGCCCTTCACCAGGGTGACTCCGGCGCTCTCCATCGCTACATCTGTGCCGGTGCCCATGGCAACGCCCACATGGGCCTGGGCCAGGGCCGGAGCATCGTTTATGCCATCTCCGGCCATGGCCACGATCTTACCTTGCTCTTGAAGTTGCTTTACAATGACGGCCTTTTTGTCGGGAAGCACTTCGGCCATAACCTCGTCAAGACCGAGCTTTTTCGACACCGCCTCGGCCGTCGTCCGGCTGTCGCCCGTAACCATGACGATGCGCATGCCGTCGCCGTGAAGCAGGCTGATGGCCTCGGCCGTCGTTTCCTTTATGGGATCGGCTACCCCAAGAAGGCCGGCGATCTTCCCGTCAATGGAAAGGAACATAACGGTCTCGCCCTGTTCGCGCATGGCCTCCGCCTTGTCCGAAAGGGACTGGCTTTCAATACCCAGCTCATCGAAAAACCGGCGGTTGCCGAGACGCACCTCTCTCCCGTCAACCCTGCCGCTTACCCCCCTTCCCGTCACGGACTGAAAGGTCTCCACCGCTCCCAGGTCCACGCCCCTTTCCTTGGAGCCGCCCACGATCGCGGCGCCCATGGGGTGTTCGCTACCCTGCTCCAGGCTTGCTCCAAGGCGGAGGATCTCCTTCTCCTCGAACCCCGGGGCTGCTGACACCTCAACGAGTTTTGGCTTCCCGAGCGTGAGTGTCCCGGTCTTGTCCACCACCAGGGTATCCACTTTTTTCATGACCTCGATGGCTTCGGCATTCTTGAAGAGTACCCCGGCCATGGCGCCTTTACCCGTGGCCACCATGATCGACATGGGGGTCGCCAGTCCCAGGGCGCAGGGGCAGGCAATGATAAGGACGGAAACCGCATTGATAATAGCCAGGGCCATTCGCGGCTCTGGCCCCAACCAGGCCCATATTCCAAAAGTGAGGATGGCAATGGCGACCACGGACTGGACGAAATAACCGGCTACCGCATCGGCCAGTTTCTGGATGGGAGCCCGGCTCCTTTGGGCTTCAGCCACCATTTGAACGATCCGGGATAAAAGGGTGTCGGCGCCGACCTTATCGGCTTTCATGATAAGGCTCCCGGTGCTGTTGACAGTAGCTCCAATCAACCGATCACCCTTCTCTTTCCTTACTGGGACCGGCTCCCCGGTGACCATGGATTCGTCCACCGCGCTGGACCCTTCGACTACTGTACCATCCACAGGTATCTTCTCACCGGGGCGAACCCGGAGATGATCGCCAACGGCCACCTGGTCGAGCGGGATATCCTTCTCCCCGCCGTCCTCGATGCGCCGGGCCGTCTTGGGGGCGAGACCCAGAAGGGCCTTGATAGCCGCGCCCGTCCTGCTCCGGGCCTTCAGCTCAAGCACCTGGCCCAACAATATTAATGTGACAATGACCGCAGCGGCCTCGAAGTAAAGCCCCACCCTTCCACCTTCTCCACGAAAGGAGGCAGGAAAGATCCCGGGGAAGAGAACGGCGATGACGCTGTAGACATAGGCCACGCCCGTCCCAAGACCGATGAGCGTAAACATGTTGGGGCTGCGATTGACGACCGATTGCCAGCCCCGGACAAAAAATGGCCAGCCGCCCCAGAGCACCACCGGGGTGGCCAGGGCAAGCTCGATCCACCCTGAAATAGAAGACGGAATGGTTTTCATCAGCACATCGGTAAAATAGGGCGACATGGCCAAAATAAGCAAAGGGACGGTCAGGATAAGGCTGACCCGGAAGCGTCGTGTCATGTCAATCAGCTCAGGGTTCTCTTCCTCGGCAACGGCCATCCTCGGCTCCAGCGCCATGCCGCATATGGGACAGGTGCCCGGCCCGGCCTGTACGATTTCCGGATGCATGGGACAGGTCCACTCTGTCTTAGAGGGGGCCGCTGGCGTCAGAGGTTCCAGGGCCATGCCGCACTTAGGACAGGGTCCGGGGTGGGCCTGGCGTATCTCCGGGTGCATGGGACAGGTATAAAGCCGGCCCTCGGGACGGGGCAAGGGTTCGGGAACGGGTGCGGTTTTGGCACCAAGAAAAGCTTGAGGGTTTTGATCAAATTTCGTTTTGCACGAGGAGGAGCAAAAGAAATACGTCTTCCCTCCATAAACGGTTGTGGCCGCGGCGTCCTTCTCCTCGATGCTCATGCCGCAAACCGGGTCGATTACGGTCATAGTTCACCTCAATATCCCAAATCCTTTTTCTTTCGCTCAAACTCTTCCTTATCGATCTCCCCTCGGGCATATCTTTTTTTAAGGATATCCAAAGGAGATTCTTCCGGGGACCCTCCGACGAAGCTTCCCGGGCAACCCCGAGGCCGTCTGAACAAGTAAATAATCCCCACAATCAGGGCCGCCCAAAAAAAAATCATGATAAACATCTAAAACCACCTCTTCCCGTTCGTTTTATCTTCCCGCAGGTAAAGATACCTTAAATATCGTGCCTTTTTCACCGTTGCTCGTTAACGTAATACTTCCGTCGTGGGCTTTGATAACCTTTAAAGCAATAGGCAGGCCCAGACCCGTTCCCTCCTTTTTAGTAGTAAAAAAGGGAGAAAATATTTCTTTTCTGATCTCAAGAGGGATTCCCCGGGCGGTCATCGGCTATGCTGATGACCGCTTCTCTCCCTTCCATATCAGTCTTCACCGTCACCACCCCCCCTTCGGGAGAGGCCTGGATGGCGTTACAAATCAAGTTCAGGAGAGTCCTCTCCATCGCTGCTGAATCAACGTTTATATTGGGAAGAGAAGGGTGCAGATGGGTTTCAATCTTAACATTTCGTTGATCGGCCATTTCCGCAGCGATGGGGCAACATTCCCGGACCAGATTATTTAAATCCTGGCGGACTCGATTCGAAGGTACCGGCCGGGCATAGGCTAATATGTCTTGGGTTAACTCTTCCAGCCGGTGGGTCTCTTTGACTATGGTATCCAATTTTTCGTGATTGGGGTCTTCTTCGGTAAGCTTCCTCTTCATGGACCGGGCATAGCCCCCGATGGCCACCAGGGGTATTTTAATGTCATGGACGATACCGGAAACGGCACTTCCCAAGGCCGCCAGGGTTTCAGCCTCCTGTAAAGTTTTCAAAACCTTCTTCTCCCTGTCCGAAAGAAGTCCTAAGATAATGGAAATAACATTTAAAAGCAGAATCTCCAATATTCGGTCGAAATCATTTACTGAAAACCCCTGCCATTCATTTATGACAATCGGGAGATACAATGTGGTTATGCACAACGCAGTAAGGACTGCGCCCCGCAGGCCGAACCAAACTCCACCCAGGATCAGGGGAAAAAAATAAAGTTCCCGATAAAAGAGATGATAGTATCTTTCCTCTCGTTGGGTCAGGTAATGAAGCAGACTGATGACAAGGATCAGCCCAATCACCAGGCTTGGCTTAAAGATTTTCTCTCTTCTTCCCACTAATCTTTTCCCGTATTTTTTCCGGTTCTGAAGAAGTCATCTGTTGCCCCAGGTTCCAGCCAGGCGTTTGATCAGTTGCGTCCGCACCGACATTCCCTTAAAATCCCGAAATCTCGAAAAGAGGTCATGTGCAAAATACAAAGAGGCAGCCGATTGGTCTGTCGGCTGCCTCTTTGTCATAATCTTAAGATTCAACAGTAAAATTACCGGCAAGCTGCAGGCGCTTTGGAATAAATTTCCTTTTGCAGGTCCCAAATCTCTTTTTCAAGCTTGGTTACTTCTTCGGGTTTTGTCTTGGGATTTCGCAGGGCCTCAAAATAGTCAAACCGTTTACTATTCAATTCCTTCCTCATGCCGGCCGATTCATCAAAATATTTTTGACATTCCTCGCTTAGACCATAACCTTGTCCGTAGCCTTGCCGTCCTCCCCAGCCTGGACCCATCATGCCTGGGCCCATACCATAATAACCACCACCATATCCAGGACCCATCATACCTGGTCCCATGCCGTAACCTCCGCCGTAACCGCCCATCATGCCAGGGCCCATGCCATAACCACCGCCCCAGCCTGGACCCATCATGCCCGGTCCCATGCCGTAACCTCCTCCCCAGCCTGGTCCCATCATGCCCGGTCCCATGCCATAACCTCCGCCCCAGCCTGGTCCCTGGGCGTAAACTGCAGTCCCGAGAGTCAGAACTAAGGCAACGATTCCCAACATAAATCCTTTTTTCATAGGCCACCTCCTGATTTTAATTAGATAAAATAATACGACTATTATTAAGAAAAATATATACGGCGGCTACTGCATTTATTAGTCAAAAATAGTGTATTTTTTCTGAAACTCTCTATTTACTGTCGATGTGATTCTATAAAAATAGAAACAGAGGCCAGGAATTTCTCCTGGCCTAACGGTGAAAGGTTTTTTAGTAAAGTTGACGAACATAACCGGTGTTTTTGTCGATGCCCAGTTTGGAAACCAGGGAGTTGTCCTTTGTCCGGATCTCGGTCTCAAAATAACCCGTTTTGTCCTCGATTTTTCCTGGTTTCAGATTGGGGTTTCCGCCGATGTAATTCCCGACGATGACTTCGGCATCCTGTTTAGTAAGGGTCCTTTGGCCTTGATAGGCAGCCGAGGTATTGTCCCAACAGGGCATTCCATACCCCCACCCCCCGTTACCATACCCTGGGCCCATCATGTAGCCCCCGTTACCCCAGCCTGACATATGTCCCCAATAGCCAGCCGAGGCGACGCCTGCAACACCGATTCCCAAAGCAAGAACCAAAACAATTAATAATTTTTTCATAACCAAACCTCCTTAAAAATTTTTGTTTTGACCTTATTCAATGCAACAGATATGCCAGCGAAGCATAATTATATTTAACAAACTGATATTACAATTTTAATTCATTAGAAGCCTCTACGAATCCCTTAAATTAAGCAAAAGATTATTGCATAATTATTTCGCACTTCTCCCATTCAATAATGGTCTTTTTGAATAATTTTTATACACCTCACCAAATCTTTTGATAAAATAAAAACACTGAAGCAATTTTGACTTTTGCAGATGGAGGCCAAATCGCACTTTTTACGAATGCATTTTGACCAATTCGGGCGAAAAACGGAATTGCCCGACCAGGAATTCAAGGATTCGAAAGGATTATTCAGGGACTGTCTGGAAGATTTAAGATTTGGTATGAGCTATGCAGT
>CAWIRY010000075.1:0-5403 GCA_963838485.1 uncultured delta proteobacterium | reverse complement strand
CTGTATATATTTTAAGTTTATAATCACGTGACAACCAATGAAAATTTTTACACAAAAAACTATGTCCATCGGGAGTAAAAAGCTTTTTTTCCCCCTTATCTCCATAATAGCGATTGTCCTTGCCCTTTTCATCCTATTGAGCATCTCCACCTATAGGCACTTACATCAAAGTCAGATCAGGATGAAAGAATCACTCTTCAGGGATGGTCAAATTATCCTTAAAAGCCTTGAGGTCTCCTTTCGCACAGGGATGATGGGTATGATGGGGCGGACGGATAACCTCCAGGCGATTATGAATTCCATTGCTACCATTGCGGACATTCATTTTGTGGCCCTGGTGGACCGAGAGGGCATGATCATTGCCCATAACGATGAACGGTTGGTTGGCACCTTATTTCCCCAAAGGGAAAAAATCCGGCAACTAACCGGCCAGAAAGGACTGATAAGCTGGTTTGAAAAAGAGGGGGAATTCATTGTCATAAAAAAAATGGAGCCTTTTCATTTTATGGGACTGAGAGGGAATGCAGAAAATAGCATGTGGTTTAGAATGCGTTCCATGATGGCCTCACAAGAACCCCTCTTAGATAAAGTCCTTTCCGGTCAGGTCTATGCCGTGGCAGGCTTAGGCACCAAAGCCTATGAAGAGGCCCGTAAAAATGATCTTCGCCATGCCATTATGATGGGGGTGATCTTGTTAGTCCTGGGGACGGCAGGGTTCTATTTCATTTTTTTAGTCCAGGATTGCTATATTACCCAAAAAGCCCTTGATTCCATAACTACCTACGCCAACCAGGTGGTCGAAAATATGCCCTCCGGGCTCCTTTCCATCGATCCCGATGGGAATATCGTCACCCTGAATAACCGGGCCAAGGAAATACTGGCCATAAAAGGGGATTTGACCGCAAGAGAAGAAATTAAAAAGAATCTCCTCCCTTTATTTGAACCTATTAGGTCCGCTTTAAAAGAGAAGACGCCGGTCCTGGAACATGAAGTGGAATTTCCGGTTCAAAAAGGCAAATCCATCCCCCTTTCCATGAGTGCCGCCCCGCTTATCTCGGAAACAGGAGAAGATCTGGGAACGGTCATTATTCTCAGGGACCTGCGGGAGATCAAAGATCTGCAGGAAAAAATCCAAAGGAGCGAAAGGCTGGCCGGCCTGGGAAGCCTGGCGGCAGGCATGGCCCATGAAATCAGAAACCCCTTAAGTTCCATCAAGGGGTTTGCCCAGTATTTCCTCAAGAAAAATCCGCCGGGAAGTGAGGGGCAAAAATATAGCCAGGTCATCATCCAGGAAGTGGAAAGACTCAACCGGGTCATTTCAAACCTGCTGGATTTTGCCCGACCGAAGGACCCGATAAAGGCCCTGGTTTCGATGACGGAGATTATTCGTCACACGATAAAATTGATTCAGGATGAGGCTACGGCCAAGGGGATTCAGGTTAAAACGGAAATAGAAGAGGGGTTACCCCATCTCGTCCTGGACAGGGACCAGATTACCCAGGTCCTCTTGAATATGGCTTTGAACGGCCTGGATGCTCTGAAAGATGGGGGCATCCTATGGATTCGATCTTTTATAAACAAAGAGATAAAAGTCCTGGTCGTGGAGATTGAAGATAACGGCCCGGGCATGTCCGAGGAAGACCTTTCCAAAATTTTCGATCCCTTTTATACCACCAAGAGAAAAGGGACAGGGCTGGGACTGGCCATTGCTTATCGTATTATCGAAAAACACCGGGGCACCTTAACAGTAAAAAGTACCCTTGGTTCGGGCTCCGTTTTCCGAATAGAATTGCCCCTTTCTTTGGAGGTAAACAATGGCTAAAAAATCAATTCTGGTAGTGGACGACGAAGCCAGCCACCGGATGATGTTGAAAGCCCACCTTAACGAAGAAGGGTTTGATGTCATCGAGGCTTCCGACGGGCAGGAGGCCATCGATTTGGTAGGCCGGTATTTTTATAACCTTATTTTGATGGATATTCGAATGCCGGTTATGGATGGGGTGGAGGCCCTCACCCAGATAAAAAAGATAAGCCCGGCTATTCCGGTTATTATGATGACCGCCTATGGCTCTATCGATTCCGCCGTGGAGGCCCTGAAAACCGGTGCCGATGATTACTTAACCAAGCCCCTCGACATGGATGAACTCCTCCTGAAAGTAAAAAAAATTCTCCACTACCGGCAACTGGAAGAAGAAAATCTATTAAACCGGGAACGGCTGGGGAAAAGGTTCGATTTTTCCAATATTATCGGGAGGAGTCCGGCCATGAAAGAGCTCTTTGATACTCTGGCCATGGTTGCCCCGAGCGACGCCACGGTCCTTCTCCTGGGGGAGAGTGGAACCGGAAAAGAAATCGTGGCCAACGCCATCCATCAAAACAGCCCGAGGAAAGATCACGCCTATATTAAGGTTAATTGCGCAGCCCTTCCGGAAACCCTCTTAGAGAGCGAACTCTTCGGCCATGAAAAGGGGGCTTTTACCGGGGCCCTGGCCAAAAAAAAAGGACGGTTTGAACTGGCGGACGGCGGAACGTTATTTCTGGATGAAATCGGGGAGATGTCTCCAGCCACGCAAGCGAAGATATTGAGGGTCCTCCAGGAAAAAGAATTCGAGGCCGTCGGCGGCACCAAACCCATTTCAGTGGATGTGAGGATTATTACCGCCACCCACAAGGATTTGGATGCGGAAGTCAAGGAAGGCCGATTTCGGGAGGATCTTTATTATCGGCTCAATGTGGTGCCGATCACCCTTCCCACCTTGAGAAACCGAAAAGAGGATATCCCTCTCCTGGTGGATCATTTTTTGAAGATTTATAGCCAAAAAAATAACAGGGCGATCAAAGGCCTTGAGCCGCGAGTTATCGACGCCTTGGTTCGCTATCCGTGGCCGGGGAATGTGCGGGAGCTTGAAAATATCATGGAAAGGATGGTGATCATGAGCCGTGGGGATATAATCCTTTTCCAGGATCTCCCTCTGGAGCTTAAAGCCTTGCAAGAAGGCGAAGAGGAACCGACGAGCCCCATCGGCTCCTCTCTGAAAGAGATGGAAAAAGAGGTAATCCTAAAAACCCTTGAGCAGACCGGAGGAAATCGGACCAGGGCCGCCTTGATCCTTGGCGTGACCCGAAAGACCCTTCAAAACAAAATTAAGGAATATGGGATCTCCTGATCCGTGCCCATCCGATACTGGTTCTTTTCCCTGGAACGATAAACCTGATTTTTTGACTAAGTTGCAAAAAACGATTATAGTTATAAATCTTTTTTTTGCCCCGTCGTAATAAAACGAAGGGCCATGAAAGTGGTTCGGGAGGAATTTAACTGTGCGAATTCTCGTGGTCGAAGATGATACCAAGATCGCTTCCTTCGTTGCCCAAGGACTCAAGCAGGCCGGCTTTGTGGTTGACCGCGCGGCCGACGGCGAAGACGGCCTTCATATGGCTACCACCTTGCCTTATGATGCCGCGGTGATTGACATCATGCTCCCGAAGCTGGACGGTCTGACTCTTATTGAAAAACTGAGGCAACAGAATATCAATACGCCGGTAATCATCCTGAGCGCCAAGCAATCGGTGGATGACCGGGTGCGGGGACTCCAGGTCGGAAGTGATGATTATTTGACCAAGCCCTTTTCTTTTGTGGAACTTCTGGCCCGCATCCAGGCCCTCATCCGAAGGGGAGGCAGTACTCCTCCTTTGAGTCGCCTGACCGCCGGGGATCTTGTGCTTGATCTTCTCAGCCGCGAGGTCACCCGATCAGGGAAGAAGATCGATCTCCAGCCCCGGGAGTTCAGCCTCCTTGAATATCTGATGCGCAATGCCGGGAAGGTGGTCTCCAAGACCATGATCCTCGATCAAGTTTGGGACTACCACTTCGATCCGCAGACCAACGTCGTGGATGTGCTGGCCTGTCGTCTGCGGAATAAGGTCGACAAGGGCTTTAGCGATAAGATCATCCACACCATCCGTGGAATCGGCTATGTTCTTAAAGTCACTTAACCACCTACGGAAGTCCATCTCTTTCAGGATTACCATCTGGTATTCAATCCTTTTTCCTCTGAGCTCCATGTTGGTTTTCGGCCTTATTTATTTTCTGCTTTCCTCATACGTTGACCGGAAGGACCGGGAAATTCTCTCCGCCAAGCTCGAGGAATATGTCAGCCAATACGAAACCAGGGGGATCAAAGGGCTCGATGATGAGATCGGGCGGGATAGACAGGTAGATAGGAGAATTACTTTTTTCGTTCGTATTGCCGGACCCGGCAATATCACCCGTTACTTAAGTGTGCCCAAAACAGAAACGGCCTTTGATTACCAGTATCTCGAGGAACATAATCTGCATGCCCGATGGATAGACTTGATAATGGGAAAAGGCGACTACGCCACAGAGGTCCGGTCGACTCATCTGCCTGACGGTTCTTTACTGCAGGTCGGCAAGAGTGTGAAGAATCGGGAAATACTGCTTGAACGTTTCCGGGAAATCTTTGCCGGGATCATGATACCGATCATCCTCCTGAGCTTTGCCGGAGGCGTCTTCCTTTCCTCTCGTGCCCTAAGGCCCCTCTACAACCTCATCGATGCGGTCCGCCTCATCGTCGATACGGGAAAGATGCAGGCCCGCATTCCGGAAAATCTTACCGGAAATGAGCTCCAGGAAATTAGCACACTCTTTAACGGCATGCTGGAAAGGATCGAGACTCTCATAAACGGCATGCGGGCGTCTCTGGATAACGTGGCCCATGATTTACGCACCCCCATCACCAGACTGAGGGGGGTGGTTGAAGTGGCGTTGCAGGGGGATCGGGGGGCCCATACCCTTCGTGAGGCCCTTATGGACTGTGCGGAAGAGTCAGAGCGGATTATTACTTTGATCAATACCCTTATGGATATCTCCGAAGCCGAGACCGGAGTAATGGAACTTAAGGTAGATGAGGTCAACCTCTCCGCCCTGTTTGAAGATACTCTGGGACTTTATGATTATGTCGCCGAAGACAAGGGCATAACCATTTGTTCGGAATGCCCCCCGGAGCTTTGCTGGCCGGTCGATTCAAACCGGATGCGCCAGGTTTTGGCCAATCTGCTGGACAATGCCATCAAATTTTCCCCACGGGGAGGCCGGGTAGACCTCAGCGCCCACCCCAGCGGGGAAGGGGTGGTCATTGAAGTTAAAGACACCGGAGAAGGCATTCCGCCCGAAGAAATACCCAAGATTTGGGATCGCCTCTACCGGGTTGATAAGAGCCGTTCCCGCCGTGGGCTTGGTCTTGGACTGAGTCTCGGTCAGAGCCATCATCCAGGCCCATGGAGGATTGGTGGACGTGCAAAGTGAACCCGGCCGGGGATCACGGTTTACGCTCTATCTGCCTCCCCAGACACCCACACATTGATTATTCCCGTCCCTCAACCTTT
>CAWIRY010000074.1:0-15272 GCA_963838485.1 uncultured delta proteobacterium | reverse complement strand
AAGGAACTTGAACGACGTGTGCGCAATCGCGGGCATATCAAATGGAAGGGACGCTTGCGTTTCATTGGACGGGCCTTTGTCGGACAGACGGTGGGGCTCCAACCGCTGCAATCCAGTTTGTACGCGACCTATTTGGGCGAATTGCTCATCGGTCAGCTTCACGATCGGGACCCCGGTGGAATGCGCCCAGCTCGTTGGAACCGACACCTAATCAAACTGAAAGTGTAAACCATGTCCTGTCTCCCTCGTGTCAACCATGTCCTGTCCCCGTGCCAGGCGCGTGCGCTCCCCAATCGTCCATCCCAAACTGAATACACGAGAAAAGAGTTCCCCGTCCGTCCCGCCTCAGGGGGACGCGACAAGTGCCCCTGCGGAATTCGGAAGGCGAATTTGGAGTGCGCGGACATGTCCGCGCTTTGGTTCGACGCGACATGTCGCGTCGAGGAAAGCGGCGACGTGTCGCCGCACTCCAAAGTTCAATCCTCCGCGAACAGGTACTCCAGATCCGTCGTGGTGAGGCTGCGCGCGAAACCTTCCTCGCCGAGCACGTCGGCGATCGTCTGCGCCTTGCTCTGCTGCAGTTCCCAGATTTTTTCCTCGACGGTGCCGGGAGCGATGAGGCGGTAGGCGTTCACCGTTTGGGTCTGGCCGATGCGATGCGAGCGGTCAATGGCCTGCGCTTCCACCGGCGGATCCACCACGGATCGTACAGCACCACGTAACTGGCATTCGTCAAATTCAAACCCGTGCCTGCCGCGCGCAGGCTCAACGAAATACGCCGGGCTGGTGTCGCCCTGAACGCGTTGACGACCTGCTGCCGGTCTTTCGTCTGGCCGGTGAGGATATGCGTGGTGATTTGCCGCTCGTGACATTCCTTTTGCAGCAGGTTCAACATCTGCACGAACTGGCTGAAGACCAGAGCCTTCTGGCCTTCGGCGATCAGCGGGTCGAGCAACTCGAAGAGCGTTTCGGTCTTGCCGGACGCAGTGTCGCTGCCGACGAGCCGCGGTGGCGACAGACCTGGCGCAAGCGCGTGAGCGCGGCCAGCACGTGCATCTTGCTCTTGTTCAACCCTTGCTCCTTTACGGCGTTCATGATCTGGTCGCGGCTGCGGCGCAGTTCGGCCAGGTAAACTTTCCGTTGCTCGTCGCCGAGCGGGCAATCGCGCCGTTGTTCGATGCGATCCGGCAAATCCTTGGCGACATGTTTCTTCAAGCGGCGCAGCAGCAACGGGCGCAACCGTGCGGAGAGCCGTTTGCGCGCGATGCGCTGGACGGATTCGGTTTTCTCGCCGCGCGCCGGCGGTTCCACCGGCGCGGTTTCGTCCACCACCTGGGCGCGCGGTTCATAGGTGTCGGCAAATTGCTCCTGATTGCCAAGGTAGTTTGGCTGGATGAAATCCACGATGCTCCACAAATCCAGCAGCCGGTTTTCGAGCGGCGTGCCCGTCAGCGCGAGGCGATGCTTGGACTTGAGCTGCTTGACCGATTGCGTGACCTGCGCGCCGGGATTTTTGATGAACTGCGCCTCATCCAGAATCGCCGCGCGGAACGCGAACTTTGTCCCCGGCCTCCTTCCAGATCGCGCCGCAGGAGCGCGTAGTTCGTTACAATCAAATCGTGCTGCGGAATCTGTTTGCGCAAATTATGCCGGGCCGCGCCGCTTTCGAGCACCAACACCTTCAAATTGGGCGTGAACCGGTTCCGCCTCCCGCCGCCAGTTGTGCAGCACCGACTCCTCCCGTCCGAGGCCCTTGTCGTCCACGCGGTCCACGCCCTTCAGGAACACCAGGTTGACCGTCCCGGCGATTTGAAGGGCCACGTCCGGGACCATCTCCCTGCTTGGCGTCTTCGAACGCTTGGAGAATGAGCCCGGCGATGGCGCTCACCCGGTTTCGCTCGGCGGTGTCCCCGCTGACCTTTACGCGCAACGGCTCTCGGAACGTACGCTCAGCGGCCTTCTTTCTTCCGGGACCCTTGCTTGGCGACTTCTAGTGCATCCGGGCGAGGTGAATCCGACGGCCGCTCTCGGTGCCGAAGATGCGAGAGCACTTGTCGCACCCGAACCTGGTCGAGACGACGCTGCGCTTCGGCGGGGGGGCTCGAAACTGTTTGACCCGTGCGGAGCTCCCGCAGTTCCTTTCAAGGGGCGGAGACTGATGAACCATTGGTCCGTAATCGGAACGTCTGTCGCGGGAACGGTCCCTATCCAGACTCGACTACGCCCCGGATCTGTCCCCCGTGATTGAATGTCGGTATGACAATGGCAAAACCATGAGGGGCAGTCATGAGCGGTAAGCCCCTGAAGATCGAGGGGCACTCTTCATAAGGATTCTGATTCCTAAGAGCCTCAAGATTTTTTTATTTCCTTTTTGAAGCCGGATTCCTTCAGTATGGTCCTGATTAACGGGTTTGTCATATGGCTTTTTCCATTTTATTTTGTAAATCGGAATTCATCTATTTAGTTCTCATCCGGAAATTCGAATTTCCGTATGAAGCTTACAGCATTCAGCAATCAGCATTCAGCTAACCCGTTAATGGTAAAGGATTTTGCTGATAGCTAAAAGCTGACGGCTGACCGCTCCATCCGGAACATTGCCTTTTCCGGATGGACACTATTTAGATCCTTGTTCTTTATCTTGTCCATCCCTTTCGGGATGCCCAACTATACCCATATCCCCATTAAATCCTTAACAAATTTTACAACCATTTTTATATTGCCGGTCTTTTAGTTTTTGATTGTCAGGACTCCCTTGTGTCCCCTCATTCCGCTTTCGCTCAACCTCCCGCAGGAACTCCCGGACAGTCACGATCTTGAGTGAAGAGACATCCTTGGGAAAATGTTTTTTATTTTTAGTTACGATAAAGGCCGCCTGCCCGGATAAGGCGGCGGAGATAAACTTTTCGTCATCGGCATCCGCGCACAAGTCTCCGGCTGCCGCCGGTCTCACTTTGGCGGCCTTTTCAAAAACCAGTTCAAGCAGTTCCTCACTTTTAGCTGCGGGTATAGCGTTATCGAACAGGTGAAGAACTCGGACATATTCATCAAATACCTCATGGGTGACAACAAGTTCGAATTCCCCATCCCGGAAAGCGCGGATGATCTTCGCAAAGCCGCCCTCGGCATTGAGCAGTCCGGCCAGAAAAATATTGGTATCAATACCCGCCCTCAACGGGCAGGCCTCCGCCGGGTGGTCTTTACAGCCTCATCGATAGTCTTGGCGGTAATGCCCTCCCCTTTCGCCGCCTTCCGTACGCTCCCGAGGGCTTCGTCGAATTTCCGGACCCAATCCACGGTTTTATCTGAAACCCTTTTCGGTGTGATAATGATATGTCCGGCCTCATAAGCCATCTCAACAATATCGCCCTGGTCGATATGGGCTTTTCTGCGGATATCGGCGGGGATCGTCACCTGAGCGAACCGCTTTACCTTTACCAGTGACATAGAAACCTCCTTTCTTAATTTCTTAATTTAAGAATTTACATCTATGGTGGAGGACTGTCAATAGAAAATTCAGATCAAGGGAATTTATCGATTTCATAAGATAATTATTCGGCATTGCGAGTGGGGGCCTTGATTATGGCCCAGCTTCGCCGCCGGGTCAGACTGAAAAAGATGGGAAGGGCTTGATCAGGACCGGCGTTCGCAAGCCACAAAAGGAATCAGTCCGTCAAAGCTTAAAATAGACCGATACCGTAGTCCCGAAGCCTAAGCGACTTTTGATTTCAATTCTACCGCCGTGCCGCTTGACTATTTCATTGCAGATACTCAGGCCTAAGCCGCTGCCGCCGATTTTTTTCGAACGGGATTTATCTATACGGTAAAAGCGGTCAAAGATCCGCTCCAGGTCTTCACCGGGAATGCCGATGCCGGTATCTATTATCTCACAAACGAACCAGGGCCATTCTTGTCTACAGGAAAGGGTGATCTGCCCCTGGAGGACATTGTACTTGATGGCATTCTCTATAAGATTGGCGAATAACTCCACCAGTAAGGCCCGGTCCCCGGGAAACGAAACAGGGCTGCTAAAAGAATTCTTTATCATGATGCCTCTCTGTTCCGCCACCGGAGTCAACAGCTTTACCGATTCCCGAACGATTTCGTCGAGCCTTATGGTTTCAATCTTAAGGACTTCCTTATCGGCCCCCAGGCGCGCGATGGCCAGGAGCTTTCGAATTATTTCCGACATGAGGGCCGCCGCCTGTTCGATGTCCTTGAGGGCCTTTTGATATTCACCGGCCTCCCTTTCCCGCCTGAGCGTAATTTCGCACTGACTCTTAATGACTGACAGCGGCGTCCGAAGTTCATGAGAGGCATCGGCCGCAAATTGTCTTTGACGAATGAATGACCGTTCGAGACGGTTAAAGGTGCGGTTAAAGGAAAGGGCCAGTTGTTTTAATTCCGCGGGGATGTTCTCCACCGTGATTCGTTCGGAGAGGTTGGATTCTGAAATCCGGTCTATGGTTTTTGATATTTCCTTTACCGGGATCAGGGCCTTATGGGCGATAAAAAAACCGCCGAAGGCGGAAATCGCCAAAATAGAAAAAATGGACAAGGAAAGAATAAAATTGAATTCTTCTAATAGTTCTATCCGGTCATTGATGTCTTTAGCGCACTGGATCGTGAGCTGATCTTCGGGTTCCCCCTTATAAATGATATTGGGCTTCCTGGCCACATGAAAATTGATAAGCCTGGTCGGGGACCCGTTTAAAAGAAAGGTCTGAAAACCGGTCTGGATTGTTTTTTCCGAAAAAGGAAGTTGACGTTTTTTTAAAGAGGCTGATTTTTCCAAGGTAGTGCCGTCTAACCGGCGTATTTGAAAATAACTTTTTGATTTTGGTAAATTATATTCCCCCATCACCTCCTTGGAAAAGTTGGCTTCCGTTTCACCCGCCTCGTTACTGATGAGCAGGGCCAAGTCCTCGGCCCTGGAACGCAGTTCCGAGTCAATCGCGTTATGGACCACCTTATGAAGGCTCAAAGACAGGAATACCCCCAAGGCTGATAGAAGGATCAACAGGACGGCCAGATAGAATAGGATGATTTTTAGCCGAATGGAAGAAAACATCTTATCCTTTTAACAGATACCCGGCGCCTCGCAGGGTGTGGATGAGTTTTTTGTCGAACCCTTTGTCTATTTTGTTTCGGATACGGTTGATAAAAACATCGATGACATTGCTGTCAAGGTCAAAATCCTGGGCGTAAATATGTTCCGTTAAAACGGTCCGGCTGAGGACTTTGTTTTTGTGGATGGCCATATACTCCAGGAGGGCATATTCTTTGGACGAAAGCGCCACAGCATTTCCTCCCCGATTGACCTGGTGAGCGGCCATATCGATCACCAAATCTTCTATCGTGATCGTCGAGGTGCCTAATTGGGAATTTCTACGCACTAAGGCTCGAACTCGGGCCAAAAGTTCGTCAAAAGAAAAAGGTTTGGTCAGATAGTCATCAGCGCCGTTGTCCAGCCCCGTTATTTTATCGATGATGGTGTCTTTGGCCGTCAGCATCAGCATCGGTGTAAGGATTCCCTTTTGGCGGACATTTTTTAGAATGGTTATCCCATCTATAATGGGCAACATAATATCCAGGATGATCAGGTCGGATGTCTCATTTTCGGCCATAAAAAGACCTTCTTCGCCGTCATAAGCCACATCGACTGCATAGCCTTCTTCTTCCAACCCCTTTTTAAGGATGTCGGCCAGGGATTTTTCGTCTTCAACGATCAACAAGCGCATGGTAGATCATCCCCCTGAATTCGATGATTTAATAATGGGTTTTTTCGAAGATAACAGATAATATAAGGTCGGCCGGGTATTGAGCGGCTTGGCCTGATAATGGGCACAGCCTCCAAAACCCGCCAGGATGATCGACCAGATCAAATAGGAATTTTCAATATTTATGGAACCCCTTTCCTCTCTTTTATTAACAGTCTCACAATAGTCTTGACAATTAACTACTCCCACTTCAATCCTTCCTTATCAAGGAAGAGGAAGTTAATTGGGTTCCCTCTCCCCTGGTGCCTGCCTGTGCGTTGCACGCAGACAAGGGAGAGGGCGAGGGGGCTTATATTGACATTATTTTGAGACCCTTTATAAGTGAGCGGAATAATAACAGCTATAAGGAAACAGGCCCGCCAAACTCATCATCCGTCATTATAAAAATAGCCCTATTTATCCTTTTTATCAATGGGCGAAAATATTTCCGCCCCTCAGGCCTATTTTTTCTTCTCATCCTTAATATTCTCTTTGTTTTCGTCTTCATGATCTTCGCCCTCCTTTTGTTCCGGATCGGTCTTGGCAATAGCAACCTCATAAACAAGGGGATCGCTTTCATTTCCATGTCCTGCCGTCAAGGAATTTACCGGATCGGTTAAAAACTTTTCCTTGACAACAGACTCAAAAGAAATTTTTAACAGCTCGGCAAACCCTGCCGCATCAGTACTTTTTATCGGGAGGACACCGGACTGGGTCAGGAATCCCCCCATGACGATCAGGACCGCCAACACAAGCCCCGATATGACGGCAAGTAGGCGTTTCATGGCGCTCACCTCCTTTCATTAAAAATTTTGAAAGTCATTGACCGATTCCAGGTTTTGGTTTTTTTTATGACACAGGAAAGATTACGGGAAGATGAATAGGATTGGCCGCCATTGATGAGAATGGCCTATCCTTATTTCATCGGTAACGCAAATATAACTTTCCCGTCACCATCCTGTAACGAAAAGGTGTTTGAATTAAAAACTTATTTGATCATGGACAGGAATAAAATGAACAGACAAAATAATTCGTACGATGGCCAAGCCCAAAATCCTTATTGTCGAAGACGATCCGGATATTTCGGAGTTGATCAGGTTTAATCTTGAAAAGGTCGGCTACCAAACCGTTCAGGCCGAAGACGGGGAAAAAGCCCTCTTGATGGCCAAAAAACATTTACCCGACCTGGCCCTCCTGGACCTTCTCCTGCCGGGCTTAAGCGGCCTGGAAGTCTGCCGCCAAATGAAACGGGATTCGGCCCTGCAACACATCCCCATTATGATGGTTACGGCCAAAGGAGAAGAAATGGACCGGGTGGTCGGTCTTGAATTGGGTGCCGATGACTATGTCGTTAAGCCTTTCAGCATCCGGGAAATTATCCTGCGTATTCAAAAGCTTTTGGACCGCCGGGAGAAACAGATAACCCCCTCCTTCCTTATGGCCGATATCCTGGTCCTGGACCTGGAAGCCCATACCGCCAAATTGGGAGAAAAGGTCCTGGAATTGACGGCCACCGAATTCCGCCTTTTGGTTTATCTTATGCAAAACCGCGGAAGAGTCCAAACCAGAGAAATTCTGTTGGATCGGGTTTGGGGCTATTCCTTTGAGGGTTATTCCCGGACTATCGATACCCACATCCGAAGAATCCGGATCAAGTTGGGCCTTCAACAAAATCTAATCGAAACGGTCAGGGGCGTGGGTTACCGTTTTAAGGTTGATGAACCAGTAAAAAGTCGCCACCCCGGCGAAAGCCGGGGTCCAGGAAATTTATAACTGGTCAAAAATACTGGATTCCGGCTTTCGCCAGAATGACGCAGCACGGGTTTCAGTGACTTTTTACGAGTTCATAAAGGTTTGAATGGGTATTTATTTTTGTTACAAAAAATTAACCTGAAAGCCATATTCCCTTAACGTTGAACCTGCATAGTAGCTAAAATTTATCACAAATCTTAAGGAGGAAATTGAAATGAAACGTTTTTTTAAATTCTTTTTACTGGTTGGTTTGTTGGTCTTTGGAATGGCGACTGCTTCCCGGGCAGCCGACATGGAGTTGCTGGGTGCGGGGGCAACCTTTCCACAACCCCTCTATTCAAAAATGTTCTATGAATACTACAATCAATTCAAAGTCAAGATCAACTACCAGGGGATCGGCTCCGGGGGGGGGATCAAACAACTCGACAGCAAGGTGGTAGACTTCGGCGGCACGGATGCTTTTATGACCGATGCTCAACTCAAAGCGGCCCCGGCCCCGATTGTTCATGTCCCCACCTGCCTCGGCTCGGTGGTTATTTCTTACAACCTGCAAGGTAACCCCAAGCTCAAATTTACCCCGGATTTAATTGCCGACATCTATCTTGGGAAAATCACAAAATGGACTGATCCCCGGATTGCAGCCGTAAACCCGGGGGTGCACTTTCCTGACCTGGCCATAAGCGTGGCCCATCGTTCCGACGGCAGCGGTACGACCAATATTTTCAGCGACTATCTTTGCAAAGTCAGCCCGGAATGGAAAGAAAAAGTCGGCATGGGGACCTCGCTGAATTGGCCGGTTGGACTCGGGGGCAAGGGCAATCCCGGGGTCGCCGGGCTGATCAAGCAGATCCCCGGTTCGCTGGGTTATGTGGAATTGATCTATACCCTGCAAAACAACATGCCTATGGCCGATTTAAAGAATAAGGCCGGTAAATTCATTGAACCGACCCTCGAGTCGACCAGTCTCGCGGCCAACACCAAATTGCCGGATGATATGCATATCTCCTTGACGGATACCGATGCCCCCAATGGATACCCCATCGCCGGTTTCACCTACCTGATCTTCTACAAAGAGCAAAATTATGGTGGGAGAACCCTGGAAAAAGCGGAAACCCTGGCCAAATTAATACATTGGGTCATCACCGGCGGACAGAGATATGCAGAACCCTTGCGTTATGCCCCCCTCTCCAAGGATGCCTTTGCCAAGGCAAACAAGCTTGTCCATGAGATGACCTATAATGGGAAACCGGTTTTAAAATAAAGACTTTTACAACGAAAGTATTTCCCAGTTTTTTTTCATTAGGGGCCGGCTTCAGGCCGGCCCCTAATGAAATTTCCATAAGGGCTGGAATTGTCGACCCCTTGAATCCCTTTGAAAACATAATTAAATTACTGTAATGAAGGAAACAAACAACAACACCTGGGTCATCGACAAGTCCGAAAAACGATTTTCGAACTTTTTATCATTTTTCGCCTACTTGGTCGTTGCCCTGCTCACGGGTATTTTTATTACCCTGCTGATCGCCGCCTGGCCTTCCGTCAAGGTTTTCGGCTTTTCCTTTTTTATCACCCGACTCTGGAATCCGGTTACCGAACAATTCGGCTCCCTGCCCTTTCTGGTGGGAACTATATTAACCTCTTTTCTGGCCTTACTCATCTCGATCCCTTTCTCCGTGGCCATCTCTGTTTTTCTTGGGGAGTATTTTAAGGAAGGTGCACTCTCTTCCTTTCTGAAAAGCTCCATCGAGGTCCTGGCCGGTATCCCTTCGGTTATTTATGGGCTGTGGGGGTTGTTCGTACTCGTCCCGATCGTTCGGGAAATGCAAATAAAACTGGGCGTGCTCGGGGAAGGGGTCGGTCTTTTCACTGCCTCGCTGATCCTGGCCATTATGGTCATCCCTTATGCGGCCTCCATCGGCCGGGAGGTCATTGCCCTGGCCCCGGCCGATCTCAAAGAGGCCGCCTTTTCCCTCGGGGCCACCCGGTATGAGGTCGTCAAAAAGATCGTCCTGCCCTACGCCCGCTCAGGGATCATCGCCGGTGTTTTACTTTCCCTGGGAAGGGCCCTGGGAGAAACCATGGCCGTGACCATGCTGATCGGCAACCGGAACAGCATCCCCCACAGCATTTTTGATCCGGCCAATACCATGGCCAGCGTCATCGCCAATGAATTTACCGAAGCCACAACGACCGTTTATGTCGCCTCGTTAATCAATATCGCCCTGGTGCTGTTTCTGGTCACCATGGCGGTTAATCTCATCGGGACATACATCATCAAGAAATTCAGCATTGCGGCGGAAAGAGAAGTCACCTGATGGAATCGAATACGACCTGGCGCATTTTTAAAAATGCCTTCTTTAAGTGGCTCATCGTGGTCCTCTCCTTTCTTTCCATCTCGCCCATGCTCCTGATCCTTTTCTACATCGCGAAGAATGGAATATCTTCCATCAATTGGGCCTTCCTCACCCAAGTCCCCCGGCCCATGGGGGAAATAGGGGGCGGGGTTTTTAACGCCATCGTGGGCACCTTCTTTCTTATTCTACTCTCAAGTCTCTTCTCCGTGCCGGTTGGAATAGCCGCGGGAATCTACCTGTCGGAAAAAAGGGGGGGGGCACTCTCCCGGACGGTGAAGGTGTGCGTTGAAATCCTGCAGGGAACGCCGTCGATCGTCATCGGCATCATCGCCTACACCTGGATCGTCAGGCCCCTGAAGAGCTTCTCCTTGTTTTCCGGGTCCATGGCCCTGAGTATGATGATGATCCCGGTGATCATTAAGTCCACCGAAGAGACCTTGAAGCTCATCCCTTATCACCTGAAGGAGGCCGCCCTGGCCCTCGGGGTGCCTTATCATAAGGCTATTTTAAAAGTCATTCTGCCGGCGGGGATGAGCGGCATAGTGACCGGCATCTTGTTAAGTATCGCCCGGGTCACCGGGGAAACCGCCCCTTTGCTTTTTACCTCTTTCGGCAATCCCTTTTTAAATTGGAATCTTTTCAAACCCATGGAGTCTTTGCCGCATCTCATCTTTTATTATGCCACCAGCCCCTATCCGGAATTTCACAATTTTGCCTGGGGGGCTTCTTTTATCCTGGTGGGTTTGGTCTTGATGTTTAACCTCATCGCCCGGAGAGTATCAAAGAGATGGAAAATACAATTGTAAATGTCCTGAAAATTGAAAACTTTTCCGCCGGCTACGGAGAAAACCGGGTATTGAAAGATGTCAACCTTTCAATCATCGACAATAGCGTCACCGCCCTTATGGGACCTTCGGGTTGCGGCAAAACCACCATCATCCGCTGCATCAACCGGATGCATGAGCTGATTCCCGGTGCCACCATCGACGGAAAGATGTACTTGCGGAATAAAGATATCTACGCCATGGAACCGATCGTACTCCGAAGAAAAATCGGCATGGTCTTCCAAAAACCGAACCCCTTTCCGACCATGAGCATCTATGATAACGTCATCGCCGGTTATAAACTCAACGGGTTTCGTCTTCGCCGAGCGGAAACCGAAGAAATCGTCGAACGGTCCCTCAAAGGGGCGGCCTTATGGAACGAAGTCAAGGATTCCCTCCACCGAAAGGGGACCTTCCTGTCCGGGGGCCAGCAACAAAGGCTTTGCATCGCCCGGGCCCTGGCCATGAATCCTGAAATCCTTTTATTAGACGAGCCGACTTCCGCTTTGGACCCGAAATCCACTTCTCACATCGAGGAATTGATTGCCGACCTGAAAAAAACCGTGACCATGCTCCTGGTGACCCACAATATCGCCCAGGCCGCACGGGTTTCCGATTTTACGGCCTTTATCTACTTAGGGGAACTAATAGAATATGGTCCTACGAAAACGATGTTTACCGTTCCCAAAGACAAGAGGACGGAAGAATATTTAACCGGGAAATTCGGTTGATAGGGGGAAGTATGTTGGAAGAAAAAATTGCCGAACTCAGAAAGACCTTGATCGGCTATGCCATTTTTGTGGAAAGGATGATCGACGAAAGTATACAAGGCCTGTTGAGGAACGACCAGGCTTTGCTCCTTAAGGTCATAGAAATAAGCGAGAAAAAAGCCAATGAGACCGAAATCCTGATTGATGAGATGTGTACCACGATTATCGCCCAATTCGGGCCTAAGGCCAAGGACCTGAGGACCGTCTTAATGAGCCTGAAAATCAACAATGACCTGGAGCGGATTGCCGATCATGCCGTCAATACCGCTGAAAGCGGTCTTTTTCTCATCACCCAACCCTTGGTCAAGCCTTTGCTCGATATACCCAGGATGGCCGAGGCTACGATCGACATGCTCAGGGACGCCGTCAGCTCCTTTATCAATGAAGACCCGGACATGGCCGTCAGTGTCTGTGACCGGGACCAATTTGTTGATGATTTGGCTTCGCAGATCTTAAGAGAACTGATCACCTACATGATTTCAGACCCGACAACGATCGAACGGGCCCTTCACCTCTTAAAAATAGCCCGTAACCTGGAACGCACCGCCGATCTTTCCACCAATATCTCCGAGGATGTGATTTACATGATCGAAGGGAAAGTGATCAAACACCAACAACAGGATTAAAAGGGGCTGATTCAACTCTCAAGCGGCCCGATGAAGGCCTTTGTTCTGCTGTCCCACGTTGTGAACGGCCACCTTCCTGGCTGCTTTTTTAGCGATTTGTTTGATCGACGCCAGGGTTTGGGCTATTTCTTCCAGAGAATGATTCTTTGTCCCGTCTCCTAAGATCATGACGGCGGCGCTCACCGAGAGCAAAGGCACTTTGCCCCATTCCCCTTCCCTGTTTTTGGACAATATATACCCGGCCTCCTTGTCCTCAGTATCATAGAGATTGACAACATCTTCTCGAAACTTATCGACGATCCCCTGTATGATACCGATGTAGTAATCTTCATGATCATTATCCAAATTAACCGAGGCGAAAAAATCATCCCCGCCTATATGTCCGACAAACATCTGGTACCTATGGGAAATCTCTTTGAGGATGTCCGCAAAGAGCAGTATGGCCCTATCGCCTCTTCGAAAACCGTATCGATCATTAAACGGTTTAAAATAATCGAAATCAAAATAAACGAACATCTGTTTCTCCTGGCCGTTCCCCAGATAATCAGCCATATGGGCGTTGATGATCGTATTTCCCGGAAGTTTGGTGAGCGGGTTCTGATCCCTGGCAATAGCCAGGTTTTTTTCATTCAGCAGGTTGAGCAAAGCAAACATACTCAGAAATCCGATATACTTGCCGTTCTCGGTGACAATGATGGCTTCACAATTTTTATCCCTGGTGCAGATTTCCAGGATTTGCTCAATTTCGGTGCTGATGTCCGATATGGGCGTCTTGGTAAGAAAGTTCAGAGGGGTTATTCCCAATCTTTGATTCTTGATCAATTCCTTCCCGTAAGGGGAGTAGACATAGTCTTTTAAATCCTTTTCCCGAACGATCCCCAAGGGTTCGTGGTTCTTGTTGACCACCGGCACGAAGTTCTTGGAATCCGGTTTCCGAAAGGTTTCAAAAAGAAAGGGTACGGAATGCTCGGGATAGCAAACGGGTTCGATATATTCCATCTGATTGTAAATCAACCTCTCGTCGGATTTGGTTTTTCTTAAATTCTTTCTATTGAATTCAGCGACCCCTTCATATTGATATCTAATTTCGGAGACATCCTGGGTCGGCCGATGGATGAGATAACCCTGGACGAAATCACAACTTATATCATGACAAACAAAAAATTCCTTCTCCGTTTCAATTCCTTCGGCGATAACCTAAATCCCTAAGATATGGGCCAGTTTGATGATATTGGAAACAAAGAGTTTCTTCCTGGGGTCCTTTTCAATATCGGCGATAAAAAACCGGTCTATTTTGATAAAATCCGGTTCCGAATGGTAAAGTAATTGCAGACCCGAAAAGCCGGTCCCAAAATCGTCAATGGCTATCTGGTAGCCTTGCTGCTTGTAGGCATTAAAGGCCTTTTTCATTTCCAGACCGAAAACGAGCTCATGTCTTTCCGATATCTCGAAGCAAAAGGAACTATGGGGAATCCCGTATCTGGCCAACAATTCGGAAGTAATCCCGGGACTGTAGTCAGGCATCAAGAGCACCCGGTTATCCAGATTATAAAATAATTTTAATTTTTGGTGGAATTCGACGGAGAAAAACTTCTTTATGGCCCTCTCCCGTAACAATAAATCCACCCCAAAGAGACATTTATTTTCAGAGGCGGTATCAAAAAACCCTTCTATGGATTCAAACCCAGCTTTCTCCTGGCCCCTCATCAGGGCTTCAACTCCGTAGCATATCCCGGTATGAATATTGACAATGGGCTGAAAAGCATAATCAATCTTTTCAGCAGAGGCTTCCCATTTTTTATCAACCATTACGTTCTCCTCTCAGAGGTGCTTTAGTTATCGGCTCTCAATCACTATCGGAATTTTTACTCAAAACTTAACGACAGTTGTGTTACTTTTCTGTTAAATTTTTTCCCCTCAAATTTTATCCAAATGTAACCCGGCCACCCTGGAATTGTCATAAAACTTTGGCATAAGGAGTTTAAATTTCATCATAACAGGAGGTGTTTATGGTCAGAATAGACTTGGAGCAACCCTTGTTGCAACTAAATCCTCAATTTAAAGACCCCCTGCGACGAAAACTATTCCCCATGGTCAAAGCCCCGGTGGAAAAAGCCCTTCTCTTCGGCCGAATCAACAGCCTGTACCGGGAAATTGAAAAAACCTTGGATGTCCGTCAATTTTTGACCAATGTTGAAAAAACCCTTCATATTCACTATCGAATTAATGAAACAGATCTTCAGCGAATTCCTCAAAAAGGACCAGTGATAGCCGTCATGAATCATCCCTTCGGCGGTATCGAAGGGATTATCCTGGCCTCTTTGCTCCGCTCCAGGAGAAACGACATAAAAATAATGGCTAACTTTTTATTGGCAGGCCTACCGGAATTATCCGATCTTTTTATCTTCGTCGATCCTTTTCATGGAAAAGATTCTAATGGCAGAAACATCAGAGCCCTTAGGGAAGCGATCCAATGGGTACAGGAAGGAGCGATGTTAGGTGTCTTTCCTGCCGGAGAAGTGGCCCATTTCCATTTTAGCCAGCGGAAGATTATCGATCCGCCCTGGAGCGAGACTATCGCCCGTCTGGCCATGAAGACAAAAGCTTCTATTCTCCCTGTTTATATAAAAGGATCGAACGGTCCTCTTTTTCAGATCGCCGGGCTTATCCACCCCAGGTTAAGGACAGCCCTGCTGCCCAGGGAGTTGCTAAACAAACAAAGGAAAGAGATTGAAATTCGGATCGGCCGTTTAATCTTCTATAATGATCTGGCCTTTCTCACCTCCGGCCAGGACAGGATTAGTTATTTGCGCCAGCGGACTTATATGCTTGAACATCGCCCACCGGGCCCAAGGAACGGCAAGCCGAAGCTCCTCAAGTCTAAAAAAGAAACCCCGCTCAAGCCCATAATTTCCGCCACCATCAACAATTTTCTGAGGGAAGAGATCCGCAATCTTCCCTCGAAACAAACCTTGATTTTGCACGGCGAATACAAGGTGGCCTTTGCCCAGGCGGCCCAGATTCCCTATCTCCTGCGTGAGATCGGCCGGTTACGGGAACTTACCTTCCGCCAGGCCGGTGAAGGAACCGGCAAGGCCCTGGATTTGGATGAATATGACACTTTTTACCTCCATCTCTTTCTATGGAAAGAGGATACCCAGGAAATCATCGGGGCCTACCGTTTAGCGTT
>CAWIRY010000073.1:0-8890 GCA_963838485.1 uncultured delta proteobacterium | reverse complement strand
TGTGGATTTCCCTATCCTTTAAATCAATAACCAGCCGATGAAGATCAATCATTCCGGTTATGGTTTTTTCAATAGTTAAAAGCTTTTCCATGCCTTCGTCGTGTTTTTCCATAACGTCCTCCTAAAATAGATCAGTTCCTGTTAAAAAAAAATTTCGATAGCCAAATTTTGTTTCGGATTAGTGCTGGAAGATTTAATAGCAGAGGGGCTATCAACCTAACCCAAAATTTCGCCGGATCCGCAATCTTCCAGGACACCCTCCTCCTTTTCGTTCTGGATTCCATAATAAATATTTTGAAGCTCCTGCCATTGCCAGCCAATAGTCTCCAATATTCCGAGTTCATCCAAAATGGATGGCCCTAAGTTCTCCAGAACCCTACGGATCTCTTTATAATTGCTTTGAATGCTGAAAATGATCTGCTCAAAAGAGATCTGGGTCAGCAACATTCCCCTCCTTTAAAAGGATGTGAATATTTTTAAGCCCATTGGTAATCCCCAATAGCAAGGCCTCAATACGGTCATCAAGCTCCTGGACGGTCATTCTCATTCTTTTTTCTCGATCATCCGAAAATAACGATGATAAATACCCAAGTCGCTCTCCCACCTCCTTGATAACCAGCTCTTCTCGCTTCCGTTTATTGGTCTCAATCTTCAAAAATTCGTTGGCTTTCGCCAATGCGGCCTCCCTTTCTCGGATTCGAACCTCCATATCAAGACACTCTTTTTTCAAAAAATTCTGCGAGTGCGAGAGAAATTCCTTCAGATTAAAAATGCATTCTTTCGTAATCTCTTCAAACTTAATACACGAGAAATTCATCAATTCGGGTTGAATTTGTTCGAAAACGAATCGTCCCTTAACCCAAATGGTTTTTCGTTGCAGAACTAATTGAAACAGAAAATCTCGTCGGGAAGGGAAAGCCTTGTCGGTATATATTTTCATTCCTCCCAGTCCCACATCCAGAGTGTGGGCCACAGCCCTCTTTTCTGCGTAGAAGATAAAAACAGGAAGATTAATCGGGTATCTTGGATACTTTCTTCTATCGCTTAAGATAGCCATTGGACACACCAATTAAGAATCTTCCATTTAAAGATATAAATTTGCAACCCAAAATTATCATATGGCGGACTAACCAGATCCACTCTTATTTTTTATCGCGGAAGTCTGATTTGAAGTCTAAAATTCAGGTTTCACCTACCAAATGTTTGCTTTTATGAAGCACAAAAGTCAACGATTTGAGATGTGCATAAAAAAAGGCAAAGCCATGATCCCTTTGCCTTCGGAGAAAGAGATGATCTGGTGTAACTTATTTTCTAAACTTCCTTCTGAGTCCGACAAGGCCAAGCAAACCACAGCCGAAAAGAAGCATGGTGGTGGGTTCGGGAACAGTTCTGCATTCGGAGTCCAACCCGAAGCTGACTGGGTCATGCCCGCCGCCGATACTGTTGCTGGGCTCGAAAAGCACTATGGGGTCGTCGTCAGTCTCTGTAACCCAATATGGTCCTATGTTGATCCACATGCCGACTTCATGACTATTAGCCGACCCGTCGCTGCCTGCCGTGAAAGTCCACCCCAGAGATTTCCACGTAAAGTCTAAGTAACTCGTGCCGGAAGTTCCATAATAATTGGTGATCCCTGTGGCCTGAGCAGCCGGTGCGGAGAAACTACATATAACAACTGCCAAAATCAACCCCAAAATTATTGTCTTTCGCACTTTAAAACGCTCTCCTGTTTTTAATTTTTTATAATAAGCATGAAATGTGCCAGTTTTATAACTATCACATATTGTTATAATATTTTATTTTTTATATGTTTAATTTTGTAAAAAATTCCGACAATTTTATGCTTTCCTGCTCACAAAACATAATAAATATCTAAATTACAATATGTTATATAATTAATCTACGATTACGGGAATTTGTAAAGAAAACCGACGAACATCCATCTTTTTAATTGATTTGCCGATTGAAGGTGCATAAAAAAGACGGGGCCATTTTAGTCTGGGAGGGAGAGGGAAAGGCAAGGATCAAAAGATTCGTCCTTTGATCTCAAAATTTGCCAATTGAGATGTTTTTTTATTCAGGGAGGCTAAAGGTTTTTTGAAAGGTAGACAATCCGTTGAAGGGCCGTCAGATGGGTTCCAAGGGTAAGGAAGACGAGAAGGGTGATAAAAAAAAGATGATCGGCCAGCCAGGCCTGGGAGGGAAAGGCAAGGATCAAAAGATCATTCAAGACGGCCCCAAGGCCCAGGCAGACGACCCGCTCGGCCCGGCCCAAAAATCCTATTGAAATCGACAACCCCAGGCCCTCTCCCCGGGCCCGGGAATAACTGACCATAAAGGAACCGATCAAAAAGAAAAAGAGGAGGGCGGTCACCCAAGCTGATTGTCGGGGAAGGTGCTTCAAAAAAAAGAGCCAGATCCCAAAGACGGCAAAGAAATCACTGTATCGGTCTAAAACAGAATCCAGGAAGGCCCCCGACCGGGTTTTCTGATCGGCCTTCCGGGCCAGTCCGCCGTCCATGGTGTCGATGGCCCCGGATATAAGGACCCCCAGGCCTCCAAGCCAGAGGGAATGGAAAAAGGCCGGGATGGTCAAGAGGCTGATCAATAAGGCCAGGTAGGTCAGGTGATCGGGTTTGACTCCCAGACGATGGAAGAGAGAGACGGGACCGTCTTCCACGTATTTCAGATAACGGCCCCCTAACCTGCTTTCACGGAGCAAATGAGATATCCTCTTTATAGCCCAACTTTTTCCTCGATGTCGAATTTAATCCTCAAACCCCGGTGGGGGCCACGAAGGATAAAAATAAAGTTTAGGGACGGTTAACTCGTCATTCCGACGGAAGTCGGAATCCAGGTTACTTGTAACTTGAAAACCTCTGGATGCCGGATCAAGTCCGGCATGACGGAAAACAAATTACAGTTCGGGTTATTTTCGAACTAAGCATTCATGCCCGCTGAAGCGGGCGCCACGAAGAATGAAAATAACCGTAGAGGCGGGTTTTAAACCCGCCCCTACAGACCCTTGACAAAGATTAAGGGCGGTTTAAAATCTATTTTCGTCTTAAGTATTCTTCCATTTGTCGTCGGGAATCGCCTTCCTCCATCTGAACCGGAGGATGCTTCATCAAATAGGCTGAAACCGGGAGCAAGACGCCGGCCTCCCCCCGGTCCCGGGCCACCCGGCAATAACGGACGGCATCGATGGCCACGCCGGCGCTGTTAGGAGAATCCTGGACCGAGAGCCGGGCCTCCAATTCCAGGGGGACCCCACAAAAATTTTCAGCTTCAAGGCGTAAAAAACAGACCTTGTTATCTCTCTGCCAGGGGACATAATCGGAAGGCCCGATATGGATGTTTTCCTCTGACAGGGGTTGGCTTAACTGGGATTGAACCGCCTCCGTCTTGGAGATTTTTTTGTTTTTTAATCGGCTTTTTTCCAGCATATTGAGAAAATCGGTGTTTCCACCGGTATTGAGCTGATAGGTTCGTTTGATCTTAACCCCTCGTTCTTCAAAGAGGTGAGCCAAAACCCGGTGAATGATGGTGGCCCCAACCTGGGACTTGATATCATCTCCGATCAGGGGAATACCCCGTTGTTCAAATTCTTTGGCCCACTGCGGATCGGAAGCAATGAATTCGGGCATGCAATTAATCAAACTGACCCCGCTGTTCAGGCAACATCGGGAATAATACCGGACTGCTTCGGCCGAGCCTACCGGCAGATAATTAATCAGCATCTCGGCCCTGGATTCTTTAAGGACTTCTTCCACATTCACGGGCTTTTGGTCATCAGGCAGAAAAGTGCGTTCGGGGGGAAATTCCTTCATATGGGGGGGAAAGCCGTCCAGGATTGGACCCATTTGGACCTTAACGCCGTAATGGGGCAGAGAAGGCCAAATGGGATAGACGCAATTGGGAAGGGCAAAGACGGCCTCTTCAAAGGGGCGGCCGACCTTTCTCCGGTCGATATCAAAAGCGGCTACGACTCGAATATTCTCCGGTAAATACCCCCCTAAATTTTGATGCATCAAACCTTCTTTAACAGAAGGGTTTTGGCGGTAATATTCAATTCCTTGCACTAAGGCGCTGGCACAATTTCCAACCCCGCAGATGGCTATTCTAATGTTCCCTTTATCCATCCAACAGCCTCCGATTCATTAAAAAAGAAGATAATCGCTCAACATTATGAAGTCATTTAAAAAAATTATATTAAATCAAATTAAAAATCAAATTAAAAAGCAATTAAAAAGCAATAAAAAAATCCTTTCTGCTTTTCCTGGGTGAAAAGTTGTGATAAAAAGAGAATATTTTTTCGGGCCCTTTTCCCATCAGAAAGAGAGGGGAAGGAGAATAGACTGGGTGAGCCTTCTTATATAAAGGAATTTGAATCCGGTTCGCTGAAACGGAAGGCCGAGAGGGGCTGGGAGATTCTCAGGAAATGCTGTCTTTGTCCCCGGAATTGCGGTATAAACCGACAGGAAGGGGAACGCGGCTTTTGCCGGACCGGCCAATTTGCTCTTGTTTCCAGTGCAGGCCCTCATTTTGGAGAAGAAGATCCCTTGGTGGGACAATATGGATCGGGGACGCTCTTTTTTGCTTTTTGCAACCTGGGCTGTATCTTCTGCCAAAACTACGAGTTGAGCCATTATGGAGAAGGCCGGGAAACCACTCCTGAAGTCTTAGCCGGACAAATGCTCCATCTGCAGGCTATAGGGTGTCATAATATCAATTGGGTTACTCCAACCCATATTGTGCCCATGCTTTTAAAGGCTTTGCTGACGGCCATTCCCCAGGGGTTGCATCTCCCCCTGGTCTATAACTGCGGGGGATATGAATCTCCTGAAACACTGCTCTTGCTGGAAAATATTGTCGATATTTATATGCCGGATTTCAAGTTTTGGAACCCCGCTGTTTCTCAAGAATTGGCCCAGGCTGGCGATTATCCGGAGATCGCCCAAGGGGCCGTGAAAGAGATGCACCGGCAGGTGGGGGATCTTGTAATTGATCAAAGGGGGATCGGCCGGAAGGGATTATTGGTTCGACACTTGGTTATGCCCAACGGCCTGGCCGAAACCAAAGAGATTATGGACTTTATTTCCAAAGAAATCTCCCCCCAGACCTATGTGAATGTCATGGATCAATACCGTCCCTGCGGTCAGGCCCCGAGGCATCCTGGGATCAACCGCCGGGTTTATGCCGAAGAATACGAGCAGGCCCTGCAAATGGCCCTTGAAGCTGGTCTTTGCCGGTTAGATCAGCGCAGAATCCGTAGAACGATGAGATAGGATGGAATCATGGAAAGAATTTTAGCGGTCGGCGATATCCATGGCTCTTATGACAAATTGGTCCGTTTGATGGAAAAGGTCGAATTGGACCCGGAGAAAGATGTTTTGATTTTTTTGGGAGATTATATCGATCGGGGTAATCAATCAAAAGAAGTGGTCAATTATCTGATTGAACTTAAAAAACAATTCCTTTCGGCCGTTTTTCTTTTAGGCAACCACGAGCAGATGTTACTGGATTACCTTCGGGGAGACAAAAACGGCCCCTTTCTGATTAACGGAGGACAAAAGACATTGGACAGTTATTTCGGGAAAGGCCGGCGCCCCCCCTCACCAGGCCCCTGACCCGATCTTTCCTTCCGAGCACCTGGATTTTTTTAAATCCTTGGTTCCCTATTATGAACTGGAGGACTATATTTTTGTTCATGCCGGACTCCGGGACGGAATCCCATTGGAGAAACAGGACCTTTTTGATCTCCTCTGGATAAGGGAAGATTTTTACTTTTCCAAATTCAGTTTTGGGAAGACCATTGTTTTCGGACATACCCCGTTCCCGCAACCTTTTAAGCTTAACCGAAAGATCGGCATCGATACCGGCGCGGGTTTTGGGTACAAATTGACCTGTGTCGAATTGCCAATCGTGAAGTTTTACACCGTATAAGCCGAATAGACAGGTCCACCATTCAAAACATCAAACAACCAAAGGGAGCCTTATGTTTTTTTGCTGTTGACCTGGGAAAACAATTCTGATAATTTTATTAATAACATGAAGGGATAAGTCTTTATCGGTAGCCTGGATTGGATGGCTCTTAATACCAAATTAACAAGGAGGCCCGCATGAAGATTAAACACTGGATGACCAAGGACCCGGTTACAGTCACTCCGGATACCTTGGCTGTTGAAGCCCAAAAAATTATGAAAGATAATAAGTTTCGCCGCCTGCCGGTGGTTGAAAAAGGGAAATTGGTGGGCATCGTTACCTTCCGTAACCTCATTGAGGCCGCACCTTCTCCGGCCACTACCTTGAGTATCCATGAATTAAATTACTTGATCATGAGAATCAAGGTGAAAGACCTGATGAAAAAAAATGTCGTCACCTTATCCCCGGAGGATACGGTGATCGACGCCATTGCCCTGGGAACGAAAAAAGATATCGGCGGGTTTCCGGTCGTGGATGAAAAAGGGAAAGTGGTGGGGATTGTCACGGAGAGCCAAATCGGCAGGGCCTTGATGAACCTCTTTGGAACCAACATTGAGAAGGAGATCATTTCCCTGGAAAATGTGGACCTCCAGCTTGGTACGATCGGCAATTTAACGTCCATCGTTGAAAAGTTAGGAGTAACCATCCTCAGTATTTTTTCCATACCCAAGAGAACTACCGATTTGTTAAGGGTTTTTATCCGCATCAAATCAGATAAAAAAGATGAGGTGGTAGAGGCCATTAAAAAGGCCGGGTATGAGATTGCTGAATAATTGAAGCCCTTTCTTTATAACAATTTTTTTGAATGCCCTGAAGTTTAGGGCATTCTTTTTTAAGGTCGCGGATGAAAGATAAAATTATTGGGATTGTTGTTTTGCTGATCCTTTTGATCGCCGGCGGATTGGCTTGCGCCGAAGAAACCAACCGTATTGTGGCCATAGTGAACAACGAAATCATTACCTATTTCGAGTTGGAAAAAGCCATAAAAAACCTGCCGCCGTCAGTCGTGGAGAAAGAAAGACCGGGGGAGATTCAAAAACAGCTCCTGTTCCAGTTGATCGATCAGAAATTGGTAGATCTCCAGATAAAGCGTTTAGGGATCCAGATTTCTCCCGATGAAGTCGAAAAAACAGTGGCCAAAATCAAACAGGATCAGGGATTGACCGGAGCGGAAGATTTTGCCAAGGCCTTAACCAGGGAAGGATTGACCGAAAAGGAATTTAATAATAAGATAAAAGAACAAATTCAGAGATTTAAACTCATTAGCCGGGAAATCGGAAGTAAAATCATCATCCCCGAAGCCCAGGTAAAGGAATATTACCAAAAGAACAAATCCCTATTTCAAAAGGCAGAAGGGATTCATCTGGCCCTTATTCTCCTGACCACTTCTTCCACTTCTTCACCCGAAGAAACTTTGGGACAAAAGAAGAAGGCCGAGGAGATCTGGGAGCGTCTCAAAAAAGGAGAAGATTTTTCTGATCTGGCTCGAAAATACTCTCAGGATCCCTCCGCAGCCCAGGGAGGGGATTTGGGGGTATTCAGCCTTGCCGAGCTTGATCCGTTCCTCCGGGAGGTGGTCTCTACCTTGAAACCAGGTGAATTCAGTCAAGTCCTGCAGTCCCCCCACGGATGGCAGATTATCAAGTTGATCGCTCTTCAGGATGCCAAGGAAGTCGGTTTCGCGGAAGTCCGGGAACGTATCCTCGATCACCTCTATCAAGAAGAAGTGGACCTTCGATTCAGTCAATGGCTCCAACAAATAAAGGATCGTTCTTATATCCAAATTCTTCTTTAACCGGATTGCAACTCGCCATGAATGTATCTATTTTTGAGTGCCGTCCCTATCTTGAACAGGAAGTGACCATCCGGGGCTGGCTGGTTCACAAACGTTCCAGCGGCCAGGTGCGTTTTTTGGTCCTTCGGGATGGAACCGGAATTTTGCAGGCTGTCATGTTAAAGAAAAAGGTGAGCCCCGAGGCCTTCCAATCCTTCGATCAATTAACGCAGGAATCTTCCCTGTCTTTGACCGGGGTCTTGCATGACGATTCCAGGGCACCGGGAGGTGTGGAATTAGAAGTTATCGATCTAAAAATTTTTCAGGTCACCCAGCAATATCCGATTTCCCCAAAGGAACATGGTACGGCTTTTTTGATGGAACACCGCCATCTCTGGCTGCGTTCTCCACGGCAGCAGGCCATTTTGTGGATCCGTCATGAATTGGCCCGGGCGGCCCGTGATTTCCTGGATACCCACCACTTTATTGAATTGGATGCCCCCATATTGACCCCGGCCGCCTGTGAGGGGACGAGTAGCCTTTTTAGTACTCCCTATTTTGATCAAGGAAAGGCCTATCTTTCTCAAAGCGGCCAGCTTTATATGGAGGCGGGGGCCATGGCCTTCGGCCGGGTTTATTGTTTCGGCCCGTCCTTCAGAGCGGAGAAGTCCAAGACCCGTCGTCACCTGACCGAATTTTGGATGGTCGAACCGGAGATCGCTTTTGCCGACCTGGATCAATTGATCGCCTGGGCCGAACAAATGATCTCCTTTATGATCGGCCGTGTCCTGGAAAAACGATCCGAAGAGCTTAAACTTCTGGAAAGGGACAGGACCCTTTTGGAAAAGATTAAACCTCCCTTCCCGCGTCTGTCCTATATCCAGGCCCTGGAATTATTGGCCGGACAGAATCTATCCGTTTCCTTCGGAGAAGATCTGGGGGGTTTTTGGGTGAAAGAGAAGTTTTGTTCTGAATTTACTGCCCTCGGCCGCCGCGGCAACCGGCTTTTTCACGCACCCCCGCACTTCGCCGCAAAAACAAACACCCCAAAATCCACTTCTTCCGTGCCCGGTAACAATACGGAAGATAATTCACACCTTGCAAACAGATGTCTGCGCCAACGCCGGTTCG
>CAWIRY010000072.1:0-23718 GCA_963838485.1 uncultured delta proteobacterium | reverse complement strand
AGACAAGACAAATCACTTCGTAATTCGAAATTCAATATTCTTATTTTCGCATTAAAAAAATTAGCGACGCGTTAAAGGGACAGCGGACATTCCCGATTTATAAAGACGTCCGCAAGATTCAAACATTCCGAAATTGGTTTTGATCAGGGGAATATCCAACTCTTCGGCCAACTGGATAGCCTCCGGATCGGGAACTTTTCCCCGAACAAAGAGAATCGCGGTGACAAAGGCCATTTCTGCCGTTCTTATGGCTTGAATATTTTTCAATCCGGTAAGGAGCATTGAGCCTGAAGGCATATAAGCCAGGGCATCACTCATTAAATCCATGGCCCCACAATATTTAATCTCCAGGTCGAGATTGGTTCGTCGCGTTAGAACGGTCCCTTCTACGATTTTAACAACCTCTTTTAGCTTCACAGGTCTGACTCCTCGGATGATCTTTCTTTTTATTTACTTAAGAAAAAGATTATACCAACTCAAAATTAAAATCAAATTATTCCTGATCCGATCTCTTTGATCAGCCAATCACAGGCTTCGAGGAATGGCCTCTTGGACTTCCGAAGAAAGACCGGGGCGCACCGTATCCGGAACTTCCTTGACCTGAACCACAAGGATCCGAATATCCACCCCGGTCAGGCTCCCCAATCGCTGCAATTGATCGATGGAAGGGAACTGATGAAAGAGCCGGCCCCCCTTCTTTCCTTCCTGAAACCGGTCCAGATCGATCTCGAAGAGATCCCCGGCCTTTCGGTCAGGAAGGCAGATGGCATCCAAAAGAAAAATACGCCTCGGTTTGGTCGGAGCTATCAATAAATCAAAAAGAAAGTCCCGAAGCCCGGTTCCTATATCCTGGGCCAGTACGGTTTCCGGAAGCGGGTAATGGTCTTCTAGTAGGCAATCACCTCCGGACCGAACCCATCATCGCCAAAAAGGATATTTCCACATCCTAAGATTAAAATCGCTCTCTTGAGTATATCCTGAATCATTCCTATTCCCCTTTGATCCGAAAAGCTTTCGGACCCAATTCGATTGCCGTCATTATTATTTTTATATTTGATCTTCAGATGAATCCTATTGTCAATCAAAAATTAGGAGATTATCGTCGTCTTGACAAAACTTTTTCGGACAAACGATTACTGGGGCAAACTCGCCATAATTTTTCAATTTATTGGCTCGGTTGCTTCCGGAGGGAAATATGGGACTAATTCTTAACGATGGATGGGGACATGCTCCAACTGAGGGCTTATTTGTCGATAGGCCTGATCATAGGCTCGACGGATTTTATTCAAATTGGTGGAGAACAGCAGACCGAATCGCACGCAGGACCGATAAAGGGATTCTCCCTTGAGATCGATCACCCATTCAATCGGCAGAAGACCTTCCGGGAGTTTTTCCTTGATACCGTCGCGGAGTTGTTCCCAAGCCGGGGAAAGACGTTTCTTCTCTTCCTGGAGATAATTCAGAATAGGCACCACCACCAGATCCACCTTCTCTTTTAAGGGCTGTAAGAATTCCGGCCGGTCACTGCCCTGAATCACTTCGACCCCCAACCGGGATAAAAAGCTGGCGATAAAATTTTGATAGGTCTCGGTGGCATTCCCCGGAATCAGGGCCACCTTTCGAATGCCCCGGAATTTCCAGGTCGGCCCGAATTGCTTCTGGACCTGTTCCAAAAAGTTATCCGACAGCCATCGACGATGGTTGTCCATCCGATCTTTAGCCCTCTTGAGTAGTCTTCTTCCGTAATAGCGTATATAGCTATAATAGAGATCCATCTTGATCAAGCGTTTTAGGATTGCCTTCCAGGAATAAAAAGAGATCAGGGCTTGGTAAGCGGCCTTCTGTAATTCTTCTCCGGTCATGGACCTGGGCTGGAAGACCACGTGTGTGCCGTCATAAAGTTCCCAGTTGCGGGTCAGCAAGCGATTATTCTTTTCTAAGGACTCAAAGGTTTCCGTACCGGGAAGGGGGGTAAGCATCATAAATTGAGCCGAATCCACACGATTTTTTAGGGAAAAACGGACCGTCTCCTGGATGGTTTCCGGGGTGTCTTCGTCCGCCCCGACAATAAACATCCCGTGGATATGAATTCCATGGCGATGAAAGGCCTTAATGGCCTGCTGCATGGTGGCCGTATCTTGTTTTTTCCGATAGCCCTTCAGAACTTGAGCACTGGCACTTTCAAAACCGATATAGACCCCCCAGCAGTTGGTCTCCCTCAGTAGTTCCAGAAATTCCGGATCTAAAGCCGATTCGGCCCGGACCTGGGTACTCCAGTCGGGGTGATTCCCTTCTTCTTTCAGGCGGCGAAGAAGCTCTTTGGCCCTTGCCGGATTGGCGGCAAAATTATCGTCAATGAAAAAAAGGTGCTTGGCCTGTCCGGCATTGGCGCGGATCTCTTCCATGATCAGGTCAATAGACCGCATCCGGTATCCCCGGCCGAACATAGCCACGACCGAACAAAATTTACAGGCAAAAGGACAACCCCGGGAAGTCGCCACCGGAACCACAGCCTGGCGGCGATTCCACCCCTTAATCAAGGAAAAATCCGGGATCGGCAATTTATTCAGGTCTTGGACCAAAGGACGGGCGGCATTGTGTTTCGGCCAGCCATCTTCCCAGTAGGACAAACCCAGAATATTCTCAAAGCCCCTCCCGCCTTGCATAGTCGTCAGGAGTTCTATTATACTTTCTTCCCCTTCACCGCGAACAACAAAATCCCCATGATGCAAAGCCTCCTCAGGCATAAACGTTACATGGGGGCCTCCAAAGATAACCTTTTTCCCCTGGTCTCTGGCCTGGTCCGCTATAAGAAAAGCCCTAGGAATGGTACTGGTGATGGAAGAAACACAGACCGCATCGGCCCAGCCCAGGTCCTCTCCGGTAGTCGACCCCGAGATCTCTTCAATTAAAACCCTGGCCTCATAACCCAGACCTCTGAGCATGGTGCCCAGGAGAATGGTGCCTAAACGAGGGATACGGGCCCTGGAAAATACATGTTCGGCCGGGGATCGGGGTTCAATCAACATCACGCGATGGATGGCCTTTGATTTCATAATGATTTCTTTCTTTCTTTGGATTCCGGCTGGGGTTTATCCAGCAATTGGAGGGAACGAAATGAGCCCAAAATGCAGTCTTCGTCTTTTTATAAGTTCATTTTATTTGTATGACGGTAACTTTAAAATATTATTATACCTTCGGAGCTTGATAAAGTAAAGGGAATAATCGTTTTTCTAAAAATTATAGACGTAAACCGAAATTTTGGCTATATAGGTCAACAAACCCGGTAAGAGAGAGGATAAAACCGTGATCATTCGAAATTTAAATCATCCCGAGGTAAAGACCACCCGGTACCGGGCCCATGAAGGCGGCATCGCCCATATGATCCTGGATACCCGGCATATGCAGACCCTCATGTTCCTGGCCCAGGCCTCTGTCCCTCCTGGAGAAAGGCTAAGCGGTCATATTGACCCGATGGAAGAGATCTATATCATTCAGACCGGCCGTGGTCGAATGCAGGTTGCTGCCGAGGAAAAGGAGGTCGGTCCCGGTGACGCCGTACACATCCCCATCGGCCGCTTTCATAAGTTGACCAACATTGGGGATGAGGAATTGAACATCCTGGTGGTGGCCGGCCTTATCCCGGATCCGGGATCGACCTAAACATTCGCGCCCCCCTTAACTTTTCTTTTCAACAGATTGGCCGCAACCAGCAAAGGGTCCCAAACCGGGCTGTAGGGGGGGGCATAAGCCAGATCTAACCGGGAAATCTCTTCTAAGGTCATTTCCTGATGGATAGCAACGGCCAAGGTATTGATCTTGCGGGCCTCTCCGTCCCAGCCGATCCAGTTCCCACCGAGAATCCTGCCTGAAGATTGGTCGGCCACGATCTTAATCAAAGAACGTCTGGCCCCCGGATAAAATCCGACCCGTGAGGGACTCTCCACAACCTGACTGATGGTTGAAAAACCAAGTCCCTTGGCCTGGGCCTCGTTGATACCGGCCCTGCCGATTTCCAGGTCAAAAACCTTTACACAGGCAGCCCCGACAATGCCATGAAATTCAGCCCGGCCCCCCAAAGCGTTCTCGCCGGCCACCCTCCCCTCTTTATTGGCGATATCCCCTAAAGCAGCCACCACCGGTTGCCCGGTCACCCGCTGGATCTTCTCACAACAATCACCGGCGGCAAAGACATGAGGATCGTTGGTTTTCATCATTTTATTGACTTGGATTCCGCCGGATTTCCCAATCACGAGCCCTGCCTCCCGGGCCATCTCCGAGTTAGGGGCTATCCCCACGCCGACAAAGAACAGGTCGGCAGCAAAGCCCCCTTGATCGGTCACCAGTTGATCGGCCTTTTGTTCATCCCCTTCAAAGGAAAGGGGCCTGACTTCACCGATATAGCGGACACCGTGGTCTTCCAGTTCTTTGACGATGATCGGGCCCAATTCCGGCTCCAATCCGCTGTAGGGCATCTTACCCCGGTACAGGAGGGTGGTTTCGATCCGCCGTTCCCCTAAGGCCTCGGCCACTTCCAGGGAAATATAACCTGCCCCGATAATCACCGCACTGCGAGGTTTATGTCGGTCGATGAAATTCCGAAAACGAATTCCATCAGTAATGTCCTTCAAATTAAAGATATTTCGGGCCCCTTCTCCCTGTATTCCCAATTTCCGGGAACGGGCCCCGGTGGCGAGGATCAAACGGTCGTAAGGCAAAACAAGTTCTTTCCCCTCGCCTAAAACGGAAACCCGGACCTCTTTTTTCCCACGATCGATGGCCAGGGCCTGATGCTTGAGCTTGACCTCTATTTGCTGCCTTTCCCGAAATTCCTTCGGAGTCCTAACAATCAAAGTCTTATAGTCGGTGATTACATCCCCGATGTAATAGGGAAGTTCTCAGGCCCCGTAGGAGACAAATTCTCCCTTTTCCAACATGGTAATATTGGCGTCAGGATCTTTCCTTCGGGCCGTGCTGGCCGCAGTCGGTCCGGCCGCCGAGCCCCCTATGATAAGCAGATTAAGCTTTTGACTCAAAGACCCGCACCTCCTATCAGGGTTAATGGTTTCCGGTGTAAGGTGAAAGGTTTTTTCCTTAAACCTTGCACCTTTTTCCTCCCTTAAAATAAACGTGAAAGGGGAACCAGACGAACCTTGTCCCGCAGATCAGGAATTTTTTCCCTTATGGCCTGTAGCGTCTGGGGGTATGGATGACCGCAGGCTACAGCCGAACCCCGTTCTTGGGCCAGCAGGATTAATTGGTCCAACTGCCGTCCGATGGCTTCCCCTTCTGGAACATTATCCAAGAAAATATCCCTGGGGATTGCTTTAGCCCCTATTTGAGAGGCCACAGAAAGGACAACCGACTTCGGCGTCGTCCGACTGTCTAAGAAAAAAAGCTTCTTCCCCTTGATCATCTTTAAAACCACCCGCATCTTATCCCGATCTTCGGTAAAGTGGGACCCCATATGGTTATTAACACCGGTCACTTGAGGAAAAGCTTCCAAGTCTCTTTCCAAAATGGTTTGAATTTCTTCATCCGACATCCGGGTTAATAAGGCCCCTGGCCCCGGATCGGTTTCCGGATAGGCGTTGGGTTCCATGGGAAGGTGGAGCAGGGTTTCTTTGCCTTTTTCAAAGGCCAGCTTGGCCATCTCTTTGGAAAAAGGGGCCTGGGGTAAAAAAGAACAGGGTCAACGGCAAATCCAGTTCAATAAAATCCGAGGCTGTATGCCTTTGAAAACCCAAATCGTCAATAACGATGGCTACCATCGGAAGTTCGTTCCTGATTGGAGGGATACGTCCCACCGATGGTTCCGCCTGGGGGGGAGGACTGGTTTCCTTGGGAATTTTTTCTTCAAAAGGGGGGGGGCTTTTGGTTGACAGCCCTTTATCCGGCCTAAAGGATCGCCAGAGATAACCGGCCCCGAAGGCCAAGGCCAATCCCACTACCCAAACGACTATCAAACGCCCCCGCCCCTTTTTAGGCTTGCGCTTTGAGGATCTTTTTCCAGGCACCAGATACCTTTAAGGGGCCGTGCTCTTAAATACTTGGGAAAAGACACCCCAGTTTTTTAACAGATGGAGGGCGCTGGATAATTGAGGATCATCCCCGACCTCGCCAAGGGCCTTTTTCCCTTCAATCACCGGGGGTTCGGGAGGGGTCTCCTTTCCTTTCTTCTCTTCTTCCATATGTCGTTCCAAATCTTTTTCCCGGAGGATTTTGGGTTCCCTTTCCAAGGGTTCTCCTTTTTTCAGAGGCTTTCCTTTGATCAGGATATCAGGAGTAATCCCTTTGGCCTGGATGGAACGGCCGTTAGGGGTATAATACCGGGCCGTGGTCAATTTAATCCCCGCACCATCATCGAGGGGGATGATGGTTTGCACGGAACCTTTGCCGAAAGTTTGGGTGCCCAGAAGAATGGCCCTTTTTTGATCCTGAAGGGCACCGGCCACGATTTCCGATGCGCTGGCACTTCCCTCATTGACGAGGACTACCAGGGGATAATTATGCTTGAATTTATTGGGATGGGCATAAAATTTTAAATTCTGTTCCTTAATCCGTCCTTGGGTATAAACGATCAATCCCGATTCCAGGAATTCGTCGGCCACCTTCACGGCCTCATTGAGCAATCCGCCAGGGTCATTTCGAAGGTCCAGTATCAGACCCTTGAGACCGCCTTTACTTCCTTCCATTTTATTTAGCTGGGTTTGAAGGTCTTCGTCGGTTTTTTCCTGGAATGTGCTGATCCGGACATAACCGTATCCTTCTTCGAGCATTTTTGACTTGACACTTTTGATGGGGATGACTTCCCTGACAATGGAGTATTTGGTAGGTTCTTTGGACCCTTCATGGAGAATAGTCAGATTGACTTTGGTCCCTTTTTGTCCCCGAATCAATCGAACGGCCTCATTCAGATCCATGTTCTTTGTGCCTTTTTCCTCGATCTGCAGGATTTTATCGCCCGGGAGCAGGCCGGCCTTGTCGGCCGGGGTCCCTTCAATGGGAGAAACCACTGTCAAAAACCCATCTTTTAAGGTTATTTCGATCCCAATTCCGCTGAAAATGCCAGAGGTTTCGACTTCCAGCTCTTTAAATTCTTCTGGGGATAGAAAGGTGGAGTGGGGATCGAGGGTGCTCATCATCCCCCGGATGGCCCCGTAAATCAGTTCCTTGGAGTCTTTTTCTTCCACATACTTTTTTTGGATTTCATTCAACGCTTCGCTGAAGAGCTTGATCTTCGGAAAGGTCTTCTCCAGATCGGCGGCATTAGTCCCCTCTTTGGGGTTTTCCACCAAAAAGAAAAAAGTGACGACTAAAAAGATCAAACCCAAATAACGTGCCTTACCGATTCCTTTCATAATTCCCCCAAAGTTTAAATAAATATATATTCTTTCCCCAGCAATGGGCTGAAGGGTTCAAAAATTCCAAAATTTTTCTAACGAAGTTTTTGTTCGGAGTCGGGAGTTGAAATTTCGAAACTATTAGACTTTACTCCGAACTCCGGACTCATCACTCAGAACTAACCTTACCAGGTCCCCATGGCTTTGAGCAACCGGGAATGAGATAGATTGTATGCATATAAGGCCTGATAATAATTGTTTTTAGCTTAAGCCAACAGGGTTTGGGCATCCAGGACCTCCAGTGAGGTAGACACTTGTTCCTGGTACCTAATCTTGTTGATCCTGAAATTTTCCTCAGCCTGTTTAATCGTCTTCTCAGCGACGGCAATATTCTTTTCTGCTTCTCTTAAGGCCAAATAAGCCTCCTTCACCTCCAGACGGACGAGGTCTTTGATTTGAACCAGGGATTCCTTGACCTGTTCCCTTTGTTTGATCCTTTCCTGGACCAAATAATGAGTTCGGCCCCATTCCCAAAAATTCCATTTTACAACCGCGGTAACGTCCCAGTTATCCGATTGGACAAAGGGACTTCCAGAGACGGAGGGACTGTCCCCCTGCTTCATATACCGGCCTTGTAAGGCCACTTGAGGGGAATACTCGCTTTTGGCCAACAGAATGTTCTTCTTGGCTATGTCGATTTGGGTTTCAATTTCCCTTATTTCCGGCCTGTTATGAAGGGCCTCGGTTTGACAGTCATCGAGTTCCCTTCTGTAACCTTGATAGTTCAATATATCCTGGACCTCTGTTTCTCTGTCGAGGGGAATCCGCAACAAGGTGTTAAAATTGGCCTGGGCCAATAAAACGCCATGTTCGGTTCGAACCAGATTCTGTCGGGCGTCGGCCAACTGGACCTCTGACTTGAGCAAATCGTTCAAGGGGATCAGGCCGACGTTATAGAAATCCTGGGCCACTCGCACATGATCGGCGATTTGCAAAACCGTTTGTTCGGCCACCAATCGGATTTTTTGAGCTCCCAGGATATTCAAAAAGGCCTCTTTAACCTTGGCGGCCAAAGAAAGCCTTTCTTCTTCTAATTTTATTTTGGAAATATCTATACCAAGTCCGGCCAGTTCATAGGTCCGGGTCAAGGCTAAACCAGTAAAGATCGGTTGTTCCATGGTGACATAAAAGGCATAATTGTTTTGGGTAGTTGTAGCCAATTTGGATTCCGGGATCAGCCCGTTATCTTGAGCCGGGACGGTAATGGTTTGGGGCTGGGTTTGATAGTTATAATTATATTCAGTCCCCAATTTGGGTAAAAAGCCAGTCTTGGCCTGCTTTTGCTTAAATTCGGCTGCCTGGACCGCCTCCTTGAGCCCGCCTTTATTTGGGGACTTTCTTTGAATGACTGCTGAAGGCTTTCCTCCAGGGTAAATACCTTGGGGTTGGTTTCCGACCGGACCGGAACAACCCAGAGAAGGAGTACCAGCCCAAGAAGCCCCCCCCAGTCACCCATGACCTAAATGGAGTCTTAACTTTTCTCATTTTTCCCGCTTTTTCCACTTTAAATATGGATTATAATCCATTCGTTATTAAGTCAAGAAATTTCTTTATTTTTTTGCAGATCGAGGCTTGACAATAAACTTTCACTCCAATTTTTATCTTTTTATCTTTTTCAGGTCAAAAAAATCTTGACAAGGGTCAATCAAGGGTTTACCTTAAGCTCGTTTTTCGTATTTAGGATGGAGTTAGTCCTCGGTAGGTGAGGCTTCCGAGTTACACACAGGCCACTGCCCAAAAGCATCCAAAGATGCGGCGTATTAGGGTAGAACAGGCATTCCCGGATTAAGGGCTTGCTTAAGGTGGCTGAGGCGAAAGCCTCTTACGGTACACGGTGCTGAAGCTTGAACGAGTGGGGAATGTTGGTTTAACCGGAGCCTTTACGGCTTTCGGTTTGTTTAGCCCTTTCTCTGCTCATGGCTGTGGGAAAGGGCTTTTTTATTTTTCCCCCGGCCTTATTAAATAACCTTTTTGGAGACAGAGGCTATGAAAGAAAACGACGACCAACCCCCAAGTAGGGGCGAGTCTCACACTATGTTGTGGGAGTTGCGCCCGTGATACGATAGTTCCTGCTTTTCTTCCCTTATCGCCTCACCTGACCGCTTCTTCCACGACCCCATAGTGGTGTAAGCAAAGGGTGCAAGGCAGTCTGATTTCTTCCCATGATCACCCGAAAAGTTCCATATAATGCCTTGCCATACTTTCGCCTAAGGCTTTTCGTCTCCCTTTTTTAGACCAATTTTTTTTACATTTAGTTTTTCCCTAATTGCCATATTCTTGGCAGATATCGTTCTGCCGCCGGAGAATCCCCGCAACCCTCGACAGGTGAAAGGTGATCATCCTATTTAAGATGCCATGAGACTTCTAATACACCATCGAGCAACTCAAATAAAGAAGGCGACCGGCCTGTCTCTTTTTTTCTTGCCCGAGCGGGAGACGGCTCTATGATCAAAAGTCTACTTAAAAAATTCTCCAAAAATTCCCCTGCCGAACCCTTTAATTTAAAGACCCTACAGGAAGCCGGCGAGCATGAACGCCGATTGATCCATCTTTGCACCATCCCAATCCTGGAGGCGCTGGAAGCCCTTAAAACCCAAATTCAGGGCTTGAGCTCGGAAGAAATCGAGCAACGTCTGGATGAGTATGGTCCCAACGAGCTCGCCCATGCCAGGCGTCTGGGCTTCTGGGCAGACATCCTCCACCGCTGTAAAAGTCCTCTGGTTATCCAATTGCTGGTCATCGCCCTGGTCTCCACTTTTATCGGCGAGATCAAATCAGCGGTTATCGTCAGCGCCATGGTTTTATTAAGCGTAGGGCTGTCCTATATCCTGGATCAACGCTCCAGCCATGCTGTTGAGACCCTGGGGAGACGAGTCCAGTCGCGAACCCTGGTTTTACGGGACGGCCAGGAAACAGAGATCCGTATATCCGAGGTTGTTCCGGGTGATATTGTCCTCCTCCATGCCGGATCAATCGTCCCGGCTGACCTACGGCTGCTTATGGCCAAAGATTTCTTTGTCAGCCAGTCGGCGCTCTCCGGAGAGTCCATGGCCGTTGAAAAAATGGTTAATGGCCCCCAATTTCAAGGTCAGACTACCGCCTGGGAATTACTGAACGCCTGCTTTCTCGGAAGCAACGTAACCAGCGGAACGGCCCGTGGTGTAGTGGTGAATACCGGGACTAGGACCATGTTCGGGTCCATCTCCGAGCGGCTGATCGAACGCCGTGAAGAAACCAGTTTTGATAAAGGCGTGCGCTCCTTCACCTGGCTCATGATTCGATTTATGGTGGTCATGACTTGCGCGGTGTTTTTTATCGTTGGAATGACCAAGGGCAATTGGCTGGAAGCCCTTCTGTTCGCCCTGTCCGTAGCCGTAGGGCTTACTCCAGAAATGTTGCCGATGATAGTCACCGTGAATCTAGCCAAGGGGGCCCTGACCATGGCCCGGAAAAAGGTCATTGTCAAGCGCCTTCCCTCCATCCAGAACTTTGGGGCCATAGACGTTTTGTGCACGGACAAGACCGGGACCCTTACTCAGGACCGGGTCATGCTCGAACGTCATGTGGACATCACCGGACATGTCAGCCAGGATGTATTGAACTACGCCTACCTGAACAGCTATTACCAGACCGGCCTCCGCAATTTGATCGACCTGGCCGTGCTCGACCATTCCGATCTGGATGTGGAACAAAACTGCACCCTGATAGACGAACTGCCCTTTGACTTTCTGCGTCGTCGGATGTCAGTTGTCGTAGATTATGAAGAAGATCATGTCTTGATCTGCAAAGGCGCCGTGGAAGAGATCTACGCCAATTGCAGTCACTATCAAATCGGTGATGAGGTCTATCCTTTGATTGCCATGATTCGGGAAGACCTTTTCGAGGAAGTCGATCGACTCAACCGGGAAGGCTACCGGGTCCTCGGTATTGCCTACCGCGAATTCCCGCGTGAACGGACCGTCTTTACCGTGGCCGATGAACAGGAACTCATTCTTTTGGGCTATATCGCATTCGTTGACCCGCCCAAAGAATCAGCAGCTGAAGCCATCGAGCTGCTGAGGAAGGCCGGCGTTCAGGTGAAGGTGGTGACAGGCGATAACGGCCTGGTGACGGACAAAGTTTGCCGGGATGTCGGCTTGGTGGTTAAACGGATGGTTACCGGTGGGGAGCTTTCGCAACTCTCGCAGGAAGCTTTTTCCCAAACGGTTTGGGAGGCGGATGTCTTTGTCAAGGTGACCCCAGTGCAGAAGGAGCTGATCGTACGGGACCTGCGCCGTCAAGGGCATGTCGTCGGATTCATGGGGGACGGCGTCAACGATGCCCCGGCCCTGAAGGCCGCCGATGTCGGGATTTCCGTAGATTCGGCCGTGGACGTGGCCAAGGAGGCCGCCGACATTGTGCTTTTAGAGAAAAGTCTGCTGGTCCTGGAAGAGGGTATCATCGAAGGCCGAAAGGTCTTTGCCAATATCGTCAAGTACATCCGCATGGGCGCCAGCTCCAACTTCGGAAACATGTTCAGCGTCATCGGCGCCAGCTATCTGCTGCCTTTTTTGCCCATGCTTCCGGTGCAGGTTCTGACGAACAACCTGCTCTATGATTTTTCCCAGACCGGAATCCCTACCGACAACATCGATGAGGAACTCATCATCAAGCCCCTCAAATGGAACATCAGTAACATCAAACGGTTTATGGTCTTCATCGGTCCGGTGAGTTCCATATTCGATTACGCTACCTTCGCCCTGATGTGGTTTTTTTTCCACTGTAGCGCTTTCGGCGATCCGGCTGCCAGCCCCTTGCAAAAAGAGGCCTTGTCCGGCCTTTTCCAGACCGGTTGGTTTGTGGAATCGCTTCTCACCCAGACCCTGATCGTCCACATCATCAGGACCCAGCGGATCCCTTTTTTCCAGAGTCGCGCTTCCCTACATCTGACGCTGACCACCCTGTTTATAATGGGCATCGGCGCCTGGCTGCCCTATTCGCCCTTTGCCGGAGCGCTCGGTCTTGTTGCCTTGCCCCCGGTCTATTGGGGCTGGATCGTGGGTTTCCTTTTATTCTATGCTTGTTTGACCCACGGTGTAAAAACCTGGTTCTTTAAACGTTTTGGAGGTGATTGATTATGGATACCTTGCTGGATGCCCTGCAAGAAGGCAGACTGATCGAGTTGCCTGACAATAACAAAGAGGATGCCCTGCAGTTCTTAGCCCACATCATCGAGGCTATACCTTCGCTTCCTGCAGGCATCGATGTGGAAGGCCTGGTCCTGGCCAGGGAACGGTCGGCCAACTCAACTATCGGCAAAGGCTGGGCCTGCCCCCACGCCCGGGTGCCCTTTGAAGAGGAGCTACTCTGCGTGGTGGGCTGGAGTCCTACGGGCATCGATTACGGCGCCCCGGATGGCATTCCCGTCTCGATTATCGTCATGTATCTCGTACCGGAAAACCAGCGCAACCATTTCTTGCGGGAGGCCTCCATGCTGGCCAAGGCCTTGGCCGTCTATCCCGGGCTTGAAAGACTGAGCCTAGCCAAAGAGTTGAACGAAGTCCGGGAGCATTTGCTCGACCTGATCGGGACCACCAAGGAAACCGCCGTTCCCGATACGCGGGCCCGCATGATTCAACTGCAAGCCAGGCAAGCTGTTGCGGCCATCCCGGCCTATGACCTGGCCAACCTGATCGTGGAACCGCTGACCCTGATCACCGGTCCCGGTCTCAAGCACATCGTCCTGGCTCAAGACCGTCATCTGGTGGAATACCTGGATTCGGCCCAAGAGTTGGTTGAAAAGATTGAAAAAGAAGGGTTATACCAAAACGGGGGGTGGCGGATTCTGAAACGAGGCGAAACGACTTATCATGGTGATCGTGTGGCTTATGACTGCTTGGCGATAAAAGCGGCCAGGGGCAATACAACCGGGCTTAAGTAAAAGGATTGCTTCGCTTGAGTGAAGAGGGCGTGAATTTCGCCTGAGCCTTTCGGATTCTCTTTGTCAAGAAACCGTAAAGGCGTATTCCATCAAAAATTTCTCATCCAGAAAAAGCCGGGCCTTCCAGGAGCCGATAAATTTCCCTTCGGTGGGCAGGATATCCAACAGGCCTTTTTTAAAAGATAACCAGGCCCAGCTCGTGTAGGTCTGAGCATTGGGCGGGACTTTAATCTTGAAGCGCGTAGTTTCCTGGACGCCCTTATCCGGCCTTATCCAGAGGACCTTTATCTCATGCTCCCCGGTAAGACCGGTCCAGACCGTATACAAATAAATCTTGTCGTTTTTGGAAAAAGAGGCGGTTGGTACGAGGCGCGTCAGGTCTTTGGTCAGGATGGAATGAAAGGTCGATCCCTGGGCCAGAGCCGGAACAAAGGTCAGGCACCAGATTCCAATAAGCAGGAATCCTTGGCCGATCCACGGTTTTTTATGATGTTTCCTGCCCGTGCTCAAAAATCTCTTTGATATAATAAATGGGTTTCCCTTGAGATTCATGATAGGTCCGGACCTGAAGTTCGCCCAAAAGGCCCATGCTGATGAATTGAATCCCGATAAAGATCAAAAGAATGGCCAGGAGAAGAATCGGACGGTTAGCCAGGGGGACCCCAAAAAATAACCGCTGGATTGTCAGATAACCGGCTAAAGCAAACCCGGCCAGCCCCGATAAGATCCCCCAAAGACCGAAGACATGGATGGGACGGGTCGAATAGGTCAATAAAAATTTAACCGTAATGAGGTCCAAAAGGACCCGAATGGTCCGGGAAATACCGTACTTGGAACGGCCGAATTTACGGGACCGGTGATTCACCGGCATCTCGGCAATGCTTACCCCCATCCAACTGGCCACGGCCGGAATAAAGCGATGCAGCTCCCCGTACAGTCGTATATTTTTGGCCACCTCTTGCTTAAAGGCCTTTAAGGTACAACCGTAATCATGGAGATTTACTCCCGTAACCCAGGAGATCATCTTGTTGGCTATCATAGAAGGGAGACGTCTGGAAAGAAAGGGGTCCTGCCGCTTTTCCCGCCAGCCGCTGACAATATCATATCCTTCTCTTAATTTCGCCACCAGGGCCGGAATATCTTTAGGGTCATTCTGCAGATCCCCATCCATGGTTATGATAATCTCTCCCTGGGCCATATCAAAACCCGCGGAAAGGGCCGCGGTTTGACCGAAATTTTTTCTAAGTCGAAGTACTTTAATTTGCTTGTGCTGAATCGCTTCTTTTTTCAGCAAGGAAAAAGTGACGTCCTGACTTCCGTCATCTATGGCCAAAATCTCCCAGGTCAACTCCGAGTCTTGAAGTACTTGGCAAAGTTCATCAAAGAAAACGGGGATATTTTGAGCCTCATTATAAAAGGGGATAATTACCGAGAGATCCAAGCTGGCTTCCAATTTCCCTAATAGTATTGTTAGGTTAGTTAATATTCTGCAAGGTAGAGGGTTTGCCTGAAAAAGTCAAGGTTTATTTAGATTCATTTAGGAAAAGCCCTCCTCCTCCAGGAGCTTACCCACAGGGGAAGCAATAAAAAACTTTCCACTAAAAGACAAAAAAGTCCTTGACTCCAAAGATCAGGATTCCCCCAGTTCCGCTCCACCCGCGGTAAGATGGGAATGGCGGACAAGAAGTTATTCTCGGTAAAAGGCCAAAACAGGGGGAATCCCTTTGGTGCTTCCGTAAAATAATCCAGAAATAGATGGGAAAGAATCAGGCAACAAACAAAACCGCTCGTCTTAATAAAAGTGAGCCCGGGCCGAATCCACTTAATCAAGCCCCCGGCCATCAGAGAGACCCCGATCGCTAATCCCAGGCTGTGGGAATAACCGTGATGGAATCGCCCTCCCTGTCCCAGAATCAACCCGGGAATAAAATCCAGATCCGGCAAAGAGGCCCCCAGGGCAGCTAACCCATAAACCAAGACACCCTTTTTCTGGGAAAAACCGGCCCGGGGGTACCAGAGATTAAACAAACTTAAACCGGCTAAAGTATGTCCATAGGGCGTGGCCATGGATCAAAAAGCCTCAACAGTCATCGGGACGTGGTTTGTTTTTGAGATAAAAACAAGCTCCGGGGAGGCCGCTCAGGATGTTTCCTAAATTGGAGGCAAAACCGAGGGCGAAGGCAGAAGTAGTCCCAATCCCGATCAAAGAAAAAATGGTAATAAAAAGTCCTTCCTGGATTCCCAGTCCGCTTAACGAAATTGGGATCCTGGCAAAGAATTGAGTAATCGGGATAATGGGGATCAAATAGTAAAGGGGAATGGAAAGCCCTAAAGCCAGGGCCAAGAGAAAAGTGGCCACAATGGGCAGGAGTTGTTCCCCGAAGGACCAGATAAAAAATTTCCCCAAGGCTCGGGGATGATTTCGATAGAGGACAAAAGAAGAACTGATCTTTGAGACCTTTTCGGCCCAGGGAAGCTTTCCCAAAAAATCGGTTAATTTTGAAGTCCGCCCTTCACTGCGCAAAAGGACTAAAAGAAATAAAACCCCAACGGAAAGAAAAACGGCCAGGAGGAGCAGAAGAATCCGAGGGAATCCGGGAACAATGAGGACCAATAAAGGAATGACCATAATGGCCATCAGGGCCGAAGAAAGAAAGCCCAGAAATCTTTCCATGATGATGGAAGAGATCACATCAGCCATAGTTTTTGTGCTTCGAGAAAGCTCATAGGCCCGAACGGCATCTCCTCCCAGGGAGGTGGGTAATAGATTGCCGATAAAGGTACCTTTAAAATAAACAGTAATGAGTTCTCTAAAGGAAGAGACGACGCCCTTGGCATCCAATAGGATTTTCCATTTATAGGCCATGATCAAACGATCGATAAAAATAAGAACAAAATAGCCTATCAAATAAGGCCATCCGAGATTTCTCGCGAGTAGAGTCAATTCTTTTAAATGGACAAACCGGAGCAGAAATAAAAGAAGGAAGAGACTAACCAGCAACTTCAAGAAATAAGATTTTACATTTTTTTTCATGTTAAGAAAAAAACCGGCGATGCCAAAGCCCAAGATTCAACAGGGCCCAGAGAATATGATTGTGGTTATGGGTCCTGGCCATATGTTCCCGGATGAGCTGCTCAATATACGAACGGCTCATATATTCCTGAATGACCGGCGATTCGTTCAGAACGGTGATCAGGGGTCCTTTCAGCCCCTCCCGGAGCCAATTTTTGATCGGAAGGCTGTAGCCTTGTTTCCCCCGCCAAACAATTTGATCGGGGAGCAGACCTTCAAGGGCTTTTCTAAAAATGGCTTTGGTCTGAAAGCCTTTCAATTTCCAGCCTCCGGGTAACCCGGCCGTAAACTCCACAAAGCGATGATCCAGGAAGGGAACCCGTATCTCCAGGGCATGGGCCATGCTCATCTTGTCCACCTTCATCAGAACCGAGTCCGGCATGATGAAACGCAGATCAAGATAAATCTCTTCATCGATCCGTTTTTTGAACGAAAATCGGGAGCGCAGCTCCCGTAAGGGGGCAAAGGGATCCATCCGAACCTGTTTTTTAAAAAACCCATTATATAAAAGCCCATCCTGGGCCTCTGAAGAAAAATATTGCCACCTCAGATGTCCTCCATCCATGGGCAGATGCGAGCCTTCCACAAACCGTTTTAATATGTTAACGGCCCCCTTTTTCTGGGGCTGGTCAGGGAGCCTTTCCACCAGGGGGTAAATTAACTTTTCCCTCAGGAGGCTTGGCAATAAGCGGTAATAGGAATCGGCTTTGCTGGCCTTAAAGCGGTCATAACCGGCAAAGATCTCATCGCCGCCCTCCCCGGAGAGACAGACGGTCACATATTTTTTAGCCTCCCGGCAAACCAGATAGAGCGGTAGGGCTGAAAGATCGGTCATGGGTTCATCCAGATGCCAGACCGCCTCTTCCAGGTCTTGCAAGGTAACTTCCGGGATCATCAGGACCGTGTGCTCGGTTTCAAAACGTTCGGCGACCATTTGGGCATAAGGGAGTTCGCTGAAAGAGGGATCCGGATAACCGATGGAGAAGGTCTTCAGGGGATTGACACCCAACTCACGCATGAGGGCCACCAGGGTGCTGGAATCCAGTCCGCCGGACAAAAATACCCCTAAAGGGACGTCGCTGATCAGATGCATCCGCACCGTCTCTTTTAGGAGGGCCCGCGTTTCTTCCACCGCCTCTTCCTGGCTGCGGGCTACGGGAGTGAATGAAGGCTCCCAATAGGCTTTCTCTTCAATCCCTTGGTGGGAATAAAAAAGGTAATGGCCCGGCCGGAGTTTGTTAATCCCTTCAAACATGGTCAAAGGACCGGGGACGAACTCGAATCCCAGATAATAATAAAGACCCTGTAAATTTACTCCCCGCTCAACTTCCGGGATCCGGAGGAGGGCCTTGATCTCCGAGGCAAAGGCAAACCTTCCATTCCGCTGGTAATAGTAAAGGGGTTTAATCCCCAACCGATCCCGGGCGATGATCAGGTTTCTTTTTTTCCGATCCCAAAGCCCGATGGCAAACATTCCCTGGAGATGGGACAAGAAATCCTCCTCCCATTCTTCGTAGGCATGGACGATGACCTCGGAATCGGAATGGCCCCGGAAAAGATGTCCTTTTTCGACCAACTCTTTTCTCAAATCCAAAAAATTATATATCTCTCCGTTAAAAACCAGTTGGATGGATCCGTCTTCATTACCCATGGGCTGGTTTCCTTGCTTGGACAGATCGATGATGGATAGTCGACGGAAGCCAAGAGTAATTCCTTCTTCGCTGAAAGTCCCTTCCTGGTCGGGGCCACGATGTTTTAAAATTTGACAAAGGGTTTTACCCAGGACAGGATCGGACCAGTTAAATCCCAAAATGCCGCACATGCAGTTTATCCTTAATAGTTTTAATCGTCTTTTGGTCTTAATGAACAAGACCGCCGAATCATACCGAATATCTTATCAGGAAACAAGTAAGAAAGGTCACTGGTGCCGAAGATAGACCGTTTCCCGGTCTTATTAAATGGTTGCAAACTTTTAAAGTAAGTGACATATTACTTGATTATGTGCTTGAAAAGTTATTTTTATGTTTTGGGATAAATGAAGTTACCCATGAAGAACCACCTCGTTATCGCTGATGCCCATGTTCACCTTTATGATTGTTTTGATATGGAGCACTTATTTGACTCAGCTTTTCATAACTTCCGCAAAGAAGTTGATCATCCGCTAAAGGGCGATCTTTTTTCTGCCTTTTTATTCTTAGCCGAGACGAAAAACGAAAATTGGTTTCATCGGTTCTCCACTCAGGCCGAAGAAGGCCCAGCCCAAGAAGGGAAAATGGGGGAATGGGCACTTCAGCCAACCCAAGAAGAATGTTCTCTTTGTGCCCACCCAAACGGAAACAAAAAGGATGGCCTATATATTATTGCCGGACGGCAAATCAGGACAAGAGAAAACCTGGAAGTATTGGCTTTAGGGACGATCCAGGACTTTGAGGAGAGGGCACCCTTAGAAGAATTGATCGGACAGATTGGCCAGTTGGGGGCTATTCCGGTGATCCCCTGGGGGGTAGGCAAGTGGATCGGTCGGCGGGGAAGGATCGTAAAAGACCTTTTAAATAAGACCCTCCCCCCTTTTTTCTTAGGGGATAACCGAAATCGACCCCTATTCTGGGCCAGGCCTGATCTTTTTAAACTGGCAGAACAAAAAGGGGTATCTCTCCTTCCGGGCACTGATCCTCTTCCCTTTCCTTCGGAGATGTGGCAGATTGGCAGTTTCGGATTTGAGATTCACGGGTCAGTTAACACGGAATATCCGTTCAGGGACATAAAAAAATTGCTCTTTGATCCGATTGCCAGGCCCCGGGCATACGGTTCCCTGGAGAATCCCTGGCGTTTTTTTTGGAACCAGTCGAAGGTTTATTTTAAAAAAGGGAACCGAAAATCACGGTAGCCACGGTATGAAAAGAAACTTATCAAGATTGACTGGAGAACCCTTTGATCTGCTCGTTGTGGGTGGGGGGATTCATGGGGCAGCCATTGTGCGAGAGGCGGCGGCCAGAGGGTTTAAGGCAGCCTTGATTGAACAAGGTGATTTTGGGCAGGCCACCTCGGCCAATAGCCTGAAAATCATCCACGGGGGGTTGCGCTATCTCCAGCAGGCCGATTTTAAGCGGATGCGCCAATCGATCAAAGCCCGGAGGATGTTCATGGAAATGGCCCCCCATTTGATTCATCCCCAACCATTCTTAGTCCCGATTTATGGGCACGGGATGAGGGGGAAGGAAGCCATGGCCGTCGGGCTGGCCGTCAATGATTTATTAAGCTGGGACCGGAACCGCTCTCTTTCTCCGGACAATCTTATTCCCAATGGAAAAGTCATTTCCCGGGAAGAATGCCTGGCCATTTTGCCTCACATAAAAAGAAAAGGGCTTACCGGAGGGGCTGTCTGGTATGACGGCCTGGCGGCTAACACGGAACGGTTGACCCTGGAGTTTATTCTGTCAGCCTCGGAAATGGGTGCCATTGTCGCCAACTATGTCCGGGCCACATCATTGGTTGTCGAAGGGTGGACCATCCAGGGGGTTCAGGCCGAAGACCGGATTTCCCGGATCCCATTAACGATCCGCTCCCAGTGGGTGATCAATGCCGCTGGGCCCTGGCTGAATTCCCTTTTAACGGATTTCTCCGATCCTGATCCCCGGCCTGTTCATTGGACAAAGGGAATTAACCTGATTATTGACCACCCCATGTTTTCCAGCTATGGTGTGGGATTGGGTGAGGATCAGGTTCCTAAGACCCCGGGAAAGGCCGAAAAGAAGAGGCAGCGTCTCTTCTTTTTTGTTCCCTGGCAAGGGCGGACCATGGTTGGGACCGCTTATACCCGGTACGACGGAGACCTCGAGCACTTCCGAATGGAGACCGAGGATATCCAGGATTTCTTAGATGAACTGAACACCATTTATCCGCCGGGTGGACTGACCCTTAAAGACGTCTCTTTTTTCCATGCCGGCCTTTTGCCCGTCTCCGAAGGTCAGGACCCTGCGGATCGCCAAGCTGAACCGGACAGACATTTTCGCCTCATCGATCATGAACCCCTTTTGAAGATAAAGGGGCTGATCTCCGTTAAAGGGACCAAATATACTACCGCTCCTTTGGTTGCCGAAAAGGTCTTGGATCTGATTTCCTCCAGAGGGGAAAAGACACTTTCCGGGCGCGGAGATACAAAAAATATTTCTCCTTATGATCAACCTGCTCTATTGAAAGACTTAGCCAAGATTTATCAGGAGAAGATCAAAGGAGACCAGGGGAAGATTGCCCGTCATCTTCAACAAAATTACGGGACTAAAAGCAGATTGATTTTAGAGTATCTGCTAAAAGACCGGGAATTAAGCCGATTTATTTCCGAAGATCCCCCGATTATGGCGGCAGAAATCGTCCACGGAGTCCGGGAAGAATCGGCCCTAAAATTATCGGATGTGGTTTTCCGACGGACAAATTTGGGTCAATTCCAACGCCCCTCGCCGGAAACTCTCCAGGCCACTGCCGAAATCATGGCCAAGGAACTGGGGTGGGCTGAAAAAAGAACTCAAGAAGAAACACGGGAAGTATTCGAAGTCTATCGACCGTTAAGAAACAAATAATGATGCCAGATACTAATTCTTATCCCGAATTCGCCGATATTGAAACCGCTTCTGAAGACTACGCCCGTCGATTCAGCGGGACAGAGGGAGAATTTTTCCTGGCTGTCCAGACCCGGATAATCCTGGAGTTGCTGCGCCCATGGCCCGAGGCTACGATACTCGACGTGGGGGGTGGGCACGGACAAATCGCCCTGCCCTTGGTTCAAAAAGGCTATCGGGTAACCGTAGTCGGCAGCAGTCTCTCAGCCCGAAAACGCCTTGATTCCCTTCTGCCTCCGGATTCTTTCAAGTTCCGGAATTGCAACCTTTTGGACCTTCCTTTTGAGGCCAAAAGTTTTGATATCGTGATGTCCTTCCGACTTCTGCCGCATATGGATGAGTGGCAAGAGTTAATCGGCGAGATGTGCCGTGTAGCCGATAAAGCCGTCATCGTCGATTATCCGGATATCCGCAGTTTTAACTTTTTTTCCGAATTTCTTTTTAAGGCGAAAAAGGCCGTTGAGGGCAACACCAGACCCTTCCGTTGTTTCAACCGTCCAGAGGTTTTGGCGCCCTTCATCAAAAACCGGTTTAATAAGCCTCTATTTTGCCCTGAATTTTTTTGCCCCATGGCCATCCACCGGGCCATAAAAAGCAGGGGCTTTTCCAGGGCCGTGGAATCGGTCAGCCGCTTTCTGGGCTTGACCCATCTATGGGGGTCACCAATCATACTCCGTGTGATTCGGGAGGGTCTGATGCAAACCTCACAGGAACAGATGCGATGAAGATCCTGCTTCTGGCTCCCTCACCTTTTTTTCAGCTTCGGGGAACCCCAATAGCCGTACGGTTATTAACAAAGGTCTTGACCACCGAAGGGCATGAGGTCCATATTCTGACCTATCAGGAAGGCGAACCGGTCCAATTTCCCAACTTGACCATTTCCAGGATACCGGCCCTGCCGGGAATAAAAAACATCAAGCCAGGGCCTTCCTGGAAAAAAATAGTTTCTGACCTGGCCATGTTTGTTAAGCTCCTAAGAATGGTGCGCCGGAACCGATTCGACCTCATCCATGCCGTGGAGGAATCGGTTTTTATGGCCTTAGTGACAAAGAAAATTTCCGGAATCCCTTTTGTCTATGACCTGGATTCGTTATTAAGCCAGCAGCTTTCGGAAAAATACAAGGCCTTCCAAACTTTGAAACCGGTTTTGGAGTTTTTTGAAAAAAAGGCTATTAAAGGGAGTCTGGGGGCGATTACTGTTTGTAAGTCTCTGGAAGAAAGTGTCTTAAAATGCGATGTCCATAAATTAATAGTACGGCTGGAAGATATTACGCTCCTGCCGGAAAAATCTGCGGAAGAAGCCCACGCAGAAAACCGGATGATGGTTGAGCCGGTGGCCATGTACATCGGAAACCTGGAAAGATATCAGGGGATCGATCTTTTGTTGGAAAGTTTTCAGATGGCTGTCCAACAGATCCCGGAAGCACGACTGGTCATCATCGGGGGCAGTGAGCAGGATATTACCCACTATCAAAAACGGGCTCAGGAATTAGGAATAGAAGAGAAGACGCGGTTCCTCGGACCGAAACCCATTGACCAGATGCGGTCCTGGTTCGACCAGGCCCAAATCCTCGTCTCTCCGCGGATTCATGGCCAAAATACGCCTATGAAGATTTATTCCTATCTGGATTCGGGAAAACCGGTCTTGGCCACCGATCTTCCCACCCACACCCAGGTGCTGGATAGTCAGATCGCCCTGTTGGTTTCCCCAACGCCGGAAGCCATGGCCGAAGGAATGGTGACTTTAATGCAAGACAGGGGCCTCAGAGACACCCTGGCCTACCAGGCCAAAGAACGGGTTCAGCAGGAATATTGCTTTGAGGCCTATCAAAAAAAATTAATTAACTTTTATTCCAAAATTGAATCAAAATTGCATACCTTTGAGGAAGGAAATCGATGAAAGTATTAGTTACAGGGGGCACCGGATTTACCGGCAAGGCCCTGGTAAGGAGGCTGCTGGATGAAGGCCATCAAGTGAAGGTCTTGGATTATAAGACAGGGCTCAAAACTGAAGAACTTAGGAAATGGGGGGCTGAGGTTATTATCGGAAGTGTGACCGACAAAAAGCTGGTGGATCAATGCGTTGAAGGCGTGGATGTGGTTCACCATTTGGCTGCCGCCTTTCGCGAACTCAATGTACCTGATAACTATTACCGGGAGGTCAATGTAGGCGGGACCTTAAATGCCCTGGAAGCGGCCTTTAGGCACAAAGTCAAAAAATTCATTTATTGCAGCACCTGCGGGGTCCATGGGAATATCGATCACCCTCCGGGCGGAGAAGATGCCCCAATTCAGCCGGCGGATTACTACCAGGTCACCAAATACGAGGCCGAGCCACTAGTCAATGAATTTTATAAGAAAGGCATGAATACCGTTATCCTGCGGCCGGCGGCCATATACGGCCCCGGAGACCCTGAGCGGTTTTATATGATTTTCAAAAGGGCGGCCAAAGGCACCTTCCCCATGTTCGGCAACGGCAAGACCTTATACCATCCCCTTTACATCGACAATCTGATCGATGCCTTTATGCTGGCCATGAAGGAGGATAAGGGGAGCGGACAGGCCTTTCTCATCGCCGATGAAGAATACCTGGGAATAGAGGAATTGGTTCGTAAAGTCGGCCGGGCCATGGGGATCGAGGTAAAAATAAAGCATTATCCGATCATTCCCAGCAAGACCTGAAATGTCGAGAAGCTACACAACATA
>CAWIRY010000071.1:0-8743 GCA_963838485.1 uncultured delta proteobacterium | reverse complement strand
CGGTCCGGCAGGCCCAATTTGAAACCATGGATGCCCCACCGACGGGCGGCTCTGATCCGAATAACCGGCAAATTATAAACAAAATATTAAAGGAGAACGTCATGGCCAAAAAAAAAGAACAAACGACGGTGAAAGAAAAACCCTATAACCTCTATCATTGCGGATACCTGGAGGTTCGGGAATGGCTCAAGGAAACCGACACTACTATGGTCCCCTTGGGAAGCTGTGAACAGCACGGCCGGCACCTGCCGGTCTGCACGGACGGGGTGGCTACGGAAATTCCGGTCCAAAGGGCGGCCCGGCTGGCTAATGTGCCCCATACTCCCCTGGTCTGGTTCGGATACTCGCCGCAGCATCTGCATTCGGCCGGGACCGGTTCAGGAACCATCACCTTGAGGGCGGAAATCTACCAGAACGTCCTTTACGATATGGCCCGCTGCCTGATCCATAACGGCTTTAACAAAATCGTCTTTGCCACCGGGCACACTTCCAATATGAAGGTGGTGGACCCGGCCTTGCGGGCCATCCGTTACGAGACCGGGGCCTTTGTCTGTGTTTTCCGGAACGACGCCGAGGCGGCCCCGGCTATGGTCAAGGATATTATTGAAAATCCCCCTGAAGAGACCCCCGGGCTGGCATGGGAGTGAAATTGAGACCTCCGAGGTCCTGGCCTTCAATGAAAAACTGGTGCACCTGGAACGGACGGACAAGGATTTTACCCATGCCCCGAAATGGTTGAGTAACAAATTCAACAAGGTCAATGGGAGTCCTTACGTCATCTATAACGGGATCGATGTCGCCTGGGTGCCTATGGACCACCAGGAATACAGCGATACCGGTCTCATCGGCAACCCTTTCCGGGCCTCGGCTGAAAAAGGGGATAAAATCTTTCAACGCAAGGCCGAGATCCTGGCCGCCTTCCTGGGTGAACTGAAGAAGGTCAAGGTGCAGGTCAAAAACCGATCATATGACCGAAGGACTTTCTAAAAAAACGACCGTTGCCATCGTGGCTACCCTGGACACCAAAGGACCGGAGGTGGCCTTTCTCAAATCCAGGATTGAGTCCCTTGACTGCCGGACGTTGATCTTAGATACGGGTATTTTTGGTCGGGGGTACCCCGGGGCCCCGCTGGCAGATATATCTGCGGAGCAGATTGCTGCTGCCGGAGGATCGAATCTTCAAGATATGGTCTCTAAGAGTTCGGAGAAAGGGGTCCGTAATTTGGCCATCCAGACCATGGCCCAGGGCTCGGCCGAAATCCTAAAAAGATTATATGGGGAAGGACGTATTCAGGGGGTGATCGGCTTGGGCGGGGCCCAGGGAACGGAGATCTGCACTACGGCCATGCGGGCTCTGCCTCTCGGGGTCCCCAAGGTGATGGTCTCTACCGTTGCCTCGGGGAAAACCCCCTTCGGTATCTATATGGGTACCCGTGATCTGACCATCATGCATTCGGTGGTGGACATTCTGGGAGTCAATTCCCTGACCCGGAAAATCCTGGCCAATGCCGCCGGGGCCGTGACCGGTATGAGCCGGGCGGCCATTCCGGTGGAAGGATCGGCTCGACCCCGTGTCGGCGTTACTATTTACGGCCAGACAACCCCCGGCGGACTGGCCATCAAGAACCGGCTTGAAAAGGATGGTTATGAAGTCATCGCTTTCCATCCCAACGGCACCGGTGGCCGGGCTATGGAAGAGATGGCCGTAGAGCATTTTTTAGAAGGAATCCTCGATCTCAGCACCCATGAAGTGACCGATGAGCTTTTCGGGGGTATCCATGCCGGAAATGCCGAACGGCTTTTGTCCGCGGGACTGGCTGGGGTTCCTCGTCTGTTGATACCCGGGGCGGTGGATGTGATCACCATGGCTGAACCGGAGACGATCCCGGAACAATATAGGGGGCAGCCGCGTCTTCCCCATAACCCCCATATTACCTTGGTCAGGACCAGCGCCGGGCAAATGATCGAATTAGCCCAGGTGGTCGTGGATCGGATCAACCAGGCCCAGGGGCCGGTGGCTGTAGCCATTCCCCGAAAGGGGTGGTCTTTTTATAACCGGGAAGGGCTTATCTTTTTTGATCCTGTGGCTGATCAGGCCTATGTGGATTCCTTGAAGAGAGGCCTGAAAAAGGATATCCCGGTTTATGAGTTTGACTGTCATATCAATGATCCGGAATTCACCGACCAGGTGGTCCCCATCTTTGAAGGGTTAATGAAGCTGGCCGGAATCAGCTCCGGAGAATAGGAGGCGGTGAAATTCCATCTGGATGGCCATATTCAGAAAGACCCCCGCATCCTTCAGGTGTATCGGGAGGCCCGTCGTCTCTACCGGGCGGAAATCCGGTTTCACCACAATTTTGATCATGTCCTCAGGGACCTTTATCGGGCCTTAGTCATCGCTGAGACCGAGACTACCGTCAATTACAGCGTTCTCATCCCCGCTGTCCTTCTCCATGATATCGGTTTCTTCGATCCCGCTTATAAATTAATCGGCCATGATGAGGCCGGGGCCTGTCTGGCTGAAGGAATGCTCGGCGGCCTGGGGTATGAGAAAGAAACCCTGAAGGGCATTCTTCACTGCATCAGGGCCCATAAAAGTAAGGAGGAAAAACCTGGAACCTTAGAGGCGAAAATTCTTTATGATGCCGATGTCCTGGAAAAGGCCGGCCTCTTTGCCTTGATTCTGGGAGGAAAGCTGATCTGTGAGTTTGAAGAAACCCTGGAAGATTATCTGATGAGGGAGTCCGCCGACCGGGTTGCTGAACTTTCCAGGGGTTTTTATACTCATAAAGGCCGGGAATTGGATGGGGGGAGATTGGCCCGGACGAGCGCACTCTTAGCCGAACTTAAGCAGGAAGTGGAAGAGGACCGGAAGGATTACGGCATCAGTGAAGCGGATCTCTGGATCAATTTACCCCCCGGAGATTTACTAAAGGCTACATAATTGAATAGATATTATGTTTTACTAAAAGGAACATTAATATCTGGACCCTGGCTTTCGCCGGGGTGACGCCCATGACGGAAGTTTCTCCTGTCATTCCGGGCTTGACCCGGAATCCAGTGTTTTTATGTGTATTCTCTTTTGATAGCATTAATATGACGACCAAAGGAGGGAATATGGGGTAGCCTTAAAGAAAAAATCGATTTGGTCCATAGAGGACGTCTCTCAGGCCCTCAAGAAAGAGAAATATATCTGTGACCGGAGACTGGCCGCCACCATCTTTCTTGCTCTTAAGATGGAGAAACCTTTACTCCTGGAAGGAGAGGCCGGGGTGGGAAAGACAGAAGTGGCCAAGGTCCTGGCCCAGGCCATGGGCCGACGCCTGATCCGGCTCCAGTGTTACGAAGGGCTGGATGTTAATATGGCCATCTATGAGTGGAATTACGCTAAACAGATCCTCAGTATCAAGATGGCCGAGGCCTGTCTTTCCCTGGAGAATTTGAAAAATATCTTTGACGAGGAATACCTGATTCAAAGGCCTCTTCTGGAAGCCATCCGCAGTGAGACCCAGGGCCAACATGTAGTCCTTCTGATCGATGAGCTGGACCGGGCCGATGAAGAATTTGAGGCCTTTCTGCTGGAAGTCCTTTCCGAATATCAGATTACCGTCCCCGAGATCGGCACCTTAACAGCGCGATCTAAACCCGTGGTGGTGATTACCTCCAACCGCACCCGAGAACTCCACGATGCCATTAAAAGAAGATGTCTTTATCACTGGATCTCCTATCCTTCTATAGAAAAAGAATATGAGATTGTCAGCACCAAAGTCCCGGAGATTAAAAAAGAACTGGCCTTGAAGGTCTGCTCCCTCATGCAGGAAATACGTCGGATGGATTTTTTCAAACGGCCCGGTATTGCCGAGACCCTGGACTGGGTCCATTCTCTCATCCTCCTCCATAAGGACCAATTAGAGCCCGGGACCATCGAAGAAACCCTGGGATGTCTGTTCAAGGTCCAGGAAGATTTAGAGAAGGTTGAGACGGAGAAGCTGGCTGCTGTCTGGTCGGGAGAATAAGGTTGCCGAAAGGGAAGCCTAAAATGTTCAAAGCCAAATCGCTGGTCGAAATCAGAAGATTCATGGAGGGGAAGATCGGGATTCCCGGGCGGGATGGTTGGGACCTTCCTACCTCTTCCAAAACCTTTCCAGACGGGGCCCACTTTAGACTGGAAATTGCCGGGGTGGAGAGGGCCTCCACCATGGAGGCCTTAATCGAGGAGGCGGGAAAAAGGAAGGTCGTCATCCACCGGGCCATCGCCACGGTTGGAGGGTCCACCTTTTGTGATTTTGCCGAACTCAAGGCCATGGCCCAAATGGCCCGGGAAGCCAGGATAGAAGTGATCATGACCGTCGGGCACCGCAAGGGTTGGGATGCCGGGTCGAAAGAACTCTCCACTGCCGAAGGGGCCATGCAGGGCTTCCGGCTTCGGGGGTCGGATAATCTGTCTTACTGGATTTCCGATATGATGCGTAATCTGGAAGCCGGATTCAGGGGTTTTCTGGTCTATGACGAAGGGCTGCTTTTTATCTTAAACCAAATGAGGAAGGAGGGCTTTATTCCCAGGGAGACCATCTTTAAATTTTCCGTCTTCGGGGGATATGCCAGCGCGGCCGGGGCCAAGGTGGTGGCCTCCCTGGGGGCCGATACCCTGAACCCCATCTCGGATGTTTCCCTGCCTATCCTGGCCGCTATCCGCCAGGCCGTGACGATCCCCCTGGATATTTATATAATGATTGTGGATTCTTTCGGAGGGATGTTCCGGGCCTACGAAGCCCCTGAAATAGCCCGTATCGCTTCCCCCTGCTATTTTAAATTTGAACCGGGCATTTCGGAAGGAGAAATTTATAAGCCCTGGATTTCTGAGACCTGGCATAGGGATTTTATCCGGGAGAAGGTCAAGATAGCCTCGATCGTCATGGAGATCATGGAAAAACAGGCGCCCCAATTTAAAACGTCGGCTAAAGGTGCGTCGGATCTGGTTTTACCTCAACCATAATAATTCATTAGGACGGTCTATGATTATCGACATCCACAGCCATATGGGGGACCCTTCGTCTCAACATTTAAGTTCAGATGGGTAATGTGCGCCATGACCCTGTTTGATCTCACCAAACTCAATAGCCGTCTGGTCCCGGAAGATTCCCATTATGAGAGAAGGGCCCTTTTTAAATCCATGCATTTCGACGACCAGGACCTGGACCGGCCGTTCATCGCCGTGGCCAACTCCTGGAGTGAATTCATCCCCGGTCATTACCATCTCCGGGCCTTAAGCGAGGCCGTCAAAATAGGGATCTGGCAGGCCGGGGGCATGCCCGTAGAATTTAACCATATCGGGGCCTGTGACGGATTAGCCGATGGAACGGCGGGCATGCATTGGATACTGCCCAGCCGGGATATCATGGCCGCCGCTGTTGAGATGATGGTGGAGGCCCAGCGGGTTGACGGTCTGGTAGCCCTTTCCACCTGTGATAAGATCGTCCCGGCCCAGTTGATGGCCCTGGCCCGCCTCGATCTTCCGGCGATCATGGTTACCGGGGGGTATATGCTTCCCGGTCGGCATGAGAACCAACGGGTGGAGGCCCAGTTTATCAATGAACAATATTCCCTTTGGAAAGATGGGAAGCTGACCGACAAAGCCTTCAAGGCCATTGAAGACGGGGTCTGTCCCTCCTGCGGGGCCTGCTGCACCATGGGAACGGCCAACACCATGTGCTGTCTGACCGAGGCCCTGGGGATGTCCTTGACGACCAACGGCACCCAGTGTGCGGTGCACTCTTCCCTGCTGAGAGTGGCCCGGGCAGCCGGTCGACAGATCATGGATCTGGTGGCCAAAGATATTCGGCCCAGCCACATCCTGACCCCTAAGGCCTTTGAAAATGCCATGATGATTCATGGGGCCATCGGCGGTTCGACCAACGCCGTTATACACCTTCCGGCCATAGCCGGTGAACTGGGAATCGAACTCCCCTTGGAGCGATGGAACGGGGTCTCTCAAAGGGTACCCCACCTGGCCAATATTACGGCCGGCTCCAACTACACCATGCAGGACCTGGATGAGGCCGGAGGCATCCCGGCCGTTATGAAGGAACTGAGGGACCTTCTTAACTTGGATTCAATGACAATAACCGGAAAGCCCCTGGGAATAAATATCGAGGGTGTTCAAAACCAAAACCCGGAGGTGATAAGGCCTCTGAATAATCCAGTCTTCTCCCAGGGTGCCATTGCCGTACTCAAGGGAAATCTGGCCCCGGCAGGGGCTGTAGTCAAACAGACAGCCGTAGTCCGGGAGATGCTGGAGCACCGCGGTCCGGCCCGGGTTTTTAATGATGAGGATGAGGCCAAGGAGGCCTTGCTGGCCCATAAGATCCGGCCCGGTGATGTGGTGGTGATCCGTTATGAAGGGCCCAAAGGCGGGCCCGGTATGCCCGAGATGTATACCTTCCAGACCATCCTTTGCGGTTTGGGGATGGACCATTCCGTGGCCCTGGTTACCGATGGCCGTTTTTCCGGTTGGAACCGCGGTCCGGCCATCGGACACGTCTCTCCCGAGGCAGCCGAAGGCGGGCTCATAGCCCGGGTCAAGGACGGCGATATCATCCATTACAGCATACCCGCCAAAACAATAACCCTGGAGGTCGGCGCGGCTGAGATTGAGAAGCGCGGCAAACCCGAACCTCCCTTTCGCCGATCTTTTCAAAAGGGTTTTTTGGGAAAGATCTACCCCCATCTGGTTGGTCCCGTAGAGCGTGGGGCCGTGCTGGAAATACCGTCTTTCTGGAAGAAAGGGGGATAGTCTTTAATTAATACACCGATTATGCCCAATGACCCCGGAGATTTTACCAAACAGGTCCTCCTGTTTTCCCGCAAACTGAGGGCGCTGGGACTTCCAGTCACCCAGGGGAGGACCCTGGGAGTTCTGGAAGGATTGAAGGTGATTCGGATCGAAGAAAAGGAGGAGGTCTATGCACTTTTTTCCTCCCACTTCGTGACCGGGCCGGAGGAAATTCCGATTTTTGAAAAGGCCTTTGAGGAGTTCTGGCATCCCTTCACCGCCCGGGTTATTGCAAGCAGTAGGGATAAGGGGCCTCTTCCAGGCGCTCCCCCTTTGGAAATTGTGGGAGAAGGGGGAAGGTCAGACGGGCGGCTCAAGAAGGATTCCAGGATACCGGCCTACAGCCCTGGGAGGACCTGAAGAAAAAAGACTTCGGCCAGCTTAAGGGTGAAGAATCGCCCGATGTACAGCAGGTGATCCTCGCTTTGGCCCAACATATTGGACAGGCCCTGGGGAGGCGCCTGAAACCAACCCGGAAGGGTAAAAGATGGGATTTCCCCCGAATCCTTCGCCGTTCGCTGCGGCATGGGGGAGAGATGATGGTACTCTATAAAAAGCAGCCCCGTCCCAGGAAGACCCGTTTCGTGGTGCTATGCGATGTCAGCGGGTCCATGGACAGCTACAGCCGGTTTCTGCTGGAGTTTATGTATGGATTTCAACAAAAGGTCCCCCGGGTGGAGACCTTTGTTTTCAGCACCCGGCTTTCTCGCATCACCCAGCAGTTGAGGCTCCGCCGGATGGCCGGTGCCTACAGGGAAATTTCTGAAAAGGTGCAGGACTGGTCCGGGGGCACGCGGATCGGGAGCTCGATCATGGAATACAACCGCCGTTACGGAGGGAAATATTCCGGGAACAAGACCATCCTCATCCTTTTGAGTGATGGCTGGGATCAGGGAGAAATCGAACTTCTGGACCGGGAATTAAAGGCCTTGAAAAGGCGAGTCCAGCGACTGATGTGGCTCAATCCCTTGTTGGGGATGCCGAATTATCAGCCCATTGACCGGGGGATGAAGACCGCCCTGCCTTATGCCGATGATTTTTTGGATTGCCATGACCTGGAAAAATTGGAGGAGTTCGGGCGCGGTTTGGAAAAGGTAGGCATTGGTTAAAAATAGGGATTTCCGGCTGGTGCCGGAAGGTTAAAAAGAAAGGGGGGAAAAGGATGAAAGAGTTTGAAAGGGTTGAGCCAAAGACGGTGGAAGAGGCCTGTCGGAAGTTAGCCGAATTCAAAGGAAAGGCCCGGCCCTATGCCGGCGGAACCGATGTCCTGGTTGAACTCAAGCAAGGCAGGCTGAAACCGAAGGCCCTGATCAATCTTAAAAAGATCAAAGGGCTGGATAAAATCCATTTCAGCAGCAAAGAAGGGCTGCGAATCGGGGCACTGGTAACCTGGACCCAGATTCTGGAATCAAAGGCCGTGGCTTCTCATTATCCTCTCTTGCATAAGGCCGCTGAGTCCATGGGTTCGGTGCAGATTCGAAATGTGGCCACTTTGGCCGGAAATATCTGCCACGCCTCACCGGCGGCCAACGGGCCCATTCCCCTTTTGCTTTATGAGGCCACCTGTCTGGTTCAAGGTCTCAAGGGGGAGCGGATCATTCCCGTAGAAAAATTATTTGCCGGGGTCCAGAAAAACACCCTGAAGGGGGATGAAATCCTGACAGAAATCCGGTTACCCCTGCCTGAGGACGGGGCCAGGGGAATATGGATTAAATTTTCCCAGCGCAAGGCCATGGAATTGGCGACCGTCGGGGTAGGGGTCCTGGCCTGGACAGAAAACGGTCTTTGCCAAGAGGCCCGTCTGGCCCTGGGGGCCGTGGCCCCCAAGCCTTTCCGGGCCAGAAAGGCCGAAAAAATCCTGATCAAGAAAAAAGTCGACGAGGATCGCATCCTGAAAGCAGCGGCCATGTC
>CAWIRY010000070.1:0-66462 GCA_963838485.1 uncultured delta proteobacterium | reverse complement strand
TTCCGGACATCATCATTGGCCAGTATTCCGGCGGGAGCCATTGCTGCACCGTGGTCACCATTCTGGAATTGGGCGAGAAGTTCGCGATTGGCAGCATCAATGGAATGGACGGACTGCCCTCGAGGGCCTGGAAGTGCGCAACTCAAAAGGGGCGCGAATTGGCAGTGCATTGCTCATCGACCGTATGCCACGGCCTGCGGAACTCGCTTTGACGCTGCTGACGTGCTTGCCGTTTATGCGTTCAGTGGGGACCGCTTCCAGGACCAAACGCTGAAATTCGGAGATTATCTTCAGGAAGTCCTTCGTCAAGACATGGCAAAGTGGCAGCAGGGAAAAAACCGCAGCATGGATCTTCTTCAAACCGTGGCCGTGGATTTTGCCGTCGTCGGACAGAAGGATGCTGGCAAGCGCTTCTTCGCTCTGAACCTGAGCCAGTCCTTGACCCCTTAAATCCTTGAATCCTGGTTTATGCCTTGTGTTAGGGTATCCTCGAAAGTACCCCCTCAATCAGGGCTGATAATTTGGGTTCTGCTGCCTGAGCCGTTTGAATGACCGATTCTAATGAAACCGGCTCCAGACAGTCCGGACAATTGACATTGGAAATCACCGAAAGGCCCAGGATCCGCATCCCTGATTGGACGGCCACGATGGCCTCCATGATGGTAGACATGCCCACGGCCTGGACCCCCGTGGAGATCAAAAATCGGGTTTCCGCCCGGGTCTCCAAATTAGGTCCTTTAAGACCAGCATAAACCCCGCGGCGGAGAGGGATTTTCTGGCTCAGGGCCGACTCTTCAGCCAGTGCCCACAGGTGACGGTCAAAGACCCGGGACATATCAGGGAAACGGGGTCCCCAGTTTTCCAGGTGGGGACCGATCAGGGGATTTTCTCCGGTGAAGTTGATCTGATCGGTAATAAGCATCAAATCGCCGGGATGAAAAGAGGATCGCAGTCCACCGGCGGCGTTGGAGATGATCAAAATCTTAATCCCCAAGGCGGCCAGGACCCGAATGGGAAAACCGATTTCTCGTGGCGAATAGCCTTCATAGAGGTGGAACCGTCCCAGCAGGACCACTACCTTTTTCCCGGCCAATTCTCCCCAGACTAACTTTCCGGGGTGAGATTCAACGGTCGAACAAGGGAATGCGGGCAGGTCTTGATAGGCGATAAAAAACGAGTCTTGCACCCGGTCGACCAGCCCGCCCAGACCGGTCCCAAGGATTATAGCGATGCGGGTATCTGCAAGATTCCGGTCTTTGAGCAAGGTCTGGACCTTTTGGACCCTCTCTTCTATTTCTTCCGGCTTGGTATCCATGGTCATTCTCTTTTCTCTTTGCTTAAAATAATCCTCGAGGATCCGGGCGTGATCAAAAGCCAGAGGAGAAGGCAGGGTGTGAAGGTCAAAAAACCCCAGGTCTTTGGCATCGTCTCCCGGCCCGGGGGGTGCCATGGGCCCGAGCTATAAAAACGGTGCTGAGGGTATGGCGACGGGGGTCGCGATTCGGGTCGGAATAGGTGTGCATTTGCCGCACCAGGTTTACCTCGAGAGCGGTCTCCTCTCGGGCCTCCCGGATGGCTGCCTCCTCCAGGGATTCCCCGTAATCCACAAAACCCCCCGGTAAGGCCCAGCCGAAAGGGGGATTTTTCCTTTGTATGAGGACGATCTTTTCTCCTTCTGTTTCGATGATGATATCTACGGTAGGGACGGGGTTTTTATAGGGGTCCGGGAGGGTCATGGGGCCTATTTTCTTCCCAACCGGTACTCAGGGCAGCGCCCCGTGCAGGTTTCCATTTTCAAGAGGCATCGACTCTGAACCTGATGGAGGCAGGGGGGATAATTAAGACCTGATTCAATAAAATTTTTACAAGAGATTTGGGCCATCTCTTTCAAATTTTTACTGACAATATACCGCTGGGCGATCCAGCCGTCCCGGTCGTGAATGGTCAGGCCGAACCGCTCCAATCGTTTCAGCCGGTCCATGGTTTTGCGGCCCATATTTTTCCTGGCGACGATGAGAATACAAAGTTGTTTTTCATCAGGTGGGGAGATCAGAGGTTTGATGCAATGGCCCCGTTTATAATAAAGGCAATTTTTCCCCGAAAGTTTCTTGACCAGAACCATGACATTTGAATTTTTTAATCCATAATTTCTATCGAATCACCCGGCTTCACCCGACCCCCTTTGAGGATGCGGACAAAAATACCTTCCTTGGGCATGACACAATCTCCGGCCAGACGATAGATGGCACATCGATCATGACAAACCTTGCCGATTTGGGTTACTTCTACCAGGGCTTCAGGACCCAGACGCAGACGGGTCCCCAGAGGAAGCTCGGGAAGGGTTAGGCCTTCAGTGGTTATATTTTCAGCAAAGGAACCCGGATGGACTTTCAGCCCCAGATCCTGCATTTTGCGGATGCTTTCCAGGGCCAACAGGCTGAGCTGACGATGCCACGGCCCTCCATGGGCGTCTCCGGCCAGACCGAATTCCTCGACCAAGGTCCCCTCGGATATGTTTTTTTTGGGCACGCCCTTTTGGTCGCTGATGGACACGGCTATTATTTTCACCTCAGACCCTCTCTCTCCAGAGTTCGAAGACGACGCAATTATTGGGATCGGGACAGGCTATTTGAAGCCGGTCCGGGTCTTCGGTCCAAGGAAATTTACCGCCAAATTTTAGGACCGTAAAAAAAGGAAATAGACTGGTTAAGGCCCACTGACAGATGGAAGAACCCATTTCCGTCAACTCAAAGACCTCGCCCACCCGATGCCCGTAGGAGCAGGTCCCCTTCCCTCTAATCTCCACAATCTTTCCTTTGACCCTGTATTCTTCCATTATCTCTCTTCTCTCTTCACGCCTTGAACCTTGAACCTTGAACCTTGAACCTTGAACCTTGAACCTTGAACCTTGAACCTTGAACCTTGAAATTCTATGGGAGAAACTGAAATTGTCAAGAGATATTATTGGAAAGGGGATAAATTTGACAAACCCTAAAAATTTGGTAGAATTAATAAAAAATTTAAATCAAGATCACCAGGGAACAACCGTTCAAGGCCGGAGGGAAATCCGACAAGTTCCGTCCAGGCCCTTATCTTGTGCTGAGACTTAAAGAGATAGGGGCCTTTTTTATTCGCCTGGGCCGGAAGGATCCATAAAACCTTCACCCCGGCCAGTCCGACTAAAAAGTTCGGGAAGTCTTGGTACGAAAATAGGGTTCGAGAATTCCAGGATTCGAGGGTTCAAGGGTTTTAACTTCCACGCCTTTCACTTGAATCCTTGACCCCTCGGCCCCTTGAACCCTTTTTCATTTTTCGTTGTGCCTGCTCCGAGCGGGGAATGTGAATTAGTTTGAGATGAAAAAAATAACAAAAAAGAAGAAACCAGATCTTCTATTCTCGGTTGAATCGTTTATCAAGGAGGAAGGATTGTTCGATCCCGGGGCCCGGATTTTGATCGGCGTTTCCGGGGGACCGGATTCCATGGCCCTGTTTTCTCTGCTCACCGGACTGCGCCATAAATGGGACTTGGACTTGTCGGTCCTCTACTGCCACCACGGCCTGCGGGCCGCTGCCGACCAGGAAGAGGTTTTTGTGCGGACCTGGGCAAAAGAACTGGGCTGCCCTTTCTTTAGCCGGAAACTGCCTGTCCGGGAATTTCAAAAAAAAACCGGGAAGTCTCTTCAAGAAGCAGCCCGAGAATTAAGATACCAAGCCTTGGGGGATTATGTAAAACAGGAGAATATGGACCGGGTGGCCCTGGCCCATACGGCCAACGACCAGGCCGAAGAGGTCCTGATCGGCCTGATCCGGGGTGCCGGCCTGGGCGGGTTGGCCGGAATGCCCGTTTTTCGAGGGCCTTTCATCCGTCCCCTGATCAGGACCTATCGCCGGGAGATCCTGGATTATTTAGCGGATCAAAATATCTCCTATCAAGAAGACGCCTCCAACCGGGATTTTCGTTATCTCCGCGCCCGGGTTAGACACCATCTGCTGCCGGAGCTGAAAAAATATTCTCCGAATATTATTGGTCAGTTAAATCAGACGGCCATGCTCCTTCAGAAAGACGAGGCCTACCTCCAGGAAAAGGCCGAAGAACTTAGCCAGGGCGTCATTTCTTTTTCAGGCAAGACGGCAACCCTTAATCGACCAGCTTTGGCCGCCCATCCCCAGGCCCTGTCTTCCCGTTTGATCCAAAAGGCCCTGCTAAAAGGGTTGGGTTACTTGCGCCATGTCCGGGCCTTCCACATCCTCTCCATCTTGAAGGCCGCTCAAGGCAGGGGTGAAAAAGGCCGTATCTCTTTACCGGACGGATGGTCGGCCCAATGGGACCGGGAAAAGATAGAAATTCTCTCCCATGTCCCTGACCAGAATCCAAACGGCCCCTTTAGTTATGAAATTGAAAGTCCTCAAGAAGTCCTTATCCGGGAGACGGGTGAATTCATATCTTTTAAAAAAATCAAAGCCTCTTCCAAATTTTTTAAGCCCTCCCCTAACAGAAATCTGGCCAGAGTCGATTTCAAAAAGCTGGCCTGGCCCTTGGTGATTAGAAATAGTCGCCCCGGAGACCGTTTCCAACCTTTGGGAATGAAGGGCACCAAAAAAGTCGGCCGGTTTTTCATAGACCGGAAGGTTCCCCAGGCCCTGCGGTCCCATATTCCCCTGGTTTTTTCCAAGGGAGAAATCGTCTGGGTAGGCGGACTGGAAATCGGCCAGCCCTTTTGCCTGGATCTTGAGACCACCCAGGTCATGGAGATCATCTACGGGAAGGGAAAAGGCGATAAAATAGGTGTAAAATAATTTTGAATTTTGAAGTATTTTGTGATAGTTTGCATAGATGTGGTCGATCGGCCCCTATAGCCTCAGTTGGTGGTTCGCCAGCCTCCTTTGGTTAAAGTCTTTCCGGGCTTGACTAAGCCTGCCCCGCAGTTGGTGGGGGGGCCGGTGTTTTGATCTCGAGTGCCCCCTTTCGAGGGAATGATAGCCTAATAAAGGGAGTTGTTAATAAAAGTATTCGCGACGAGGAGTAAAGTTTTGAACCCTTTTTATAAAAATTTAGCCTTGTGGGTGGTCATCAGCCTGGTCATGATCGTCCTCTTTAATTTATTCAACAAACCCCAGGCGAATAAAGAACCCTTGAGTTATACCGATTTCATGGCCATGGTGGAAAAAGGCGAGGTCATGAGCGTGACCGTCCAGGGAGATGATATTCAGGGTTTTACGGTGGGAGGAAAAAAATTTAAAACCTTTTCCCCCAGGGATGCCGATTTGATCAAAACCTTGCGGGCTAATAATGTGCGCATCACGGCCAAGCCAGTCGATGATTCCCCCTGGTATATGACCATCTTGATCTCCTGGTTTCCCATGCTCCTCTTGGTCGGGGTGTGGATCTTTTTTATGCGGCAGATGCAGACCGGGGGGGGCAAGGCCATGGCCTTCGGCAAGAGTCGGGCCAGGCTCCAGTCCGACCAAGGGCCCAAGGTCACCTTTAACGATGTGGCCGGGATCGAAGAGGCCAAGGAAGAGTTACGGGAAATCATTGAATTTTTGAAAGACCCCAAGAAATTTACCCGCCTGGGCGGTCGAATCCCCAAGGGCGTGCTTTTAATGGGATCCCCGGGGACGGGCAAGACCTTACTGGCCAAGGCCATAGCCGGAGAAGCCGGCGTCCCCTTTTTCAGTATCAGCGGTTCTGATTTTGTGGAGATGTTTGTCGGAGTCGGGGCCTCGCGGGTGCGGGACCTTTTTATCCAAGGAAAGCGTAATGCCCCTTGTATTATTTTTATCGATGAGATCGATGCCGTGGGGCGCCATCGCGGGGCCGGCCTGGGCGGCGGCCATGACGAACGGGAACAGACCTTAAACCAGTTGTTGGTGGAGATGGACGGGTTTGAATCCAGTGAAGGGGTTATCCTGATTTCGGCCACCAACCGACCGGATGTCCTGGATCCGGCCCTGTTGCGCTCTGGACGATTCGACCGCCAGGTGGTGGTCCCTGTGCCAGACGTCAAAGGGCGGGAAGAAATTCTTAAGGTTCATACCCGGAAGACCCCTTTGGCCGAGGGTGTGAATTTAAATATTCTGGCCAGGGGAACCCCTGGTTTTTCCGGTGCCGACCTGGAAAACTTAGTCAATGAAGCGGCTTTGTTGGCTGCCCGTTTAGGGAGGGATTTGGTGGACATGGCTGATTTTGAAACCGCCAAGGATAAGGTCATGATGGGTACGGAACGCCGAAGCATGATCATCAGCGAGGAAGAGCGGAAGAATACGGCCTTCCATGAAGCCGGCCATACCCTGGTGGCCAGGCTGCTGCCGGGAACTGATCCGATCCACAAGGTGACTATAATCCCCAGGGGCAGGGCCTTGGGATTGACCCAACAATTGCCTATTGATGAGAAGCATACCTATCCGAAAAATTTCCTGCTGAATAATCTGGTTATTTTCCTGGGGGGCCGTGCGGCTGAAGAATTGGTCCTCGAACAAATGACCACCGGTGCCGGTAATGATTTGGAAAGAGCCACCGAGTTGGCTCGAAAGATGGTCTGCGAATGGGGCATGAGCGAGGAGTTGGGACCTCTGACTTTTGGGAAGAAGGAAGAACAGATCTTCCTGGGCAGGGAGATCGCCCAACATCGGGACTACAGCGAAGAAACGGCCCGGAAGATCGATCAGGAGGTCAAACGATTGGTCCTGGAGGCTTATGATAAGGCCCAGACCCTGTTAAAGGATAATCTCAAGATCCTCCATCGTCTGGCCCAGTCGCTTCTGGAGAAAGAGACCCTGGACGGCGAAACCATCGAGTTGATCATCCAGGGAAAGGAAGAAACGGGTAACTCCAACCAAAACGGGGCTGAATCAAACAAATGAAATGATAGCTCATATTTAACGGTTTTGAAATAAACTCTCATGCCTAAGAGGGCCAAGAAACTTGAAAAAGGATCCAGGGAGTCTTGGGGTCAAGGATTCAAGTGAAAGACAATGAAATTAAGACCCTTGAACCCTCGAACCCTGGAATCCTCGACACCCGTTTTCGTATTGAAGAAACGTATTACCCATGATCCAGCGCAACACCTATGAAATAACCTGGGGCGGGTTTCACCTTTCCCTTGGAAAAAAAACGCGCATCATGGGTATTTTAAATGTGACCCCTGATTCTTTTTCCGACGGCGGCCTATTTTTCAGGCGGGATCAGGCCATCGCCCAGGGGGAAGCCCTGGCGGACCAAGGGGCGGATCTGCTGGATATCGGCGGGGAATCGACCAGACCTTTTTCCGATTCGATTTCAGTTGAAGCAGAAATTGAGCGGATCATCCCGGTGATCAAGGCCCTGGCCAAGAGGATTGCCATACCCATTTCGGTCGATACCTATAAGGCCCAAGTGGCCAAGTCCGCCCTGGATGCCGGCGCAGCCCTGGTTAATGATATCAGCGCCCTGGGATTTGATCCGAGACTGGCTTGGGTCATAGCCGAATACCAGGTCCCGGTTATTTTGATGCACATCAAAGGAACCCCGCGAGACATGCAGGTCCACCCGACTTACGATTTTCTTTTGGATGACATCCATCAATTTTTTGTCGAACGTCTGGCCTTTGCCCAGCGTCAGGGGATTCAAAGGGAAAAGATTTTGATTGATCCGGGTATCGGTTTTGGAAAAACCATCGATCACAATTTAACCTTGATAAAACGGTTGGATTATTTTCAAAGCCTGGACCGGCCTATTGTCATGGGAACTTCCCGCAAATCCTTTATCGGCAGGATAACCAATCGGGAACCCTTGAATCGGGATTGGGGTACGGCGGCGACCCTGGCCGTAGGGGTCGTCAAGGGGGCCCACATGGTCCGGGTCCATAATGTCGAGGCGGCCAAACAGGTCCTGGCCGTAGTCGATGCCCTTGGTGAGGCAGCCGAAGAATGAACAATTTTTGGCTTATTTTTTCGAACATTCGCTGGCAGGACGGGTGGACATCCTAGTGGTGGCCTTCATCATCTACCAGATCTTTCTGCTGATCAAGGGGACTCGTTCCGTTCAGATCCTGATCGGCCTGGCCGTTATTTTTATAGCCTTTTTGATCGCCCGAAGGGTGGAGTTGCTTACCCTGCATTGGATCTTAAATAGTTTCTTAAGTTCCATCATTCTGGTCATCATCATCCTTTTTAAAACCGAGATCCGCCGGGTCCTGGCCCAGGTGGGCCGGAGCCCTTTTGTCCGGACACCGGCCGAAACCCTGCAGACCATTGAAGAGATCATCAAGGCGGCGGTCTATCTCTCCAGCCATCTTTCCGGGGCCTTGATCGTTCTGGAACGTCAGACCGGGTTGAACGACTATGTGCGGACCGGCACCGTGATGGACGCCCGGGTAAGCTGGGAATTGCTGGTCAGCATATTTCATCCCCAATCGCCTATCCACGACGGGGCGGTGATCGTCCAAAACAATAAAATCACGGCTGCCGGGTGTTATCTTCCCCTGACCCGGAACATCAAGGTAAGTAAAAGTTTCGGCTCCCGTCACCGGGCTGCCCTCGGGTTGACCGATGAGTCCGATGCGGCGGTCGTGGTAGTCTCGGAAGAAACGGGACGTATTTCAGTAGCCATAAACGGCCGGTTTACCCGTGGGCTGGATTCAACCACCTTGAAGAGGGTCTTGCAGACCCTGTTCGCCCAGGAAAAAGGCCGCCGGACCTACTGGTTGTTCGGACCGAGGAAAAAACCCTCCTCCAAGGCCAAACCGTCATGAACAATTGGCCGTATAAAATTTTAGCGATCCTCCTGGCCGTCATCATGTGGTATTTTGTGGTCGGGGAAGAACGGGCCGAGGTAGGCCTGACGGTCCCCCTCGAGTTGATCAACATACCCAGGGATCTGATTGTGGTCAACAATGTGGTCCACGGGATTGAGATACGGGTCAACGGCCCGAGGAGTCTGGTCCGTTCTTTGGCCGGGGAAAGTTTGAGCAAAAGGTTGGATCTTTCCAATACCAAGGCGGGAACCGTTTCTTTTTCCATATCCTCCGAAGGGATCCCTTTACCACGAGGGGTCAAGGTCACCCGGATCAATCCGACCCAGGTGATAGTGGTCCTTCAGAAATTGATGACCCAAAAAATTACCGTCAAGCCCCGTATTGTCGGTAAGCCGGCGCCGGGATATGAGATTGCCTCCGTCCAGCTCAACAATCCCCAGGTTGAGATTGCCGGGCCGGAAGAGGTGGTAAAAAACATAGAGAGCCTTTACACCAAGCCCATTGAAATTCAAGGGCTGAAAACGGATTTAAAACAGCGGACCTCCCTGGACTTTCGCAACCATCAGATTTATTTGCCCAAAGAAATACCCTTGGAAGTTCAAGTGAACATAAAAAAGAACCATAACCCCTAAGGAGAAGTTATGCGGAAACTATTTGGCACGGACGGGATCCGGGGAGTGGCCAATGTGTACCCCATGACCGTCGAAGTGGCCTTGCAGCTTGGAAAAGGATGCGCCTTTATCTTTAAGGATAAGAACCGGCGCCACAAGATCGTGGTGGGAAAGGACACCCGCCTTTCCGGGTATATGATTGAAACGGCCATTACCGCCGGGATTTGTGCCCTGGGGGGAGACGTCCTTCTGGTCGGACCCCTGCCTACTCCGGGCATCGCCTTTTTGACCACCAGTATGCGGGCCGATGCCGGCATCGTCATCTCGGCCTCACACAATCCCTATCAGGACAACGGGATCAAGGTCTTTTCCAGCAACGGCTTTAAGCTCCCGGATCCGGTTGAGGAACAGATCGAGTCGTTGATGTTCTCCGAGCAACTTTCTTCTTCCCATGTCACGGCCAACAAGGTCGGCAAGGCCTTCCGCATCGATGACGCCATCGGCCGATACATCGTCTTTTTAAAAAATACCTTTCCCCAGCAATTGACCCTGGACGGACTGCATATCGTTTTGGATTGCGCTAACGGGGCGACCTATAAAGTAGCCCCCACGGTGTTTGAGGAATTGGGCGCCCAGGTGACCCTCATGGGGGCCAGGCCCAACGGCGAAAATATCAATAAAAATTGCGGGGCCCTTTACCCCCGGTTGATTAGTGCCATGGTCCGGAAAAAAAAGGCCGATATCGGCATCAGTTTCGACGGGGACGGCAACCGGGTCGTCTTTGCGGACGAGAATGGAGAGGTCATCGATGGGGACCAGATCATGGCCATCTGCGCCACTCGTATGTCCGAAGAACGACGGTTAAAGAAGAATACCTTGGTCACTACGGTGATGAGCAATATGGGTCTGGAAGTAGCCATGCAGGAAAAGGGGATCCGGATGGTCCGGACCCAGGTCGGAGACCGCTACGTAGTGGAGGAAATGGTCAAACGGGGGTGTAATTTCGGAGGAGAACAATCCGGGCATCTGGTCTTTCTGGACCATACCCCTACGGGGGATGGAATTTTAAGCGCTTTGCAGCTTCTGGCCATTATGCAAAAAGAGGGCAAAAGCCTTTCCGATCTATCGGACATCATGGAAAGATACCCTCAAAAATTAGTCAATATTCGGATCAAGGAACGAAAGCGGCTGGAAGACTTCCCGTCGGTCATGCAACAAATCAGGAAGGTGGAGAAAAAGCTGGGTCAAAAAGGGCGTCTGCTGGTCCGTTTTTCCGGGACCGAACCCTTAGTCCGGGTCATGGCCGAAGGGGAGGATGAAAAAGAAATCCAACTTTTAACCGAAGAAACCGCCCGGGTGATTGAAAGGGAATTCAATGCCTAAGAAAGCAAAAGACCTGTTATTGGTCATGGATGTGGGAAACACCAATATCGTTTTGGGGGTTTATGACGGACAGGTCCGGCTTTGCGATTGGCGTATCCGAACCGAGAGAGACGCCACCCTGGATGAATTAGGGATCTTCATTCGAAACCTCTTTATCTCCCGGGACCTGGAAATGGAACAGGTCGGGCAGATGATCATTTCTTGTGTGGTCCCGCCCATGCTCTATACCCTGGAAGAATTCGGAAAGCGTTATTTTAATCTCCGTCCCTTTTTTGTCGGCCCGGGAATCAAGACCGGCATGCCGATCTTTTATGATAATCCCAAAGAGGTGGGCGCCGATCGTATCGTCAATGCCGTCGCGGCCTATGAAAAATACCGGACCAATTTGATTGTGGTAGATTTCGGGACGGCCACTACCTTCGATTATGTTTCCGAAAAAGGGGAGTACATGGGAGGGGCCATCGCCCCGGGGATCCTGATCTCCTGTGAGGCCCTGTTTCAAAAGGCCTCCAAGCTGCCCCGGGTGGAAATCTTTACCAAGCCCAAGACCATCTTGGCCAAGGACACCATCAGCAGTATGAACGTGGGTATTGTTTATGGGTATACCGGACTGGTGGACGGACTGGTCCAACGCATTACGGATGCGGTCCCCAAAAAACCCAAAGTCATCGCCACCGGCGGACTGGCGCCCTTAATCGCCACCGAATCCAAGACCATCGAAGAGGTGGACAGTTACCTGACCCTGGAAGGGCTGAGGATTATCTTTGAGAGAAATCGGACTTAATAGCGGTTTGCCGACGGACGGCTTTTACCGGGAGTAATAACGGAGAAAGGGGGAGGAAAAATGACGGTTTTGGAAAAGATTAAAATTTTAGAAAAATATATCGCCATGGATCCGTCGATGATCGATTCGGTCATGGAGTTGACCATCGATAAATTATTAAAGCGGGAAGCCTTCCTCATGAGCGACATGCATCTGAGAATCAACAAACAGATTGCGGCCTTTGAATCGAAATATGCGATGAATTCGGAAGATTTCCGAAGCCGCTTCAATTCCGGGGCTATCGGCGACAACATTGATTTCATTGAATGGGCGGCGACTCTGGATATGCGGGAGAAGATTCAAGATCACCTTTCTTAGTTCGGCTATTTTGGTCTTCTCAATCGCCGGTATTAACCCCCCATCTCCCCTTTCCTTCCAACTTTTTAACTTTCTCCTCATGCCTTTATCGCAGCGTTTTTTCACAAAGACTCTGATTGAAACAATTAAAGGGAAAGATAAAAAAACGAATTTTCTTTTGAATTGACTTTAACTCTTTGTTATGGTTTAGATTATCCATTCTATTTCTGGCTTTCTCAAGGCTGGCAACCCTCTAACCGAAAGGCTGGTCCATGAAGCAGTGTGATAAGACCCCATTTTTTGAAAAAGAAGATGGGGTTTTATTATGTTGGGTGGGATAGAAAAAGGGATTCCAGACTTGGCTTCTTTTAACCGCAGTCCTGTACTAAAGAAATGATAAGTTTATACAGCACCAAAGTCCTGGTCTATGTGGCGATGTCATTAGGCTGTCGAAAGGGGAACATATGAACCTACGTCAACAGATTATTCAGGATCGTGTGGAGGCTCTTGCACGGGCACTTAAGGTTGATTCAGACAATGCCTTTATGCGCTTAGCTTTTTCTCTTATCACAGGCAAAAGCATTCATTCATTTGATCCTTCAGACGTAGTTGACGGTGGGCAAGATAAGCAGATGGATATTATTGCTGTCGAAGAATCCGGGGAAGGGGCAGACGTTTTTATACTTCAAACGAAGATCACGGCTTCCTTTTCTTCAAATGCGCTTATACAACTTCGCAATGGACTTCGGTGGTTGTTTCAGCGTCCCCGTAAAGAATTAGATACTCTATCAAACAAAGCCCTTCGAGACAAAATCCTTGAATATCGGGGGATCCTTAACACCTTTGGTCCTTCCAATATCCGTGTCTATGTACGGTTTATAACGAACGGACAAACGAAAGATTTATCTGATGAGTTTAAACAAGAACTTGCGGCCATTCGTACAGATTATGCCAATGATACTTTTGAAGTTTTCACTATAGAGGCACTCGGTTGCGATGAGTTGAGCGAACTTTCAAAACTTCAAGAAAGGCAAACTCGTCGCGTAGATGCAGATATTAAGGTCGCAATGGACTTCGGTGGTTGTTTCAGCGTCCCCGTAAAGAATTAGATACTCTATCAAACAAAGCCCTTCGAGACAAAATCCTTGAATATCGGGGGATCCTTAACACCTTTGGTCCTTCCAATATCCGTGTCTATGTACGGTTTATAACGAACGGACAAACGAAAGATTTATCTGATGAGTTTAAACAAGAACTTGCGGCCATTCGTACAGATTATGCCAATGATACTTTTGAAGTTTTCACTATAGGGGCACTCGGTTGCGATGAGTTGAGCGAACTTTCAAAACTTCAAGAAAGGCAAACTCGTCGCGTAGATGCAGATATTAAGGTCCGCTATGATGCCAATAATCCATCACTCATTAAATATTACGCTCAGGGCTTAAAAGGGCTCGTTTGCTCTGTCCCTGGGTCAGAGATCGCCCGGCTTGTAAATGATAATCCGGATGGGTCCGTTTTCGACCTGAACATTTGAAGATTCCTCGGCCTTAGGGGCAGCGTGAATCAAGATATTATGAAAACGTGTACAAGTCGTGATCTAAGCTACGAGTTCTGGTTTTTAAATAATGGGATTACAGTAATTTGTGATCATTTCGATCCAGTGACAGATCCTGACAATCCGCATGTAAAATTACAAAATCTTCAGATAGTAAACGGGTGCCAAACTGCAACAACTTTAGCTCGGGCACAAGCATCTGGGAATTTGGTCCCTGATATTAGGGTTCTCACTCGTATTTATGAAACAAAGGACCGTGACCTCGTTGACAGAATCGTACTAACCACAAATAACCAAAACCAAATCAGCAGTCGTGACCTTCAAGCGAATGACCCCGTGCAGATTGACATGGAAAAGGCTTTCAAAATTTACGGATACTTATATGAAAGAAAGCCCCGTCAGTTTGATGATTCTCAGATTGATGTTTCAAGACTCTTTACAAATGAAGCAGTAGCGCAATCGTATTTGGCCGTCGTACTTAAAACGCCCTCAGATGGCCGTGCAAGGAAATATAAGGTATGGAGTGAGCTGCGTTCCAAAATATTTTCAGGCGGATCTGTAGAACCATATATAATCGCATCTCTCCTAACCCGGCGGGCCTCAGAATGGCTTCATAAAAGCGCCTATTTTACAGGCCCTAATGAACTGGAGAGAATAATTGCAAAGCGCGGTGGATTTCACGTCTCTCGTATAGCGACCCATTTATGGCGCGGAAATGATGAGTGGCGGATATCTCAAGACACCCTTAAACGCCAAATAAAAGATCTTGAGGAAAAGCCTTCAGATTTTGTTGAGTACTTTGACAAAGCTTTCAAGATGCTTTCGGCAATTGTGAAAGGCGCAGAGGCACACGTCAGCGATCCTGACCGAGCATTAAAATCATCGACCTTGGATCGAGACATAGATAGTCATCTATATCAAGCCAACTAAAATTAGATCCGAAGAGCACCAGGGATTGTCAAAAATTGGTTATAGGCGGCGGATTTTTTTAGGCTGAACCGATTATTATAATGGAGAAATTAAATGGTTTATAGGACATGTTGGGGATTGGATAATCCGCATCCATTTTCGTTAATGAAAACGGAGTTGATTTGGGAGGGGAAGTATGATGAGTACGGCAACCGGCGGACAGTGGATATTGCCGGGTGTGCCATGCCTCTCCAAAAAATCGAGACCATTGATAAGCCAGCCTCCCGGGCCATGGTCCAAGGGAATTTATTTTAACCCAGTCAAAGCCCATCGGGATGATTTTAGGAACCGTTTGATCTGGGGTGATAATAAGTTGGTCATGGCCAGCCTGCTCAAGGAATTTAAGGGGAAAATTGACTTAATTTGTACCGATCCTCCATTTGATGTGGGCGCGGACTTTACCTTGAACGTGCCCATCGGAGGAAAAAAAGAGACTATTTCCAAGGACCAGTCTGCATTGGAAATGGTGGCTTATCGAGATATGTGGGGTAAGGGAATGGACTCTTACCTTCAAATGCTGCATGAACGCTTTAATATCATGAAAGAATTGTTAACTGACTCGGGAAGCATCTATGTACATATTGGCCCCAATATTAACCACTTAGTTCGTAGCCTTCTTGATGAAGTCTTTTCACCATTACAACACCAAAATGAAATAACATGGAAGCGCACCTTTGCGCATAGTGATTCCAAACGTTTTGGAATTGTTCACGATGTTATTTTATTCTATTCAAAAAGTAATTCATATAAATACCAAAGGCAATTCAAACCTCATGAAAAATCATATATAAATTCCCATTATGCATTAAGGGACTCTGATGACAGACGATATCGTTTGGTTACACTTAGTGCTGCCGGCCAAGGTCCGCCAAGAAAGTTTGATAATCAAGAGATTCCCCCGCCTCCTGGTCGACATTGGGCTTGGGGTCAAGATAAGATCAATGAAGGTTTAAAATCTGGGAAAATCGTTTTTGCAAGAACGGGACAACCAAACATAAAACAGTATCTTGATGATTTAGAAGGAACTGCCGTTCAATCTGTTTGGGACGATATACCCCCGGTAAATCCGGTATCCCCAGAATTATTAGGGTATGCAACTCAAAAACCCGAGGCCCTCCTTGAACGTATTATCAAAACCTCTTCCAATGAAGGCGACCTCGTAGCAGATTTCTTCTGCGGCAGCGGCACAACCGGAGCTGTGGCCGAAAAATTGGGAAGGCGGTGGATCATGTGCGACCTTGGGCGGTTTGCCATCCATACCAGCCGCAAGCGGTTGATTGAAATCCAGCGGAACCTCCATCACGAAAATAAACAGTACCGGTCTTTTGATGTTTATAACCTGGGCCGATATGAACGGCAATGGTGGCAGAAGGAACGGCTGCAAGGGGCCGATGAGGAGCATCGCCGGGTAGTTTTGGAATTCTACCGGGCCGAGTTGCTGCCCAATTCCACCGGTCTTTTGCATGGGCGTAAAGGGCAGGCCTTTGTTCATGTAGATGGGATAGATAGCATTTTCTCCCGGAACGAGTTGCGTCTGGTGGTCAAGGCGGCCCATGAGGCCGGGGCTAAAGAAATTCATTGCCTGGCCTGGGAATTCGAGATGGACCTTCGATTGATCTGTCACGAATTGGAAGCGGCTGAAGGGGTCAAGATCAAGCTGATCCCTATCCCTCGGGAGATCATGGAAAAAAACCGTACCAATCCCCCGCCATTTCTGGAAATGGCCGTGTTGGAAGCCGAACCGATTTACCATACCAAAGAGGGGAAACGTCGGGTGGATATTAAGCTGACCAAATTTATCCCCAGTCTGGCCGAGGTGCCGAGCAAGGAACTGGCAGTGCTCAAAGAACGGGCCATTAAAAGTGGTTTTGATTTCATTGACTTTTGGGCCGTGGACTTCAATTGGAGGGAAGGCAAGCCCTTTGAGCATCACTGGCAGGATTATCGGACCCGGAAAGACCGGTCTCTGAAAACCGTCAGCGATTTCGGCTACGGCAAGTATCCCCAAAAAGGGAAATACACCGCTTGCGTGAAGGTGATCGATGTTTTTGGATGTGATTCCAGCATTACCGTTGAAATTGAGGTATAATACCAGATAAGAAGCAAAGGCGAAAAGCCAAGGAGGATATCATGCAAACCACCGTTATCTATTCGGACGGACAGACCCTCAAAACCAATTCAATTTTGAGAAAGTGGTTGGGGAGGCAAAAGAAATTTATTGCCATCATAGAAGGAAACAGCCTGATCATCAAAAAACCTCATTCTCTTTTGGATTTTTCCGCCGAACCGGATGAAGATTTTATGAGCATGGAAGAAATAAACAAGGAAATCCACAAGGCAAGGAAAGAGCATGAACATAGTCGTTGATACCAATGTCTTGGTTTCTGCTGTTTTGTGGAAAGGCTCCCCCTCTCAGGCTTTGAAAATTATTTTGGAGAAGCACTCCTTGGTTCAGAGCCAATCGACCATAGAGGAATTTGAAAAGGTTATCCGGAGAGATAAATTTAGAAAAATTCTCGAGAAAAGTGGAGGAACCCCCCAAACCCTAATTGAAACCCTAATTCTTGAAAGCAAATTCTATGCTATTTCCAGACGGTCAGCAGCCAGGGCCAAACGGATCAAAATTGAGGATCAGGAAGATGCCATTTTTCTTGAACTTGCCTTAGAAGCTAAGGCCCCACTCGTTGTCTCCGGGGATAAACATCTGCTTGACCTTGAAGAAGTCGGACAGATTAAATTGGTCAGCGCAAAAGATTTTCTTGCCCTCCAGGGCGAATCCCTGATCTTAGCGTCGATTTAAACCTTAAACGATTAGATTTTCTCTGAAAAGGGAGATCTCTATGACCAGTCCGACCATTAACCCTGCTGCCCTTGAACCTTTGTATGCCCCCCATGAAGAACCGAATTTCCATCGTGTTCGGGCCGAAGCGCCGGGACAACCGGCCAAGGTGGTCAAAAGCCGAAGGCCCACATCAATAGCCGTTGCCAACAATCTTCGTTCCTTTGTCAAGGATTGGCGGGAAACGGATTATGCCGGGGCCTCGGATACCACGAGAGAGTTACTGTATCATTGGTTCGAACGTGACCATATTCTTGAGAATAATGCCGGAGAGCGCATTCCTTTTAAATATTATTTTTGCCAAAGGGAAGCGATTGAAACCTTTATTTATCTTTACGAGGTCCGGGGGCTCAAGAGCCTGTCGTCGATCATTTCCGAATTTGGCGGAGAAGATCGGGAGACGGCCGCCCTGGGGGTCAATCCGGCCGATGACCAATGGCCCAAGTACGCCTTTAAACTGGCCACCGGTGCCGGGAAAACCAAGGTCATGAGCCTGGCCATTGTCTGGAGTTACTTTCATGCCTTGCGGGAAAGCGATTCCCCTTTGGCCAGACATTTTGTGGTCATTGCACCCAATCTGACGGTTTTTGAAAGACTCAAGGAAGATTTCGGAAATGGTCGTATCTTTGACCATGATCCGTTGATCCCGGTGGCCTGGAAAGGAGATTTTAATCTGACCGTAGTCCTCCAAGATACCCCGGGTGGAGCGGCCACAGGGGGAACTCTTTATCTTACCAATATCCATCGCCTTTATGACCCGGGAAAAAGGAAGGCCAGGAAAGAGGCCGAAGCCTACGAATGGATGGGACCAGAGGTCTCCAATGGAAGCGCCCTGGATACCGGAAAGGCCTTGCGGCAGCAGATCACGGCTCATGAAAAGGTTATGGTTTTAAATGATGAGGCCCACCATCTCTGGGACCCAGGCTCTGCTTGGAATGAGGCGGTCGGGTTTCTTCAGCAGGAAATCAAAAACAGGACCGGCGGCGGACTGGCGTCCCAATTAGATTTTTCCGCCACGCCTAAAGATAATCATGGGCGGATATTCCAACACGTCATCTGCGATGCCCCGCTAGGTGAGGCGGTTGACGGCGGTATTGTCAAGACTCCGATTATCGGTCGTGGGGAAGGTCTCGCCGAAACCCCAAGTAATGATGCCTCGAAGAGGTATGAACAACATCTGATGATGGGTTATCAACGATGGATGAGGTCCAAGGAAGAATGGATTAAAAGCGATAAAAAGCCGTTACTTTTTGTGATGACCGAGGATACCGAAGCGGCCGACCAGATCACAGGGCGGCTGAATTCCGACCCATTATTTTCTGAATTGAATGGAAAAACGATCAACCTGCATACTAATCTCAAAGGGAGCATTAAATGGATTGGGGGGAGGAAGAAAGGCTATCCGGTTTTTGTGGAGAGCGAGAAAGAAATCAGCGAAGACGACCTCTCCACCTTGCGAGGACTTTCCCGCGACCTGGATTCAGGTGAAAGCCCTTACCAGTGTATCGTATCGGTCCTTATGCTTCGGGAGGGTTGGGACGTCAAGAACGTGACGACCATTGTTCCCCTCCGTCCCTATCCCTCCAAGGCGAATATTTTGCCGGAACAGACCCTCGGAAGGGGATTGCGCCGGATGACGCCGTCCGTCGGAGGGGCTTCGGAATTAGTCACCGTGGTTGAGCACAATGCCTTTGTGAGTCTCTATCAACAGGAACTCAGCCAGGAAGGTCTCATCATAGAAGTGGTGGACGTAGATAAGGTTCCCAAGAGTACTGTGACCATTTTTCCGGATCGGGAGAATAAGGACACAGAAAAACTCAATATTTTTTTGCCGTCCATTTCTCCGGGGCACAGCCGTATTCCCAAACTGGAAAATCTAACGATAAGAGATATTCGAAAGGAATTCTCTAAGTATGAACCGCTACCTTTAGGGGGCAAAAAGTCAACGGAAATTCAATATGAAGGACGGCATCTTTTTACCAATGAAATTGTGGAAAAGATGAAGATCCAAATGCCCCTTTTGGAAAGCGGAATTGGCGCCGTTTCTTATTACCGGGAAGAATTGGAACGCATTACCGGCCTTAGGGGCACTCATCAGATCCTGGCCCCTCTTCTGGAAACCTTTATTACCGAAATCCTCTTTAACGAAAAAATAGACCTTTTCGATAACAGGCTTTTGAGCCGCCTGGCCGACAGCGATGTAAGGGAACATATTCGGGCCACCTTTGTTCCTTTGATCCTTTCCCGAACAACCACCACAGAAGAGAGGAAATCCATTTCCGAAGGATTCTCCGTATCCGATTGGAAGCCTTTTCAAGCCAGTCATTCGGAAAATCATCCGGCAATCCCTGCTGAACATACTCTTTTCAATCTGGTGCCTTGCAATCGGGAATTTGAAGTGGCTATGAGCCATTTCTTGGATCGAGCCCGGATATTATATCTTTTTGTAAAAATGCCGGACCACAAGCCCTTCGAATTGATTACCTTTCCGAAAGAGGGAGGTTGTCTCTATATACCCCCGATTTCCTGGTCCGGGTTAAGGAGAAAGAATTTGTCCTTGTCGAGACCAAGGGGCGTGAAGACCGGGACGTTCCTCTTAAAGTTCGGGCAGCGACCGGCTGGTGTAAAGCGGCCTCGCAGGAGAATATAAAATGGACTTATCTGTATGTGCCGCAAAAGGTCTTTGAGGATATCAGCGACAACACATTAAAAACCCTCATTCGGATGTGCCTGCCGTCTTTGGAACAATTACTCAGTGAAACAATCAGTCCTCAATTGAGTTTACCCTTTGGGGAACCTGAACCTGAGGAGGAAGTTTTTCTCAGGAACTTTATTCCTTTCAATAAGTTTAAGGAACTCCCGTCGCGCTATCAAAAGGCGGTCCAACAGGCCGTAGCTTTGTATCAATTTCTAAAAAAGAAAAAAGAGGTTTCTTTCGCCCCGGTTTTTACTCCCCTTCTCGGCCCAATGGATGAAGTGGCCAAGGCTTTAATCTTGAGGCAATTGCAGGAAGAAATCCCGGTTGATCGGAACAGGCGGTAAGAATATTTTCATCCTGACTTAAGTGAATTGCCGGTTGGAGAAGCCAGCTTTCATAAACGCCAGGCAACTAACTTGGAAAGGACTCTTGTTGATCAAAATGGATTGATGCCTATAGGACTTCTGCGTTGGTGTCTGGAATATGCTCAGACTACACGACGAAGGGTTGGTGGCGTTTTTGAAACGGTCCGGGAGAAGTTTTACGGCCTGTCGCAAACTGATTTATTTCAGGTAGCAGATACCATCTACACCTTCAGAAATGAATACGTAGCCCACCAGGACCGGGAGATAAGTGATCCGGGGCTTGCCGAGAAGGGGTTAATGGAATGGGCCGGAGGGCTTTATAGGATTTGGAGTTGTCGGTAAATAGATAGTCAACCCTGCTACGAGCCGGACTATATCATCAAACATAAGGTCGGTCTAACCATCCTTCTTGAAGTGAAAGGCGACGAGATCGACATGGATCATGCCAAATATCAGGCCGCCCGGCGTTGGGTATCGGCGGTCAACAACTGGGGGCGGCTGGGGAGATGAGATTTCATGGTCTGTAAAGACCCGGTTAAGTTGTCGGAGATGCTGGCAGGGTAAAAAGATCGAAGGGATAGTGGGAAAGAAGTGATTGTTTGCAAAAGGTAACGATTTCCGTTACTATAGGCGAAAAAATTGCGGAAGCTAATATGGTTATTTCAGTAAAGAGAATAAATACAAAACGAGGTAGGTATGACTCCAGAAGAGATGCGCCAAAGGGCAAAGGAACTTTTTTTAAACCGTTTTCATTGAAGTCAGGTCATCATGGCCGTGGGTCAGGAAAAGATGAATGACCGAAACGAGGCCTTGATCAAGGCCATGGGGGCCTTGGGCGGCGGTATCGCCAGCACCGGTCGGGTCTGCGGGACCTTGCTCGGGGGGGTGGCCTTTATTTCCAGCCTGTACAGCCGGGGCAATCTGGAAGAGAAAGAGCATCCTAATATGTGGCGTTTAAGCTACAGGCTGACCAAAAGATTTGAAGAGCTCACCAAGGAATTCGGAAGCATAAATTGCTCCGATATCGCCGGTGTGAATTGGAGAGACCGGGAGCAGGTAACTGCCTTTTACATTAATCCAGACGGAAAACGCAGCCGGTGTATTAAACTGGTGGAAGACACGGCCTATGCCCTGGGAGAGATCCTGGATCAGGCGAATGCTGAAACCAAATAGAAGAAGGGCCTAAAGTAGACTCTTTAAATTTTAGGTGGCTGGAAAGGTCCTAAGGACCTGATTAAAATTCTGAACGAACCTCCTCGCCGGGTGCGAGGACTAAAAGGGAGGGATGACCCGACTCTCAAATCTCGACACTGTGATGAAGGTCGAATGCCTGTCCGGGAAATTGTATGTTGAGGGCATTGAACTTCTCGAGAAACTTAGGCCTGATGCCTTGCGACCTGAATAGGCCTTTGACCAACCCCTGCTCTGTCACCTCTGTTTGCTCGAATCCGAACACCTCCTGCATGGTGACCCTATTGCCTTCCATCCCGGTGATTTCCTGGAGACTTACCAATTTTCTGCTGCCATCTCCGAGGCGTGATACCTGAACAATGATATTGATAGCAGAGCTGATCTGCTTTCTGACGAACTCGGGGGGGATAGTGATCCCGGATGCGATGACGAGTGTTTCCAATCGGTCCAGAGCGTCGCAAGGAGAGTTGGCGTGAATCGTGAAAAGAAAACCATCGTGCCCGGTGTTCATCGCCTGCAGCATGTCCAGAACTTCCGCCCCTCTTACCTCGCCGACAACAATCCGGTCCGGCCGCATGCGGAGGGCGTTTTTCACCAGGTCCCTCTGGACAATCTCACCCTTCCCATCGGGACTGGCCGGCCTCGTTTCCAGACGAACCACGTACCGTTGGTTCAACTGAAGTTCCGCGGAATCCTCAATAGAGATAACACGTTCATCCGAAGAGATGAAACCCGAAAGCACATTGAGGAGGGTGGTCTTACCGCTCCCCGTCCCTCCCGAGATTAAGACATTCAGCCTGGCTTGGACGATACCCCGCAGGATTTCTCCTATTTCCGGAGTAAGCGCCTTGAGGGTGACCAGGTCTTCAAGTTGCAGCGCGTCTTTGGGGACGCGTCGTATTGACATACTCGGGCCATTAATTGCCAGCGGTGGTATAATGACGTTGATCCGGGATCCATCAGGAAGTCTCGCCTCCGTCATCGGACACGATTCATCCACCCGGCGGCCTACTGTGAAGAGAATGGCGTCTATGTGGGCCCTCAATTCGGCTTCGCTTCCGAAGGTGAGATTCGTAGGTTCCAGTTTTCCTTTCCTCTCCACATAGATCTTATCAAGACTATCAACGAGGATGTCCGTAACGCTCGGATCTTCCATAAGAGTCTCAAGTGGACCGATCCCACTTGGAACTTTCCGCACCTCCAGGACTTGGGTGGACTCGGGCACTCGGCGAACAGTATCTCCGAAGTTCGTTTCCTCCCTCCGCCTTAGTTGAAGAAAAGCGCTGTTTGAGTCTGCCGGTTCGCGTCGAGAAGAATCAGCGGCAACAAGGTTGGTCTTAAGTGTTTTACCTGCTTCTCTGAAGTAATTGACCCAGGCAAGTTCAAGCAGATCCTTGGACAGGCCGGGGGTTTGATCGCTATACCGGTAGATATCCAGGGCTTGGTTAATAAGGTCTCGGGGATCACAACATCTCAGGGGACGATTTTCCTTCTCATAGCGGGCCAAAAGAAACTCAAGCAGGTTCGGGTCATAATCAAGCCCTTTGGCTTCGACAACCTTTTGGAAAATGGAGCCGTAACGTTCCCTGGTCGGCGGGGCTATATAAAGGCGGTAACCCATCCGGCGTAAAAAAGCCTCATCCGATAGGCGTTTGAGATCAAAATTGCTGGCGAAGATGAGCAATTGATCGAAGGGTACTTTAATCTTTTTCCCCGTATGAAGGGTCAGGTAATCCGTACCCCGTTCCAAGGGAATGATCCAGCGGTTCATCAGGTCCACGGGATTGGCTCGCTGCCGTCCGAAGTCGTCGATGACCATGGTCCCCCCGTTGGCTTTCAACTGGAATGGCGCTTCATAATACCGAGCCGTTTGGCTGTAGGCCAGGTCCATGCTCTCAATCGTCATCTCCCCGCCGACGATCACCAGGGGGCGCTTGATTTTTATCCAGCGCTTGTCATACTCGTCGTTATTATCAGTTTCTATCTGTAAATGGTTGTGCTGGTCGAAAACCTTGATGATCTGGTTGTCGACTTCGATGGCATAGGGGATCCAGATCTCTCCGGGCTGGATAGAGTGGAGTGCCACGGCGATCGAGGTCTTCCCGTTTCCAGTCTCGCCGAACATAAAAAGGCTGCGCCGATAATGGGCTACCAAACCCAAGGTCTGTAGGGTAATTTCAGGCAAAACAAGGTTGGACAGGGCATTCTTGACGGATTCCGGTGATACCGGTTCGAGGGCCTGATTCTGCCGAGAAACCATTTCGGTATAGGATTGCAGGGAGACCGGGGCCGGTCCGATGTAGCCGTTGAGATCTAACAACCGATTAACCCGCTGCCATCCCCGATCGAGCATGCCATAGCGATGGTTCAGGTAGCTGACCTGGCCGCGAATTTCGATCAGTTTTTCCAGGTAGAGGTGTTGGAGCAGCGATTCGACCATCGCCGCCGACAGGCACAGTTTCTCAGCCGCCCGGGCCGTGGTGCAGTTGGCATCCGCATACACGGTCTTCAGGGCCAGGTCAGCCAGGAAGCCAAAATCTAATTGGGTTTCTTCCAGGGTTTTAGGTGGGCTGGGAATGAAATTTGTTTGGGGAACCTCAGAGTGCGAATCGTGCATGCAATAACTCACTGTTGGCAAGTTTTATTCCCGGATATTCGTTGAGTGACTTATCTGGGAAATTCCACCGAAAATGAAAATATATATAATGGGCATATTGTTAGTGTCAAGTACTATCTTCGGCGACTCTCACTTCACTTCCTGAATTTAGAAGGATGACAACGATGGGAGATTGGGTTGGAATCCCGCTGTCAGCGGAACACGTAGGCGCGAAAAGGTGGATTTGACCTCTCTCGGTGCCTTCCTAAAAGACGGTTATCCCCCGAACAGGGCTTGAAAAATCTGGATCAGCGATCCGTCGGTCAGGGTTTCCTCTTTGGAAAGAAAAAGGCCGTCCCTAACCACGGTCCCCCCTTTGGCAGCGGAGATTTTTAGAAGGGCCAAAAGGTCAGCCACTTTTGACCCTTCCGGTATCTCCACTTCAAAACCCCTGGCAGGGGAGTAATCAGGAAAATTTTGACTCAGGGTGCCAAATAATTTTACGGTGATTTTCATTATTGAAACAAAGGATTCAAGGGGTCAAGGGGTCAAGGATTCAAGGATTCAAGTGAAAGGCATGGAAGTTAAAGCCCTTGAACCCTCGAATCCTGGAATCCCTGAACCCTTCTTTTTAAAAGTCGAATGTGCTGTCCATCTGCTCATCCGTGATCATCACCACGGTGTTGTGGGGCGGCAAAGGTTCTTTATAAAAGAATTCCGGGAGCCGGTCATCCTTGTTGGTAAATCCCGCTTTGCGGTTAAATTCTTTTTCCGCCCGTAAGACCCGGACCCCCATCTGAGCAATGTCATCGGAGCCAAGCCGGGTGCCCAATTTGGCATTCATGACCTTGAGAAAGGCTTCTCCACCTTCCGGCGTGGTCATGGCAAAACTGGCCAAAAGACACAGGCCGGTGCAGTCCACCGAGGCCATGGCGATCTGGGCCTCTCTGGAGGCCTGAACCTGGCCATCGGTCTTTAGAGGATCGAGAATGCCGGCCAGATACCGGCCCACCAAATTTCCGGCCGTATGATCAGCCCCCATGGGTGAAGTGGCATAGGTAACAGCGTTCCCCTGCATGGCCCTGGGATCATAGGCAGCGATACTCTGACCTTTGGCCACCGGAACCCGGTGATGGTTGAAATGCCGTCCCACGGCCACCGGACCGTTTCCCAGGACCCGACCCATTTGGGTGCCCTGGGCGATCTCTTCCACCATCTGAATGGCGGCCTGGGTGTCACCAAAATTTTTATACCCCGCATCCATGGCCACGGCTAAAGCCACGCCGGTGTTCATGGTGTCGAGCCCGATATCATCGCAGAGAAAATCCAGATGGGCGATGGTATCCAAATCATTGATCCCGGTCATACCGCCCATAGACCAGAGAGTCTCGTATTCCAAAGAGGAGGTCATAAATTTCCCTTGCTTGTCCACGTATTCGTTGGAGCAGTGGACGATACATTGGGCGCACCCCATGTGGGTGGGGTTTCCGCCCCGTTCCTTGATGATCCGGGCCATGGTCTCTCCGCTGATCTTTTCCCAGCCATCCATAACCCCTTTGGTGGCATTATAGCTGGGGAAGCCGCCCAGGGCATTGACCGGGGCGATCATTGCGGCGGTTCCCAGGGTAGGCAAGGTCTGGCCGCTGAATGGATGGGCCTTGACGGCCTTGGCAAAGACCTTGGCCGCTTCTTTAAAGGTTTCCGGGTCGGCGAGGGCATCAGGGCTGTTTCCCCGCTGATCCACCAGGACGGCCTTCAAACCCTTGGCCCCCATAACGGCACCGAGCCCCCCACGGCCGGCGGCCCGGCAGGGGCGGCCGTCAATATCCGAACCCTGAATGGATGCACTGGTTAAGCGGTATTCCCCGGCCGGGCCGATGCACATGACCGAGGTCTTGTCTCCATATGCTTTGAGTAATTTTTCGACCAGCCCATAAGTCCGCATCCCCTGGTATTCCTGGGCCGGTAAAAGGGAGGCCTGGCCTTTTTCATCAATCCATAAAAGATACCATTCTCCTTCAGAGGCCCGACCTTCGATAACGATGGCGGTAATCCCCAAGCGGCCCAGGGACGTGGCCATTGTGCCTCCGGCATTGCTCTCCTTGATCGTGCCGGTCAAAGGGCTTTTGGCGCCCACGGAAAGCCGGCTGGTATTGACTAAGCTGGTCCCGCTTAACAGCCCGGGGGCAAAGATGAGTTTATTTTCCGGGCCCAGGGGATCACATTTCGGGGGCACTTCGGCGTTGATCATGATCGAAGTCAGTCCCCGGCCGCCCAAGCCGAGATAGGGCTGGGGGACATCTTCAAAACGGGTGGTCTTATCGGACATATTCACTCTCAAGAATTTCATGGATCTACTCCTTTCCTTATCCTTTGACGGGATTAACAGGATCTCTATGCTTTTTTTATTTCAGTCTTTTCGGAAGAAGGGCTGAAAAGCCCTTTTGCCAAGGGCAAAGCTATTGGAAAAAACTTGCCTTTGCTGGTAAAGAATATAAAATAATTCAAGTGAGCGGTCAAGAAGAATGATGGGTGTGTGTTGGGTATATTTCAGAAATCCGGAGACTGTGTGCGGAAATCTGATTAAGGAGCCGGGATTTGAAAATTGCCGTCATGGGTGCCGGGATGACCGGTGCCTATTTATATTGCCTCTTGCAAACCCAAAGGCATACCATCGACCTTTATGATAAGCCCGCCGGAACACGATGCGGATTGACCCCTTGTGCCTGGGGAACTTCCAGGGGTTTTAATGAACTGGTGCAGGCCTCCGGGCTTGATCCCACAAAATATCTCCTCAAGAGTTTTGATTACGTCATCATGGATGGATTGAAGATCAAGGCGGACTTGATGACCAATAACTCAATAAATTTCATGAAAACGGAAAGATATTCCCGTAGAAGGATATAATAATGCCTGCCAATGAACAGTTAAATGCCTTTCTCTGTCCCAAATCGGTGGCGGTCATCGGAGCGACGGAGCGTCCCGGTTCATGGGGTTCTTTTATTATGGAGGGGTTACTCTCCAGACCCTATCCTGGCCGCATCTACCCCGTCAACCGCCAGGGTGGACTGGTCTTCGGTTTACCGGCCTTCAAGGAAGTCAACGAAATCCCCGAATCGCCGGACCTGGCCATCTTTACCATCCCCGAACAATCAGTGGAACAAACAGTCAGGGAGTGCGGCCGAAAAGGCGTCAAGGGCATCACCATCATCACAGCCGGATTCAGCGAGGCCTTGGATTCCGGACGGCAACGGGAGGCGGAACTGGTGTGTCTGGCCCGGTCTTATGGAATACGTTTGTTGGGTCCCAATGTGAGCGGTACCTTTAATCTGCATGCGGAATTCAATGGTTCCGCCGCCCCGGAACAACATCTCGTCAAAAACCGACTGGCGGCTATTTGCCAGGGCGGCTGATGCCTTTTATGATCTGCTGGCCCACGGCTACTCAAGGTATATGGGCGTAGGCTTTTTCGTCCATACGGGGAACGAGGCCGACCTGACCACCACGGATTTTCTGGAACACCTCGGAACCGACCCCAAGGTGCAGGGTATCGTCATGTATATTGAGGCGATTAAAGATGGAAGACGCTTTGTGGAAGCGGCCAGGGAGATATCAAAAACCAAGCCCGTTATCGTTTACAAAGCCGGAAAGACGCCGGATGCCTCCCGGGCAGCCCAAAGCCATACCGGCGCCCTGGCCGGCTCTCACCGCGTTTACCAGGGGGCACTGGCCCAAACCAACGTCATTTCCTCACCTACCATGGAACTCCTGATTCCCTTGGGGCAGGCCCTGGTGGAACGGCCGCCCATGCGTGGAAACCGGGTGGCCATTTTAACCATGGGCGGGTCCTGGGGGGTGGCCCTGACTGAGGCCCTGGAAGCCGAAGGGCTGCGCGTGCCCGAACTGAGCGAGAAGCTCAAATCCAGGTTGAGAGAACTGGGCATGCCCGTCAGGGCCTCGGTGAAAAATCCCGTGGACATCGGCGCCTCCGGACTCTTTTTCTCCAAGGATATCCTGATGGCCCTCGGCCGGGAGATTCTGATTTCCGGCGAGACCGATGCCCTGATCCTGCATGGAATGGGGCGTCCGGGCATGCTGAGTGAAAATGCGCCGGAACGGCTGCGGATCTTCCTGGAGATCAACAAGGAGATCGTGCGCGCCTATGCCGACATGGAGAAGGCCTTCGGCCTCCCCGTCCTGATCGGCAGTATCTATGCCCCTGGGAAAGTCAGGTGGTTCACGATTTAAATAAAGAAGGTCTCCGTATCTATGACCGTCTGGATGAAACCGCCCAAATACTGTCCCGCCTTTATCGGTATTGGCAGCGCGTCACCCGCAGACGGCCTGCTTCACCCCCCGGCAAATAGTGGTCTTGAACAAGGCCTTCCAAAAGGCCTGAGACCTCTCCGTGGCCTCCGGCCTTTACCCGGCAGAGGCCGTAATCGGGCTGTCCTCAAGGGATCGGGTCTCGGGTATAATGGTCAGACGGCGGCGATGGAAGGAGGCCACGGCCGCCCGATGGGCCACTGAAATTAAGGTGATATCGGGCAGCCGCTCACCCACCAGGGCATAGAGGGCCTGCTCCGTCGGTTCGTCCAGGGCCGATGTGGCTTCATCCATAAACAGCCACTCCGGTCGATAGATAAAGACCCGGGCGAAACCGACCCGTTGCTGTTCCCCCCCGGATAACTCCAGAGACCAGTTGACGTCTTCGTCCAACCGATTGATCAACTGGGGCAATCGGGCATCGATCAAGGCCTGTTTGAACTCTTCGTCACTATGCCCTCCCGGCTGGTCCGGATAGCTCAGCACCTCACGCAGCGTGGCCAGAGGCAGATAGGGTTTTTGGGGCAGAAACAGCACCCGCCGCCCTTCAGGCATGAACACCTTCCCGGAGCCGTAAGGCCAGATACCGGCTAAAGCGCGAAACAGGGAACTCTTACCGGAGCCGGAAGGTCCGCTGACCACCAAACGATCGCCGGGCTGGATGGTAAAGGAAACGCCGTCCAGGATGACCCGCTGGTCGGGCAAACGGACACTCATCTCCTTAACACTCAGATCAGAGGTGGGCAAGGGTTCCACGGAAATAACCGCATGTGAGACCGACAGATCCTTGACCGCGGTCAACTCCTGGCCAAAGCCCATGAGACGGTTGACGCTGGCCGACCATTGGGCGATATTGGGATAAGAGTCCACGAACCAGCTCAATGAGGACTGGACCTGGCCGAAGGCCACGCCGGTCTGGGTCAGACCGCCGAGCCCGATGGCGCCGGAAAAATATCGCGGGGCGGCCACCAGGATGGGAAAGATTACGGCCATCTGGCCGTAACCGGCGGTGAGAAAGGTCAAGCGCTTCTGCGTTTTCATCAGACGCCACCAGGTCCGCCAGATGTTGCCGAAAGAGGTCTCCAACTTTTTCTCCTCGTCCGACTCGCCGCCGTACAGGGCCACGCTCTCGGCATTCTCCCGGATGCGGATCATGCGGAAACGGAAGTCGGCGTCATACTTCTGCAGATCAAAATTGATATTGATGAGCGACCGGCCGGTGTAGTGGGTGGCTAAGGAACCTATGGCGGAATAAATGATCGCCACCCACAACATATAGCCCGGAATGGACCAGGTGGTTCCCAGGGCCTGAAAAGTCAGCGTCCCGGAAAGATTCCAGAGCATGGTCAGAAAAGAGGCCAGGGTGACCACGGCATTGAGCAGGCCGATACTCAGGTTCAGGGACAGGTTGGCCACCAGGCCGATATCGTCCTGGATACGCTGCTCCGGGTTTTCCGCCTTGGACTTCTCCAACTGCAACAGATAATCGGTGAGCCACCGCCGCCAGCGAATCTGCAGCATCTGGTTGAAGTAGAGCGCATAGGCGGCGATCAGGATGAAGACTGCCGCCAGAATCCCGAAATAGCCCAGCAGGGACAGGAAGGCCTGATAGTTTTTTTCCTGCAGGGCGTTGAAAAATTGCCGGTTCCAGTCGGCCAGGAGCACGGTCACATAGACGCTGGACAGATTTAAAACGACGACCAAGGCGAGCAGCCCGCGCCCAGGCCAGCGGTCCTCCGAGAACCAGTAGGGTTTGAGAAGCTCCCAGAGCCTGGCGAAAAAACCCCGCTTGCCCAGCATGAACAGCAGGATCGACCCATCCGTTTTAGTGTTCACTTATTTCCTCCGATCATCATTTTTTGCCAACAAAAAATAGGGTTATCTCTTCTCAAAAATACAGACTTCCCTTTATTCCCTAATCCTTCATTTTTGTTATAATAATAATTGAATTACTTCTATTGGGCCCTTTTATTTTGGATGGCCGTTCTAACTCACTCTTCCGCTGCCTGGCCTGAGGCTGGGGGATACGTATCTTGGTTCTACTGAATTAACATTAAGACGGACGCTCACAAGAAAGGCCCATCAGAAGGGCAGCGTTGATCTCATGATACCCCTCAAAGACACCGTTCGGCGAATAAGCCTTCCCTCAATGACCTGGACGCTCATTGGGATCAATTGTATCATCTTCCTGTGGGAAATATCTCTTCCCGAGCCACTTCTGACGCACTTTTTCTATCTCTTCGGCCTGGTGCCGGCCCGCTATACCGAGCCCGAATGGGTGAGCACCAACAACCTTTACTTCGATGGTTATTTCTCCTTTTTGACGAACCTGTTTATCCACGGCGGCTGGCTTCATCTCGTGGGCAACATGTGGTTCCTCTACCTTTTCGGGAGAAGCGTCGAAGACCGGACCGGCCACGCCCGCTTCCTGGCCTTATATCTTCTAAGCGGCCTGACCGCCGACCTGACCTATTTCCTTATCACTCCCCATTCGACCATCCCGACAATTGGAGCCTCAGGGGCCATAGCCGGGGTAATGAGCGCTTATCTGGTCCTCTTCCCAAGGGCCAGGATTCTCACCCTCTTCCCGATCCTGTTCCTGCCCTTTTTTATTGAAATATCGGCCTTTTTTTACGTAGCCTACTGGTTTGTGCTCCAGTTGGTCGCCGGGATGGTATCGCTGGGTTTGGCCCAGACCGGGGGTGGCATTGCCTGGTGGGGGCACGTCGGTGGATTCGTGGCCGGCATACCTCTTATCTTTATCCTAAAACCCAAAAGGCCTTAACGGCGGAAGGATTGCCCTGATGAAAAATACCGGTACCTATTCGGTTGAAAGGAGAAACTTTGGGGATTGGCCATGTGGGACAGGCTTAAAACTAAAAACCGCTTAGTCCTCCCAACCGTGTTTACCGATGAGACTGACGAATCGGACCCCCCCTAGGTCTTCCTCCTCAAACCCTTTTTCCCGTTTGATAATTTTCTTCAGGGTTTGGGAGTACCGGTCTCCAACCGGGATAATCATCCGGCCGTTCTGAGCCAATTGTTCAAATAGCGGCGCGGGGATCTCCGGAGAAGCGGCGGTGACCATTATGGCGTCAAAGGGGCTTTCTTCCGGCCAACCCTGAGTCCCGTCATAGACTTTGAGCACCACATTAAAGTAATTCAATTGGTCGAGTATCTTGCGGGCCTTTAGATACAGGGATCGAATTCTTTCGACGGAATAGACTTTATGAGAAAGCTCAGCCAGGATGGCCGTCTGATAACCCGAACCGGTCCCTATCTCCAGGACCTTTTCCTGTCCCTTAAGCCTCAGGAACTGGGTCATCAAGGCCACTATATAAGGCTGTGAAATGGTCTGCCGGTCTCCGATGGGCACGGGATAATCATTATAGGCTTCCCCCCAAAGGGCTTCTTCCATAAACAGGTGCCTGGGAACCTTGCCCATGGCCGCCAGCACCCCTGGGTCATTGATCCCCCGGGGAATCAACTGCTCCCGGACCATTTTGGCCCGGGCCTTGTCTAAGTCAATCATGATCGCCTCATAGCCGGTAAAAGTTAACTAGTTTTCATCCGGAAATCCAAGATTTCCGGATAGCCTTCAGCAGTCAGCGGTTAGCATTTAGCCCAACTCCCCAAAGATAAAGGGTTTTGCTGAAAGCTAAAAGCTGATGGCTGAGCGCTCCGTCTGGAAAGTTATAGTTTCCGGACGGATACTAACTAATTGAAGGGGAATAAAAATTTGTGTAAAAAATATAAGGAATATGGTATATACTCATGATTAGAAAAAAGTGTCAATCGGATTTTTTCCGGAAAAGGACCTTACCATGGCCGAGGGAATAAACCTAAAAAGAACAGGCAAAAAACTGGGGCTAATTTTTTTAGGGATGGTTGTCTTTTTATTGATTTCCATGTGGGTCAAGGGAATGGAATTCAGAATTCGGGTCTTTGTGGCCCTCTTGGCCGGATTATCGGCCTGGATGGGGATCATATCCCTGGTCATCTGGTTATGGAAAGAAACCAATCGGGAAGATTCGGAATCAGAAAGCCAAATTAAAGATGAAGTCACTTAGGAATTATCAAGCAGGGGGTTAGGAGTACGGGGAGGGGAACATGAAACCAAGTGAAAAACCTTTGCCAGTCCCTGCTGAAAAGAAGGCCGGAGACATCCTTGAGAAGTTTGTCGATATTTTTGCCAACAAAGGGTGGCTGGACCAAACGCTGCGGATCAAACACCGGGACAGAAAATATCGCCTTTACTGTAGTGAAACAGTCTTCACGGCTTACCGGATAAATGATTATTGCGGGATCTCTCATGGTTTTCCGGGGTGGCCCGTATGTTTTGTGACCCCCGATCAAATTATTGAAGATTCCGACATGTCGAAATTTTCAACCACGGAGCCAAGTGTGCACGACTGGTTGCGGTGTATCGCCGATGATGATATGGAATTGATTTGAAAGGCAAATAAAGGTGAACATTATCGTTTCCGGGTCTTTGGCCTACGACAGAATCATGGATTTTCCGGGATACTTCTCCGAGCATATCCTCCCTGAAAAAATTCATGTTTTAAACATCTGCTTCCAGGTTAACGGCGTGAAGGAGAAATTCGGCGGGACTGCCGGCAATATCGCCTATTCCCTGTCACTGATGGGAGAAAAACCTGAAATCTCCGCTACCTTCGGCCAGGACTATCAAAGATACCGGGACTGGTTGGCCTCAAATGGGATTTCCACACAACACATTAAAATTATCGAAGATGAATTTACGGCCTGTGCCTATATCACTACCGACCTGTCGGACAACCAGATTACCGGATTCAACCCCGGGGCCATGAAATACTCTTCCTCCCTGGATTTCAACCGACTCGACTCAAAAGAAACACTGGTAATCATCTCGCCCGGCAATCTCGAAGACATGGTCAACTATCCCCTCCTCTGCAAGGACAGGGGGATCGATTATATCTTTGATCCCGGGCAATCCCTTCCCATGTTGGAAGCCAAAGACCTGGCCCAGGCCATTGAGGGGTGCCGAATTCTGATCTCCAACGATTATGAGTTGGATTTAATCATGAATAAAACCGGCCTGAACAAAGAGGCCCTGGTTGAAAGGGCCGGATCGGTCATTGTGACCATGGGGGAACTCGGATCAAAGGTCTTTAAGCCGAAAAAGGAGATCAGTATCCCGGCGGTAAAACCGAGGAAGATAGAGGACCCGACCGGCGCCGGCGACTCCTACCGGGGCGGGCTGATCAGCGGTCTGGTCCAAGGTCTGGAAATTGAGCAGTGTGCCCGGATGGGCAGTGTTTGTTCCTCTTTTGCCGTAGAGAGCTACGGTACTCAGGAATATCGCTTCAGTCCGGAAGAATACCACGGAAGACTTAAAAAGTTCTCCGGGTAGGTTTCAATTTTTTTAGCTTTTTATTACCTACCTTTTTGTCCTCAACCGGGCAGGGCGTCCCTTTTTCAACGACCTTGAGCAGGATCCCGCAGAATACCCCGTTCACCGCCAGGCAGGCCGCATGTTGAGCCTTTTCATTTTCGGCCCAGTCGCACATAAATGAACAAAATTTCATCTTCGCCACATTCCCGCTTTAATTCCCGATGGAACGATAAAGGGGTTAATCCCCCTGAATCACAGGAGGACTAACCCCTTAAGTTTTCTGGTCGGGACGACTGGATTTGAACCAGCGGCCCCCTGAACCCCATTCAGGTGCGCTACCAGACTGCGCTACGTCCCGATAATTTATTTTTTACCATTTTTAAAAAATCTTGTCAAGGTTTCCAAAATTTTTTTCTGCAGCCGCCTTCCCGCAACAAGGGCAGACCCGCCAGGCCGCCTGAAGCCTTTGCCCGCAATCCTGGCATTTGAGAATCAACGGCCGGGAACAATTGGGACAATAGGCAAAAAAATGTTCCACCGGGGAAAAACAAGTCGGACAATAACGGGCACCGGCTTCATAGGGGATAACCCGCATCATTTCCTCCAGACTGATTCGACCGGCTTTCGCTTTTTTAAGACCGCAGGCCAGGAGGGTTTCCATGCCTTCCTGAACGGCCAGATGGCGCAATTCGGTTTCCGGTGCCTTGGCCAGGATCGCCTCCCTAAAAGCCGGGGTCACGGTCAAAAGTTCAAAGGTACCTTCCCGGCCTTCGTAACCTTCTCCCTGGCAGGCCGGACACCCCTCACCCCTGTAAAAAACATCCTCCTTGGGCAGGTGTAAATGATAGCGCTCTAACATCTTAGGATCAGATTCATAAGGTCTTGCGCAATGAGGGCAATTCCTTCGAATCAGTCGTTGCGACAATATCCCCAACAAGCAGGAAGAAAGCACATAAGGCTCCAGCCCCAGATTCGTTAAACGGGTCAAGGTGGAAACGGCATCATTGGTATGGAGGGTGCTGAAAACCAAGTGGCCGGTAAAGGCCGCCCTCAGGGCGATCTGGGCGGTTTCCTCATCCCGAATCTCTCCTACCAGGATCACATCCGGGTCCTGTCTGAGTATGGAACGCAAGGTATTGGCAAAGGTCAGCCCCACTTTTTCAAAAACCTGAACCTGGTTCACTCCTTCCATCCCGTACTCGACAGGATCTTCCACGGTGATAATATTAATACCTTCCCGGTGGACGGCCTGGAGCAGGGAATACAGGGTAGTGGTCTTTCCGCTTCCGGTCGGCCCGACAACCAGGATTAAACCCTGAGGACGGATGATCATAGTTGAAAGTCTTTCCAATTGGGCCGAAGGAAGTCCTAATTGGGACAATCCCAAGAAGGTTTGCCGGGTATCCAGAAGGCGCACCACCACCTTCTCTCCCCACAGGGTGGGCAGGAAAGACACCCGAAGATCAACGGCCTTTCCCTGGGAGTGAATTCGAAAACTTCCATCCTGGGGGATCCTCTTCTCACTGATATCCAAATTGCAACTGATTTTGTAACGGGAGACCAGGGATTCCAGGACCGACCGGGAAAAGACCGGCCCTTTTCTGAGCCAGCCGTCGATCCGGTAGCGGATTTGGACCTTTTTTTCAGAAGGCTCCACATGGATGTCGCTGGCCTTCAGCCGAATGGCTTCCTCCAATAATTCCTTTTGAATCCGGACCGCCGGAGATTGTTCCCCATCCATGGAAATCTTATCCAAGCTGAGTTCCCTGTTAACGATACCGATACTCGGTCGGGCAGCGGTATTCATTTCAGTCTCCTTTCAAAATCTTCAGCAAAAAATTCTTTTCCTAATGTAAAGAGCAAGGATTATGCCATTCCTCATCGTCTTTCTCCTCCCTTGGAAAGAGGGAGGTCGGGGGGCTAAATTGAAATAAGATTCCGGTGTTCCAGGGCAAAGTTAAAAGAACGCTATTTGAGAGAACCTTGATGGATTGGTGATAGTCGGATTGAAGAAATTCAGAAGACAGGAACCAAAGGTTCCGGTTTTTGTGAACCTTCTTCCTGCTAAGGATTCAAAAGCATGATCTGAATATCCATGACATTGGTCTGGGTCGGACCGGTGATAAACAGTTCATCTGTTTTCTTAAAGAAGTGATAGGAATCATTGTTCTTGAGGTATTGCTCGGGATCGATACCCCTGGCCCTGGCCTTGACCGTCGTTTGACCGTCGACAATCGCCCCGGCTGCGTCCGTAGGCCCGTCCGTACCATCGGTGCCGGCGGAAAGGAGGACGATACCCGGTCTGTCGGCCACTTCTCTTGCAAAGCTCAGGGCCAGCTCCATGTTCCTCCCGCCCTTGCCACGGCCGTTGACAGTCACGGTCGTCTCACCGCCGGATAGGAGACAGATCTTCCTTCCGGGCATCGTGCCAAGGGCCTCTTTGGTTTCCACGGCCCTTTCGGCCAACCATCGGCCGGCCTCTCTGGCCTCTCCCGTAAGCTCGGTAGAGATGATCTCGGCCTCATACCCAAGAGCAACGGCCCTCATCCGGGCGGCTTCCAGGGCATCCCTATTGCTCCCAATGATCTGATTGTCGACCTTCCGAAATACGGGGTCGCCTTCCTTTGGGGTTTCCGCCAGACGCCCCTGAATCCCCTTCTTGAAGATATCAATAACATTTGGCGGTATTTCCGGTTCAAGGCGGTATTTTTCAATCATCCTTAAGGCCTCCGAATAGGTGGTCCTATCCGGTGCCGTCGGTCCCGAGGCGATCACATCAAGCCTGTCGTTAATGACGTCCGAAAGGATCAACGATTTAATGGCGCCGGGGAAGGCAAGCTCGGCAAGCCGCCCTCCTTTCACCTTTGAAAGATGCTTTCTCACCGTATTCAGTTCGTCGATATCCGCTCCGGCTTTGAGGAGTAAATCGGTCGTCCTGACTTTCTCCGACAGGGAAATATTGGTTGAGGGCGCCACCAGAAGGGCCGATCCTCCACCGGAAATAAGACAGACGGCCAAGGTCCGTTCATCAAACCCTCTTAGGAGTTTAATAATTTCTTCCGTGGCCCTCAAGCCATTTTCATCGGGCAAGGGATGCCCTGCCTCATGGACCTTTATCCGGCTGTCCCTCTCGGTCTCAGTCAGGTGTCCATACTTGGTAATGGCCACTCCTTCGGTTATCCTTTTGCCCATTCGATCGATTATGGCCCGCATCATAGGAGAGACGGCCTTACCGAAGCCAATAATAATGAGTCGGTTATAGGGGCCTCTTTCATAAAGGGAAAGAATCTCCTGGCCGTGGCGGGCTGTTGCCCGGTAAGGGTCGACGGCCCGGAGAGCGGATTGGAAGATATCGACCAGAAGGTCTTTGGGTGTTTTTAAGGCCATGGTTCCTGACTAAGACCGATTTTGGATCCTTATTTTTTGATAGCCTAAATATTCTCTATACGATATAAATGTATAGGATCGGGGATTCAGACTGTCAAGATTTATAAAATTTCCAAACATGAAATATCCCTAAGAGGAAAAAATATGCCGAAATTCAGCGCCAATCTGACCCTGCTTTTTACGGAGGTTGACTTTATGGACCGCTTTGAAAAGGCGGCTCAAGCGGGATTTAAAGCCGTCGAATACATGTTCCCCTACCCTTATGAAGCCGACCGATTGGCCGAGAAGCTCGAACAATACCGATTGAGACAGGTCCTTTTTAACCTGCCGGCCGGGGATTGGGGGGCCGGCGAGCGCGGGATGGGATTGGATCCCGAAAAAATGGGCCAATTTCAGGAAGGCGTGGGGAGGGCTATTGAATATGCCCGGGCCCTTCATTGCTCAAAGGTCAACTGTCTTTTGGGGACAACCCCGCCTATCCCCTGGGACTTGGCCCGAGAGACGGCCGTAAAAAATTTACGTTTCGCCTCCGAAATGCTCGCCCGGGAAAAGATAACCCTGCTTATCGAGCCCTTGAATATCCGGGATTTTCCGGGCTTTTATCTAAATTCTACTGCCGAGGCCCTGTCGCTTATCCGGGAAGTCGACCACCCGAATCTCTTCTATCAGTATGACGTCTATCATATGCAGATCATGGAAGGCGACCTGATGGAGACCATAAAGGAATACCTCAACCAAATCGCCCACATGCAGATTGCCGACAATCCCGGACGGCACGAGCCCGGAACCGGGGAGATTAATTTTCCCAACCTCTTTTCTTTTATCGACGGGATCGGTTACCAGGGGTTCATCGGCTGTGAATACAAACCCCTCCGTGAAACCGAAGAGGGCCTGGCTTGGATCAAGCCATACTTATAATAAATCAGGATTCAAGGAGTCGAGGGTTCGAGGGGTACACGGTTTAAGGTCCAAAGAAAAAAACCGTATACCGTATAAGTGCACTTTAACCCTTACAATGCCACTTGAACCCTTGAATCCTGGAATCCTTGACCCCTATTTTTTTAATTAAGGAGGACTGACGATGACGAAAATCGGATTTATCGGCTTGGGCATAATGGGCAAGCCCATGACCGCCAATCTTATCAAGGCCGGATATAAACCCTATGTCTTTAATCGAAGCCTCGGACCGATGACCGAACTGGCCGCTCTCGGAGCCGTCGCCTGTCAAAGCGCCAAAGAAGTTGCCGGGCAATCCGAAATAGTCTTCTTGATGCTCCCCGACACACCCGATGTGGAGAAGGTTTTGTTCGGTGTTAATGGGGTTTCCGCGGGATTAAAGGCCGGATCGATCGTGGTGGACATGAGTTCCATCTCGCCCATGGCGACGAGGCAATTCGCCGAGAGGTTGAAAAACCAGGGTGTGGAAATGCTCGACGCCCCCGTATCCGGCGGACAGATCGGGGCCGAAAAGGCCACCCTTTCCATCATGGTGGGGGGAAAGGAAGAGGTCTTCGAAAAGGTTAAACCGATCCTGGAGAAAATGGGAAAGAATATCGTCCGTATCGGGGGCAACGGAGACGGACAGGTCTGTAAGGTCGCCAATCAGATCGTCGTCGCCTTAACCATAGAAGCCGTCGGCGAGGCCCTGCTCCTGGCCTCAAAGGCCGGCGCGGATGTCGGCCAGGTGCGGGAGGCCCTATTGGGCGGTTTCGCCCAAAGCCGGATCCTGGAAGTCCACGGAGAACGGATGATCAAACGGACCTTTCAGCCGGGATTCAGAATAAAGCTGCATCAAAAAGATCTGAACCTGGCCCTTCAGACCGGAAGGGAACTGGGGGTGAGTCTCCCTAATACCGCCACGGCCCAGGAACTTTTTACGGCCGTGGCCGCCCACGGCGGAGCCGACCTGGACCATTCGGCCATGCTCCAGGCCCTCGAAAAGCTGGCCAACTTCAGCCTCGGAGAAGCAGGAGACAAAAAACAGGAATTGCCTGGGGGGAACATTAATAGGAATAGGTAATAGCGGTCCCAAGAGAAAAATTTTCGGAATATTGTCCTTCGATATTCAAATGGAATCCCCGGCCGAGGGGCAGATAAACCCCGCCAAAACCCCCTACGTTTGTCCCGTTATGAATCCTAAAGCTTCCTGTATCGGACAGACCGGGGATGGTCGGGGACAAGGATACCGTGGCTTCCGAATAAGAGACATAGGGTCCGGCGTAGAGTTTGATGCCCAGGGGAACCGCGGCTTGAAAGCCAAGTCCGAAATTCACATCCCATAATTGACTCACCTTACATTCAGCCTCAAAGGGGACACCATTAAAAGTCCCGGAAACATGATCGGTGAAATCCTTGAAATGGCGGGAGCCCTGTATAAAGGCCCCGATTCCGAAGATCTTATTGAAAGGGTAGTACCCTTTTACCCCCATGGTTCCGAACCAACTCGAGTTATCCTCAAAATCATTTTTTGAAGTCACTGTCGAGGGCAGGGTAGAACGGAAGGCATCGGAGATATCCAAATCGGATATCCCGATTCGACCGAATATTTCCCAATTTTTCTTCCCATAACCAAACTGGGAATAACCTTGGTTTTGTCTGAATCCCTGTTCTCTCCCGTTCTTGTATTCATCCTCGTAGCGCCAATAGCCGATAGCCGTGGCCAATCCCCCTTCTTCTTTGGAAAGGGGTTGGGGTGGGCCAAACAGTCCGCCTGCGGCCGCCGTTCCCTGGATGGTAAAAAGTATGAAAGCCAATACCCCGATGGCTTTAAGCCCTTTCATCAGGAATGGTCCTTTCCTCATGGATTTACCTTTCCTTCATTATCCCCATCCCCGCGGGTTTCGAGAGCTCGGGTTTTCCTTTCCCTGCTTCAACCAACCCCAGCCGATATTGAATATAAGCATCGCGCATGGCCACATAGGGATCGATGGCCGCCTCCAACAAAAATTCATAGTCCCCGATCGACAAGGAGGTAGAGTTCACCTCTTCGTATCCCCTGACCGCAATCGAGGTATACCAGGGAGAGATATAACTGATAGGGTCCAGGAAATAATCCCCGGCCAGGCCTATCGAATCCCGGGCGCTGGAAGGTCCGATGAACGGCCAGACGATAAAGAAGCCCTGTCCCAGTCCATAGACCCCCAAGGTTTGACCGAGATCCGCGGAACTTTTGGGGATATTCAGTTGCTGGCTTGAAGAAGGGTCCAAAAAACCCCCGGCCCCCCACAGGGTGTTTACCGCAAAACGCCCGAATTCCGTGGCCGCACCCTTGAAGTCGGGCCTGAAGCAAACGGCTGATAAAACGGACCGGGAATCCAAGATGGGTGAAGAAATTATCCACCCCTTTCCGAGCCGGCTCGGGAACCACTTTTTTATATCCCTGGGCCAGGGGTTTAAAAACCCAGAAATACAGCTTATCGTTGAAGTGGAACATGGCCCGATTGAAGGGCTCCAAAGGGTCGGCAATCGTGACCTCTTTTTCAGAAACCTCTTCTTCCGGAGGATTATTATCGCCGGGGGTCTTCTTTTCGTCATTGACCGCCTCTCTCGGAGAGGATTTCAGAGGTTCCGGAGGGTCGACTGGCTTCAGGGCCGGGAGTTTTTTCTGATCATCCGGGTTTTTTCTGGCCAAGGCGTCAGATCCTTCGGGAGATTTCAAGGGCAGGGGATCGGCCCCGGAAACGACTACAGGCAGCGGAGATGGTGAAGAGACAGCGGCTGGGGCCGGAGAATAGCCGGAGGGGTTGTGGGCGCAGCCGGCGACGAAAAGGACCAAAATCAAAAAGACGACCCGTTTCATGGTTGGAAGATCTCCCCCTCTATTCCTGTTGGCCCTTCACCTTTTTTTGTAAAATCTCGATCATCTGGTCCGGGGTATGGTTAGCCAGGATGGTGTTGAACTGGCTGCGATAGTTTTGAACCAGGCTGACATTCTCTATGACGACGTCATAGACTTTCCAGGTGTTGTCCTTCAAAATCACCCTGTAGAAAATGGGGATTTCCTTCGATGACGTGATGACTTTTGTTTGAATCTCGGCCTGATTTTTTGAGAGCATGCTTTCCTTGGTGAAATTAATTTTCTCGTTGGTATAAGAAAGGATCTTATCGATGTAAGCCTTTTCCAGTACCTGTCGATAAAGCTTTACGAACTCCTGCTGTTGAGAAGGATTCAGTTTGTTCCAATTCTGCCCCAGCGTCCGCCTGGCCAGTTCGACTTCATCGAACATCTGTTCATAGATAACCCGGAGTTTCTCTTTTTTTATCTCCTTCTTGAGATTTTTTTCGCGTAATACATCGAGAACCTTGTTGACATCCTCCTGGACGGTGTTGAGCGGTGCACCGGCATACAAGGGAAGAGTAAAAAGAAAAAGGATTAAGGTACTGCAAATAATGGGTCGTTTGATCATGGCTTGCCTCCTCCAGTCTGTTCGCTTTTCTCCGGGTTCTTCACTCCTCCGAAGACATATTTTCCGATGAGGTCCCCGATGTCCACGGCCGGCTGCGTTTCGATAATGATTCCACCGGGGTTAAGGAGTTTATCGGCGCCCCCCGGGTCTATATCGATATACTTATCACCAATCAGCCCCTCCGTTTTGATCGAAGCATTGGCATCGCCGTAAACCTGGACGCCTTTTTTGACCCCCATTTCCACCACCGCCATCTGGGCTTTCTGATCTAAGGCGATTCGTTCAACCCGGCCGACCTCAATACCCATCATATCCACGGGACTACCGACGCGCAGGCCGTTCACGTTGCTGAATTTAGCGTAAAGGGAGTAAGTATTTTCGCCCAGGAAGGAGACATGACCTAATTTTACGGTCATATAGGCGATGCAAACCAGCCCGATAACCACAAAAAGACCGGCCAGGGTTTCCATGGTATACTTTTTCACTGGCTTATTCCTCCCCGGTACACCTGAACCGTCCGATTTCCCATTGCCGGTTCCTGGCTGACTCTATGAGGGTTTCCATTTCCACCTCGGGCCGGCCCTGCACAAACCCACACCGGATCCCGAATTCAACAGGCGACCCCGAAGTCGCCTTCAGGTAGGCTTCGGCCCGAATGTCCCGAACCCCTTGTTCTTTGAAGTCATCGATAAAATCTCTCAGAATGGCCTCAGCCTCCTCCGAATCACAAAAGGGGACCACGGCCACGATTTCATTGAGGTGGAGGCGGGTGGAAAAACCTCCGATGGCCCCGAAGTGCTTATTGATAAAGCCCCCCAGGGACCGTATCGCCCCTTGACAGGCTTCGTGCCCTAAACCGGCGGTGATGTCCTCCAGCTTTTCCAAGGTAAAAACCCCGATACAGTACGCTTCTTCAAAGGACCTGCGCTTCAACTGGCTATGATACAAAACTTTGAACTGTCGCTTCGAATACAGGCCGGTCAATTCCTCCTGCAGCCCTTCGAGACTGTGGATGACTTCCTCTTTGAAGGGGTGGTCGAAATTTTCCAGTTCCTCGGGAGTACCCTGAAAGACAACGCTTCGATTGTATAGAGCGAGAATACGATTGGAAATGAAATACACATTGGGGATTTCGTGGCTGACCAGGACAGCGGTAAAGTTGAATTTTCTCTGGTACTCGGCAATCATGCTCAGGATGGCATTTTTGCGGACCGGGTCCTGACCGGTCGTGGGTTCGTCAAAAAGGACGATGCGGGGATCGGTCACCAAGGCCCTGGCCAGGGCGGCTCGCTTCTGCATACCGCCGGAAAGTTCCGAAGGAAACTTATGGACCCCGTTCTCCGAGTTCGGTCTGTTCAATTCTGGCCATAACCCGTTGGTCGATCTCGGCCTTTCCCAGATTCGTCGTTTCCCGGAGCGGAAGGGCGATATTTTCATAGACGGTCATCGAATCGAAAAGGGCGTTGTCTTGAAACATGTAACTGATCTGAGCCATCTGAGCGATCTTTTCTTTCTTGGTCATCTGGTTGAGAGGCTTACCCCGGAAGAAAATGGTCCCTTCGTCAGGTTGGATCAACCCGATGAAGTGCTTGAGAAGAACGCTCTTACCGGCTCCGCTGAGGCCGATGATCGTGGTCACTTCTCCCTCATAGATCTTCAGGTTTACCCGATCAAGGACCGTTCGGGAATCGAAGCGTTTGCTGACGTCTTTAAATTCAATTAAAGGGCTATCCATTGGCCTTTTAAATCAGGAGCGAAGTCACCACGTAATCGGCCACCAGGATGAGCACACAGGAAAACACCACCGCCGAAGTGGTTGAGAGACCGACTGCCTTGGCCCCATGACTATCCCGGCGCAGATGGGCGAAATATCCCTGGTAGCAGCAAATAGTGGAGACGATCACGACAAAAACCATGGCCTTGATAAAACCATCGGTGACATCCTTCCAATCCACGCTGGCCTGAACGCGGTAGAAGTAGGTGCCGCCGCTCACCCCCAGAATCATCACCCCCGTGATATAACCGCCCAGGATGCCGATGAGATCGAATATGGCGGTGAGAAGGGGAAAGCTGATCACGGAAGCGCTGATTCTCGGGCTGACAAGATACTTGACCGGATCAATGCGCATGGTTCCCAGGGCGTCGATCTGCTCGGAAATCCGCTGGATGCCGATTTCAGCGGTAATGGCCGAACCTGCCCTGGCCGTAATCATAATCGCCGTAAGAACCGGCCCCAGCTCCCTGATCAGGGAAAGCGCTACCAGTGTGCCGAGCGATCCCTGGGCCCCGAACTTGATCAGGGCGTGGTAGGATTGAAGGCTTAATACCATACCCGTGAACAAGCCGACCAAAAGGATGATCAGCGTGGAGGTGGCGCCGATATCATAGACTTGCTGGAATATCTTGGGAAGCTGTTTGGGTCAAAAGATCATTCCCAGGGCCAATAAGAGGAAAATTGCCCCGGCGCCCACGTTGTTGAGCCAGCGGATCGCTCCCTGGCCGATAACCGCTAAGGGCCGGGTCAATAAAGGTCCACGGGATCGTTCGCTATTGCCCTCGGAGAGGCCTGGCTGGGTTTCATTTATCGTCATGATTTATTAAGAATTCTTTTTAGAATATCATTAGGGTAAAGTAATCGGGTAGAGGGGTCAATAAAGTCAAACCTGTATTTTTTTGAAAAATTAACGGTATATCCCGACCGGTTCCCCCGTAGTAAGCGGTGGGCATGGACCTCAGGTCGTCTCGCGCAGGCGGGAGTCCGGCGCCATTTGCGTGCTCAAGTCCGCCGCTCGCGGACCACTCAAAAACAAGCTTTTATAACAAATTATACAGCTTTCAAATCCCAAAAATAAGGCAATTACCTTATTTATCTTCCGACCTATCTTTTTTAGTATTAAAATTAATGAACCTGTAAAAACTCGTCATTCTCGCGTAGAGCCTGTCCTCGACCCGATCGGGGGCGGGAATCCGGGCCAGGGCGTAACGAATTAAAACACTGGATTCCCGTTTCCACGGGAATGACGGAAATGAGTCATGCCAGACTTTTTACGAAGCCATCATAATTATTAAATGAAAAAACCTGGAAAGGTGAAAGGATGGAGGTAAAAAATTTGAAAACGATTACCACACTCTTTATCGATATCGGTGGGGTCATACTCGAAAACGGGTGGGATCGCGCTAAACGACGTCGGGCCTCGGAAATTTTCAGCTTCGACCTGGAGGAGATGAACGAGCGTCATCATCTGACCTTCGACACCTACGAACAGGGCAAGTTAAGTCTGGAAGAGTATTTGAACCGGACCATCTTCTACGAGAAACGTCCCTATTCAAAGGACGAAGTAAAGGCCTTTATGTTTAAGACCGGGGCCTACCCGAAGATGATCGACCTGTTTTGCGGCCTGAAAAAACGCTATGGATTAAAAACAGCCGTGGTCAGCAATGAAGGCCGGGAACTGACCATCCAGCGTATCTCTGAATATCGCCTAAACGAATTCTTCGATTTTTTTATCTGTTCCTGCTTTGTTCACTTAAGAAAGCCTGATGAAGAAATCTACCGCATGGCCCTTGACATGGCCCAGGTCAGTCCTGAAGAGGTTATCTATATCGACGACCGGAAGATGTTTGTTGAGGTGGCTCAGAACCTGGGTGTCAACGGAATTCACCATACGGGATACGAGACCACCGTTCAGCTCCTGGCTTCTTACGGGCTCAAAAATGAGTTAGCCAAAGGCTGAGACCGAACCGGAAAGATGAAACCATCGGAATCCGATATCAAGTCGGCTTATTTCCATTGGGCTCTAAGGGCCTTGGTCTATAAAAGTCCTATCTCCGATGTCTAAGAGAGTGCCATTCAAGGTCCAGCGACTATTCACCCTCGGCCATGGGACCAATCCCCTTGACCGGTTTATGGCTATCCTCCAATCCTTCGGTATCGATCTGGTCGTGGATGTCCGCACCATACCCAGGTCGAGACACAATCCCCAATTCAACAAGGATACCTTGCCGGACAATCTCAGACCCCAGGGAATCGAATACAGGCACTGGCCCGGTCTGGGTGGCTTGAGAAAGGCCCGTCCCGATTCGGTCAATTCAGGTTGGCGCAATGCCTCTTTCCGGGGCTTTGCCGATTACATGCAAGGGGATGGTTTTGAATCCAATCTGAAAGACCTGATCGAAACGACTTCCAGGCATGTCTTGGTCCTGATGTGCGCCGAAACTCTTCCCTGGCGCTGCCATAGGTCCCTTATCGCCGATGCCCTGCTGGTGCGGGGAATCCCGGTAACCCACATTCTAAAGATAGGGAGTACTCAAGAGCACCGGATCACCTCCTTCGCCCGGGTCCGCGGGATGGCCGTGACCTATCCGGAACCGGGAGCGGAATAAAATAGGTAACCGGGCCTGTTTTTCTTTTAACTCCGATGCGGGCTGTCCTTGGTAGGCCTATCTCTCTTTCCCCCTATTTTCTTCGCCCTCTATAATTAAGCTCTTCTCACATTTCTCTCCGGAAAGACCCCCTACGGTTAATACACCAAACCTCCGGCATTTTATATTGTTACAATAAAATATCGTCAAGGGTGCAACAGCAATTTTTTCAAGATTGTCGTAACAATCTACACAAATCAGCTTTTTTTTATCCATGTCATTCCTCCTGTTGCCCTTTTCTCTCCGATCTGGCTTTTTCTTTTCCCATAGGTCCCCCCTCGATTCTTTATGTGCGGCTTTTTATACTCCGGTCAACATTCCTGGCAAAATTTTTCAGCACATCAGAAGGCATAATAATGCACCAACTGTTTGGTCATGGCCATGAGGTCTTCCACCAGGACATACTCATCGGCCCCGTGGGCTGAGTTTTTGTCCGGACGAATCAGGCCGCAACAGGCGACCCTGGGGTCGGTCGGCCCGAATCGCTTCCAGAACCATCCCCAAATCCGATGAGGCGGTGATACCCCCAATAAGGAAGTTTCGATATCCCCACACCGCGGTAGCGGCGGCCTGCATCTTCTTTGCCGCCTCAGTGTCAGGATCAATCACTACCGGCGAATACAGCTTGTAATAGTGTACCAGAAGATCCAACAGCTTCGATTTCTTTCTTCCCTGATCTACGGCCGCTTCAATTTCCGCAATCACCTCTTCGACCTTCTCCTCGGGGTTATAACGACGGTTGACGATTAGACGACATTCCCCGGGGACCACATTATCCTTGACCCCGCCATGGATGACATTAAGGTTGAACATGGGAGTCATCTTATCTGATGGGGCCCCGGGTATTGGAAAGGTTGGGATTCGGGAGGTTTTTCCCTCGGCTTGTCGTTTAAGATTCATGAGGGACTGCATCACCGGAATCATCTCCTCAATGGCGTTGACGCCCATCCAGTTCATCCCCGAATGGCAACTCTTCCCCACTGCAACCAGGTCGGCCCGGACCGCCCCGGCAACACCGACTAACGTGGCCGGTCCGATGGTCCCCAATTCACCCCAGACCAGGTGGTTTGAAAAGTATCCCTCTTCGGCCAGATAACGGGCCCCCGGATAAACCCCCACCTCTTCATCGGTGCAAAAACAGCACTCCATCTGGAAACGGGGTTCAAGACCTATGGCCCGAATCACCTTGGCCGCCCCGAGAAAAGCGGCTATGCCACCTTTCATATCCACCGCCCCACGGCCATAGAGCTTTCCATCCTTCACCGTTCCGGCAAAGGGGTCGATCGTCCAGCGGTAATCCACGGGAACTACATCCATATGTCCATAAAAGCTGCTCCGCGGACAATTATTCCGCAGGACACCGACCAGGTTGACCCGCTCCCCGGAAAGGGGTTCGGGGATTTGCCGGTATTTTTCCGCGGGGACATCAATCCGACGGGTATCGAAACCAAAGGACCTGAGTTCCGGTTCAAGGATGTCAACCAGCTTGCCATAATTTTCTCCCGGCGGGATACAGGTATTCACAGCGATCATGGACTTGAGAATGTCGATAAGATAATCTTTTTCCTGTTCAACCTTTAAAAAGGCCTCTTTGTAGTCCATGACAATGCCTCCTGTAAAGAGCTTCGATCTTATTTTTTTTTACCGGTCGGAACGGTAAAGGTTATACTCGTTCCCCTCCCGACCTCACTGTTGATATTAAGGGCTCCGCCGGTTAAACGGATTCTTTCATCCATAGCCGCCAATCCCAGACCAATTTCAGACGGATTTTTACTCATGACGGCTTTAGGGTCAAAACCTCTCCCGTCATCCTTTATGATAAAGACGGTCTCTTTTTCGTTTTGGGTCATTCCTATGGTGACTTTGGCGGCCTTGGCATGTTTGCCGATATTGGTCAAAGCCTCCTGAAATATCCTGAAGAGGTTGAATTCCTGTTCTTTGGAAAATAAATATTTCGAATTTTTCAAATCGTTAATAATCTTGATTTGGTAATTTAAGGATGCATCTTCAAATAACCACTGCAGGGCTTCAAAAAGGCCCAAATGTTCCAACACTGCCGGGCGTAAATCCTTGGATAGTCTCCGTACTTTTTCGGTCATCTCATCTAAGTTTTTGAGGGCCTTTTCAATAATCGTTTTAAGCCCCTTTTGATCCTGTCTTAATTTTTTCGGGAGATTATACAATTGAAACTTAAGACCCACCAAAGACTGTCCCAGATCATCATGTAATTCGATGGAGATTCGTTTTCGTTCCTTCTGCTGGGCACTGATAAGTTGATCGGACAAAAGTCTCAATTTTTTCTCTGATTTTTTTAAGGCGCCTTCAACCCGTTTTCTCTCGGTCAATTCTGATCGAAGCTTCTCATTAACATTTTGTAAAACAGCGGTGCGTTCATCCATTCTCCATTCCAATTCTTCCTTCGCCTTCAGCAGTTCCTCCTGGGCTCTTTTAATTTCAGTGATATCCTGAAAAAAATAAAGAACAGCCGGTCTTCCTTCCCAGGAATTGGCGGCGGCATTCATTTCTATCCATTGGGTCCGGCCATTTTTCTTGAGGCCTTTATAGATATTGCTCGGTTTGACAAACTCTCCCCGCAGGCGCTTGGCGGTTCGTTCCCGGACGATCTCCTGATCGTCGGGGTGAACCAGTTCAAGTAACGGTTTTAATATTAATTCTTCCTGGGCATAGCCGGTAATCTCCGCTGCCCTGGGATTGGCGAACTTAATCTTTAAGTCCTGGCAGACCATAATCCCTTCGTTGGCATTATTGACCAGGAGCTGATATTTTTCTTGCGCTTTCTTTTTTTTATGGTCGTTCATCTATTTCTTTTTTACTTTGCATTTCTAAAACCGCTTCAGTTTATCGGGATCTAATTATACTACTTTTCCCCACCTTTCTATGGATGAATAATACCGGCTTGGACCCATCGCTTCATGGTAATCTCGACCACTTCCAGATACCGGGCAGCCTCTCTGCGCGTAAGGGGGGGACTGACGAGTTTTTAAGGGACCGTTATAATTCATATTATGATAATTTATTTCATCTTTTGTCAATCAATTATTCCTAAGACCCTGGGGGACGGATTCCCCTCCCCTTCACCTTTATTGAGCTTTTGCCTGGGCCTGCTCATAAAGACCTTTTCAAAGATGGGCCAGGCAAAGAAGCTTTGGATTTAGTGTGGACAAACTCTGAGAAAAAGGCCCCTACCCTATCCAACACTCAAAATAAAGCTTTCCTCCCTTGGAAATACATAATAAACCCCATTTACTTCTTTAGCCCTTCGGGTCAACATAACCAAAAAAAGTTGAAGGGTCTTACCTTATTCCCCCGGAAAAGAAAATAAAACAGAGGAGATCTTATGTCGGCCGACATCCATCCCAGACCAACCGTCTTTGTCATCCTTGGTATCGGAGGCGACTTGGCCCGCCGTAAGCTGATTCCGGCCCTCTATGACCTTTTTTTAAATCATTGGCTGCCTGAAAAATTTTTAATCCTCGGCCTCGGCCATAAACCCTTTGGCGATGAGGACTTTATCGAATACTTGCATCAGGGGGTGAATCAATTCTCCAGGGGTAAGGAAACCGGGGAACCCCAATGGAAGGCCTTTGCCTCCCATTTGGCCTTTCAGACCGCCGATTTCGACGACCCCCTGGTCTACAACCACCTTTCCAAGCGATTGGCTGCCCTGAGCAAGGAATGGGAAACCAAGTCCAACATCATCCTTTACCTGGCCGTACCCCCAACGGCTATCGAGAACGTGATGGATCAATTAAGAAAGACCCGGATCCCCCAGGGGCGGGAACGGACCCGGATCGTCATCGAAAAACCCTTCGGCCGCGACTTGGCCTCGGCCAAGAGACTCAATCAAATGCTTACCCGGGTCTTTGATGAATCCCAAATTTTTCGAATCGACCACTACCTGGGTAAAGAGACCGTCCAGAACATCCTGGCCTTCCGTTTTGCCAATGCCTTGTTTGAGCCGGTCTGGAACCGACGCTACATCGATCACGTCCAGATAACCGTGGCCGAACAGATCGGCGTGGAACACCGGGGCCGTTATTACGATCATTCCGGGGCCCTGCGGGATATGATCCAGAATCATCTTCTCCAGATCCTCTGCCTGATTGCCATGGAACCGATGATCTCCTTTGATGACAATGAAATCCGCAATAAAAAGGTGGATGTCCTCCATGCCATCCGCCCTATTCCGGTCGATGAGGTGCACCAGTTTGCCGTGCGGGGCCAGTACGATGCCGGGTGGATCGAGGGAGAACATGTTTCCGGCTATTGTCAGGAAAAGAACGTCTCGCCCGGATCTTCAACCGAAACCTTCGGGGCCGTCAAACTCTTTGTGGATAACTGGCGCTGGCAGGATGTGCCCTTTTATCTGCGTACCGGAAAACGTCTCCCGGCCAAGGTTTCCGAAGTCAATATCCAATTTCGTCCCGTTCCCCACCATAGCTTTCCTTCCTCCCCGGTTTTTGACTGGCAGCCGAACCGTCTGCTAATCTCCATCCAGCCCCTGGAAGGCATTCTGCTTCGCTTTCAGGCCAAGCACCCTGGAGGGACTATGCGCTTGAGCCCGGTGGACATGGAGTTTTATTATCAGGAGGCCTTCAGGGTCCCTTCCCCGGAGGCCTATGAAACCTTGCTCTTAGATGTGATGAGAGGGAATGCCACCCTCTTCATGCGTGGAGACCAGGCGGAAGCGGCTTGGGCCGTTATCACCCCTATACTGGAGGCTTGGGAGGCAATGGTCCCGTCCGATTTCCCCAATTACCAGGCCGGCACCTGGGGTCCGGAGTCGGCTGAAAACCTGATCGCCCAGGATGGCCGCAATTGGTTGACGCCCAGCCTGGGACGCTATCAAGAGGCCATGCATCGCTGCGGGGATGTAGAGGAAAAGGAATAATCATATGAATTCCGTAGAAAAATTACAGAAGATAGCCCGGCTGATTCGCTATTATTCTTTGATTTCAACCACGGCCGCCGGCTCAGGCCATCCGACTTCCTCCTTGTCAGCCGCCGACTTGATGACCGGTTTACTCTTCAGCGGGATCTTCCGCTATGACCGCAATCGCCCGGATCACCCCAACAATGACCGCTTCCTTTTCTCCAAAGGCCACGCCTCGCCCCTTTATTACGCCCTCTGGCTGGCCGCCGGGATGGTCAGCGAAGAGGAGATGATGTCTTTGCGAAAATTCGGCAGCCCCCTGGAGGGCCATCCCACGGCCACTTTCCGCTACACCGAGGCGGCCACCGGCTCTCTCGGGCAGGGGCTGTCTATCGGCCTGGGGATGGCCCTCAATGCCAAGTATATAGACAAACTCCCCTACCGGACCTATATCCTCCTGGGGGATAGCGAGATGGCCGAAGGCTCTCAATGGGAAGCCATGGAGATCGCCGCCTTTTATAAGCTGGATAACCTTATCGGCATCATCGACGTCAACCGCCTGGGGCAGCGGGGCGAAACCATGGCCGGCCATGACCTTACCATCTACCGGGAACGCATCGCCGCCTTCGGCTGGGAAACCATCCTCATCGACGGCCACGACTTCAATCAAATCATTCCGGCCTATCAGAAGGCCCTGACATCGAAAGACAAACCGGTCATGATCATCGCCAGGACCATCAAAGGGAAAGGCGTTTCTTTTATCGAGGATCAAAATGGCTGGCACGGAAAGGCGCTGAATAAGGAGGAATTGGCCCGGGCCCTGAAGGAAATGGGGGAGGTGGATAAGACCATCCGCGGAGAAATGGCCATGCCTGAGGATTTGCGGCCGGAGAAATCAGCCCCCAAAGGGATAAAGGAACCGGACTATAAGGCGGACGAGGCGGTGGCCACCCGGAAGGCTTACGGCAATGCCTTGAAGCGGATCTATCCCCAATACCCGGAAATGGCCGTCTTGGATGCCGAAGTAAGCAACTCGACCTATTCCGAGATATTTAAGAAGGCCTATCCGGATCGTTTTTTTGAGATGTATATTGCCGAACAAAACATGGTCGGCACGGCTCAAGGGCTTTCCACCCGTGGAAAAATCCCTTTTGTTTCCACCTTTGCCGCCTTTTTCACCCGGGCCTTCGACCAGATCCGCATGAGCCAGTATTCAAAGGCTAATATCAAATTTTGCGGCTCCCATGCCGGCGTATCCATCGGTGAGGACGGGCCTTCCCAAATGGGCCTGGAAGATATCGCCATGTTCCGGTCCGTTTTGGGCAGCGTAGTACTCTATCCCAGTGATGCCGTTTCTACTGAGCGATTGGTGGAAGAAGCGGCCGGCTATAAAGGATTAGTTTACATCCGGACCACCCGTATGGCCACCCCGATCCTCTATTCTGCGGCGGATCGGTTCCCCATCGGCGGGGCCAAGGTGCTAAAAGAAAGCCCCCGAGATCGGATCACTATTGTGGCCGCCGGCATTACCCTTTTCGAGGCCCTGAAGGCCTATGAGGAACTGATGGCCCAGGGTATTTCCCTGCGGATCATCGACCCTTACAGCATCAAGCCCATCGATGAGGCCGGTCTAAAAAAGGCGGCCAAAGAAACTCATGCCATGATTACCGTGGAGGACCATCACGCCGAAGGGGGCCTGGGCGAGGCGGTGAGAAGCGCCTTGGCCGGAGAGGGGACGGCCGTTTATTCCCTGGCGGTGAGGAAAATTCCAGGCAGCGGGCTGCCGGAGGAACTCCTTGACTACGAGGAAATATCCAAGGTAGCGATCATCAAAAAGGTAAAGGAGCTGTTATGAGACCGAAGAATCTTAAGACCCGGATCTTTCTCGACGGCGGAGATCCGAAGGAGACCAGGACCATCATCGGACTATTAGGGTTCCTCGACGGCCAGACCACCAACCCCACCCTCATCTCCAAAAATCCCGATGCCCGGCGGCGACTGGAAAAAGGAGAGAAATTCAGCCCGGATGAAATCTATGGCTTTTATCAACACGTGGTCGGGGAGATTTCTGGCCTGATCCCACAAGGGTCCATATCCATAGAGGTCTATGCCGATCTTTCCACCGCGGCCGGACAGATGCTTAAACAGGGAGAGGAGATGTTTTCCTGGATCCCCAATGCCCATATCAAGTTTCCCATCTCGAAAGAAGGCCTGAAGGCCGCCGAGCAGGCTGTCCAGAAAGGCCTCCGGGTCAACCTGACCCTGTGTTTTTCTCAAGAGCAGGCCGCGGCCGTCTATGCGGCCACCCGGGGGGCCAAAAAGGGGGCTGTCTTCGTCTCTCCGTTTATCGGCCGTCTGGATGATCGCGGAAAAAACGGGATGGATTTGATCATCAACATCATCCGCATGTATAGTCAGGGGGACGGCCATGTGGAGGTGCTGACCGCCAGTGTCCGGACCATGGATCACCTCCTCTATGCCCTGAATCTCGGATCGGACATCATCACCGCACCCTTTGAAATCCTGAAACAATGGGGCGAAAATGGGCTTCCTTTGCCCGACGATACCTTTTGCTACCGGACAAAAGACCTGAAGCCGATTCCTTTTCGGGAAATCGACCTTAAGAAAAGCTGGCGGGAATATGACCTTGCCCATGACCTGACGACCAAAGGCATGGAAAGATTTTCAGCGGACTGGAACGATTTAATAAAGGTTTAGGTGCAAGGTGCAGGGCACAAGGTTAAAACAAAAACCAAATACCTTTTTCAGTTTCAGTAGACCTTGAGCCTTGAACCTTAAACCTTATACCTTGTACCTTATAGAACCTTGGACCTGATTTATTATGCAGCCATTAAACGTAAGCCAGGGACTATCTCCCTGGGAACCGAGTCTTTTGGCCCTCTTTCTGTATGGCCTGATGATTCTTCTTTTGATCGCCATCCTCCTTTTCCTGGCTTCCTGGTTAGGGGAAAAGAAAATCTCCACAGAAAAGAAAAGACCCTTTGAATGCGGCGTCATCCCCACCGGACCGGCCCAGCTTTCCTATCCCGTTCCCTTTTATCTGGTGGCTGTTTTCTTTCTCATCTTCGACGTCGAGGCGGTTTTCATTTTTGCCTGGGCCGTGGCCACCAGGGAAAGGAGCGGAGCATCTGACGAGCTGATGCTGCCACGGAAGGCATTTTCGTAGGTTTCACTAAGTTTCTGAATCCAACTCATTGCCCCGGATCCTCCTCACGCTCTTGAAATTTGAACCCTCAATAAAACGCTTCGGGTGCATCTCGCGGATAAATTTCCCGGACTTTTCGCAGTCGCCTGGAGTCTCGAAACTGATCACTCCCTTCATCATCTTGGGGATCCAAAAGCGCGCGCAGAACTCGGGTTTGCCAGTCTCATCTGGGTAATCAAAGCCGTGGAACATCAATCCCCAGCCAATCTGCGTACGATCGTCGTATTCGCCGTTGCCCGTGCTGAACTTACACGGTTCAACGTATCCTTGACAGTCTCTTGTACCCAAGAAAATGTCTTGACGCCCGCCCTTTTCGATTGCCCTTGTGGCCATCTCATAGTGCTTTCCGTCGATTCGATCTGCCGCCAGTTCCTTCCGAAATTCGTTCCACTCGAAATGCGCCTGGACCTGGTATTCAACATCGGATAGAAACGTGTAGATAGCGAGATCGTTCCCGCCTCCGTACTTGAGCGGTTTCGTTCCTTTTGTTTGGGTCTTGATACTTTTCATGACCCGAACTTTGTCGATGACCCAAACGAGCGTCGGTTTCCAGTAGATGGATTTTGTTATGCCCTTGAGCGCCTCATACGTCGGTATTTGGTAAGTGCATTTCTCTCCACCCAATTTGGTAAGTGGATCCGTGAACAACGCATACGCTCCCCAGACTTTGAACTCCACGCTGTTTCTCACACAGCTCCTCCTATCAACCGAACATCGCGTCCTGGAACTCAACGGGGCTCATGCTCAGTCCGAATTCTTCGCTGTAATACTCTTTCTCAACGAACAGGATTCCTGAGCTTTCTTGTACTTCATGAAGAGCTCCCTGTCTTTCGAGCTGCTGGAGTTGATGAGGATATAAATTCACGGAATACTGCTGAGCCTCACGGAGCAAAGCAAACTGCCTTTCGATGTCGAAAGTTGCGCACAACTCTCCCACCAACTGTTTGCCGCGCTCCTTGTATTGAACGACCACACCACGAGTAGGCGCATCAATAGCGCTGAACGCCTTTGCAGCGCTCATGAATGATTGCCTGAGGATCCAGCGATAGTCCTTCCTGAATTGCCGCGAAAACTCTTCCAGAGACAACCCGTTAGATGATAGAAGTGAAAGGAGGGTGTCATCTCGTCCGACGCCCCTTTTGTCCTTTTGATCAATGGGATAATCCATTTGTGATTTGCGGTTGAAGAAATAGTATTTGAAATACATTTCGATTGCCGTAGGGCCCAGAATGTCCCGCTTGAAATCCGCAGGTTGACGCTTGAACTCATCCAAGACACGAATTGCCTGCTCCTTGCCCTCCTTAATGTCATGGAGCATATCCAGGTTCTCGTCTGTTGGATTCGCAATGAGAACATGTCCTTTTGTAGTTTTGCCGTTTCGATTACATCGACCTGCGGACTGGGCAATCGAATCAAGACCAGCGACATAGCGAATTACCGATCCGAAATCTACGTCGATGCCCGCCTCGATGACTTGAGTGCTGATACAGAGCACTCCCTTGTCTTTTGCAAGGCACTGTCGAACAGCATCTAAAACGACAGCACGATGCGCCGGGCACATTCCCGCACTCAGATGGTAGATGGATCCGGCATAACGACTTTTCTCGAGTTCATACAACGACTGCGCGGACTTTTTTGTGTTGACAACAACGAGACAATTGCCAGAACGGTCCATTTCGTCATCAACCAGAGTCGCAATCTCGCTTTCGTGCCATGCATTTGGTCGTCTGAGGTCCGAAATGTCCACTCTCCGCAACTGGGCAAATAGAGATTCAACGTCTGGGACTATTTCATTCGCATGCGAGAGGTCGATCCTGCCCTTCTGGTCATCCACTCCGTTCAGGAGAGGCTGCGTTGCTGTGCAGAGCACAACTGTAGAGTCGCAATGTCGCGTCAAGAAATTTATGGCGTTGCAGAACATATGTGTGGTTCCAATTGGTAGCGCCTGTACCTCATCGAAAATGAGGACGGAATTCGAAAGCTGATGCATGCGTCTGGCGGCTTGCGTCCCGCCTCCGAAAAGGGCCTCAAGCAATTGCACTGTAGTTGTGAAAACAATCGGGGCGTCCCAGTCTTCGGATAGGATTTTATTGATCCACGTTTGACGCTCGGGCATAAGGTTGGAATGATGCTCGAGCACTACCTTTCCTAAATCAACATCGTTCGTCTCCAGCACCTTTCTAACCACTTGTGCATTCTGATCGATGATGGTCGTAAAAGGCACGAAAAAAAGAACGCGATCCATCTTGTGTTGCATGGCGTGATTGAGTGCAAAGCGTAAGCTTGCAAGCGTTTTCCCGCCGCCAGTGGGCACTGTCAGGGTAAAAACGCCCCTTGGATCTTTCGCGCGGGAAACGCAGACCCTTGAGATTTCGGTCCGGATTTTGTCGACCGGGTAGTGAAGTCCTAACGAGGAAATGTGTCGATCAAGACGATCGACAAGGGCCTCCCAACTTGTGTATTTGCCGTTCTGACGCTGTGCTGCGGCTCTCGGATTTTCGAAATCGGCAGAATCCCTTCCATCCGCGTCAGTCAAACACCCGAATAAGAATCTTGCCAACAGACCAATGTTGAAGTCACCGCGCAGTTGCGACTTTTCCGACTGAACGGCCCGGCACTTTCTTACAACGGCAGTCATCCATTCAGGGTCGCTGAGAAGGTGATTGATTCGCTCGTTGACAAGCAATTCGATATTCGCCGTAGCCTCGCTCAGGCGGGTTAACGTGGCTGCCTTGGCGAGACGTGTTGACAATATGTCGGTTCCGTTTGGTGAGATGCAGTCGATAAGGCCCGAATGGTGAGAAGCCAAGCACAAAGCGGCAATCGACACGGCAATCTCTCCAACTTTGCTCTTGGCGGATAGCAAAGCAAACGCGTGCTGGGCACCTGCCGTGGAATGATCAATCTTGCCTTTTTTGGCCCGCGCATCGACATATTCGTCGGCATCCGGGTCAAGAATACCTGCGCTGGATTCTATGTACTTTCTGAATTCCTCGCTGTATTTGCCAAGATCATGGAGGAGTCCCAGCAATTGACCAAACTCTCTGAGGCCTATCTTTGCTGCGCGGTCCCCTGTTTTCTCGCTGACGCCAAGTAGATGCTGACCCACATACTGACGCATGCCATCAGATTTGCGGACGTGTGCGATGTAGCTCGTTCCACTATGACTCATGCTCTTCTACTCGCCCAATCGCGGGTATGCGCCTTTTCGCCAGGACCGGGTGTATCCAAATAAACCCTCACATTTCAGTTCTCGGGTGCGCATAGACCGTATACCTCAGCTGCCACGGCCGGAGTCTTTTTCAGTCCACTACGTTCTTTCTTCCATTTTCGTCCAAAAAATCCAAGACTTGCAGCAATTTCTTGGCGCAGGCATAGGCTGCCTGGCCGCCGCTCGCGGCTTGTCCGGATCGTCAGCCGATGATCTTGGGAAGCACCTCCGCAACCCTGGGCAGACGATCCGGGTTGAGCCATCCGCGCTCGGTCCAGAAACCGACTATCACCTCGGATCGAATGACTTCTTCTCCAGAGGCAAACTCCACCAGGAGCTCTCCCTTGCGACGGTAGAAGCGATGAGCCGAAGTTTCAGGGTCCAGGACCCAGTATTCCCCCACCCCGGCTCTCTCGTACTCTGCGAACTTGGGACCCACGTCACGTTCCGCTGACCACGGTGAGAGGACCTCCACGACAAGCGCGGGCGCTTCTGATGCAAACGTCGCACCGAGCCGGCGTACCTGATCATGGGTGAAAAAAGCGAGGTCAGGGAGAAACACGTTGCGCGCGCTCAGACGGACCGCCACGACCTCTCTATAGACCTTACCCAGGTTTCGCGCGTCCATAGAGGAGCCCATGAGGAGATGCACGAAGTTGAGGAAGATCTGCATGGCGAAGTGAAACGGGCGGGTGCATAAAACGTTCGCCACCGATGAGGTCCGCTTGAATCCCCGGAACCAGCCACTCCAGGAACTCTTCCGCTGTCCAGAGCTCCCAGGTTGTGCTCATGTCCGGCGAAACACGAGTGGGCATGCAGCAAGCGTACCGCTCGCCGCCCTGGCAGGCAACACGCGCCCCTCGTCGTTCGCTCAGTCGGAGAGCGAGCCATTAGCGCTGCGGCCAATTTTCATTGTAGCAATGATTTACAGGGAGGCTGATTTTCGATTACCCCGGAGAATGCAGAGTTTTCGCCCGATTGACCGGCAATACGGTACTCGTCGAAGCACTTGCAGAACAATGTATTGCTGAGGATAGCTTCCGGGACGACCGGCGTGTCAAGGGTGGCAGCGCAGCGCCGGGAATGAACCGGAGCGCTTGCTCTTCATGGGTTTCTCGATTTTCCGGGCTTGACACGGGCTTGAGCCTGCTGGTACACTCCTGACACGCTCTGCAACCAGTAATTGGAGGTGGCGTCAGCCCCCATGTTTTCTTCCAGTTCCTCCAGCGAAGGCGAAGTACAAGCTCAAATCAACCATTGGCAGCCGTGGGGACCGTGGACGATTTTCGTGCTGTTCCTCATGTTCTGCTGCAGCTTGGGGCCGGAATCGCCAAGGTTTTGACGCTCCGATGACCTACGATTCCAAGGGATGCCTCCTGGCCAACGCAGGCATGTTTGCCCGAAACGACCCCATGGAGGCAATCAGCATAGGGCCCCATAGACCGGTGACCATGTTGAGCTTTCAACTCAGCTACATGATCAACGAAATGCACCCGTACGGGTTTCGTGCTGTTCAACGTGGCGGTTCCGGCGGCCACCGGAGCGGCCCTAGTGGTGCTTGTGTACCTGCTGCTGTCGATTGAGTCGTTATCCGGGACCCGGGAACCGGCGGCGCACAAATGGATTTCCCTTTTCGTGGGCTTGTGTTACGTCGTTCATCCGGTCCAGGGGCTGGTGGTGCTGTATATCTGGCAGGCTCCGCCATAATGGCCTGCTTCTTCTTTTTCGTGGGGCTTGCAGTATACCTGGCCGGCCGCATGGGAAGACTCGGCAGCCTCAAGGCCAATGCGGTAACTTGCGCCCGGATGCTTGCCGGACTCCTCAGTAAAAAGGAACTGCTCCTTACTTTCCCGATAATGCTGATAATTGCGGAGGCGGTTCTTTCGGGCCCGGGGGCGAGAGCTTCTCAGAGCTGCCGTGGTGATAGCGATTATTCCGGTACCGGCTGCGGTGTCATACGGGCTCGCGGGAAATCTGTTTCACGGACCGGAGAGTGTCGTTCAGAAAGGCATCCTGAACAGGTTGATCAGCTACTATGAGTCCGGCGGCATGGGCCTGATGCAGATCATTTTTACCCAGGCGAGGATGCTATTTGCGTACCTTGCGATAGTCTGTCTTCCGTGGCTTGAGAACCTGGGCCTTGTGCAAGCGGTGGTCCTTCGGTCTCGCTGTGGGAGCCGTCCTTCGACTTTGCCGGCTTTTCTCGGTGCCATATCCTGGGTCGGAGGCGCTGTGGCGCTGGCCAGAAAGCGGCCCCTTAACTTCTTTCGGTCTTTTTTTCTTTATTGTCACTATGGGTCCTGAATCATTACTCATTCCCTACAATCAATTTTGCGGCTTTCGTCCGGGCCTGCCGATGGCCCGGATACTCTTTATTGTTGCCGATTTAGCGTCACTTGTGCTGTCGAAGCTCAAGGCACAGCGTTTCTGCAGGCAGACTGGTGCAAGTTTTTGCCACAGTCGGCTTACTGTTTGTTGTTTCTCTCGGGTGGGCGACCTGGTGCCAAGCGGCTCGCTGGGGCCCTCTACGGTTGTGGCGTGATACGTTCCTGAAACTCCCGCCGTTTTCGGCCACGGTCGAGAAAAAGCCTTATTGCGACATCCTGGTTACTTACGGGCTGGCGCTCGCAGAGGCGGGTGACTGTCGATCCGCTGAGGAAGTTTCCTGGGCCGGGCGTCCGCGATCAACCCGGAGGATGCGGGTATTCACCTGAATCTCGGCAATGTTCCGCGAGACTGGGCAAGCTTGAGGAGGCGATCTCACATTTCAAGCGGGCTGTCGCAATCAACCCCGACCACGGGGGACCGCACTCGAGCCTTGGCAATGCCCTGCTCACACAAGGCAAAGTGCCGGAAGCGATAGTGGAGCTCCAAACCGCGGTGAGGCTAATGCCCAACCTTGTTCCGGCCTACATCAGCCTGGGGAATGCCATGATGAAGGAAAACCGGACCCGGGAGGCACTTCCTTGCTTTCAGAAGGCGCTTGATATTGACCCCGGCAACCTCATTGCCATGCTTCACCTGCGAAATGCGATGGAAAAGGCCGGAGAAGGCGCTCCGGGCCGAGAGAAACGATAGAAAGGGCCGGGAAATGAACGGTGAGCCGTTGAGCGCACTAGAGTTCTCGTAAATAATCACGGATTCGCTTGTTGGGTGGCACTGCTGGCTTGTCCAGCAGTGTCTTCATTGGGAAAGAACTTTCGAGAAGCACAATAACTGGAGCAGACACCTGCCGCTGTCTGACCGGGCCTATGTGCATAATCATTGTTGGCCTTGAATTAGGAGAACATATGGACGAGCGCACATGCTTTGTGATTCAGCCCTTTGACAGAGACAAGTTCGACAAACGTTTCGAGGATGTCTTCTCTCCGGCAATCGAAGCCGCCAATCTGTGTCCTTACCGGGTCGACACTGACCCGACCGTAGAAGTGCCTATAGAATCCATTGAGCAAGGCATCCAAGCAAGCGTCGTTTGCCTCGCAGATATTACCTTGGACAATCCGAATGTATGGTACGAGCTCGGCTTTAGCGTCGCATCAGGCAAACCGGTCGTTATGGTCTGTTCCGACGAACGGAAGAACCGAAAGTACCCCTTCGATATTCAACACCGGTCTGTCATCTCCTATAAGCCGGATTCTACCCGGGATTTCAATCGACTCAAGGAAGCGATAACTGAGAAACTGAAAGCCTTGTTAAAAAAGGGAGACACACTGAATACAATTGCAAGACATCAGACTGTGGCACCAATTGAGGGGATGTCCTCGGAGGAGCTGGCTGTCCTGAAAGCAGCACTAGCGCTTGTTACCCTGCCAGAGGACATGGTCTCCGTCTATTCTGTGAAACAGGGTGTAGAGGAGGCCGGAGGGGCCCCTCTTGACTTTACTCTCGGTTTCAAACGCCTCCGGGATAAGAGGCTTATTGGCACGCGCGAAGAAACTGTCTTTCACGGTGGTACAGACACATGTATGTTCCTCCAAGTGGAGGCATGGGAATGGATCGAACAGCATGAGGACATGTTTCTTATTCGTATTCCCGAGCAGTCTCCTGGGTCCTTAGATGACTAAATGGGTCTTTTCGTAAGCAAGGTGTCGGATTCACGCTCAAGCCTTCAGGTAAACTGGTAGCGACAGGCTTCCGTCCCGGTCCTTTTGCGGCAGGCAGGGACGCCTGCCCCTACCGGTTCACCTATGCGACGCGAGCCGGTGTAGGATGCGGTGAGTCTCCGAACCGCATCGGTCGCGGCCTTCACCACATCGCTCGTGGCCTTCAATCCATTGGTTCGGCCTTCACCGCATGGTTTGCTCATTCCCCGGCCCCCATGGTCCCCGGATCTTCATCGCCCCAGTGCTTCGGATATAAGCCTCGCCTCACATAATCATGGAAGCTGGAATAGGGCCAGTCTGCCACGTGCCGGACCCATCGATGCTTGATCGGGTTCCAGTGGACATAGTCCACATGCCGGTTGAAATCCCCATCGTCCCGGATCTGGTGCTCCCAAAAACGACGCTGCCAAATGCCACGTTCACCCCTTTGAGCCTGCTTTGAGAGACCCATTCGCCCTTTTCAATTCCACGAGCGAATTGGCCTTTGATGAAATTCCAACGGCTGGAAAAATCTGAATCACTCGGCGGCAGTGTCCAAATGCAGTGCAGATGGTCCGGAGAATGACGACGGCGTCCAGGGAAAAGGGGTGCCGCCGTCGAACGTTCCGAAATGCGGTGCGCAGCAAATCAATTCGGTCGACCAATAACCGATTTCCGCTGCGTTCGGCAAGATTCACGGTGAAAAACCATGTCCCTCCGGGCAACCAGGCACGACGGTATTCGGTCATCGGGGGACCCCTCTTGTGGAGTTCACTTCGCTACCGCATGCGGTTCACTTCGTTCACCGCATCCTACCGACTGCGTGAGCAATTTCGGTATCGGCCAAGGGATGGATCCGTAGCTCGCTCACCGGAGGCTTTGGCGCACCCGGGCAAGGGCCTCGTCAGCGGGCACGGGAACGACCCTCCCTTCTCGAATGTTTTTTGAGCGTACGCAGACCCTTCTTCCGAAGCAGCCTCGCAGTCACCCTGGTCGGCAGGCTCAAGCGTGGCGATCAGGAAACTAATCAGTCGCTCCCGTTCGTCCAGGGTGAGTTGACCGACCTCCATCTCGATCTCGGCAAGTGGGCGTGACATGGCACCTCCGGGATTTGTGCGGTGATAATGCACTGACGCTAAGCCCCGCGACACCGAGGTCTAGCTGCGTCCAGCCGATTCCACCTGTAATCAATATCCTGATTATCGGAACCAATTCATTTCATCGGCCTATGACAGGCTAGAAAGCCTGTCCCACAATTAAGTCGCCGGCGTTGGGTTTTCCCCTTGAGGCTTGGCGGGGCGCCTGCCTTCCCTATTGCCAATGAGCGCTCACCAAAAAAGATATCGTGGAGATCCCCGACCAAGCATTCCTCAAATCAGCGGGTTGAAGATGCCGCCCCGCTATTGCCACCGTAGTACCCGACACTTTAAAAGTTTTTGCGATGGGGGTCCGGGAGGGGCTTTTATCAAAAAGCCTCTTCCCCCGGCGACTTCCCGGCCCGGGCCTCCCTCAGGCAGGTCCCAGGTTGACGGCGGTCCCGTAGGCCAGCACCTCGGTCACAACCGGAGAGAACTCCGTGGCGTCTGACCCTGTCATGGCAATGATGTCCTGGCAACCGCCCCCTGGTCGTGGGCGTGCTGCACCATCCGCTGGAACGCCTCCTCGCGAGCGGCCTCGCAGACCCCGGCATACAACTCGATGTTCCCCCCGACCACCTGCCTGAGCCACCCCCGGAAAGCCTGCGGCATGCTCGGGCAACGCACCACAATACCCCGAACAATGCCGAGATACCCCACAACAGAGCGCCCTTCGACCTGATTTCCGGTTGTTACGATCATCACATACCCCTCGTTGCGATATTTGTTTGCGGCTTTAGCCGCGTGTGATAGTCTGAAGTTTTCGCCGAGATGGGACGACCCGGCGTCACCCTGCTTGACTTGGACGCCATAATAACAGACATTGCCCGATAGTTGCGCAAATAACTTAAAGTGGATTGAGCGATGACCGAACCACCAAATACCACCCCCACCCTCCCGGAACAGAGGGCCCGAATACTCACCGAAGCCCTGCCTTACATCAGGGCCTTCAGCAGTAAGAGGATCGTCATAAAATACGGCGGAAGCGCAATGATCAGACCCTCGGCTCAAGGGCTGCTTCGCAGAAGACGTTGCGCTGCTGAGTTACATAGGGATGAAGCCCGTCGTGGTCCACGGCGGCGGCCCCCAGATTGGCGAGCTCCTCGAGAGACTCGGCAAGGAAAGCAGATTCGTCAACGGCTTGCGTGTGACCGACGAAGAGACGATGGACGTGGTGGAAATGGTCCTCGTGGCAAAGGTGAACAAGGACGTGGTGTCCCGGATAAACCTCCACGGTGGCAGGGCAGTGGGTATCTCCGGTAGTGACGGTGACCTTATCAAGGCCAGAAAGGCACGCCCTGCCAGGCTCGCAGACCCGGACGTGGACCTGGGCCTTGTGGGAGAAGTGGACACGATCGATCCCGATCATCGCGTGCATTGAAGACCGCGGCTTCGTGCCGGTGATGGCCCCGGTGGGAGCTGGTCCCGGAACGTGCCTACAACATCAACGCCGATACCGCTGCAGGGGCCCTTGCGGCCGCGTTGGGGCTGAAAAATTCATCGTGCTGACCGACGTGCCGGGGGTCCTGGACCCGGACAGCAACCTGATCTCCAGTCTCCGAGGATGAGGCCGAAGACCTCATCCGGAACGGGGTCGTGTCCGGCGGCATGATCCCCAAGATCACCTGCTGCCTCAACGCACTTCAAGGTGGAGTGCCGAAAGCCCACATAATCGACGGCCGGGTCCCGCGCACGCCCTACTCCTCGAACTGCTTACTGACGAGGGTATCGGAACGGAAATCGTGCGCGGGCGCCCCGGGGGCTTGAGCGCAGGATACCTTTGTGAGGCTCCGCCGCAGCGCCGCGAATCACAAGCCCCGATAATCGAGGACGAAGATGGACCCCCTGGAATCCAACGATTTTGTCGCAATCAACAGTGAGTATGTGCTCAACACGCTACGGTCGAACTCCCGTGATGCTCGTTGAGGGTCGGGTTGACGTGTGGGACAGCAACGGTCGAGAATACCTCGACTTCATAGCCGGTCTTGCCGCGTGCAGTCTCGGTCATGCCCATGCGGGCCTGGCGAAGGCCATCTGCGAGCAAGCGGGCGAGTGATCCACGTTTCCAACATAGTTCCACATCGAGCCCCAAATCCGGTTGCCCGAATTCTGCGGGATAACTCCTTCGCTGACAAAGCGTTTTCTCTGCAACTCCGGAGCGGAAGCCAACGAAGGGGCAATAAAGCTCGCCGAAAATACCTCCACGACCAAGGGGAACACGAGCGTTTTCACGTGATCACCATGGACGGGTCTTTCCATGGCCGCACCCTGGCGACTCTCGCAGCCACGGGACAGACCAAGTATCCGCAACGGCTTCGAACCTCACGTGACGGGTTTTCCGCACGTGCCCTTCGGTGACTAGACGGCCTTGGAGAAAGATGTCTCCTCCGACCGCTGCAGTCCTGATCGAGCCCATCCAAGGCGAGGGTGGAGTCCGAATGTCCTGGGACCGTTTCACTCCCAAGATGCAGGGAAGCTCTGTGACAAGACCGCGGCTGCCTGCTGATACTCGACGAAGTCCAGACCGGCATGGGGCGAACCGGAAACTTTTCGCCCACGAACACTCCAGTATCACGCCCGACGTCATGACCCTGGCCAAGGGTATCGCGGGTGGCGTCCCGATGGGGGCCTTGCTGGTTCTCGGAGAAGGCGTCCGGAGTGCTGACCCCCGGGACCCATGCATCCACCTTCGGCGGCAACCCCCTGGCCTGTGCGGCCGGACTGGCAGTCATGGACGAGATCATGACGCCGGGGTTTCTGGATGCTGTGGTGAATAAGGGCGTTCATCTGAAGTATCGACTGGAAGACTTGGCCCGGCGCCACGACGTCATTAAGGAAGTGCGAGGCATCGGCCGGACGCAGGCCATTGAGCTTCGCGAACCCGGTGCGGACCTGTCCCGAATGATGCTGGAACGCGGGGTCAACTGTACGGCAGATACGGCATTACGCTTCCTGCCGCCCTTGATAGTGTCAACAGAAGCGTATCCATGAGATGACCCGGATACTGGACTCGGCCCTATCTTCGTGGAGGTGGTGATGATGGCAACCAAGAGAGATTTCCTTAGCTTGGCCGACTTTAATAAGGAAGAACTCCTCGGCCTGATAAAGCGTGCAGGCGAACTGAAGAAGATGCGCCTGCCCAACGATGATTTCCGTCCACTTGCAGGGCGATGCGTGGGAATAATGTTCGAGAAGTCGTCCACTTCGGACGAGGGTGTCTTTTGAGGTAGGGATTCGCCGGCTCGGTGGCGATGCCATCTTCCTAAGTTGGTCGGACGTGCAGACAGGCCGAGGCGAACCCATCAGCGACACGGGAAGGGTCCTGTCCCGGTACTTGGACGCTATAGTCATAAGGACGTACCGGCACCATCGGGTGGGAGATCTGGCGAAGTGGTCCACCATACCGGTCATCAACGGTCGGACCTGCTGCACCCGTGTCAGGTGCTCTTGGACCTGTTCACCATCACTGAGGTCGGCCTGGACGTGACCAGCACCAAAGCCGCATGGATCGGCGACGGCAACAATATGGCCAATTCCTGGATCGATGCCGCGGCAGTGCTGGGGTTTCAGTTGAGCCTCGCATGTCCCGAAGGGTACGAGCCGTCGGTCAGGTTCGATTACGACAATGTCACGTTGACCCGAGACCCGGCAGAAGCAGTGGTAGGGGCACATGTCGTATCCACGGACGTCTGGGCTTCCATGGGCAAGAACACGAAGCCGAGGTTCGACGAGAGGCATTCAAGTCTTATCAGGTGAACCGTGAACTCATGGCCAAGGCCGCCAAACCGGCGTACAATACCCCCATCTGCCTGCCCGCGGACAGAGGTGAAGAGATCACCGAGGAGGTCATGGAATCGGAGGCCTCCCTGATTTGGGAGCAGGCGGAGAACAGGCTTCACACGCAAATGGCAATACTCGAAATGTTGTTTAATT
>CAWIRY010000069.1:0-18708 GCA_963838485.1 uncultured delta proteobacterium | reverse complement strand
CATCCTATCTCCACCTTCATCACAACCTGGTCTTTTTGGATGAAGACTTATGCCGGGTTGATGCCCGTCAATTCCAGGCCCTGGCTAACGAAGGAAAGGAAAAGGAAAAGAGAGGGGATCTCCGGGGGGCCTTGGACTGCTTCACCCGGGCCGCCGAACTCTACCGGGGTGATTTCATCCCGGAAGAACGCTATGCCCCCTGGACAGAGCGCCACCGGCAGGACCTGAAAAACAGGTACATCGAAATCCTCACCCATTCGGCCCGCTACCATGAGCAATCGGGGGCCTTCAAGAAGGCCGTGGCCTGCCTCAAACAGGTCCTTGAGACCGACCCTCTGCTGGAGGAGGCCTACCGCAGCCTGATGACCCTCTACGCCGAAAAAAACCTGTTCAACGAGGCCCTCCGCGTATTCGAAGCCTGCCGGAAGGCCCTCAAGGACGAACTGGATACCGCTCCCGACCCGGCCACCATGGCCCTCTACCGGGGCATCAAAGAACAACAAAACAAATCGTAAAGAAAAGCCTCATTCTCTCCTGATAGAATCCTTGACTTTATCCGGAAATTATCTATAATGAAAGAAATTTTATTAATTGGAGGAAAATATGCCTATTGTCGCCATTTCCGCCAAAGGTCAAGTGACTATTCCTAAGGTGGTCAGAAAAGCCATGGACCTTAAATCGGCCGACCGGGTGATTATCGTCATGGAAGACGGGCAGGCGGTCATAAAACCGATCCGGGGCACCCTGATGGATATCGGGGGGTCCATCGCCATTCCTGAAGGGGAAAAACCCATAGATTTTAAGCAGGTCAGGGAATCCGTTCGAAAGAAATTGGCCAAACGGGTGGCGAAGAAATGATCCCAACCATCAGGAAGTTTTTCATCGACACCAACATCTTTCTGCGTTACCTGACGAAGGATGACCCCGTCCAATTCCCGCGGTGCCGAAACCTTTTCAAAAAGGCCCAGGACGGTGAGGTACTTTTGGTTACCTCCACTCTGGTTATAGCCGAAATGATCTGGACCCTGGCCTCTTATTACCGGGTCTCCAAGGAACAAATCATCGAAAAAGTATCCATAATCATTGGAAGCGATGCCGTTCAAATCCCCGACAAAGATCTGGTCGCCGAGGCCCTGTTGCTTTACGGAAGAAAAAACGTGGATTATATTGATGCTTATAACTCGGTCCTTATGCGGCAGCTCGGCCTAAAAGAAATCTATTCCTACGATAAAGATTTCGACAAACTGGAAACGGTTCGGCGATTGGAACCTTAAGAATTGATTAAAGAGGTCAAGGATTCATGTAGCCCTTTAAATAATAGGACGGACCGATCAAATCGTTACCAAGTACCTGAAAGCCGATGAGACGATCGATCGTGCAATGGGATTGCAAATTTACCTTGCAATTTTGCAACGTCTTTGATAGCATGTGACCCATGGCTCTTATTCACCGCGACCTTCTGGAAATGCTCACCAACCAGGTTAAGCGCCAGCGGATCGTTTCCGTCCTGGGGGCCCGCCAAACCGGAAAAACCACCCTGTGTGAACAACTGTTGCCCGGGCAACTCGGGATTCCGCATACCTACATTTCTTTTGACGACCCCGAAGAAAGAAGCCGGTTCCAGAAAGCCGGCGGTGCGGTCCTGGAATCCCTCGAAACCCCGCTGGTGATTCTGGACGAAGTTCAGAAGATCCCCCCTCTGTTGGAAACCTTGAAGCTGGTCAGCGACAGGCAAAAGCGGCAGAAGTCATCCCGGCAGCCGGTCTATATTTTAACCGGATAATCCCGGCTTCTCCTGCTCAAGAGCCTCTCCGAGACACTGGCGGGGAGGGTCAGCCTCCTGAATCTCTATCCGTTCTCACTGGGAGAGCTGATCGCCGAAAAAGGGACTCCCGTCCTGACCCACATCTGCAAAAGGGAGAATATCCTGAAAAGAACGTTGAATTGGTTTGAACCCTGTCTCCCGTAACGGTTCGCCGGGTGATTCGAGTCAGTCAGGAACATCGCTCCTGGGGCGGCTACCCCCCGGTCTGGGAAAGAAAGGATAAGACGGAAAAAATCCGCTGGTTAAAAGATTACCGGAGTACCTACATCGAGCGAGACGTCCAGGATGTGGGCCAAGTAGCCAGCACCGACTCCTTTGTCCTCGTTCAAAAACTCCTTTGTGCCCGTACCGGCCAAATCCTTTCGCTCAGCGAAGTGGCCCGCGATGCGGGTCTCTCGGTCAACACCGTGAAGCGATACCTTTTTCTCCTGGAGGCCGGCTTCCAATGCTTTCTTCTTCGGCCCTTTTTCCCCAATATCAGCAAGCGATTCATCAAAAGTCCCAAGGTCTACTTTCCCGATCCCGGTATCAATCGGGTGATATTGGGAGAAACGACCATCAGCACCGGGGCCGCTTATGAAAGCTGGGTCTTCTCCGAATTACTGAAATGGAGAAGCCTTCAGTCCCTTGAACCGGAGCTTTTTTTCCACCGCAGCGCTGGAGGACTGGAGATCGATTTCCTGATTTGTGGGGAAGGCCAGATCCTGCCCATCGAGGCGAAAGCCTCCGAAAAAGTATTGGCCGCCGATGGCCGGGCCCTGGAGCTCTTTATGGACCAGCACCGGAAGGCCTGTTCACTGGGCCTGGTCGTCTATCCCGGTCGGACCCTGTTGGAAATCAGGAAAAATATCTGGGCCGTCCCGGACTGGTTCCTCTTTGGGATGAAGATCTGATCCCCAAGGTCCCTTTTTGTTCGACCCAAGGGAGTATACCAGTTCATCATCTTCCGGTTCAGGCCGTAGATATCCCCATGCCGGTTTTTTCCAAAGAATGCTGGGAAAAGGACGGCAACCCATCTTACCCGTCCGGGTTGCCGTTTGTACGATATCTGTACGATAGAGGTGAAAAACCAGATGCGAAGGGATTTTTTTTTTAAGATTCAAAGCCTAATAAGTTAAGTAAGGTGTCCCGCAACCGCATCCAGGACCTGGTCGACCGGCTTTTTTTCCGCAAGGATTACGACGCCAAACAGATCATCGACCGTCTGGGGACGGCCATGACCTCTTTGATGGATCTGCCGCAAATCCTAAGACAGTTGGTGACCACCTTTTCCCGGGACTTATTTATCGACAACAGCGCCGTGCTCTTATTGGACAATTCCGGAACGGCCTACCAGGTCCGCCTATCTGAGGGGGATAACCGATATCAGATGGAAGGAGTCACATTTCATAGAACCGAACCCCTTCCTCAAATTATCGAAAAAGAGAAAAAAGAAATCACCAAATACGACGTCCTGGAAGACCCCAAATATAAAGACCTCTGCCTGGACTGTGTCCAAAATTTTTCCACCCTTTACGCCAGTCTCATTGTGCCTCTGGTCTTAAGGGATGAAGTCATCGGATTTATAAGTCTGGGGGAAAAAAAATCAGGAAAATTCTACAACCGGGAAGACATTAATTTACTGCGGACCTTGGCCAGCCAGGGGGCCGTGGCCATTGAAAACGCCCGATTGGCCGAACAGATGAAGAACGAAGAACTGGTCCGGGCTAACCTGGCCCGCTACCTGTCCCCCCAGATTGTAGACCAGATCATCAAGAACGACGTTCAGATTAACCTGGGTGGTGATCGTAAGGAGGTAACGATTCTGTTCAGCGATATTCGCAATTTTACTTCTATCAGCGAGTCCATGGAGGCGGACAAACTGGTCCAGTTTCTGAATGAGTACTTTACGGAGATGGCCCGGATCATTTTCGAAAACCAGGGGTCCCTGGACAAGTATATCGGGGACGCCATCGTAGCCGTCTTCGGCAGCCTGATCCCCCTGGAAAACCCGGCCGAAGCGGCCGTCAAAGCTTCGGTGGAGATGATGCGGGAGATGGTACGGCTGAACGAAAAATGGAAAAGCCAGTACGGTTTCAATATGGAGATGGGCATCGGAGTGAATACCGGCGAGGTTTTCCTCGGCAATATCGGCTCCCCGGAACGAATGGAGTTCACCGTCATCGGGGATACCGTCAACACCGCCTCCCGCTTTTCCGGATTAGCCAAAGGACGGCAGATTCTCGCTACCCGCTCGGCCCGGGACCGCCTGGGATCGAAATTTGAGCTCCGTCAGCTTTCCTCCACCAGGGTCAAAGGCAAGGCCGAGGAAGTGGAGGTCTTCGAGGTGGTGTATTAGTCAAGGCGGTTAAGCGGATGGAAAGCCGTCACAGCCATGGGTTTCGCGAGGCCGGACCACACCTATTGGGTGGAAGGCTTTATTTCTGTTGAACCGGGGTTCCGGTTCGTCCCGACACTTTCCTGATAAACGCTTTCAATAAAAACGATTGATGTAGGGCCATATAATGATATATTAGTGGTACTAAATAAGTGCCATAGGAGGGTGACTTATGAAGACCAAGGCCCACTTGGTAATCCCCCAGGAAGTTCTGGACGAGGTCGATCAGGTTGCCGGTAAAAAGAAAAGGAGCTTATTTATCGCCCAGGCCACGAAAGAAAAGCTGGACCGTGAACGGTTTATTCGGACGCTCGAAGAAACTCGCGGGGCATGGACCGAGGATCGCCATCCAGACCTCCGGAGACCCAAGGATATGGAAACGTACCTTCGGAAGGCCAGAGATTCCTTCCAAAAACGAACGGAAAGACTGGTCAAAAAAGCCAGGTGATGAGCGGCTTTCTCCTGGATACGGACGTCATTATCTGGCACCTTCGGGGACGTCACGAGGTAACCGAAATGCTTCGGAATCTTCAAAATATCATTCTCCCCGGATGTTCGGCCGTCTCCGTTTACGAAGTCCAGTTGGGGGTAAAACGGGGAGAGGAAGAAGCGACTCACCGCTTTCTGAAGGCTCTAAAAATATTCAATGTCACCTGGGAGGTGGCCGACCGCTGCGGTCTTCCTGGGGTAACCCAATGATGCATATACTTTTATATCGGGATAGGCCTTAGCCGATGTCTTTAAAATCGGCGGCTTTTAAATGGATTCCCTTCTCTTTGAGGTCCCTGGAAAACCCTTCCAGTAAATTGTTTAACCCCAAACGCTGATCCTCCCGGTAAAACAAAAACAGGCTCATCATCTTTCGATCTTCCTGGGAACCGGACAGCCCGGCCAGGCCCAAGTCCCTCGCAAGCTGCCCCAGGACGGCCAGGGTTTCTTTCATGTCCCGAAACCGGTCGTCCGGATTTTTTTGGGTCGCTTTTTCGATGAACCGGCAGAGGCCGTCAGGCAGGTCGGCCACCCAGTTGCGTGGATCAGGAAGTGCGCGGGTAATATGGGAGGTCATCAAAATGGAAGGGTCCTCCTCCGGAAAAGGCCGGACCCCGGTAAGCAGCTCGAAAGTCATGATACCCAGGGAGTAAAGGTCCGCCCGACCATCCACCATCTCTCCTTCTATCTGCTCCGGCGAAACATAATGGAGTGTTCCCAACCCGCACAAACCTTTGGAACCCGGCGGGCAGGCCAGCCCGAAATCCAGGATTTTGATCCGGTCGTTGGATAACAAAAAGATATTGGCCGGCTTGATGTCTAAATGGACCAGTCCTTTTTCATGGGCATAACTCAGGCCGGTGGCGATTTGGAAAAGAAAGCCCACAGCCTGGTGGGCCGGCAGACGCCCCACTTTTTCCAGCAGGCTATCTAAGGATATCCCCTCCAAATACTCCGTGATGATAAACAGGGTTCGATAACGCTCCTCGAAATCATAAACCTGAACGATGTGCGGATGGTTCAGAGAGGCCACTGTTTTGGCCTCCTGGCGAAAATTATGGATGAAATCCGGGGCCATGGCCATGTCGTGTTTCATCATTTTGATGGCCACCGGCATTTCCAGGTCCAGATGACGCCCTTTGTAGACGATGCTGTAGCCCCCCTGGCCGATGATGTCGGTGATCAAGTACTTGCCGATGACCCGGTCGGCCGTGGTCCGTGAGGTGGCGAAGCGGTGGGCCACCAACTCGGTGAGGAAGTCCCCCAAGTCCGGTTGTTCTTCAGAAAGGGCATTGAACTGGTCCTTGGTCAGGCCCCACAATTCCATATCGGTTTCGGCTTCCACATGGGCGTTCCGCGGTTCGCCGGTCAGGACGGCCATCTCGCCCACCACATCTCCTTCTTTAAGTCGGGTGATTAATACCTGCTCATCTCCCTTCTCCAGGATGACGGCACAAGTCCCCCGCTAAATGATGAAAAAGGTATCCCCCGGAGTCCCCTGGGTGATGAAACGATCTCCGGTCCTTACCGATTGATAGAAAATGGTGTTTAATACCTGACAGACGGCCGACCGGGGAATGGCGCGCAGAAGTTTAGTCCGGACGAAAAACTCATAGTCTTCCCCCAAGGGCCGATGATGGTGGGTCGTCTCTCTGGATTTAGGAATCGGTAACCCTTGATCCCTCGGATAAAGGTCCAGCCCCAGACGGAACAACCGATCCTTTTTCATTTCCGGAGCGCACCAGACGACCTTGCCTTGATAGGCGCTCCAGGATTTATTCCCCTGGGAATAGATTTCCAAATATATGGGGGTCTTGGCCTCCAGGGCCATTCCAGAGGAGGCCCGCATCCCCTTTTGACTTTTATCAATGATGTCCACAAAATAAGGAAACCATTGGAGGGGCGATGCCGCGGTAAGCGTTGAACCTTTTTGGGGATAAAAGAGAATCCCGATTTCCGGGGATTTTAACTCTTCCCGTATCAGACGGCGCTGTTCTATGGGTCTGTCCACAGGCTCCCTCCTCTATCCTTAGAGAAACATCCTAATAAGCCCGCAGGGCAAGGTCTTCGTCACGGCGGATGAGGCGTCTTCGCTCATCATTAGGATGGGAAACTTGACTTGACCTCATCGATGGGGTCATGATCAAAGTTAACTCCCTTCACCAAAAGGAGAAAAAGTTTGTCGGGAAATGTTTCTTGATCTTTACGGGAAGCTGAAAATATTTTTTATATTTAAATTCAATCCGACAGAATAGTCAAGGGAAATTCGGCTGGAATCCATTCATTTTAGGGCGGTCGCGGGACTGGGCGGCGGCCTGATGGCACAGCCGAACAGAAACAATACGACCGGTAGGAAGAAAAAGATCAGATATAGGGGGTTTTCTTGGGGACTCATTAAAAATCATTTGATTTTTTGTCAGGCTGCTATTAAATTCTAAGTAACCATTTAGCCTTAAGAAAAACCCTTGTTCTGAGAGGATTAAACAAGGAGAGATGAAGATGGAATGCGAAAAATGTCGGGATCAAATCAAGCCGGGCGAGGAAAGGGAAATCCACGGCCGGGTCCTGTGCGAAGATTGTTATATGGATGCCCTGTCTCCGGCCCGCGCCTGCGACCCCTGGGCCGTCCATTCGGCCAAGTCTTTTCAAAAGGAAACCGGGACGCAGATCAGTTCCCTGCAGACGAAAATCTTGGAGTATTTACAGGAATCCGGCGGGGCCGAATTTCCCTGGATCGTCGAAAGGCTTCAAATCAAGCCCGCCGATCTGGAAAGGGAGCTGGCCGCCTTAAGGCACATGGAAAAGATACGGGGGGAGTTAAGAGAAGGGAAGAAATTTATCCGGCTTTGGTGATTTATCACGAATCATAAAAGCTTCAAGGGGTCGAGGGGGCAAGGATTCAAGGGAAAGGTCTGGAAGTTAAGACCCTGGAATCCTCGAACCCTATTGTCGAACTATAGAAAGCACTGGGGATCTTCGGCCAAATAATTTCCTTCTCCCTGGCCCTTGTTCTGGGTTGAAGAATAGGCATAGGCAATGGCCCGGCAGCCGCGGCAATTGGCCCATCGGTTACAGGACCCGCACTTGCCCTGGTACGCATTCCTATCCCTGAGCCTTTCCAACACCGGTGAAGAAACCCACAATTCGCGCAGAGAATTCTCCTTGACATTTCCAATCGGGACTGGAAGCCTTCTGCAGGGCGTAACCGTACCATCGGGTAAAATGGTCAGCCCGGAGAACCCGGCCGCACACCCGCCCATGGGTACATCCCCAAGATCTACCAATTCCGTAAAGCTGTCCATCTGGGAGGCCACCGGATCGCCGGTGACTATTTCCAGTCCAGGGAATCGGAGCGAAAATATTTTCCGGTAAAGGTCCTTTAGTTCCTCCTGACTCAGCATGTGAGGTAATAATCCCGCCCCTTGGCCTGAAGGGACCAGCCGCGAAAAACCAAGCCGGTCCACCTTGAGAGAAGCAGCCAGACCGGCCATTTCTTCCAGGTACGGGGCGTTGATTTCAGACAAGGTCATATTCAAGGTGACTTTAATGCCCGCACTTAGAAGATGATCGATCCCTTGCAATGAGGCGGCAAAACTCTCTTTCCCTCTGATCGATTCATGGATCATTTCCGGCCCTTCCAGACTGACTTGAACCCCTTTCACCGCCAACCGGGAGAGCCGCTCGGCCTTTTCCCGGTCTATCAAAATCCCGTTGGTCAGCAGATAGAGATCAAAGCCCTTTTCGCCCATGGTCTCCAAGATTTCAAAGAGGTCCGGTCGCAAAAAAGGTTCTCCGCCAGTGACATTAAAACTCGGGGTAAAAGAAATATCATAAGCATCGGACCAGGCCTGGACCATGTCGGCGATTTCTTCCACCACAGGCTTGATCTCAGACAAAGACATCTCTTGGGAGGCCTTCCCTTCCTGATAACAATGCCGACATCGAAGGTTACACCGCTCGGTGAGGTGCCACTGGACAAAAAAATCCAAACAAGTTTCGGTTAACATAAGTCGCCAGCCTTTTTGACCGCTTGGTGTGGGTTCATTTGGATCAAATCCTTTTAAAATGAAAGATGGCGGATAAGCGGTATCGCAACCAGCTCATCCGCCACCGGGTTTCGTTGCTATCCAAGCAACGTCTATGATTTTCAACTCTTTCACTTGTGACATACCTTGCCAGGATTTTCTTTCAAAACCTTCTTCATTCTTTCCCAGTAGGCTGCCTCTTTGGCCATTACTTTGGGGCTTGGCTTATTACTCATCCCGATCCACCTCCTTTCTCTCATAGATTCTTCCTATATTAGTGTCCATCCGGAAAAGGCAATGTTCCGGATGGAGCGGTCAGCCGTCAGCTTTTAGCTATCAGCAAAATCCTTTACCATTAACGGGTTAGCTGAATGCTGATCGCTGAATGCTGTAAGCTTCATCCGGAAATCCGAATTTCCGGATGAGAACTATATTAGCAAAACTATTTTATAGAAGCAACCGGACAGGAGATATAGGGTATTAACTGTATATTGCCTCTCGAAAGACCGTATTTTTTAGGTTATCTTGATTATTTTTCCTTCCTGAGTTTTTATATGGTCCAATCGGGACCAGAGGTCGAAAAAGAGCTCTGATTTAAATCGCGGCAGCCTTCGGTACCCTTCTTTGGTGGCAGCATATAATCGGTTTTCGGCAAAGATCCTTTCGAATAGATCGGCCCCGAGGGCCAGCCTCTTTCCCTTCTTCCGGGCCGTCCTGATCGCTTCTTCCTGACTTATCTGATCCTCTTCAAAACGCATCGCCTTAAAAAAATTGATGATCCTGGTAGCGACCAAGAGGGTATAGATATCCTCTCGCTTGAAATCATCCGTTTCAACGGCCATGGCCGTGAGGCGGGCCTTAAAAATATCAACTTCGGACGGTTCCGGAAATTTTTTGGCCACGGGTGTGCCGGGTGTCAAATAGAAGGGTGAAGCGCCCAACAGGACAGGAAGCCGGGCATTCAGACACAGGGTCCGGATCATCGAATCCAAGGTCTCATCCGGCAGACCCAGTATTTGATAGGAAAGGATCTTAAACCCTAAACGGGAAGCCTGGCGGACGACATGCAAATAGTGCTTTAGGCCTTGGGGGCGGGCTATCTTTTTTCTGATCGAGCGATTAGAGCTAACCAGTGAAAGATTCAAATGGGTGAACCCGGCCTCTTTCATTGTTACCAACAATTCCGAATCCAGGCTTTGATAAGAGATCCCGTTCATGGCCAGCAATTCGATTTCCCCTGGTAAGAAATATCGGCTTAATTTCTCACATAGAATTTTCATCTCCCCCTGGTCAAAGGTAAGATTGTCGTCTTCAAAATCAAAGACCCGGTAACCCTCCTGATAACGACGGCGGATTTCATCAAACACATCCTGGGCCGATCTTCGGTGGTAACCGGGAAAGGTGCGATGGACCGAACAGAAAGAACACTGATAAGGACAGCCCCGGGAGGTGATGATAAAACACAAAGGCCGCTTTTCATATTCATAGGTTTCCGGAGCCAAATCCAAAAGATCCGGAATTGAAAGTTCTTCGATGGGACAGGGGGCACCGAGGGGATTCAGTAACAGACGACCGTCTTTTTTGTACCCGAGCCCCGGAACCCGTTCAAACCCCTTACCTTCCTGCCAGGCCTTTAATAATTCCACCAAGGGGTGTTCCCCTTCTCCCCGAATCACCCAATCGACGGCCGGATGTCGGAGCATCATTTCTGGCGCGGCCGAAACATGAGACCCGCCGATGACCACCGGGCAGTTCGTTCGCTTTTTAATTGCACCGGCACATTGCAGCACCTCCCGATAATAAGGAGAAAAAAGCGAGGATATCCCCACCAGATCAGGCTTTTCCTGAGCCACTTCTCGAGCCATGGTTTCAAAAGAGGCCCCGAAATGATAATAGTGATGGAACAAAGAGAAAGGGCTTCGGTCCGGCCAGGGATAATACTCCTTCAGATAAGTCAACGCTTTAGGCAGGGCGACGGTTTGCCGGCCCCACCCCTGATGAAAGTCTTTGATGACCACGTGCCATTCCGGCAAATGCCTTTTCACCGCCGCCTTTAAATAGGCCAAGCCGATGGGCTGGAGCCTTATTGCGGTATCATAAAAATCCTGAACAGGCGGCTGGATGAGGACCAGTTTCATGGCTGTTATTTCTTGTATTATTATCGGGAAAGAGATTATACTATAATCGAAATAAATAAAGGGTTCAAGAAAAGGATCAGGAGGTTACCCATGAAGACCATCATCATCGGGAACGGGGTTTCCGGCACCACCGCAGCGGAGACCATCAGAAAAACCGACCCGGCCGGGGAAATAAGGATCTTCACCGATGAAGCCTTTCCTTTTTACAGCCGCATACGATTGATGGAATTTCTGGCCGGGGAATTGGATCTGCCAAAACTCCAGATCCGCTCCAACAACTGGTATGACGAGCAGAAAATCCAAATCTTTCTGAATACCAAAATTGTGGAAGTCGATAAAGACCGAAAAGTGGTAGTTACCCAACCGGGAGACCGGTACGCCTATGATAAACTTCTGTTAGCCACCGGCGGTTATTCCTTTGTGCCGCCCATCAAAGGGGCCGAAAAACAGGGGGTATTCACTTTACGGAGTATCAAAGACGCCCTGGCCATAAAGGCCTTCGCCTCCGGAAAGACCAAGGCCTTGCTCATCGGCGGCGGGCTCCTGGGTCTGGAAGTGGGAAACAGCCTTCGAAAAATCGGGATGAAAATTACTGTTGCCGAGTTCTTCCCCCGTCTCCTTCCCCGTCAGACCGATCCGGCCTGCGCGGCCATGCTCCAAAAGCGGTTGGAGCAGATGGGGTTTTCTTTTTATCTCGGGGTAGTTTCCAAAGAAATCCTGGGTGGCGATCAGGCCACAGGGCTCCTCTTAGAAGACGGCCGGTCCATTGAAACCGAGATGATTATTATTTCAGCCGGGGTCAGGCCCAACCTGGAACTGGCCCAGAAATTGGGCTTAAAGATAGGAAAGGGTATCCCGGTCTCGGACCGGATGGAAACGGAGATCCCGGACATCTATGCCGCCGGTGACGGCATCGAACATAAAGGAATGCTCTACGGCATCTGGCCGGCCTCGGAAAAACAGGGTGAGGTAGCCGGTCTGAACATGACCGGCCATAGGGCTGGATATACCGGGACCACGCCCTCCAATCAGCTCAAAGTGGCCGGGATCGATTTGTTGGCCGCCGGCTATATTGATCCCGAAGGCAAATTAGAGGCCTTTGTCGATCAGAATCAGGAGGCCGGCACTTATCGAAAACTGGTCCTTAAAGAAAACCGGATCGTGGGATGTTTGCTTTTCGGCACCCTGGAAGGCCGGAAAAAAATCTTAAAGGCTATGGAGGAAAAGAAGGACCTCGCGGCGATCAAAGACCGGCTGGCCCGCTTTGATTTGGAGGCCTTAGGATAGAAAGAGATGGGGGAAACCCGTTACAATCCTTTATTCCCCGATTTGCCAGACCGTGCCTTGCGGGGTGTCTTTTAAAACGACTTTCATTTCATTGAGCCGGTCTCGCAGGGCATCGGCCCGGCTCCAATCTTTTTCTTTCCGGGCCTCATTTCGCCGGGCGATCAGCCCTTCGATCTCCTCCATAGACAGACCCATCTTTTTAAGGAGACGGGCCCGTTCCTGATCAAGGAAGGCTCTGCGGCTGTTGGCTGAGGATGCCCAGGATCTGGCCGTATTGCTTAAAAAGTCCGGCGGCCTTTTCAAAGAAACCGGCCAGGCCTTTTAATTCCTTTGGACGGACCGTATCCATCATCCGGTTTATCTGCCTGGCCAATTCATACATGTGCCCGATGGCCTGGGCGGTGTTAAAATCATCCTCCAGGGCTTCTTCAAAATTTTCCCGGAACCGAACGATGGCCTCTTCCGTTTCCCCTTTTCGATCCTGGGTCAAGGGTTCATTCCCCTTCATTTGAAGACGATTTTCCGGATTTTCCAAATCCTTCAGCAAGGCATAAAACCGGTGAAGCCCCATCTGGGCTTCCTGCATGGCCTTCTCCGAATAATCCAGCGGCGAGCGGTAATGGCGGGAAAGCAGAAAAAGACGGATTCCCTCCGGATGGAATCGCCCGACCATTTCCCGGATGGTTAAAAAATTACCCAAGGACTTGGACATCTTTTCGCCATCAATGGTCACAAACCCGTTGTGGACCCAGTAGCGGGCCAGAGGTTTTGAGGAAACCGCCATGGACTGGGCCAGTTCATTCTCATGATGAGGGAAGATCAGGTCCTTCCCGCCGCCATGAATGTCAAAGGTTTCCCCCAGGTAACGGGAACTCATGGCCGAACATTCGATGTGCCAACCCGGCCGGCCCTGTCCCCAAGGGCTGTCCCAGACCGGATCTCCGGGTTTCCCTTTCTTCCACAAAGCAAAGTCCATGGGATGTCTTTTACGGGGATCCACCTCGATCCTGGCCCCGGCCTGCATCTCTTCCAAAGTCCGGTTGGAAAGGGCCCCATAAGAAGGAAACTTTTCCACTGCAAAATAGACATCGCCTTCGATGACATAAGCTACGCCTCGGTCGATGAGTTTTTGGACCAAGCCGATGATTTCCAAGATATGTCCGGTTGCTTTAGGCTCCCAATCGGGGGTCAAAACCCCCAAGGCCTTCATGTCCGCTTCAAATTCCTGGATATAATGTTCAGCCAGCGATTTAGGATCTAACCCTTTTTGCTCCGCCCGGGCGATGATCTTATCATCGATGTCGGTAAAATTACGCACATAGGTAACCTGAAAGCCCTTAAACCGTAAATATCGAACCAGGGCATCAAATACGATCATGGACCGGGCATGACCGATATGACAACTGTCGTATACCGTAACCCCGCAGACATAGATACCCACATGAGGAGGGTTCAGGGGAACAAAAGGTTCCTTCTGCTTGGTTTGGGAATTATAGATTCTCAGGGACATTTCAAAAAAGCTCCAGTGATTTTCCTGTCAAGCCTGTCCGGAATTGTTTCCGGATTGGGTCGGACAAAATGTTTATCTTAATCTGTGCGGGCTCTAGGGTAAAATATTTTTTCTTTACACCCTATCTTCTTTAGATAAAAGGACAATGGCATAAGCGGCAATGCCTTCCTGGCGACCGGCAAACCCCAACCCTTCGGTTGTTGTGGCTTTGATATTGATTTGATCGACAGAAACGTTTAGAACCCGGGCTAAGGCAGACTGCATTTCATGAATATAAGGCGCCAGTTTGGGCTCCTGGGCCACCACGGTGACATCCATGTTTTCAATGGCATATCCCCGCTGGCGGAGCAGGGAACCGATATGCTCAAGAAGTCGCAGGCTGGAAATTCCCTTATATTGAGGATCTGAATCGGGAAAGTGACGGCCCAGATCCCCAAGACACGCCGCCCCCAGAAGGGCATCCCCCAGGGCATGGCTTAAAACATCGGCATCCGAATGACCGGCCAGACCCTGGTGAAAGGCAAGCTTAACCCCCCCTAAGATCAAAGGCCTTCCCGGGACCAGGCCATGAACATCATAACCAAGGCCAACGCGAAAGGCCGGCCTCATCTCCCCTTTTTCCCCCTATCCAAGAGGGCCTCGGCCACAATAAGGTCCTCAGGAGTAGTAATCTTGATATTGGTATAGTCCCCCGTGATCAGGGTGATGGGGTGTCCCAGGCGTTCTACTAAGGAGGCATCGTCTGTTCCTAGGAAATCCTCTTGATGGGCCTTTTGATAGGCTTTCATGAGCAAAGGGAATTGAAAGGTTTGGGGGGTCTGGGCCAGCCAGATCTCTTCCCGGGGAAGGGTCTGGACCTTTTTCCCTTTGGCCGCTCTTTTAACCGAGTCCTTAGCCAAAACAGCCACTACTGCCGCCCCATTTTTCCGGGCCTCCTTAGTGCTTTGCTCGATTAACTTTCGACTGATGAACGGACGGACCCCGTCATGAACGACCACTATCGAACATGGGGAACGGATGGCCCGAAGCCCGTTCCAGACCGATTGCTGGCGCATTTTTCCGCCCCGGACCACTTTATGAACTTTCTTAAGGTGATATTTTTCAACAATCTCTTTTTGAACCGTATCCATCTGTTCCGGGGGGACAATGAGATAAATCCCATCCACGGACGGACACCCCTCAAAAACCTGTAAAGTTCGAGCCAAAATCGGTCTCCCTCCCAAGTCCAAGTATTGTTTGGGAGTCGAGGATTTCATCCGTTGGCCTTTCCCGGCCGCGGTAATCAGGGCAATGGTTTTCACATGGTTCCCTTAATACGAAAATAAAGTTCGGAGTTAAGAGTTCGGAGTTCGGGGAAACCCATTTTCATGTTTCGTGGCGCTCGCTGCAAACGGTCGTAAGAGTTTAAAATGAAAATAGGGTTCGAGGGTTTTAATTTCAACGCCTTTCACTTGAATCCTTGCCTTCTTGAATCCTTGAACCCTTTTTTCGTTCAACGTGGAAGTGGATTATAAGCCGAGTTTTGTTTTCTCCGCTGAAGGCGGAGAACAATGATCATTCATCTAAGGGTCGGGATTGCTCCCGACCTCAAGCAACCAACCCGAGGGTCTTGGGCGGGCCACCCATTTCATCCTCCTATTTGGTCTTGCTCCAGATGGGGTTTACCAAGCTGCTCCGGTCACCCGGAGTACTGGTGGGCTCTTACCCCACCATTTCACCCTTACCCTCTCCCAATTTCGGAGTTCGGAGTTCGGAATTCGGAGTAAAACCCCTGAAGCTTTTACTCGTCACTCGCCACCCGTCACTCGCCCATTGATAGAGGGCGGTATCTTTTCTGTGGCACTTTCCTTCTCGTCGCCGAGACTGGGCGTTACCCAGCATCCTGCCCTGTGGAGCTCGGACTTTCCTCCCGCCTGATCAGGCGAGCGATCATTTAATCCACTTCCACGCTATTACTTAAATCTTTTAATAGCCTCATTGGCCATCCCATCGGCTTCCCGGTTTTTCTCCCTGGGTATGTGCATTATAGCATATTTGGGAAATTGTCTCAAAAGGCCTTGGACCTGATGAAAAAAGACCGTTAGTCTTGGATTTTTTACCCGGTAGACATCCTTAATTTGCCGTACCAAAAGTTCCGAATCCATATAAATCCGGATCTCTTGAACCCCATGGGACAAAGCATGTTTCAGGCCCAATATCAAGGCCTGATATTCGGCCTCGTTATTGGTAGCCTCCCCCAAATATTTCGAATCTTTCAACCGAACCGAATCCAGGTCGTTTACCAGTATCCACCCGGCCCCGGCCGGCCCTGGATTTCCCTTGGAAGCCCCATCGGTAAAGAGTTGCCAGGAGGTTGGTTCACTTTTGTTTTTATTGGTCGTCAAATATTAATCCTTTCACTCCTCTTCTTTGGTTCCGACCGGGGCGGCCAAATATAAAATCCGCAGACAACTGGGGCAGGTGATGATCCGATCCTGGCGATGCAGTTCATTGTATAATTGAGGAGGGAGAAGCATGTGACAGCCCAGACAGGTGGCCTCCTTGACTTCCGCCACGGCCATTCCCTTTAATCGTTCTCTCAAAAATTCATACTGTTTCAACAGACTCGAATCCACCCGGGAGCTCAGTTCTTTTTTTTTCCGATTCAGTTCCGAAATTTCTTCCTCATACCCCCGCCCCTCTTTTTCCAGCTCCTTTTTTATTTGTTTTCCCTCGGCTATTTTGACCTCTACCTCTCCTTTTAAGGCCTTTTCTTTCTTAGCCCCTTCTTCCGCCCTTTCCAGGAATTCCAACAGCAGGTCTTCCTTACCGGCTTTAAACTTTTTCAATTCTTCGATCTCGGTCAACATGGCCCGATATTCTTTATTGGTTTTGACCTCCATCAATTTGACCTGGCTCTTTTTAATTTTTTGGTCAAACTCATCCACTTCCCGCTCCAGGACTCGCCTCTGCTTTTTTATTTCCTCCATTTCCTTCTTAAAATTTTGAAAGGCCTCCTGTACTTTTTGCGTTTCTTGATCGACCAGGGCTATCTTCCTGGGATTCTCCTGCGAATGGATCAGGGTCAGCTCAATTGTATTATCCAATTGTTGCATCTGGATCAAATAATTTAATTGTTCTTGCATGGATTCTCCAAATCACTTTTTAAAAGTATTGGGAATAAGGATCTCCCGGTTGCCGGTCTTCAAAAACTTCCACCTCCCATCCCTCGGTCCGACCGGCTTCTCTCAAGGACTCGGCTAAAACAGGGATGACCCACTTTTCAGACGGGTAATGACCGATTTCTATCAGCACTAATTTTTGTCCTTCATGGGAGACAACCGGATGATAGCCGATCTCCCCGCAAATGAAAATCTCCGCCCCGGCCGACAAGGCCTCGGGAATCAAGAAGCCTCCCGATCCTCCACAAACGGCTGCTCTTTTGACCCAGACGGGAATGGCTCCGCTGACCCGCACCCAGGGGGCCTCTATCTCTTGCTTCAAACGCCGGATTAAAGTCTCTCCCTCAATAGGAGGATCAAAACGCCCCACCCGGCCCAACCCTACACTGGCCGAAAGCTTTTCAAGGGGATAGACATCAAAGGCCATCTCTTCATAAGGCTGGACCAAGCGGATCTCCTTGATCAAATCGGAGACCCTGATCCTTAAGAGGGTCACCTCTAACCGCCATTCCGAGGCCCTGGCCATCCGACCGATTTCCCCTTGAAAGGGGAAACTCCCCTTTCAGGGATAAAGGTCCCTTCCCCCCGGGATTTAAAGGTGCATAATCGGTAAGAGCCGATTCGGCCGGCATCGAAGGCATCCAAAACCTTCATTATTTTTTCTTCGTAACCGATAGGAACAAAAAGGACCAACTTAACCTGATCTTGAAAACGCTTTTCAAGAGGAAGAAGTTCCGTTAAGCCCAGCCGGCGGCCAAGGGCGGTGCTGACCCCTTCTGGAGCGGCATCCAGATTGGTATGGGCCACCAGCAGGCCAAGATCGGCCTTGATCATTTGGGTCGCCGTCCGCCCCGGCTCACGATCATTTTCCAGGGAAGCGACCGGATTGAAAAAAAGAGGGTGATGGCAGATCAATAGGTGGAGATCCTTCTGAATGGCCCAGGAAACCGACCGCGGAGTGGCCTCCAGAGAAACCCCAATTCGCTCTACCCGCTTTTCGGGGTCCCCCAATTGGAGGCCGAACCGGTCCCAGTTTGCGGCCCAACTCGGAGGAAACTTGGTCGAAAGCCAACGATGGATTTCCCTGACTTTTACCGGCATCTCATAATTAAAAAGGGTGCAACCCTGAGGGAATGCACCCTTTCTTTACCTCCAAATTTTGGGGGTTTGATGGTGATGATCTTTTCAAATCCCATAAACAAGAAGCATAGGTTCTGCCTAAGCATTAGATCTGGTGGGCCCACCTGGCCTCGAACCAGGGACCTTCCGGTTATGAGCCGGTGGCTCTTCCAACTGAGCTATGGGCCCTTACCTTTTTGAGTATTTAATAGAATAAACTATATTTAATTTGAAAACAGAAGTCAACCCCGAACAACACAAAATTAGAATTGTCCAAGAGCCCGATTCCTACTCTACAAAGGACTTCAGCCGCTTGCTTCGGCTGGGGTGGCGTAGTTTTCTCAAGGCCTTGGCCTCGATCTGCCGGATCCGCTCCCGGGTGACGTCAAAGTCGCGGCCCACTTCTTCGAGGGTATGGTCGGCCCTTTCTCCGATGCCGAAACGCATGCGCAGCACCTTTTCTTCCCTTGGGGTCAAAGTGGATAAAACCCTCTGGGTCTGTTCGGACAAATTCAACCGAATTACGGCCTCGGAGGGCGACAGAATCTTTTTATCCTCGATAAAATCTCGGAGATGGCTGTCTTCCTCTTCCCCAATAGGGGTCTCCAGAGAAATGGGTTCTTTGGCGATCTTTAAGACCTTCCGAACCTTGTCTAAGGGAAACTCCATTCGATCGGCGATTTCCTCGGGCGTTGGTTCCCTGCCCAATTCCTGAACCAGATAGCGGGCCGTCCGTATCAATTTATTGATGGTCTCAATCATATGGACCGGAATGCG
>CAWIRY010000068.1:0-45126 GCA_963838485.1 uncultured delta proteobacterium | reverse complement strand
AACGGCCCCGAGAAGCTTATGAGCCTTGGTTTCTTCCATCATTTCCAAGGCCTGTTTCCGGTCCAAAGGGGCGATCCTAAAAGAAACATCTTCCAGTATTTCAGCAAATATCCCTCCGAGGCCAAACAGGACACAAGGGCCGAATTGGGGGTCCCGGGTCAACCCGGCCAAAAATTCCCGCTGGCCCTTGAGCATCTCCTGGACCAGTACCGTTCCTGCCTGACCATTCATCCGGTCCATGATTTCCCGGAAGGCCGTTTCGGCCTCCTTTTCATTTCGGACATCCAGCCGTATGAGGCCTTTTTCGGTTTTATGGGTCACTTGAGGGGAATTGCCTTTCAGGACCAGAGGATATCCGATTTCCCGGGCCGTTTTCTTGAAATCGTCCCAGTCCTTACAGAGTTTTTCCCGGACGATGGGGATTCGGTAATGGGAAAGAATCAGCTTGGATTCATACTCCGATAAAGTGGTCCGGCCTTCTTTCAAGGCCGATTCGATGATCTTTAGAGGGTCTCGCATCCTGGGTTTCCTTTTCGATTTTTTTTCCATCCCCAAAAAACTTGATCTGTTTCCTTTGGGATTTGTTAATTAAAATATTTAATAATAAATGATATAAAAAATAATATCGAAAATTGGACGGCCAGTCAATGAGAAATTATAGAAATTGAGGGGCTTAAAAATATCGGTTTTTTACCCGAACCCAATTACGTATAAGGTGGTGACCCCCCGGCACTTCGGAGGTCCAAAAGGACCCTATCGGCGGACTGTTGGGGTTATAGATGTGATGAGGCGGTCCGCATTTCCATAAACGGTCAAGTTTCTTTGGTTGCCAGCCGCTTCTGTTGGATGTGCGGACCATAATTACCGGGTATTCGGATAGGTGATCGATGGTGGAGGGGACCATGAAGCGGAGATCAGCGAAGGGGCAAGGAGATGGTGATTTTTAGATGATGGTCATCTTCTTGGGTTACGTTGATCTTCCCGCCGTGTTTTTGAATGATCACTTTGGGACTGGAGACATCCACTATGTCCGAAACCGGCGCATTTTTTACAGACGAGTAATCAACGGTGAAGGGATAAAAATAATGCTCAATGTCGTCGGCGAAAATATAGGGGACTGGGTAGATCAGGGTCACAATAGCCACCCCGCCGTTTTTGTGCGTGGTCAATTCCATCTCTCCCTTTTGCCCCATCCGTTGCCAGGCGTTTTCCATCAGGTTGGTGAGGACTTTTTCCAACAGCTTTTCGTCCAGCGGAATCAGTCCCAGGCCCTGGTCCAGGTTGGATTTAACGGAAAAACCGATGTCCTGGAATTTTTTTCGCAGTTCCTCAATAGCCTGAATGATCACCTGGTTCAGGTTGCCGGGCTGCAGGCGGACCACCTGGGGGGTGATAAAAGTCAGCATCATATTCAGGATCTTTTCCAGTTTTTGCACCTGTTCCAGGATCATCTGTCCCTTTTCTGCCCGGTCGTCTGCGGCTTCGAAGGACTTAGCGATTCGCCGGGCCAATCCTCCGATGGAAGCCAGCGGGTTACGCAGTTCATGGGCCAGGCGGGCTGAAATCTGGCTCAGGGTTTCCAATTCCTGGGCTTGCAGGCTTTTATCCTGGAGTTCCTTTTGTACCGTCACATCAATGATGATGCCGTCCATCCGGTAAAATTCCCGGTTTTCATTAAAAACCGGTACGGCATGATCAAAACAATAAACCAGGGTGCCATCCTGATGAATCAGCCGGTATTCAGCGTGGAGTTCCTGCTTCCCTTCCAGGCTTTCCTGGCGCAGGGCTAAGATTTTGGCCCTGTCATCGGGATGAATATGCCGGGACCAAACTTCGTAATGTCCGTTCAACTGCTCCGGAGAAATGCCGATTATCTGTTCCGTGGCCCGATTTAAGAACAAGGTTTCCCCGCCGGGCCGGATCATATAAACGATTAAGGGCACATTTTCGACCAAAGTCCGGTAAGTCTGTTCGGACTCCTTGAGGCTCCGGGTCCGCTCTTCCACCCTCGACTCCAAATTCTGGGCATACTCCCGGAGCCGGCTTTGGGAGGCCTCCAGGGATCCCAGCATCCGGTTGATGGCCCGGGACATGACATCCAATTCATCTCCGCTTTTTACCGGCAGACGGGTATCGCGGCGGCCGGAGGCGATTTCGTCGGCTCCCCTGACAACCGCATCGATGCGCCGGGTAAAGATGACGGAGATGAACCAGACAAAAGCGATCGAAGCCGTCAGGCCGATCAGCCCCAGGGCGGCGGCCAGAAGGGCATACCGGTGGAGCAGGGCCAGGGTGGGACTGCGATCGACACTGATTTTTACCAGGCCGATGATCTTCCCCGAAAAATCTCGCAAGGGCCCGAAAATCACGGCCATTCTCCTTCGACCCAGGAGTTCTGGCTGAACTATCACCTCTCCTGAACGAAGGAGACGACGGAAAAATTCTACCGAAGGAAGAGGCTGGTCCACGGTAGAGGCAAATACCTGAGGGATTCCCCGGTCGCCTTTTTCCTGAAGGTAGAGGACCACCTCGGCCCTATAATTTTTCTTGTATTCCTCCAGCAGCGGCTTTCCCAGGGTGAGGCCGAACTCCACAGTGCCTACTTGGTGGCCCTGATAAAAAACAGGCTCCACGCTGCGGATGCTTAGACCCAGTGTCCCCATTTCTATGCCCCCAACGCCGATGCCGGTCTCCCTGGCCTGGTTGATGGTTTGTCGATAGGTTTCCATTTCTTCTCCATACTGGTCCGGGGCATGGAGCCTGAGGAATGAAGTGGCCGGCGGCAGATGAAAATGGAGCTGCCGGACGCCGAAATCCCGCCGCAGGGTCTCATAGGCCGGGGATAAGAGCGCGGTCAGTCGGCTTCGGTCCCTGCGGGCCAAAGCTGCGGCCACCTCCGGGTTTTGGGCCGTCAGACAGGCCAGGCTTAAGGCCATATTTTTTTTAAAGGCAAGGTCATTCAAAAAAACTTGATACAGATTTCTAAGTCGCTGCTCTTCATTGACCTGAATCAGGCTGGACTGAAAGCGAAAGGAAACCAGAAACAGGGTGGCCGCCCCCATGGCGGCCAGGAAAAGAAAAGGAATGATCAGCTTCCACTTGAGGCTGATGTCGTTGATCCGTTTTAAATTCATAGATGCTTTTTTACCTTTAATTTTTAAAAAAAGAAAGGAAAATTCAGTCGCTTGACTTGGGCGGCCCCCTAATCAGTGGACGGAGTTGAGTGTGGGGAAAGGTGGTTATCCCTTTTAAAGGACCAAATTTTCTTTTCATGGTTGATCGGTTTTTAATCCCAAAGAATGCTTTACAATTCAGGGATTTTTTTTTAAAATACAACACTCAAATAATTTGATCCCCCTTTATAAAATTCCAGGAAAGCCAAAAGGGGACAGGAGAAAGTCTTATGAAAAATTTAGGTAATCTCATGAACCAGGCCAAGATGATGCAAAATCGATTGGCTCAGATCCAGGAAGAAATGGCCCAAAAGACAGTGGAGGCCTCCTCCGGGGGCGGGATGGTAACCGTAACGGCCAACGGACGTCAGGAGATCCTTTCGGTTAAAATAGAGCCCGAGGTGGTTAACCCCGAGGATGTCGATATGCTTCAGGACCTGGTCCAGGCCGCGGTCAATGACGCCCTGCATAAGGCCCAGGAAATGGTCTCCCAGGAAATGGCCAAGGTAACAGGTGGACTAAAAATCCCCGGGCTTTTTTAGTCATGGGTGTGTCCGTATACCCACCCTCCTTGGCCCGGCTGATCGCCTCCCTTTCCCGTCTGCCGGGATTGGGTGAAAAGACGGCCGCCCGACTGGCCCTGCACCTTCTAAGGCGTCCCCAAGGGGAAGTAACCGAATTGGCCCGCACTCTGATGGAGCTTAAAGAAAAAATCCGCTCTTGTTCGATCTGTTTTAATTTGACGGAAACAGATCCCTGTCCACTGTGCCAGAATCAAGGCCGGAGCTCCGAAATTCTGTGTGTGGTAGAAGGTCCGGGGGACCTCATGGCCCTGGAAAAGGCCGGTAGCATAAAAGGAAAGTACCATGTCCTGCAAGGGACGTTGTCCCCTATTGACGGGATCGGCCCCCGGGATCTGCGCATCAAGGAACTTATGGAACGTCTCGACAAGGAAAACGTTTCTGAAGTCGTTCTGGCCATCAATCCCTCTACCGAGGGGGAAGCGACCGTTTCTTTTTTAATAGAACAGATCAAGGCCAAAAGACCTGATTTACGATTGACCCGGATCGCTTACGGGATTCCCATGGGAGGGGATATCAAATATATGGACAACTGGACGATCAAGATGGCCTTAGACAGCAGGAGGGATGCGTAACCATATGTCGTCGGGATTAAGAAAAGGTTCTGAAATCATTGTTGAAGTCTTGCAGGAAGAAGGAGTAGACGTTGTTTTCGGATTTCCGGGGGGGCAGGTTATTCCTCTTTATGATGCCCTTTATGATTGCCCCATCCGGCATATCCTGACCCGGCATGAGCAAGGCGCAGCCCATGCGGCCGACGGCTATGCACGGGTGACCGGGAAAGTGGGGGTCTGTATTGCCACCTCCGGACCGGGGGCTACCAACTTAGTCACGGGTCTGGCTAATGCCTACATGGACTCGGTGCCGATGGTGGCCTTGACCGGCCAAGTCCCAACTTCCATGATCGGCAACGACAGCTTTCAAGAGGCCGATATTTACGGGATCAGTATTCCTATCACCAAATACAATTACTTAGTCAAGGACATCAACGACTTGGGACGGACTCTGAAGGAAGCCTTTTACCTGGCCCGCACCGGGAGACCCGGGCCGGTCTTGGTGGACCTTCCCAGGGATATCCAGGTGGGCCGGATCAAATACAAGCCCGTTAAAGAGGTCTACCTTCCCAGTTATCACCCGACCATTAAGGGGCACCCCAAGCAGATCGAGGCTGCCCTCAAGGCCATCAAGGAATCGGAAAGACCGGTAGCCTATGTTGGGGGAGGGGTCATTTCCTCCGGCGCCGCGGAAGAACTGCAGGCCTTTATCAGGACAGCCCATATTCCCATCACCAACACCTTGTTGGGGAAGGGGAGTTTTCCCGAAGACGATCCCCTTTCTCTGGGAATGCTGGGGATGCATGGCACCCGATATGCCAACTACTCCATTTATCACTCTGACCTGATTCTGGCCCTTGGGGTCCGGTTTGATGATCGGGTTGCCGGAGACGTCAAAAAGTTTGCCCCCCAGGCTAAAGTCGTGCATGTCGACATCGATCCCGCGGAAATTGGAAAGCGAGTCAATGTGGATATTCCCATTGTCGGGGACTTGAAAACCGTATTAGGACAGCTCTTGGCCAAGGTCAAACCGGTGGAACGAAAAAAATGGTTGGAGCAGATTGCCCAATGGAAAAGAGAGTATCCCCTGGGCTATAAAAAAGAAGACGGACTCAAACCCCAGTTTATTTTGGAATGTATCAACAGTATCAAAAATCGGGATGTGGTTATCAGCACCGATGTGGGGCAGCATCAGATGTGGGCGGCCCAGTATATTCTTTCCAAGAAACCCCGTTCCTTTATTTCTTCCGGGGGATTGGGAACCATGGGCTTCGGATTCCCCGCTGCCATCGGGGCCCAGGTGGGCTGTCCGGATAAGACCGTCATCCTGATTTCCGGTGACGGGAGTTTTCAGATGAACATCCAGGAACTGGCCACGGCCCGTTGTTATCATGTCCCGGTTAAAATATTTATCTTTAACAACGGCTGTCTGGGCATGGTCCGGCAATGGCAGGAATTATTCTGGAATAAGCGCTATTCCCAAACCCACTTTGAATTTAATCCGGATTTTGTCAAGGTGGCCGAGGGTTATGAAATCAAAGGGAAGGTTGTTAAGTACCCGGAAGAGGTCCTGCCGGCTATCGATGAGGCCTTGTCCGTCAAGGAACCTTTCTTGATTGATTTCCGGATTGCGCCGGGAGAGAATGTTTCTCCCATGGTCCCGCCGGGAAAAGGCATTCGTGAAATCCTTGAGGAGTGTTGATTATGCGCCAAGTTATTTCCGTCTTAGTCCGAAATCATCCCGGGGTCCTTTCGCATGTGGCCGGGCTCTTTACCCGACGGGCTTATAATATCGAAAGTATAGCGGCCGGGATTACGGAACGGCCTGATGTCACCCGGATCACCCTGGTAGTTTCCGGAGATGAGGCCGTTCTGGAACAGGTAACCAAGCAGCTTCGAAAACTGGTCGATGTCATCGGGGTCATTGATCTGAAATACTCGCAGTCGGTTACCCGGGAGCTGATTCTGATGACCGTCTATCTCCCGTCGGATAAACGGGTTGAATTGGTCCAGGTGGCCAATTCTTTCGGCGCATCCATCGTGGACATCTCCGATCAAACCGCCACTTTGGAATTTTCCGGCAATGAACGCCGGATCAATACCCTGCTCATGGCCCTGGCCCCTTTCAAGATCAAGGAAATAGCCCGCACCGGGTTGATCGCCTTGCCGCTGGAAAGTTCAATCGGGGACAGCCGGGACTTTTTGGCTTAGGATCTTTCTTCTAAAAAAAATATTGGCCAATATAGCGAAAAGCCAGTAGACTGATGACAACCCCCAGCATCAGTTTGATGAGTTTTTGCGGGACGAATTTTTGGGCCTTGGCCCCGAGATACATGCCGATAAAGCCTCCGGCACCAAAGAGAAAACCCAGGAGCCAATCCGGAGCGGTGGCCAATCCGGCCTTGGCAGGGATGAGGCTGTAAAAAAAGACCCCGGCAATGGAAGTCAGAAAGGTCCCGAGTAAGGCCGCCCCGGCCACGGTATAGACCGGGAGGTGAAACACGGCCACACAAAAAGGGGCGATGATGGCCCCTCCGCCTATGCCATAAGTGCCGCCGATAATCCCCACGACAAAGGCCAAAAAGAACATGGCCGGTGTGCTGAAGGAAAAGCGTTCCCCCCAAAACGCATATTCCACCCGGGATAAAGAAGTCCGAATGGTTTTAACCACGGCCTCGGCCGGTAGACCCGAGGCTAGGTGGGCCTGTCGGCTGGTTTTGAGTTCTCTGGAGCGCTGGTTGAATTTTTCTTCCAGACCCTTCATCTCCTTTTTTCCCTTCTGGGCCCGGGCGGTCATCTCATAAAGGAGCCTTAGGCCTAAATAAAGTAATACACAGCTCACAAATAATTTAAAGGCCTTGGGGTTTGGCAGATAGAGGATGCGGATATAATAGCCGATAAAAACACCGGGTAAGGTCCCGACAATGACCACCCAGGTGAGGGGCCAGGCCATCCGGCCCTCTTTGAGATAGCGATAGACCCCGCTGGGAATGGCTATGATGTTATAGACAAAGTTGGTGGCACTGACCGCCGGACTGGTAAAATTTAAGAAACTGACTTGAAAGGGCAAGAGCAGAAAGGCCCCGGACACCCCGCCCATGGAGGTAAAAAAAGAAACCACGAAGGCCATTAAGGGGGGAATAAAAATATAGGTTTTTACACCCGAGACCGAGAAGAGCCAGTATAGATTTTCCATTAGGGTTCCTCTTGAAGACATCCTTTCTTTTTTGAATTTTGAAGATTTTCAATTTTAATACCACTTGAATGCCAAACCTTATTGCCGAAAGGGATAAGAACAGCGGTCTGAATAGCCCCCAATCTCTTATTTGTCTTTTTTATCCAAATAGGGTAAATACTATATACTTTTCTTAATCAATAAAAAACGCCAAAATCAAATGGGTGCACCCGGCCATCCTGCTGACTTTAGACCGGAAGGCGCCTGCTAAGCTATTTCTACTTCGGGCTTGGTATTCGGAATGATTGGTTGTTAGAAAGGATGTGGTTATGATTTTTTATAGGGGGAAAATATTCAACGGACTGCTGTTGGGATTCTTTTTTGTTTCACTGTGCCTTCTGTCAGGCATCTCCTGGGCTGAGAAAAAAACGGTTAAGCTTGGATTTATAGCCGATGTAACCGGTCCGGCATTCTTGATCACCCTTTCGCAGAAAAATGCCCTGGAGCTGGGCACCGAAGAAATCAATTCCTCCGGCGGTCTACTGGGCCGAAGAGTGTCATTGATTATCCGGGATTCTCAAATGAAACCGGAACTGGGTGCGTCCTTGGCCAGGGATTTGATCCAGCGGGATAAGGTCGATTTTCTGATCGGACCGACCAGTCCGGCTGTGGCCCTGGCCGTCTCCCAGGTTTGCAAAGAAAATAAAAAATTGATTTATTTTCACGCCGCCAATAATGAAAGGATGACGGGCGAGCTGGGGCACCGTTATTTGTATCAGGTTATTCCCAATACCTTTATGGAAGGACAGGCCGTAGCCGACTTTCTTTCTAACAAGGCCTATAAAAAGATCGCTATTATCGGGCCGGATATTGAATCCGGACACAGCCAGGCCAATGCCTTTAAGAAAAAGTTATCCGAAATCAATCCTTCGGCTCAAGTGGTTAAAGAACTTTGGCCCAAATTAGGGGAACAGGACTATGCCCAGGAAATTACGGCCCTGCTTTCCAGTAAGCCGGAAATCATTTACGCCATCCTCTGGAGCGGAGACTTGGCCGGCTTTATCCGCCAAGGCCGGGCCATGGGATTGTTCCAACACCTGCCCATTATCGGTTTTTTTGATTACGATCTCTTAAAGGGACTTGGTGGGGATATGATCCCGAATCTTTACGGTTTTGATTTCGCCCCTTTTTATGCCCTGAACAATCCCCAGATTAAGGCCTTTACGGAAAAATATAAGGCCAGGACCGGAGAATATCCGTCGAGCTGGGCCATCACCGCCTATGACGGATTGATGGTCCTGAGAAAGGCCGTGGAAAAGGCCAAGTCTTTGGAGACAGAAAAAGTCATTGGCGCCCTGGAAGGTCTTCAATGGGATTCTTTGCGCGGCCCCCTTTATATCCGCCCCCTGGACCACATGGCCAATTGCGGCCTTTATTTCGGAATTACCTACAAAGACCCCAAATATTCCTTTTATCTCATGAGAAAAGTCTCTTATATTCCAGGGCAAGAGGTCTGGCGTTCGCCGGAGGAGATTAAGTTAATCAAAAAATGAAAAGGGTGTTCATCCTCTATCTAAAAACCGTCGCGCAACTCTGAGGAGGGATGAACAAATGAAGGGTCGAGCACAAGAAACGAAGGAATCCATAAGAAAATACAGGATGAAGAAGATCCACCTCTTTGCCGTGATCTTTCTTGTCTTTCTTGTGGCCATAGGCCTCAACGGGCTTGCGACCCATCCGCACATCGCACCGGTCGACCCCGTGATGCTTCTTCCCTTCATCCTTTTACTTCTCTGCATCGCCGTGATGCCCTTCATCAGTAGTCGGTGGTGGAAGCACAACTACCCGAAGGTATCCCTCGGCCTGGCTGCTGTGGCGGTCATTTACTATTTCTTTGTATTGAAGTAACGGTCCCCGCATGATTCACAGCGGCCTGGACTATTTTAGCTTCATCGCCCTCATCGGGTCTCTTTTCGTCGTTTCAGGGGGAATTCACATCAAGATCAAGGGTCGTTCTACCCCCTTGTCCAACACGATTCTCCTTGGCATGGGAGCGGTCGTCGCGAATGTCCTCGGTACCACCGGGGCCTCCATGATTCTTATCAGGCCATTCATCAGGGTTAATAAGTACAGGATTTCTGGCTATCATATCGTCTTTTTCATATTCATCGTCTCCAACCTCGGAGGAATGCTCACGCCCGTCGGAGATCCGCCCCTTTTTCTCGGCTACCTGAAGGGCATCCCCTTTTTCTGGGTACTGACGCACATCTGGCCCATATGGGTGCTGGTTGTGACCGCCGTCTTGGCCATCTTTTACGTCATTGATCACCACAACTACAAGAAACTCCCCTACTCCCTCGAGCACGAGATCGAGGAGAACGGAGAAGAAGTCTCGGTGAGCAGTCATGGTAACTACTTCTTTCTGGCCATCATCCTCGGGGCAGTTTTCCTTCCGCGGCCCATCCGGGAGATTGTCATGCTCTGTACGGCCATAGTAAGTTGTCTGACGACGCACATCGACGTTCATGATAAAAACGAGTTCAATTTTGCGCCTATCAAGGAGGTGGCCATCCTTTTTGCAGGGATTTTTGCCACCATGACCCCGGCGATGGACTGGCTCGAACTGAACGCCCCCAAATTGGGCATCACCCGACCGGGAGACTTCTATTGGGGCTCGGGTGTATTATCAAGCTTTCTCGACAACGCTCCCACCTATCTCAACTTTCTAAGCGCTGCGGCCGGTCTGCACGGCCTCAATCTCGACAACGGAGTTCACGTGAAGGCTCTTCTGGGTCTCATCCCTCAAGGGGACGTGAAGGGTTCGGTAGAGACGGGATTGTGCGTTCTGACCGCAACATCGTGGAGGTACGTCTTGGCCATTTCCGCCGGGGCGGTCATGTTCGGCGCGATGACGTATATCGGAAACGGCCCCAACTTCATGGTCAAGTCGATAGCAGAGCAGTCACGGGTCCGAATGCCATCCTTCTTCGGATACATGATCAAATACTCGATACCGATTCTTCTTCCCATTTTTGCCGTCATTTGGTATTTTTTTTTCTATTGACCTTTTTTTCAGAGAAAACGCCCCAGTGATAAACTAAAAACCACAATCGGCAAGATCTTCTCCAGACCGGCATTGGGAATTATCACCCTTGCCGGACAATATCCCCCATGAGCATCTCATCAATCAACTCTTGCTTTTTCTCCCCTTACTTTATAATATACGGAAATAAAAAAATTTTTTACTATATGTTCCAAAAATGAACTTATTTCGCCTTTTCAAAAAGGAGGGCCGGGCCGGGACTTTCGAGGGATCGACTTCCCTGGAAAAGATCTTTAATCACTTTACTGAATTGCTCAAAGAAAATAACGAGACATTGGAATTGATGGCCGATTTGGAGGAAAAGGCCAGCGGGCATTTCCTCTTTGACATGACTTATCTTCGGTCTACCAGCAGTCGGATTGTTGAAAAGGTCGATCGAGTTATTAATCACCTCATTGAACTGGCCCCCAACCGGTATGAAGATCTTAAGGAGATTTACTTTCGGATTCTTCTGGGGATTCAAGAGACTCTGGAAAAAAAGAAAGGGATTCCTCAGGCCGATTATACTCTGAGCTTAAATCAGATCACAACCGGGATGCTTCCCCAGACCGGGGGGAAAAATGCCCACCTGGGAGAGGTGAAAAATGTCTTGGGTCTTCCGACGCCTGAGGGCTTTGCCATAACCACTTATGCCTATATTCATTTTTTATCATTCGATCATCTGCAAGATCGGATCCTTTCCATCCTTCATGAGTCTCCTCTAAAAGATCAAAAGAAGCTTCAGGAGGCTGAAGAGGAGGTCAGGGGTCTGATCCTGCAGAACCCTATTCCGGCTGACCTGGAAGAAGCCTTATTCAATTCCGCTCAACAAATTCGATCCAATGGGAAAAAACCCGCCGGTCTTGGCCTCAGAAGCAGCGCCCTCATGGAGGATACCGCATTCAGCTTTGCCGGCCAGTATGCCACTTTTCTGAATATTTCCCCCGAAGAAGTGCCCTCAAAATATAAAGCAATCATAGCCAGCCAATTCAGCAGCCGGGCCCTCTTCTACATGAAAAGCAAGGGGATCATGGAGGAAGAAATGGCCATGGCCGTAGCCTGTCAGAACCTGATTCCGGCCAAGGCTGCCGGGGTATTGTTCAGCAGCCATTTTGACCCCGGCCACGGGGAAGTCGTCCTGATCAACGCCTTGTGGGGGTTAGGAAAATGGGTGGTGGACGGGACAGCCAGTCCTGACCAATATTGGGTGGATAAAACTACCGGCCGGATTATTAAACAGCAAATTTCGAAAAAGACGAAAATGTTAACCGCCGGTCAGGGGCATAATCTCCTTGAGGAGTCAGTTCCTTTCTCCCTCCAGGAGAGTCCCTGTTTGAACCCGGATCAGCTTACCATCCTTTGGAAGTGGGCCTGTCTATTGGAAAGCCACTTTCATCATCCCCAGGATGTGGAGTGGGCCCTGGATCCGGATGGGCATCTCATAATTCTTCAAACTCGAAATTTGCGGGCCTATGAAAAGATAGAAAAGAAAAAAAATCTTGAACAAATATCGGCAGAATATCCCGTCCTCTTAGAGGGGGGGGCGGTTGGTGCCTTCGGCATCGGAGCCGGTCCGGTCTTCAAGATTAAAACCCCGGAGGATTTGATTAATTTCCCCAAAGGGGCGGTTTTAGTGGCTCCCCAAACTTCCACCCGGTTCGTCTCGGTGATGGACAAGACCGCGGCCATCGTCACCGACGTGGGGAGCGCCACCGGACACATGGCCATCCTGGCTCGGGAATTTCAGATCCCCGCATTGGTGGACACCCAGAAAGCCACCCAGGTTTTGACTTCGGGGCAGGAAGTGACCGTAGACACCTATAATGCCCGGGTCTATGAAGGACGGGTTGAAAAGTTATTGACCCGGATTCCCAAAAAAAATCCTTTATTATTAGACACGCCGGTTTATGAAAGATTGCAGGAGGTTATTCGATTTATAGTCCCCTTGAATTTAGCCGATCCCAAATTGGAAAATTTTAAGGCCCGGTATTGCCAAACCCTTCATGATATTATCCGATTTGTTCATGAAAAAAGTATTGAAGAAATGTTCAGACTCTCCGAAAGGGAAGACCTTCAAAATTTATCGACTATTCGAATAAAAAGCCATTTACCCCTCAACCTCGACCTCCTTGATTTGGGAGGGGGGGTTAAGAAAGACGGCCGGCATTTTTTACCGCCGGAAAAGGTGATTTCCATTCCCTTTAAAGCCCTTTGGAAAGGAATCACCTCTCCTGGAATCCGCTGGGCCGGTCCTATCGGGGTAGATGTTAAAGGATTGCTTTCGGTGATGGCCCAGTCGGCTACCCAACCCTCCGGAGATTTCTGGGACAGGACCTTAGCCCTGGTTTCTTTGAATTATCTTAACTTCAGTTCCCGTTTAGGGTATCATTTTGCTACCGTAGATTCCTATTGCGGACCCATTCGCAACAATAATTATGTTACTTTTGTCTTCAAGGGAGGGGCAGCCGATACGGTCCGCCGGGGAAGGCGGGCCCGTTTTATCGGCATCGTCCTTGAGGAATTAGGCTTTGAAGTTCTAGTCAAAGAGGATCTGGTCAAGGCCGAATATCGCAAATACCCGGAGCCGATGATCGAAGAAAAATTAGAGCATCTGGGCCGTTTGATGGGTTGTGCCCGGCAACTCGACATGACCATGTCCGATGAGTCCATGGTCGGCTGGTACGCCCGGGCCTTTTTAGAGGGCAATTATGGGTTTAAGAGATAACAACCAAGGTTGCGAGTTACGAGTTATGGGTTACGGACAGGCCGCTTATTCTTAAAACCCGCGACTCGTAACCTGTAACTCGTAACCTGTCTTTTGAAAGGTTTTTCATGTTCATACAAACTAAAAAATTTATTCTGGGTATCGGTCTCTTAACGGTCGCCTTGTTGATTGCCGGTCTGATCGTCGGATTTTATTCCCTCCGGTATATCAAGGAGATTGTCAGCGATCAATTCAACCAGCAACAACTGGAACTGGCTCAGCATGCGGCTCGTCAACTTGAAAACAGGTTTTCACGCATTATTCAAGATCTAACCACTCTCAATCAATCGCCCTCGGTCCAATATTTAGAAAAGGTTTCCTGGGCCAATCGGATTAAGATAACCCTTTCTACCCTTCAGGAAACCGGGGTGTTGGAGATCGGGCGGGTTGATGGTTCCGGTAAAAAACTCTTTGCGGTGACCCCAAAAGAAGAAGTCCGCGTTGTCCTCGGCCCTTATGCCGACCAGTATCCCTTCCTCTGGGCTAAGAGCCCCGAGCATAAAAATAGGATTTTCCTGATCCCGGCCGATAGGGGAAATGGGAACGTTAGGAAACCGGTCTTGGAAATTGTTATTCCCACCTATTTGGAAGCGGTCGATGATGCCCATCCCGTACCCAGCTTTAAGTTCGCCGGGTTTATTTATTTAATTTTCGACAAAGAATATTTTGTAACTCAGATGTTGAAAGATATTCGCTCCGGGAAGACAGGTTATGCCTGGGCCATTGATAATGAAGGGAATTTCATCTATCACCCTGTCCCTGAATTTATCGGGAAAAATGCCTTTGAGATTCGGGGACAGCGTGAGGCCAAGATCTCCTTCGATCAGATTAACCGTATCCAGAAGGAAAAGATGCTTCGTGGGGTGCAGGGAACCTCCTGGTATGTTTCGGGATGGCATCGGGGTTTGCGGGGGAACATTAAAAAATTGATTGCTTATGCCCCGATTCGTCTCCAGGGAACCTCACCATCGCTCAATTGGGCGGTGGCGGTGGTTGCTCCGGTTTCGGAAGTTGATGCGGTAATTCATACGGCCTATCTCTGGCAATTTATCATGCAGGGGTTCATTATTTTTGCCATCATTCTGGGAAGTCTTTCCATCATCGGCTTTGAATGGCAATACACCAAGAATTTGAAAACCGAGGTGGAAATCAAGACCAGGGACCTTCAGCGATCGGAAGAACGATATAAAAAATTGGTGGAAGGTGCCCAGGACATTATTTTTTCCACCGATCGAGAGGGGCGTTTTTTATCTTTGAACCGTTATGGGGCCAATTTCCTGAGTGGTGACTTGTTTAACCCGGAAACCCAGGAAGGCCTCGAAACCGGGTATTACAAAAATAATATGGGGAAATTTATAGGGAGAAAATTGGTTGAATTTTTCACTCCCGATGGTCTCTTTCACCCCCAACTCATTGAAGAGATTTGGCAGACCGGAAAACCCAAGACCATAGAACACAGCCTTAAAATTGAAGCCAATGATTTTTGGTTGAATACCCAACTGATCGCCATTAAAGATGACCGGAATCAGGTGCAGGGGGTGTTGGGGATCTCCCGGGATATCACGGGAAAAAAGAAGATCGAAAAGCAAATGATCAATACGGAAAAACTGGCTTCTTTGGGACTTTTGGCCGCCGGCGTTGCCCATGAAATCAACAACCCTCTTGGGGTTATTTTGGGCTATTGCGATTACATGTTGGATAAGATACCCCCGGAGGACAAGGTCCACAAGATCCTGGAAAAGATTGAGCGACAGGGAAATCATTGCAAAAAAGTGGTCGAAAACTTACTCAGTTTTTCCCGTTATACGGAACACTCCGATACTATCAGTGATATCAATACCAACCTGGAAAACGTGCTCGCCGTGGTAGAAAATAATCTCCTGATCAAAAAAATCCACCTTAATAAGAAACTGGAAGGAAGTTTACCGAAGGTCAAGGCCGATCCGGTCCAGTTGCAGCAGGTCTTTTTAAATCTCATCAACAATGCCGTAGCGGCCATGCCGTCTGGCGGGACCTTGTTGCTGGAAACCCGCTGGAATGTTTACGAAGATAAAATCGAGATCGTCGTTTCGGATACCGGGACGGGCATCAAGAAGGAATATGGAGGGAAAATCTATGACCCTTTCTTTACCACCAAAAAGGTGGGAGAAGGTACTGGGTTGGGATTGACGGTCAGCTATGGCATTATTCATCATTATCAGGGGGCGATCGGTTTTGAAACCAAAACGGTGGATGAAGATCCAAACAATCACGGGACCAGCTTTACCGTAACTCTTCCCATTTATCACTCAAAACGGGAAGCGGAAAAGAAGGGGGCGTAATATGGCCGAAAGAATTCTCATTGTCGATGACGAAATTGATATGTTGGAGTTGTTAGAATTGATTATTACCGACCGGACCGATTATGAGGTGACCACTACGAATAACCCTCTCGAAGTGCCGGAATTGCTGAAAAAAAATCCTTATGATTTGGTCATAACCGATCTTCGCATGCCCGATGTGGACGGCATTGAGTTAATCGAGATGGTCAAGCAAATTGACGATCAACTCCCTTTTATGATTATCACCGCCTATGGGACCATCGAATCGGCTGTTGAAGCCATGCGTAAGGGGGCATTCGATTATATAACCAAACCTTTCCGGCAAGAACAGATCCTATTAACCATTGAAAAGGTTATGAAATGGCGAAGGCTTCAGAAAGAGAATGTCGCCCTTAAGGCCGAATTGGAAATGATGAAAAAAGGGGCTGAAGGTAGGCCATAATCCGATGTGCCCTTAAAAAAGGGAGAAAGGAAGAAGGTATGGCGGGAAAAATCCTTATTGTCGATGATGAGGTAGACCTCCTGGAACTCTTAGAATTGATTCTTTCAGAAAAGACCCACTATCAGATATTGACGACCAACAACCCCCTGGAAGTTTCCGCACTTCTTAAAGAGCAACCCATTGACCTGTTAATAACCGATCTTCGTATGCCGGCGATGGGGGGAATTGAACTGATTCGGGAAGTTAAAAAGAGTTATCCCGATATGCCGGTCATCGTCATAACGGCCTATGGGTCTTCCCAATCCGCCGAAGAGTCGATTGCCGCCGGCGCCTATGATTATATAACCAAGCCTTTTCGAAAAGATCAAATCATCATCACGATCAATCGGGCCATGGAATGGCAGGCCATGAAGAAGGAATTGGCGGCCCTTAAAGCCCGGATCAACCCCGGCACCTCTTAAAAAGAGGAATAAACCTGCTGCTGTTGATTCTATTTCCCCGAAACCTGTTTAGGAAGATGATAGAAAATATCGCGGTTCCTCCTATCTCCCATCGATTTCAGAGACCCGGGAGATAGTTATGTCTATTTCCAAATTATTTTCTTTCTGCCGCTATTTCAAGAAAGGCAAGGGAAAGGAGCCATCACTCCAGGAGAGGTTTCAGGCCTTTCAAGTTCTCCTTAAGGCCAACAACGGGGCCTTGGAGATCATGGGGGATATGGAAGAAAAATACGCCACCGGGGAATACGTCTTCGACCGTCAATATATTCGGGCCAGTTATACCGGGTTGCGGAACAAGGTCTTTGAAATGATCGAGGCCCTGAATCAAATGGTTCCCTATCGTTTCCAGCTTCTTTATCCTATTTTTGAAAGCGTGGATCAAACAGTTCAGCGCAAGGTTTTCGGCCGGAAAGAAATTCCGGAGTCTCCTTTCACCCTCTCTTTGAGCGAGATCACCCGGGAAATGACCGAGCAAGTGGGCGGGAAAAATGCCAATCTCGGGGAAATCCGCAACCGGGTGGGGCTCCCCGTTCCGAAGGGGTTTGCCATCACTTCTTATGCCTACAAGATCTTTATTGAAGAAAACCAATTGGAGCAAAAAACCAGGAGACAATTGGAATCCTTGGACGGAAGTGACCTGGAAGCCATTGCCCTGGCCAGCAAAAAAATCCAACAGGCCATTCTCATGGCCAAAATTCCTCCTCCCTTGGAAGAAGCCATCTTGACCTCCTACAACCGGCTCACGGCCGAAGTCGGGCGGGAAATCCCCATCTCCATCCGCAGCAGCGCCGTCGGAGAAGATGGGGAAGTGACTTTTGCCGGTCAATATGCCACGGCCTTGAATGTCCGTAGGAATGACCTTCTCCAAACCTATAAGGAAATCGTGGCCAGTAAATTTACCCCTCGGGCCATCTTCTACTGGAAGGACAAGGGCTTTAATGAAGAAGACATCGCCATGAGCGTGGGTTGCCTGGCCATGATTCCGGCCAGGACAAGCGGGATTATTTATACCCAAAACCCCAACCACCCTGATCAAGATACGGTGATTATCAGCGCGGTTTGGGGATTGGGCCAATATGCCGTCAGCGGACAGGTTAGTCCCAATGTCTACGTCATGTCTAAGAAAGACGGACGGATCTTAGAGAAAAGGATCCCTAAACAGGAGGTGATGCTGGCCTGTCATGAATTGGCCGGCATTGTCGAAGTCCCTGTCCCCGAAGAAGACCAGGAGAAAGCCTGTGTGGATGATGAGGTCCTGAATCAATTATTTGACTATGCCCTTAAATTGGAAAACCACTACCGAAAACCTCAGGACATTGAATGGGCCATTGATGAGTCTGGAAAATTTTTTATCCTCCAAACCCGTTCCTTACGGATTTCTTCAGGCCAAAATGGGCCGGAGGAAGCCCTTCCGCAGGACATACCGCCAGACCGACTTCTGATTGATTGGGGAGTGGTGGCCTCTTCCGGGGTCGGGGCCGGACCGGTTTTTTTAGTAAAGCAAGACCAGGACCTGATTCACTTTCCTGAAGGAGGTGTCCTGGTGGTTAAACATACGGCCCCAAAATATGTGACGGTCATGAACCGGGCGGCGGCCATTATTACCGATATCGGTAACGTTACCGGACATATGGCTTCCTTGGCCAGGGAATTTCAAGTCCCGACTATCGTAGATACCCGTGAGGCCACCCAGCTCCTGAAAACCGGCCAACTGGTGACCGTGGATGCGGTCCGCAATAAAATCTATCAAGGGATTATCGAAGGATTAATCGAAAAGGAGAAAAAAAAGGATAAAAACAGTCTCAAACAGACGGCGATTTTAAAAAGATTGGAAGAGGTCCTTTCGGTCATTGTGCCTTTAAATTTAGTGGACCCCCGGGCTGAGTCTTTTAAAGCCGAGCATTGTCAAACCTTTCATGACCTGACGCGGTTTATCCACGAGATTTCCATCCAGGAGATGTTCCGGTTCAATGAAGTGGAAAAATCCGGAAAGGAGCAGGCCAAACGCCTGGTGTCGGACCTTCCGATCAATCTCTACCTCATCGACCTGGACGGGGGGTTGCAACCCTCGATGAGACATAAAAAAACCATCCGGCCCGAAGACATCACCTCCCTACCCCTGAAGGCCCTCTGGCGGGGCATGACCCATCCGGGGGTCAATTGGAGCGGGATGGTGGAAGTCGATTTAAAGGGGTTTGCCTCGGTCATGTTAAACACGCTGTCGGATTCGGCCGCTTATGGCCAGACCATGGGGGAGAGGAGCTATGCCTTAATCTCCAAGGAATATATGAATTTCAGTTCGAGGTTGGCCTATCATTTTAGTACGGTCGATTCCTATTGCTCGAAAATCAAAAACAATAATTATATTACATTTCATTTTATGGGAGGGGGTTCCAGTTCGGAACGGAGGGCTTGGAGGGCCCGGTTTATCGGCGGGGTTTTGAAGAACCTCGACTTTGAGGTGGAATTGAAAGGAGACTGGCTCCTGGCCAAGTTAATGAAGTATGAAGGCAAGGTCATGGAAGAGAAGTTAGACTACCTGGGCCGTTTGATGTGTTGTTCCCGGCAATTGGATATGGTCATGTACAGTGACGGCGTAGTGGAATGGTATATCAAGGCTTTTTTGGAAGGTAATTATGGTTTTAAAAAGGAAGGGCAGGGATGAATCGATTTTGGATTGTGGATTTCAGATTTCGGAATCAGGCTGTTGCTGCTTTCCGCCCACTCATTGCCGGTTGCTCATGGGTAACAACTGTCTTTTACGGGCACCAGCAACGGATGACTCCGAACTCCACACTTGTTAATGCCTTTTTATTTTCACTCGTCATTCCGCATTCCGAAATACGAAATTGAATTAGTGTCCTCCCCCTCTTTTAAAGATCAACCCCACCAAGATCCCGGCCCCGATGGCAATAAGGGCGGCCATAATACCATAGAAAACGGCATTCTTGGCCGCTTGTTGGGTAAGCCACTCGGATAAGCCCGTTTGTTTGACCTGAAATTTTCCCTGGGACAGAAGCTCTGCCTTCCCATCCTTGACGGTATAACAATAGACCTGGTATTCCCCCAGGGGGGCATCGGCCGGATGCTTAACCTGAGCAATAAATTGGTTTCCCGACAACTGAACGGCATTTTCCCGCACCTGATAGAGCCTGCCCTTTTCTAAAATTTTGATCAGCCCGGTAATATATTCTTTCTTTAAGCCGGCTGCCTCGCCTTCTTTTGGGGGATTCTTATAGTGAAGTTCGGCCTGGTCATAGATTTCCTGGTAATCCGGGGAAAGTCCAAGGGCCTTTTGCTGCTCAGGAGGAAGAATCCCGGAAATCTTTCCGGAACTGAGCAAGGCATACATGCCGGGAAGTTTTTTTACTTCGGCGTGGCCGATGGGCAACCAGACAAAGCCCAATCCTTTCCCGGACTTGTTTAATTTAAATTCCTTGGTCGGAGAAACGATTTTAATAATGATCTTTGCACCTTCAGGGGCAGACCCGCTGATGGTTAAGGTATGGAACCGCTTGGAAAAGAGAGTCCTTTCCAGACCGGCAGGCTGAAAACTCAAGGTTCCCGCCTGTCCGTAATGACTAGTGACCAGGAGACCTATTAAGATAAGACCGATTAAAACCGGTATCCTGATTTCCCCCCGGTTTTTTCTTAAATCCCGGAGTTCGCAATCCGCAATCCGCAATTTCTTTTTCATCAGTGGCCACCTCCTCCCCTGGCCAGACTGATAAGATTGTCCGGCGTCACCAGTAAATCGACCAGCATTTTGACCATAACGATCAAGACAATAACGGCTAAAAGAATACGTAACTGTTCTCCCCGCAAATGCCTGCTGACCCTGGCTCCGATTTGGGCCCCGATAGTGGAACCGATAAAGAGCAGAATCACCAAAACTAGGTCCACCGTATGATTGCGGATGGCCTGTTGGGCTGTCACATTGACACAGGTCAGCACAATTTGAAACAAATCGGTGCCGATAGCCACAATGGTCGGCATCCCCAGGATATAAATCATGGCCGGGACCATGATGAACCCCCCGCCGACCCCCATGATGGCCGCTAAGATCCCCACCGCGGTCCCCAAGACAAAAGGGAAAATAGCCGAAGTGGTCATGCGTGATTTTTCAAAGTGCATCTGCAAAGGGAGTTTGGCGGCCAACTTTCGAACCCCCGATTCCCTCGGTTCATGAGGATGGGTCTCTTCGCCTCCCCGGGCCTTGCTTCGTTTCAAGGCGGAAAGGCTTTCAAAAAACATAAAGGTCCCGATGGTCCCCAACATGATGACGTAGATCAACTTAATGACAAAGTCCACATTCCCCATGACTCTGAGGATCTTGATGATCTGGACGCCGATAGAACCACCGACCACCCCACCGATGAGGATGATAATCCCCATTTTAAAATCCACGTTCCCCATACGGCTGTGGGCATAGGCCCCCGAAGAAGCGGCGGCGACGATCTGATTGGAGTCACTGGCAGCGGCGACCGTAGGGGGAATGCCTGAAAAAATAAGAAGTGGGGTGAGTAAAAAACCTCCGCCCACGCCGAACAAACCGGACAAAAACCCGACTAAGCCACCCAAGCCTATGAGCAGAAAGATATTGATGCTCATGTTGGCAATGGGCAAGTAAATATCCATCCTCTTCTCCTCTCTGAAATTTATCTTTTAATCTGAACAGGGACAGCGAGCGCATTCCCCGTCCCGCTTGTAGCGGGACTGCGTGGGTTAGCGAGCGAACTTCAAATAATAGACATTTACCTTGCCTGGAAGATTCCCCGCACCTTGGTGCAGGGAGCTTCAATATGGGCGGTTTGTAACAGAATGAAACAACAAAGTCAAGCCATAATCGCCCAAATGACAGAATGCTTACACAAAAGTTTCAATTTTGAATGGTAAATCATTTTAATGAATGATCGTTTTGGAATCTGAAAAATTTCCCGATGTGTCTTTAAAAAGAGACACTGTTTTATTATTTCGATGAAACATTCTATTATAGAGGCGAACTCGTTTCTTCAAATATCTTTGATGATAATTCCGCGGCCGGGATGGTCGTGATCGGCAATATAATCGTAAAAGTGGTCCCTACCCCGGTCTTGCTGGAAACGCGAATCTGCCCGCCATGACGGGCCACGATTCCTTGCGAGACGGACAGCCCCAGCCCTGTGCCTTTACCCTGGGTTTTGGTCGTAAAAAAGGGATCAAAAATATTGGGTAGGATATGCTCGGGGATCCCCGGTCCGTTATCGGTGATCTTGGCTGCTAAAAAATTGGGTTCTTCGTGGGCTACGGAGATCTGGATACGCCCGCCCTTGGGGATGGCATCCAGGGCATTCAAAAGAATGTTCAGAAACACCTGGGCCAACTGCTGGTGATCTCCGTGAATCCGGGGGAGATTGGGTAAGATACTGACATCCAGATGAGCCCCGGAAAGTTTGATTTGATTTCCGGCCAGGCGAACCGTTTCCTGGATCAGTTGTCCTAATTCCAGGGGTTCTATTTTGGATTCCCCTTCCCTGGCAAAATCAAGCAGGTTGCGGATGATGCTTTGAGATCGATCCGCCTGGCTGATCAGGTCATCAATCATTTCCAATCGTTCTCCATCCGATAATTCTTGATAATCTTCCTTTAGCACATGGGCGGTGAGGGTAATATTATTGATGGGATTATTAAGCTCGTGGGCAATGCCAGCCGTCAGGGTCCCTACGGCCCGGAGCTTGTGGGACAGGATCAAAACCTCATGCCGACGGTCCAGTTCCTCAAGCATGCGGTTCATGGCCAGGGTAAGATCTGAAAATTCATCCCGATAAGGCCTGGTGGGGATGACTGGGGTAAAATCCCCCTTGGCGATACGACGGGTATATCCCAGCAATTGGGTCAAAGGCCCCAGGATCTGTCTGGAGAGGAGGTGGGCCAGATAGATCATCAGGGCGAAGAGAAATCCTAAAAAATAAAGGGGAACCCGTCTGGCCCACCCCAGCATTTGTTCCACCGATTGACGTTCCTTCTGAAGAACCGTAAAGGCCAAAGAGATCATCTCGGCCCCGTGGAGGCGCAGGTCCGCCTCCAACTTTCTCCGTTGGAAGGCGTTCGTTTCCGATTTGGTATCCACCAACATCTGGATATTTTCCAAGAGGCTCTTATAGGTCTCGGTATGGGAGACCATGGTTTGAAAGGGTTCCTTGCCCACCACCCCCTGGAGTTTAAGGGCGTTGCTTTGAAGGAAAGTCAGGGCTGTCTGGACATGGCTTTGGGACTCGGCCAGGTTGGTACCATAGAGGAAAAAATTTTTTTCGAATCTTCGGGCCTGTTGAATTTCAAAGGTAAAGGTATCGGCCACTTCTAAAAAATGTAATTTTTCCTCCAATCGGAAAATAAAATATAAGGAGGCCAGGGTGATCCCCAGGGCCATGAGAAAACAGATCAGGAATCCAAAGGTGATGCGGGTCCGGATACTCAGACTGGGTTTTTCCGAAACAATCTTTTCGTCATGGGGGGGAGGCAGGGCATTTCCTGAGAGTAATGGTTCCGGCATGGGTCGGTGGCCTTAAGTAGCGTTATTTCAACTTTTTTTTTAAATCCAGGTCATCGAAGGTCCGGAGGTAACTAAATCCTTTTAAAGAAGATAATGGATGCCTGATTACCTGAACAGGGACAGCGAGCGCATTCCCCCTCCCGCTTGTAGCGGGACTGCGTGAATTAAAGAGCGAACTTCAAATAATAGACAATTACCTTGCCGTGAATCCCGTCCTGGTGGGACTGCGCCTGGTGCAGGGAGCTTCAATTATCCGGCATCCAGTACCGGTATCCAGAGACGATTGACCGCGATTAGTGACTATAGCTTTATGAATATGGGTTGTCAAGGCTTACTGGGTCATCCCCTATAAAACACTTAATAATCCACAAACCTTCCATGTCGGCCGGCCCCTTCGGAGAAGCGGTCGGCCCCTTCCAAAGTCTCCCCGCTGTTGATCGTTTCCCGACCTAAGCGAAATTCATTTTTCAAGGCCTCTTCAAAAAAAAGGTCGAACTGATCGTATGCCGACCTCCGGTCGTTTCGCAAACACTGCTGCGGAAACCGAGCCATTTGTTCGGCCAGGGTCTCGGCCTCGGCCCTGGAGGTCCCTGGTTCAACCACCCGATTGGCCAGGCCCATGCGCAGGGCCTCATCGGCCTTAACCGGACGCCCGGTGAGGATCATGTCCAGTGCCTGGGAAAGGCCGATCATTCGGGGCAGGCGGATGGTGCCTCCATCGATCAAGGGGACTCCCCAACGGCGGCAGAAGACCCCGAAAACGGCATCACTTTCCACCACCCGCAGGTCGCACCAAAGGGCCAGCTCCAACCCGCCGGCCACGGCATAACCGGCCACCGCGGCGATGACGGGCTTGCTCAAAAACATCCGGGAAGGTCCCATGGGACCGGCCCCGTCTTCGGCCAGACGATTGGGGCTGCCCTGACTAAGGGCCTTTAAATCAGCCCCGGCACAAAAAGTTCCACCGGCCCCGGTGAAGACCGCGACCCTGGCTTCCGGATCGGCATCAAAGGCCTTGAAAGCGGCAACCAGGGCCTCGGCCGTAAGTCCATCGACAGCATTCCGGACCTCGGGGCGATTGATGATAATAGTGGTCACCGGCCCTTTCTTTTTCGTCAAGACCAACATCATTCTCTCCTTTAGACAGGATGGACAGGATTTTTAAGATTTTTTTGTTAGAGCCTATTGCCGAAACATCAATAGGCTCAGGAAACATCAACCCAATCGATGAATTCCTCCGGCTTTCCCCTCTCACTTCGGAAAAGATTGGCCGGATGACCATTCTGGGGATACCCGATTCCTATCCCCATGATCAAGGCCTGATCCGAAGGGAGCCCGGTGTGTTTACGGACCACATCGGGATAACTGACCGAGCGGGTCAGGATGCAGGTCCCCAATCCATGCTCAACCGCCAAGAGAGCGATGGTTTGCAGGATGATTCCGCCGTCCATCAGGGCGTAGGGATGAAAGCCCTTATCAAAATGGAGATAGACCAGACAGGGCGCCCCGAAGAAGCTGGTCATGTCTAAGTTATAGGCCAGCCTTTTCTCTTGGTCCTCCCGGCCGATACCCAGGGCCTTGAACAGGTTTTTCCCAAACCCTTATATCGGAAGGTCTGGATTTCATTGAAGGCCGTTTGAAAGGGGAAATCCGGATTGATGGAGAGTCCTTGTCTCGAAAGCCGGAGGTACTCTTCCCTTATTTTCTCCAGGGTTGGTCCCCCCACAACGGTCAATTTCCAGGGTTGGGTGTTTCCCCAGGAAGGCGCTCGAAGGGCCTGTTCCAATATCTCTTTTAAAATTTTTTTGGGAATGGGTTCTGCACTAAAGGCCCGGATGCTTCGCCGGGGCCTGCACCGCTTCTTTAACATCCATGATGTCCTCCCTTTTCTCCTGTTTCTATGGCTGCGATTTTCCGCCGACCTTCGGTATTTTTTTGGCAGATCCCTCGACAAAGGGCAATCCTTTTTGGGGGATGGGTCGATTTATTCCTGATCTCCTTCCAACCATTCGCGGATAATTGGTTTCACATAGAGGTCATTGATCGGAAACTGCTTCAGGGCTTCGGTGATGATCCGGACCTTTTCTTTGGCCGTCGTCTGAGAATGAATGATCAAAACATATTTTCCCTTCAGGCGACAGAGTCCGCCGGCACCGGTTGACTCTTCCGCATTCAGGTTTTCATATCGGACCGCTATTTCGAGCCTGCCAGCCAACTCTTCAAGCTGATTCAGGAGTAATTCGTCATCCAAGGCAAGGGGCTTTCCCATATTCAATCCTTATGCCGCCACGAGGCCTAATCATATCGAATGATGAATGTCCAAGGAGAACAAAAACGGTTACCTTCATGATCCGAAATTCGATATTGGGTTTTTCGCGAGAAAGTATAACAAGGGAGGGGGTTTTAGTCGAGTCTATTTTAGGTTGGGTAAACCTAAGGCAGCTCCACTGGTATATTGGGAAATAGCCGTACATGAGAATTTAGGGTTACTCTTACCCGCTTTCTCCGAAACAACTTGAAATAGATTTGATTAACAGGTAAAAAAGTTTACGGAGAGTTCTCAACTCCAATTTTGGTTATCAAACCGTAAAGGAGAAAAGACCTTATGGAAATCAAAGATCGGGTGGCCCTGATAACCGGAGGAGCTTCCGGCTTGGGCGAGGCGACGGTCCGAACCCTTTTAGACAGGGGAGCACAGGTCTCCATTCTGGATTTTGCCGAAGAAAGGGGGCGGAACCTGGCTTCTGAATTAGGCCCCCGGGCCATCTTTTGTAATACCGATGTGACCGATGAAAAAACGGTTCAACTCGCAGTGGACCAGACCATGGCCGCTTTCGGGGCCGTTCATTTTGCCGTCAATTGTGCCGGAGTGGCCACGGCGGGCAAAGTCCTCTCTAAGGAAGGCCCCCTGCTCATAGCCCAATTTAATCGGGTGATCCAGATCAACCTGATCGGCACCATGAATGTGATTCGATTGGCCGCGGCCCAGATGGTCAAGAATACCCCCAAATGAGGATGGAGAAAAGGGGGTGGTGATCAACACGGCCTCCAGTAGCCGCCTTTGAAGGTCAATTAGGACAGGCCGCTTATGCCGCTTCCAAGGCGGGCGTGGCCGGCATGACCCTGCCGATTGCCCGCGAGTTTGCCGGATACGGCATCCGGATCATGACCATCGCCCCGGGGATATTCGGGACACCGATGCTCGGAGGGATGTCGGAAAAGGTTAAAGAGTCCTTGATTAATATGGCCTTGTTCCCTAAACGATTAGGGCAGCCCGTAGAATTCGCCCTGCTGGCGGCTCACATCATTGAAAATCCCATGTTGAACGGCGAGGTCATTCGTCTGGACGGCGGTCTACGCATGGGAGCCAAATAATCGCTGGCGGGTTTAGTTTTCCCCAGGTACTTACCCAGACCAACATGGATAGCCCGAAGATTAACGGATTTATTTCTCAGACAGGGTAAATTGGATCGTTAGGATTTATTATTTCAGCCTTTCCGGAAGAAAGGCTGAAGTAATTCTGTTTATCCTGTCTGAACTTAAATCGGCGGGGCAATGGTCACCAAAAGGCGAAGGTCGGTTTCCGCCAGCAGTCCATGTGGTTCGTTGATGTCACTGATGAGCACATCACCGGCTTCTGCCGGCAGGAAACTGTTATCTTTCCCTAAGAATTTTCCCGATCCTTCCAGAACAGTCAAGCTGACCTGTCCTTCCACATCATGGGAGTGAACGGGAAGCATCTGCCCGGCCTTAAAATTGAAATTGAGGATCTTAAAATAGGGGGAATCATGAACCAACAGCCGCTTGAAGGCCAGATCGTTGAAATCGTTGGCCTGGAACAGATTGATTTTTTTCATGGACCTCCTCCTTTTCATGGACAAACCACTTAGATACAAAAAAGAATAACAGTTGGCGAGGGATATTGCAATGCCTATTGGCGAGGTTTTGTGTCGCCTCTTCAAAGAAGATTTGTCAAAATTTACTTGACATAAATCCCTTTGCTTTTTTATGCTTGAATCAATAAGACAAAAAATAAAGGACCCTGATAAGCATGGAAGAAAACGATTATAAGGCCAGATTTACCGATCAAGTCTTACGGGACCTATTCCCCGATCAGCGGGCGGACCAATTTTTTGAAGCCCTCTACGGGGACTTGGAAGAGGGGGCCTACAGCATCGGTTTGAAATTCAAACGGTATGCCCCGGCCCCGAAGACCCTTTTCTTTGAGCTGGAATTAAAGGAACGACCCGGAAAATGTCTGGCCTGTAACCTCACCTACGGACTCCCGGAAGTCTTTTCCCGCCATCCGATCATTAATATCAAGGGGATGGTCAGAGAAATCGAAAAACTCCTGGGAGACGGGATACGGTGCGGAGAGTGGTCATTAGGAAGAACCCATCCGCTTTCCAACCGACTTCACACGATTCCTTTGAAGATCAAATTAACCGGTTGCTGAAACCGGTTAATTAAAAACCCTGCCGCCGCAGATATTAATGGCCTGGCCGGTAATGCCCGGGCGCCATCCGAGGCCAGGTAGATAGCCAAAGAAGCGATCTCCTCCGGCTCCAGGACCCGTTGTTGCAGACTCCCGCCAACCGCTTTTTTAACAACCTCGTCCTCGGGGATCTCCCGGGCCTTGGCCATCTGGGCCACATAACCCTCCGGGCCGGTGAACATTTCGGTGTTGACAAAAAATGGACAGATAGCGTTGACGGTAATTTGGGGATAGCCCGTCAGGGCGACCTCGGCGGCCAATGATTTTACCAGACCCAGAAGACCGTGCTTGCTGGCACTGTAAGGGGTGTTGAAGGGAACCGGAGTCTTGGCCGCCGTAGAGGCCATCATAATGATCCGCCCTTTCCCGGTTTGCTGCATCAGGGGGAGAAGGGCTTTGGTGCTCAGATAGGCGCCGTACAGATTGACCCGAAGGACTTCCAGCCAGGTATCATCATCATACTCCAGAAACCGGGAGCGTTTGGAAATGCCGGCGTTAATCACCAGGATATCCAGGCGTCCGAATTCTTCTCGGACTTTCCCGGCCAGGTTCTGAACTTCCTTGGGCAGGGAAACATCGCAAGGGATGGGCAAGGCCTTTCTCCCCTTGTTTTCGATTTCCATGGCTGTCTCTTTCAGTTGCTCGGTGGTGCGGGCCGTTAAGACCACATCGGCCCCTTCATCCGCAAAGGCCAGGGCTATACTGCGTCCTATCCCCCTTCCTGCTCCGGTAATGACGGCGATCTTATTCTTCAGCTTCATCTCGTCTCCTTAAGATTTAATTATAACGGGATTATCTCCATGGGGCGCTCTTGTCAAGAAAAATTCCAAGAAAAAAAGAGTAAAAGTTGAAAAAATTTTATCAAGATCAGGTAAAAATGAAAGGGCGGGTTCACCCCCCGCCCCCATAGTTAAAAAAATTTTAAATGATGGGCCGGGCTTTAGACCCGGCCTCTTAGCCCTATTGGAGATTTTCGAATATACCGGCTGCTCCCATGCCGCCGCCGATGCACATGGAAACCGCTCCGTATTTCGAGCCTCGTTTCTTCATTTCGTAAACCAGTTGGACGGTTAATTTGCCCCCTGTGCAGCCCAAAGGATGACCCAGGGCGATGGCCCCGCCGTTGACGTTGACCTTTTCTTCATCAATCCCCAATTTACGCACACTGGCCAAGGCCTGAGAGGCAAAGGCCTCATTGATCTCGAACAGATCGATCTCGTTAAGCTTTTTCCCCGTCACCTTCATGACCCGGGGAATGGCGAACATGGGACCGATGCCCATGAGTTCCGAAGGCACCCCGGCTACGGCAAAGCCGACAAAGCGGGCCAGGGGTTTGAGCCCTTTGGCTTTGGCCTTTTCCGAATCCATCAACAGGACCGCGGCTGCGCCATCACTCATCTGGGAAGAATTACCGGCGGTTACCGTCCCGTTCTTCTTAAAGGCCGGCCGCAGGGCGGCCATTTGTTCCAGGGTGGTGTCCCTCGGTCCTTCGTCAACTTGAAAGATTTTGGTTTTTTCTGCCACCTTGCCGGCCTCATTGACTTGAACGGTCTTGACGGTCAAAGGGACGATCTCTTCCTTAAACCGGCCGGAGGCATTGGCGGCCAGGGCCTTCCGGTTGCTCTTATAGCCGAAGGCGTCCTGGTCTATACGGCTGACCTTGTATTTTTCGGCCACATTTTCGGCGGTGAGTCCCATGTTAATGTACATCTCCGGGAATTCCTCGGCAAGGGTCGGATTGGGGGCGAAAGTGTAACCGGTCATGGGCACCTGACTCATGGATTCGGCCCCGCCGGCGATGACTACATCGCACATGCCGGTCAAAATCTGCTGGGACCCGATAGAGATGGCCTGAAGCCCTGAAGAACAAAATCGGTTTATGGTCTGACCGGGAACGGTATAGGGAAACCCGGCCCTCATGGCCGCAACCCGAGCAAAGTTCATCCCTTGGGTATGCTCTGGGAAGGAACAGCCGAGGACCACATCCTCCACCTCGGCCTTTTCCACGCCAGGGGCGCGGGCCAGGACTTCATTTAAAACGACGGCCGCCATATCGTCGGGACGCACATTAACCAAGGTCCCCCGTTTGGCCCGACCGATAGCCGTTCGGGCAGCGGCAACAATCCAAACTTCTTTCATCATATTTCCTCCTCTTCGATCCATATACCCCTCAGACCTCCTCACATCAGGAGGGGAGAGGATCCGTTAATTGCGTAAAGGTTTTCCGGTCATGAGCAGGTGCTTGATCCGCTCAATGGTCTTTTCCTGGCCTAAAAGGGAAAGAAAGGCCTCCCGCTCCAGGTCCAGAATGACCTGCTCATCCACCCATTGGGGGGAACTTAAGGGCCCGCCGGAAAGGATATAGGCCACCTTTTTGGCTATAAAGAAATCATAATCGGAGATGTAGTCTCCCCAACGCATAGACTTGGCTCCTGATGGTCATGGCGGCGATCCCACGCTGTCCGACGGCATAGACGGATTTGGTCCGCGGCGGCGGGGCATATCCGGCCGCAACCATTTCCAGGACCATTCGTTTGGCCTCGGCCAGCCGATGGGTGCCGTTCATGACGATGCGGTCGCATTCGCTTAGGAAACCCATTTCTTGGGCGTGCAGGGCGCTGGCGCTGACCTTGGCCATGGCTATGTTTTCAAAGGCCTTCATCAGCAATGGCAGAGGGTCTAAGTCGGCAGACCTTTTCATGGCCGGACTGATTATCCGCTTGACCATTTCCCGGCAGCCTCCCCCGCCCGGTATCAGGCCGACGCCCACTTCAACCAGACCCAGGTACGATTCGGCGGCGGCACAGACCCGGTCGGCGGCCATACAGAATTCCGCCCCGCCGCCCAGGGCCATGCCGATGGGTGCGGCCACCACCGGCTTGGAACCATATTGAAAAGCCATCAACTGGTCCTGCATACCCTTGATGCCCTGTTCAATCTGGTCCCATTGCTTGGCCTCGGCGGCCATGACCACAGTAAAGACATTGGCCCCGACACAGAAATTGGGGGCTTCGTTACCGATGACCAGGCCAACGTAGTCCTTTTCCAATTCCTCCAGGGCGGCCTGGCCGATGGCAAAGATGTCCGGGTCCAGGGCATTCATCTTGGAGTGGAATTCCAGACAAAGGACCCCGTCCCCAAGATCGACCAAAGAAGCGCTCATGTTTTTTTTGAGGACCCCTTTTTGTTCTTTCAGGTCGGCTAAAATGAGAATATTGGGGTCCACCGGCATGGGCTGATAAGATTGGCTGTTTTGATCCCAGTAAAATTTTTTGATCCCTTCTTTTTTATAAAAGGATTCTCCCCCGGACTGAATCATCTCCTTGACCCAGGGGGCCACCTTAAACCCATCGGATTCCATACGGGCGGCCGTTTCCTTTACCCCCAGGGCATCCCAAATTTCAAAGGGACCCATTTCATGGAAAAAGCCGGTCTTGACGGCGTCATCGATGCTGTAAAGGGTGTCGCTGATTTCCGGGATAAGATAGGCGCAATAAGACAGGGAAAGGGCCGTGCCGTTCCAGACCAGTTTACCCATTCTATCGTCCTGTTTGACGATAAAGCGAAAGCGATCCGGCAGGGATTCAATAGCCTTGGCCTGTTTCAGCAAAGGCAGAGAGGGTTTTTGCTGTGGCCGATATTCCAGGGTTTTGAGGTCCAGGATGAGATAATCCTTTTTCCCCTCCGGGGTTTTGATTTTTTTATAAAAACCCTGCTTGGTCTTGTTGCCCAGCCAGCCTTTCTCGACCATTTTGGATGTCAACTCCTTGACCGGGCCCACAATGGATTCCCGGAAGGGGTCGTCAGGAATGGCCGGATACAAGTTATTGGATACATGGCTGCTCACATCCAGACCGACCAGGTCCTGGAGCCGAAAGGAAGCGGTCTTCGGATGCCCGATGGGAGGGCCGGTTATGGCATCCACCTCTTCTACGGTGTAATCGTTTTGAAGAATATAATTCAGGCCCGAAGTCCCAGTGATGGCGGCTACGCGGTTGGCAATGAAGTTCGGGGTGTCCTTGCAAAGGACCACGGTTTTACCCAGGCGGCGTTCCCCGAATTTCATCATGAACCGGGTCAATTCGGGATCGGTCTGAGGCGTGGGAATGACTTCCAATAGCTTCAGGTAGCGGGCCGGGTTGAAGAAATGAGTCCCCAAAAAATGGGCCTTGAATTCATCCGACCGGCCTTCGGCGATCTGTCCGATAGGCAGACCCGATGTGTTGGTGGAAACAATACTTCCCGGCCGTCGACTTTCTTCTATCTTGGCCATGACCTGGTGTTTAATAGATAGGTTCTCGACGACCACTTCGATAATCCAGTCGGCCTTTTTGATCCAGTCCCAGTTATCCTCCATATTCCCGGCTTGGATCAGTTCCAGACGGGTAGGGCTGAATAACCCCGGGGGTTTTGATTTCTTTAAAAAGTCCATTCCTTGATTGACGATCCGGTTCCGAACCACGGTGCTCTTTAGAGTGAGGCCTTTGGCCTCTTCCTCCGGGGTCAGTTGGCGGGGGACAATATCGACCAGATAAACCGATAGGCCGGCATTAGCCAAATGGCAGGCAATACCCCCTCCCATGACCCCTGAACCGACGACCATGGCGCGTTTGATTTGATAACCCATGAATAACCTCCTTCATTTTTTGTTGGACTGTTTCCTGGCCCAAGGGGCAAGGCGCAAGGGATCAGATAAAAACAGCCTTCCCGTCTGCCGTGTGCCTTGACCATCGGCCTTCTATAAAATCATCTTGCTGATAATCTCTTTCATGATCTCCTGAGTGCCGCCGCCGATGGAGAGGATGCGGTTGTCCCGATAAAGCCTCTCTACCAGGTATTCCCGCATATACCCATATCCTCCATGGATCTGGACGGCTTCATAAGTCACCTGATCGCTGACCTGACAGGAAAAGTTTTTGGCCATGGAGATTTCTTTTATCGGATTCAGGCCGGCGTCAATTTTTGCCGCTGTCCGATAGGTAAATTCTCGGGCGGCCTCGATCAGGGTGGCCATGTCCACCAGCTTGTGGCGGATCACCTGGAATCCTTCCAACCGACGTCCGAAGGCCTCCCGCTGTTTTACATATTTGACGGATTCTTCAAAGGCCAATTGGGCGGTGGTGATGGCCATCAGGGCCAATTGCAGACGTTCGTTCTGGAAATTGGCCATAATGCCATAAAAACCCTTATTTTCCTCGCCTAAAATATTTTCCGACGGGACTAAACAATCCTCGAAAAGGAGCTCAGCCGTATCGGAAGCCCACCAACCCATTTTTTTTAATGTGTGGGAAACGGAAAAGCCCGGTGTGGCGGACTCAATGACCAGCAGACTGATCCCGTGAGGGCCCGGACCGCCGGTACGGACCGCGCAGGTCAGGACATCGGCCCTACCTCCACTGGTGATGAAGGTCTTGCGTCCGTTGACCCGGTAAAAGCTGCCTTCCCGGACCGCCCGGGTTTTGATACCCCCCACATCCGACCCGGCATCCGGCTCGGTGATGGCCAGGGCGCATATTTTTTCTCCCCGCAAGACAGGAGGGACCATCCGATCTTTAAGGGCTTCCTGTCCGAAGCGCAGGATGGGGGGCAGCCCGATGTCGAGCGATCCCAGACCGGCAGCCACCCCTCCGGATCCGCAGCGGACGATTTCTTCCACTGCCGCCACTTTAATAAAGATATCTCCTCCTGTCCCTCCATAAGCTTCGGGGTAGCCGATGCCCAGGATCCCGGCTTCTCCGGCTTTTAGGTAAAGCTCCCTGGGAAAGGCCCCTTGTTCTTCCCAGTCATTGACCTGGGGCTTGATCTCTTTTTCAACAAACTTTCTGACCGTCTGTCGAACGATATTATGAGTTTCACCAAAATATTCTTCAAAAGGCATGGCTGATCATCTTTGTTGAATTCTTCCGTCCGTCTTTGTTTGCCCTGTCCGGGGGCAAAAAGTATATTAAGGGTTTGACCGTCTTCAAGAAATTGAGTAGGGCCGGTTTAAAACCGTTTCCTACACTGCTGTCATCAATTACCCCTCCTCCCTTTTATTGGGGAAGAGGGGGTGGAGAACAGGATTGAATTAAAGCGGAAATAGTTGGGTGATCCGCTGGGCCAACATAATATCCCCAGTGGCTTTCAGCTTGCCACTCATAAAGGCCTGCATGCCATTCAATTCCTTATTAACCATGGCCAGCCAGGTTTCGGCGGACATGGTCAAGGTGACACTGGGAGAGGCATGGGTCCCTTCGACCACATTGCAGGCACCATTCTTAACTTCCACATACCATTTGCCCCCGCCTTCGCCGGTAATGTCATACTGAAAGACCACATTCAGACCGGCAGCGGCACTGGCGTTAAATACACCGGGCATTCCATCAAAAACTTCTTTAACGTTGGTAAAAGCCATTTTTTTTCCTCCTTTGTGTTGGTTGTGGGGATATCCCCGGGTTAAGAATCCTGATCCTTGATAACTTGATTTTGGATGCTAGATGAATGATCCGTGATTTTTTTCACATCTTACCTCTTGCCGAGTTGAAAGTCCATGATTTATTCGTCCGGATCAACTCGCACCTTTCTGTCGTTATCGATTATCCGGTATCTAATGTTATCTCCCCTTAAACTTCGGCTCCCTTTTTTCAATAAAGGCCATCATGCCTTCCCGGGCATCTTCTATGGAAGTAGCCCGGCCCAAGGCCTCGCATAAATAATCGACTGCCTCGTCAAAAGGCATATCCATCATGTTGGTGAAGGCTTCTTTTCCGATCCGTAGTCCAAGAGGACTTTTGGAAGTCAAGGCCTTTAACACGGCCATTACTTCTTTCTTCAGGTCCTCAGGCTCAACCGCCCGGCTGATGAGCCCCATCTGTTCCGCTTCAAAGGCGGTTACTTTGCGGCCGGTGAGGACCATCTCCATGGCCTTTTTAGGGCTGACGTGGCGCATCAGGAGGGCCCCGACCATCATGGGGAAGATGCCCACATTGACCTCCGGGGTCCAAAAGGAGACATCCTTCCGGGCAATGACGATATCACAAGCCAGCATCAACCCAAGGCCGCCCGCCAGGCAGGCCCCGTTGACTTCGGCCACCAGGGGTTTGCCGAAGTGGACCATTTTTTTGAGCAGGGCCGCATAATTTCTGGCCCCGGTAAGACGATTTTCTCCCTCTCCGGCCAGGGTAGCTGCCAGGTCGGCTCCGGAACAAAAGGCTTTGTCTCCTGATCCGGTGATACAAATAACTTGAACGGTTTCATCCCGGTCGGCCCGGTCCAGGAATTCATGAAAGGCGGAGATCATTTCCTGACTGATGGCATTGCGGCGGGCCTCCCGATTGATCGTCAGAAAGGCTACCCCCTCCTTCCCTTCGTAAAGTAGATCATGATTCATCTGCGGTCCCTCCCTTAATCTCGACCAGTTTGTCCCCGGGCATGACTTTGGCCTGAAGGGCGGTGTTGATCTGTTGCCCAGGATTCGAACCACCACCGGGAAAATTTTAAATGGTTCTACCTATATTTAGCCAAACAATCATCGGCAATACGCATGCGCAGACATTCCGATGTTTCTCCGGCCACCGGACCAAAGCGGGCATCTCTAAAACATTCTTCTATTTCATTCCCGGCCAAATATCCTTCCCCGGCCATAATCTGCATGGCCTCCCTGGCCACCACTTCGGCCGCCTCGGTAACGAATACCTTGGCGGCCGCAATTACGGTTTGGGCCTCCTGGGCCCTGGTTTCGAGCAGCCAGGCCGCCCGGTAAACCATCCATTGGGAGGTTTGCCAGAGGGAAAACATCTCGGCCAGTTTAAAGCGGATTTCTTGATAGGCCTGGGCTGGCTTGCCGCCGTTTTGACTTTCTCCGGCCTGTTTTTTGGCCCCTTGAAGGGCCCGGGCTATTACTCCCAGGGAGGACATGGTGATCATTAAATTTGCCCTGGTTCCAAGTTCGTTCGAAGGAGCGGGATCGGGAAAAGGGCCGATCACCCGGTCTCCGGACACAAGGCATTGATCCAAGGTAACTTCGGACATGACCAGATCTTTATAGCCAAGGGTCTTCAGGGGTTCACCGATGTTCAGTCCTTTTTGACCCGGTTTGACCAGAAAGACGGCCCATTGGTCTTGTGCCTTTGCGGTTACGGCTAGCCAATCGGCAATAGGCGCGTTGATGACTTGTCTTTTCCGGCCGAAAAGCCTATAGGAATCCCCCTCTTTCTGGCCTTCGGTTTTGATCTTCTTTTCCGGAAAGCTTCCTGAAGATTCCGCTATGGCCATGGCCCCGATGAACTGTCCTTTTTGGAGGGGGATTAAGCACTCCTTTATTTGTTTTTCGTTTCCATATCGGGCGACGATCCATCCGAATAACCGGGTGCTCTGTTCGATGCTCAAAAATAGAGACGGATTGGCCTTGGCCAGTTCCTCCCCGAGCAAGACCCAGCTCAGGATCTCTGCATAAGGGGATTTTTTACATTCACCCGGATCAATCCCAAGGGGTAAGTAAAATTGCAGTCCGGCCAATTTTTGCAGAAAGATTCGGTTTTGTTTTCCGAGTATCCTGGTCTCTTCTCCCGGCAGCGGAATATGATCCTGAACTTTCTGTTTGAGCCAGCCGGACAGTTCATCTTTCATCTCTTTTTGCCGGTCCGTTAAATCAAAATCCATGTTTCTTTCCTTTACATCAAGCGTGAGATGATCATTTTTTGGATCTCCGAAGTGCCACCCCCGATGGGGGCCAGACGGCTGTCTCGAAAAGTCCGTTCCACGTCGTATTCATGGCAGTAGCCGTATCCTCCATGGATGGTGACCGCATGATTCGAGGGAATAAGGCTCCCCTCTCCGATAATAAGCTTGGCCACGGCCGCTTCCAGGTGATTTAAGGGACGTCCCTGGTCTTTGCACCAGGCGATCCGGTAAACCAAAGGGCGGGCGGCTTCTAAAAATATCCGAATGTCAGCGATTTTATGTTTAATGGCTTGAAATTCGGCAATCGGCCGGCCGAATTGAGAACGTTCCAGGCTGTAGCGGCAGGATTTTTCCAGGATATAGGCCATGCCCCCGAGAAAGGGGGCCATCAGAGTGCTTCGATCCCACTCTACGGTCTGCATGGACATGAGAAAACCGGCCCCTTCCTTTCCCAGGAGATTCTCCGCCGGAACCGGACAATCTTCAAAAAAAAGGGCAGAGGTATAAGAGGTCCGGACCCCCATTTTGTTCAATTTATTTCCGGGGCTGAACCCCCTGGTCCCTTTCTCGACGATAAAGGCCGAAATTCCTTCATGGCGTTCTCCGGCCTGAGAAGTACGGGCATAGATTACGGCCACATCGGCGATGGGACCGTTGGTAATAAACATTTTGGAGCCGTTCAAGATATAATGGTCCCCGTCTCTTATGGCCCGGGTGGAAAGGGCGGTGACATCCGACCCGGCCCCGGGCTCGGTCAAACCCATACAGCCGATCCATTCACCGCTGGCTAACTTAGGGAGGTATTTCTTCCGCTGGGCCTCGGTCCCATGGGTGTAAATGGTGTCGGCACACAGATAGGTGTGGGCCCCGTAAGACAAGGTCAGACCGCCATCGACCCCGGCTTCACCCAAGGCCTCGGCGGCCAGGACCGAGGTGACCACATCGGCCCCGCTGCCGCCGAATTCCTCCGGAAAGTGCAAGCCCAGGATACCGAATTCCCCTAATTTTCGAAAGGAGTGGAAATCAAATTCTCCTTTAAGATCATGTTCCTGGCAGCGGGGGACGATTTCCTTGCGGGCGAATTTAAGCACCTGTTCCTTAAAGAGCAATTGTTCTGCGGTGAAAGAAAAATTCATGGCTTACCCTTATGGATGGTTAAAGAGAATTTTCTCCAGATCTGGCTCCGTTTAAAAAGACTTCCAGGATGGTGTCGGCAATCTTTTCTTTTTGGGCGTCATTTTTTATTTTTTGGTCCCCAAAAACCATGATGGTCAAAAAGGTTTCCATGGCCCCGAGGAAGATGTACGTAAGATAGCGGGCCTCAAAATCGGAACGTAAGACCCCTTTCTTTTGCCCGAGAATGAAGATAGCCTCGGCAAGGCTGAAAAATTTTTTAAAATCATCCAACCGGTTTTTGGTCAGGTTGTCGGTCGAGCGGGAAATCTGGGTGATAAAAATATGGATCAAGTCCGGTTTTCGTTGATAGATATTCAGAAAATAGAGTATGAGGCCTCTTAATTTGGAGTGAAAGTCTTCGTCGTTCTTTTTAATATTTTCCAGGAGTTGATAGAGCTTGGCCCACCACCGATTGAGGATCTCATTACAGAGGTCTTCCTTATTTTTAAAATAATGATAAACCAGTCCATAGGAAATTCCCGCCTCATCGGCAATATCGGCTATTCGGGCCTTATGAAACCCTTTCTCCTTTATGACCTTAAGGGCCGCATCGAAAATAAGGACCTGTTTTTCTTTTTTGATTTCATCCCAATTTTTTTTCACCAGGTCATGATAGCATTTATTGATTGATTTGTCAATCAATAAATGCTACTTGCCTCTCCTGTAATAGGAATATTTTTTGTTTCAGGGGTCTTTGGGAAATTAAAAACAGAAGCAGGAGAACTTGTTGTGTTGTCTGAAAGAATATGGTAAAAAAATAATCAACTTTTCGGAGCGGAGATTAAGTTTGAAAATAGAAGAAAATCCTTTAATCAACCGGCAATCCGAGTTGAACTATTTTAAACAAAAGGCCGAAGAAATCGCTCAGGGGAGGGGAGAGGATCTGTTTTTGGTATCTCCCCTGGGAAGAGGGAAAACAGCCTTATTAAAAGAGTTGAAGGAAAGGTTGTTTTGGGGACAGGAAAAGGTAATTCCGGTTTATTTTTCCTTCTCGCGGGATTATGGCGATCTTTTGGATTTTTCGGAAGAATATCTGATTGCTCTAATTAGTCAAATACTCTTATTTGAACAAAAAAAACGGATCGGAACCGGCCGTTCGGTCCTATCTTCTTTCTCCGGCCTTCAGAGGGAAGCTGAGAGGCTGGGAAAAGACATCATCCAAGAGGTTATTTTAGGCCACCAGGCGGCCGTCCGAAACACGGAGGGTCGCAAAGGATTGTTAAATGCCCTTACTGCCCCCCGGCGCATTGCTCAGGCCGCCGAAAGGCCCATCTGGGTGATGGTTGATCATATTCAAGCTATTGAGGCCTTTGTCATCACCGGGAAGGGGGTTGCCGGTTTGTGGAGAGAGGCCATTGCTTCTCCCTGGGCCCCCCATCTTTTTTCCGGAGAGCCGTCGGGCTTTCTGGTGAAAAACATTCTGCCTTCCTTTGGACCTCCTGAGATACCCGTCATGGAATTACTCCCCCTGCCCGATGAAGCGGGGGATCAATTGGCCCTTGTTTTGGAAAAATCTTTTAACGTTAAAATAGCCGGGGACTTGAGCAAGACCTGGTTTCATTACCTGGAAGGAAATCCAGGTCTGTTATCTTCCATAGTACGGGATGCCCGTCTGGAAACATCCTTCTTGGAAAGCCATCGGAAATTTGTTGAAATCTACTTGAAATCACTGGGGCAGGGGGAATTGGGGCGTTTGTTTGAAAACCGTCTTTATGATTTCAAAGGAATGGATCCCTTAAGCGGCCCCTGGCTTCTCAGGATTTTAAATAAACTGTTAAAATCAGAAGCCCCGATGTTGGCATTAACCGATTTACAAAAGAGCTTAGAGGTGTCTTCTCAGGAGATCCATTTTTTAATTCGCTTATTGGAACGGGCCGGGATAATTTGGGAACGTTTTGGAATGATAGGTCTCAAGAAAAATCATATTCTCCGGGATTGGGTGGAAGTGCTTTTACGAATATACCTTTATCAGGAGGATCTGGGCCAGATTATCAAACAGTTAGGTGAAAAGATAGAAAAGCGGCTTTCGGACATAAAAGAAGAAAAGGAAGGGCCCTTACCTGCCGGTGAAAATGTCCTTCATTTTAGTTTGGTATTACCCATAAACTCGGAATCGGAGTTGGTGGCTGTTCGGGCTTTGGAGCAGATAGCCACTTATACCGAATTGGATGAGGATAGTATCAATAAGGTCAAGATGGCCCTTATCGAAGCCTGTATCAATGCCGGTGAACATAGTCAAAGCTATGAGAAAAAAATTCGAATTTATTTTACGGTCCATTCGGATGCCATTGAGATCCAGGTCGAAGATCGAGGACAATCCTTTGACCCGGTAGAAGTTCAGGCCAGGATCGTTCGAGAGGCCGATCCTCTTTCAAAAAAAAGGGGCCGGGGATTGGCTTTTATCAAGGAGATGATGGATGAGGTTCGTTTCGAAAAAACCGATATCGGGACCAGAATTTATATGGTTAAAAAAATTTAACGAGAGAGTCTAAGCCGGGATGAAGAATTTTAAGGTAAAGCTGGAAGACCGGGAAGATGTGATTCTTTTTAAACCCCAGGGGTATTTAAACGATTTGGGTGGAGAAGAGGTGGAGAAGTTATTCAAAATGGCGGTTAAAGGAGGACATCGAAAATTTATTATCGATTTCGATAAGATCGCCTATATTAACAGCATCGGCGTATCTTTTTTGGTGGGCATCATGGAGGTTACCCGGGAAAAGGCCCTTAAGGTATGCTTTACCTCTTTATCCAAGATCAACGAGGAACTTTTTGAGATGGTAGGATTAAAAAAAATTGCGGCTACCTTTGTCTCCAATGTGGAGGCCTTGGAGTTTTTGAAAACCGCTTAAATGGACGATAAAAACCTTTTTTATATTTTTTCGACTCTTTCCGAATTAGGCGACGAATTTCATTCGGTTCGAAATTTAAGGGTTCCTAATCTTGACGAATATTTTAATCCTCGAATCATTCAATCCTCTTTTAGAACTGACCATTGCTGAACCATCCTGAATCATTTTTTTGTTTTCCCATGTAATGATTCTTTCCTGAGGTAGGATGCCATTTTTCGGTAAGTAGTCAAATTTACATTATAATATGTTAATAAATTTAATATCTTAATCAATAAGTAATTTAAAATTAATGAAAGTTATTAATATTTAATGATAATTAATAAATTAATAATAATTAAAATAAAAGATAATTAATAGAATATAAAGAATTATAAATGTATTAAAATTTATAAATATTTAATATTTTTTATTGACATTATATGTAATTTATGGTAAAAAAGTCCCTAATTTCTTTATTGGCTAATAGGAGAGCTTAATTTTAACTTTGGATATTTAATGACATTAATTAATATCAGCGGTAAAAAGGTATTATTTTCCACATCCCTGCCAAAATTTCTGCGAGAAGGGCTTCAGGCTGCTACCAATACCCTCCACCGCAACAAAGCTATTTGGCTTCGCACGGCCATTGAACAGTTTTTAGTTCAAAAAGAAAAAGACCAAGAAGCAATCATTATGAATTCTTATAAGAATATAGATTTTTCTTCCCTGGGTCCGTTCACAACTAATTTACAAGAAGATCAGGTCATTCGAATTAATGCTTTGTCGGAATCCATTCATAGGGCCAAAACCGATATAATTCGGGCGGCTATTTATGAGTTACTTTCAAAAAAATTAGAGGACCAAGAAAAGGAAATAAAAAATTATCTGTCTAAAAAATAATTCGTCTGGCCGGGTCCCCTTTGGCGGATTTCCGGCCCGGAGCCGGCGATAGAACCCATAAAGGTAAAAAAATGAATCGGCGGACGAAAATAAACCTTTTTATCAAGACCTCTTTAAAATAGGTGAATAAATGTATCAAGAATATTTCGGCTTTACAGAAAAACCCTTTTCGGAAACTCCTAATCCCAAATTTTTATATCTTTCAACCAAACACCGGGAAGGGTTGGCCCATTTAGAATATAATATTTTAGACGGAAAAGGATTTACAGTCCTTATTGGAGAAGTGGGAACCGGGAAAACCACTCTTTGTCGAGCCCTTATCGATCGGCTGGATAAAGAAAAAGTCACCATTGCCCATATTATTCATACCAATTTGGATTTCCATGAATTTTTGATGGAAGTGATTGAAGAACTGGGTATCTCCTCCCAGGGCCGGCAAAAATGGGACCTGCTTAAGGTCCTGAACCAATATCTGATTAAGGTTTATACTCAGCATCGTAAAGTGATTTTGATCGTTGATGAAGCTCAAAACCTGGCCCCTTCGGTTTTGGAAGGAATCCGGATGCTTTCCAACCTGGAAACGCCGCAGGAGAAATTGATTCAAATCGTTTTTGTTGGCCAACCCGGGCTCATGGATCATATTCGGAGAGCGGATATGCTTCAGTTAAGACAAAGAATCGCTGGAAGTTTTTATTTGGGACCTTTGTCCGCTAAAGAGACTCAAGAGTATATCCTCTTCCGCTTGAGTTGTGTTCAAGATAAACCGGTATTGCGCTTCACCCCGGAGGCTTTGGAGTCGATTTACCGGTTTAGCGAGGGTGTCCCGAGATTGATAAATTTTTTATGCGACTATAGTTTGATGGAAGCTTATGTGGCTGAAACCTGGTCGGTTGGCCCTCTGTTGGTGCAAAAGGCCCATAAGGATTTAACAGGAACTAAAAATTTAGTGAAACAACCAGAAAGAAAAGAGAAAGAATTCCAACATAAAATTAATGAGATGCGGAGAAATGAATTTGGAAGGATGGCCTCTGTCTCCAAGACAGTTAAGACCCCCGAGGTGCAGGTTCGGGAAGTTGGTTCAGAGATGGCGCCACCGATAGGAGAGGAAAGTTTTCTTTTCACGGAAAAAAAATCACCTTGGAAAAGAATGGCCGTTGTACTGGGCTTGGTATTAACCCTCGGAGGATTGGGGTCTCTAATCTTCTGGGAATTGAACCAGGGACCTTGGAGTCTAAAGTCGGCATCTTCTTCGGCGTATCAAATCAAAATCCCGGTATCCGAGCTTGAAGGAGATTTGCAATCGAACTCAGATTTGTCAGAAAAGAAGCTCAGTAAAATGACATATCAAACAAAAGAATAAGACAATTGGCTTGCAGGAGAAGTTAATTGAGCACAATGGAAGAAGCCTTAAGAAAGGCCAGGGAAGAAAAGGAAGAGATCCGAGTCCGTGGCGATGCCCTCCAGCACCTGGTTGAGGATGCGGTCAGAAAAATATTGGGAGGAGCGCTCAAAACCGAGCAAGCAGGAATTTTCCGTCAACCCTATCCGGAAGAAAAGATCCCGGCGGAAGTATTTCTCCCCCAAGCAACGCCCCATTCATTGATGTGGTTTAAAGGAATTAATTCCATTGCCGTCAACATAAAAATGAAGATGGGAGAGGGGAATAAAGGGGCGATCTTGTTTGCCTCTTCGGTATCCGGTGAAGGAACTACAACCGTTTCTTCCAATGTCTCCAGGGCATTAGCCACGATATGCCCGGGGAATGTGTTGTTATTAGATGGTAATTCTCTGCATCCGGAGGTTCATAAAATTTTTGGAACCGAAGCCGGTCCGGGCTTAACCGATATTTTGGCAGGAAAGATAAACTGGGAAGTCGCCATCCGGGAAACACCTCTTAAAAATTTCTATATTCTCCCTTTCGGTCAATCCATTCAGGAACCTTTGGCCCTTATCGGTTCGGGAAGGATGGAAGAATTGTTGAACGTGCTCAAGTCGGATTTTGATTATATCCTTCTGGATACCCCTCCCATCTTGGTCAGTGCAGAAGCGGAAATGATCGTCCCTTGGGTGGAGGCCTCGGTTTTAGTCATCAAGGCCCATGTCACCCGCAGGGAAGTGGCCAGGCGGGCGGCTGAAAGAATAATCCAACATAAAGATTTTTTAGGGGCCATTTTTAATCAGCAGAAATTTTTCATTCCTCAATTCCTGTATAAGAGGCTTAAATAGTTTTCATCCGGAAATCCAAGATTTCCGGATAGCTTTCAGCAGTCAGCGATCAGCATTTAGCCCAACTCTCCGATGATAAAGGATTTTGCTGAAAGCTAAAAGCTGATTGCTTAATGCTCCATCCGGAAGAGGATCGTTTTCGGATGGATACTAAATAAGATCATGAAAAACAAATGAACTACCCCATAGCCTCTTGTTGGTTCAACCCTTGACTTTATAAATGGACTTCGACACGAAAATAAATTTGGTTCTTCAAACCTGATGAACTCGTAAAAAGTCATCCAATGGGACGGCACAGTAAAAAGTTCCAGATGCAAGGCGCGCAAACCGGGAACCCACCCTGAAAGGGTGGGACTGAGCATCTCAGGATGCGAAGAAATCCTGAGGAATGAGCGTACATAGAAGTAGGCCGCAATAAGCCTGCCCCGGCGAAAGCCGGGGAAGGATGCAGCGCAACACAGCAGATGGACTTTTTGCGAAGCCGTCAAACCTAACCCTCTCTAAAAGGGAGTTCAGTGGTCATGGTCAAAACCGATACCAAAGGTTCATCATTCCGGAATGTTTTGCGGATTATTTTTTCCCGAAAAAAAATCATCTTATTCCCCTTGTTAGGGATAATGGGGTTGGTTTTAGCCGTCGGTTTGATTGCCCCGCCGAAATACGAAACCGTCGCCAAGATTATGGCCGAAGAGCGAAAAGGGGAGAACCCTTTTCAGGCCCAGTTTTATTATGATCATCGAACCGAGCGAGTGGCTTTCCTCCAGTCTCAGTTGGAAATTATTCTAAGCGATGAAGTCGCCCGGAGGGTGATGACGAAATTATTTCCAGCTAAAAAGGACATCGTTTCGGGGCAGGTCAAATCCTTCCAGGAAGACATCAAAGTATCATCTCCTGAGGGGTATGATTTCACCAGTTCGGATATTCTGTTGATTCAAGTTGTCGACAGTAATCCCGTGAGGGCCGCTGAAAAGGCGAATCTATTGACGAACGAATATATCAAATATGCTTATGAATTAAAAGGCAAGGCGGCTAAACAGACCCTTGAATTCCTGGAAAAACAGGCTCAAATCCAATTAGACAAGATTGGAAGGGCGGAAGAGCTGGTTAAAAATTTTGAAAGAAAATCAAGCCCTGAATTGGCATTTTTTATTGCCACGGTAAAAACCAAAGGGGCGAACGCCGAATTGATCACTCTTAACAACAATTATCTTGCTGCTAAGGTGGCCCTTAAAGAAACCGAGTCCTACTTAAATCAACTGCGCCATTTGGTCCCCAAAGGGGCTATTTCACAGAAACTGGTGAGAGAGAATCCGGTTCTGACAGCCATAAAGGATAATATCGTCAAGTTGGAAACTCAATTAGCGACCCTTAATTTACCACCAGAGATCTACCCTAAAAATATTAGGATTATGAAGGAGGTCGAGCGCAGCAAACAAATTTTTGATCAGGAATTAAAAGCCGATATAGAGGGGCGGTTCGTGGATGCCATGGCCCTGGAGGCGCAGGTGAAAACCCTTAAAAAGATGGTAGACCAATATACGGCCATGGCCCAACAACAACTCAATTATTTAAAGCTTTACCGAGATTACGAGCTATTGGAAGAAGGCTATCAGGACCTTTTGCGTAATATTCAAAAAGCCCGTATTGCGGAGATTTATAAGCTAACCAATATTGAAATTATAGATGAAGCCAAAATCCCAAAAAGTCCGATCAGTC
>CAWIRY010000067.1:0-18891 GCA_963838485.1 uncultured delta proteobacterium | reverse complement strand
GGCCGCCACCGAATTCCCCGAAGGGGTGGCCCCATCATAGAGATCTTTTTCCCGGGCGATAAGGCTTTCCCCTTCTTTGGCGGTAAAAAAACAACCCCCCTGCTCCGGGTCCCAGAAAAGATCGACTAAGCGTTGATTCAAGGCCAATGCCTCTTCCAAATAACGGACCTCGAAAAGAGTCTCATAGATTTCAATGAGGCCCCAGATGAAAAAGGCATAATCATCCAGATACCCCGGAAAGGCGATGTGTCCGTCCCGATAACGTCGGTAGAGACCGCCCGAGGGAGTGTGCATCTTTTGCAAAATAAAATCAGCCGCCCTTTTAGCCGACAGGGCATAGGCCGGATCGCCAAGGGCCTGACTCCCTTTAGCCAAGGCGGCGATCATCAGGCCGTTCCAGGAGGTCAGAATTTTATCATCCTTTAAAGGGTGGATCCGATTTTCGCGAACCTGAAAGAGGCGTTCCCTATACCCGTTTAATAGGGTTTCCAGTTCCTCGGGCTTCTTGTTCTCCCGGACGGCGAATTCCTCCGCCGAGATTGAAATATGGGGGATACTATACCCCTCTTCAAAGTTGCCCTGGGAAGTGATGTCATAGAAACGGCAAAAGAGATCGGCCTCATCCGGACCCAAGACCTCTCTGACCCGTTGAGGGGTCCAGAGGTAAAAGAGCCCCTCCTGGCCCTCACTGTCGGCATCTTCAGCCGAATAAAAACCCCCTTCCGGAGAAGTCATGTCCCTCAGGACATAAGAAAAAATCTCCCGGTAGACCCGGGCGTAGAACAATTTTTGAAAGGACTGAAAGGCCTCGGTGTAGGCCATGGCCAGCAAGGCCTGATCGTAAAGCATCTTTTCAAAATGGGGAACCAGCCACTTTTCATCCACTGAATAGCGATGAAAGCCCCATCCGATCTGATCAAAAATCCCTCCAAGGCGCATGGCCTCCAGCGTCTTTTCAATCATTTTTCGTGTGCTGGGATCCTGATTGCGTCTGTACCTGCGCAAAAGAAAAGTCAGATGATGAGGAATTGGAAATTTAGGTGCAGCACTAAACCCGCCCCAGGTAGGATCAAAGACCTTGGCCAATTGCTGCTGACCATTCTCCAGGGTTTGCCCGGATAAAGGAGAACCCGCAGGACCGGGCTCGGGCCGGCTTTGAAGGGCCTGGGTGGTTTCTTCGGCGGCTTGAAGGACTCTTTCCCGATTCCTCTTCCAAAGGGTCCCTATCTGAGTCAATAATTCAGTAAACCCCGACATCCCCAGACGTCTTTGTTTAGGGAAATAGGTCCCGGCAAAGAAGGGCTTTCCTTCCGGGGTCATAAAAATGGACAGGGGCCAGCCACCTTGGCCGGTCAAGGTCTGGCAGGCGGACATATAGATCTGGTCGATATCAGGCCTTTCTTCGCGATCGACTTTGACGGCTACATAGGATTGGTTCAGAAGATGGGCCACCTCTTCATCCTCAAAGGATTCATGGGCCATGACGTGGCACCAGTGGCAGGTGGCATAACCGATGGAAAGAAAGATCGGTTTGTCCTCCCTTATGGCTTTTTGAAAGACTTCTTCGCCCCAAGGATACCAGTCAACGGGATTTTCAGCATGTTGGAGGAGGTAAGGGCTTTTTTCATTAATGAGGTGGTTGGACATGACCGAAATCTTTTTTTAAAATTTTTATAACCACGGAATCACCCGGACTTGCCGGGCAAAACCGATATGGCCCGAAGCTATAAACCGTCGCATTATAGTATTGACCCGGTGGGGCTGCTTACGGCGCCCTTTCGCCAATGACTCCAGAATAAACAGCCTCACCTGCACATATCCACTATGTCTGGGTGACTCCGCAGTTAGACTTTTTTCGCCTTACACCGGTCAGGAAGCGACTTCATCCGCACCTGCTTCCAGGGTGCATTTGGTGAAGTCGATCTCTTGATGACATCCTTTGCAGGTATGTTTCTTATCGAATTCATCGGAAAAGATCTCCACTTCCCGCCCACAGTTGGGGCATTTGCAGACAAAGGACTTCAAGTTTTTGAGCTGATATAAACCGGGGCAATGTAAAGGTGTGGTCATAGAAACCTCCCTATTTCCCCCTTCCTACCCCTCCCCCTCAGTGGGGGAGGGGAGGGAGGGATGATGATTTTAAGATTCATTAACTTTGTACTCCCTTACAGCCTTGACTCCCAAGGCATAACCTTCTTCGAGGGCAGTGGGATGTTCCCTGATGCTTCCCTTCCCTTCGATGGCCCGAAAAAAGAGGCCGCCTTCATAACTTTTATCCAGGGCATCGAAAAAGTATTTGGCGGTGAGTTGAACCCCGTCAAATAGATTTTTTCCTTTCGTCGCCCCCACGGCGATCAGATAACCGAGGCCATGGTCATATCTTTTCCTCTGCTCCGGAGATTTCTCCAGGACCCTTTTCGACCACATGGCCTGGGAGCGGTCCACCAAGGCCTTGGCTTGGGAAGGCAGTCCATAAAAAAAAATCGGAGAAGATAAAAATAGTATTTCGGAGTCTATGAGTTTTGGATAAATTTGTTGCATTTCATCCGGGATGACGCATTCCCCGGTCTTATCACACCCCCCGCATTCCTGGCAGCCCGATAACTTCATCTCCCGGACATAAACCCTTTGGATTTCCGCCCCGGCTGACCCCGCCCCTTCCAGCACCTTGTCGAGAAGGAGGTCGCTGTTTCCGCCCTGGCGCGGACTGCCATAGATCCCCAGGACCATCATTTCGGGGCTTCCTCTTCCTGTACCACATGGCCTTTATGTTTTGTGCCGCACAGGGGGCAGAGAATATCAATTTCCTTCTCATCACCGATAAATTTTTCCCGGAGTTTTTCCGGTCCTAAAAAGGTGACATCTCCACAGGCGCAAGCCGGGCATTCCGCCCGGACTGTATACTTTCTTTTGGACATCGGCATTCTCCTTCTTTTTAGCTTTTAGCAGTCAGCGGTCAGGGTTTAGCCAATTCATTAAGGAAACGGGATTTTGCAGAAAGCTAAAAGCGGATAGCTGACCGCTCTATCCGGAAAATTTCGTTCCGGATGGAACCTATTTAAGCCTTTCATCGGGTCCGTTGAACCCGCATTCCGGAATATAACAAGTCACGTTGACAAATTCACATTTTTCCCGACAGGAAGGACATTGTTCCGGGGGGATTTTGATTTTGATCGTGTACCCGCACTTACTGCATTTCCATTCGTCTTCGGCCATTTTAATCACCTCGCTGGTTTATTTTTTTGATGGCTTCTTCAGCCCATTGTCGGATAGATTTCTCTTGAATATCTTCATTGATTAATATTTTAACCATCCGATCTTCTATTTGCAAGGTTTCAAGAAGGGGGACGGCTTCCCGGATTCCCATCTCTCCTACGGCCCAGGCCGCTGTTCCCTGCATTTCAGGATCGCTGTTTTTTAAGGCCTTAAGCAGGAAAGGGACGGCCCCGGCCTTTAAGGCTTCATCCAATTTGCCGATGCGACCGAGGCCCCAGATCACCCCTTTTTGTATCGGTTCGTTTTCAATAAAACACCCTCCTTCGGAGATATAGGCGGCCAGCAAACAAAGGTATTCGTCTTGTAAGGCCGGAATGGCGGCCAGGATCTCGCCCATGGCCTCCGGCATGCCCCAGCCGATACCGCCTGATTCTTCATTCAGGTTCCAGATCAGTTGTCGGAGGACTTTTTTAACCCGTTCCGGGTCCTCGGAAAATAATCGAGCGGTCACCTGGCCAAGGGCCTTAACGGCCCGCCACTTGGTGAACTCATTGGCATCGGTCAGAAGACCGATCAGCCCGCTGACCACCTTCCCTTCATGTCCCCTGGACATCTGCATCAAAGGGCCATATTCTTCTTTTTCCAAAAGACTTCTCAAAGAATTCAGAAGTTTCATTTGAGGGATTCAAATTCTAAAACTACTCTTCAGGACTGAACTGGTCCTTACCCACCCCGCACAGGGGACAAACCCAGTCATCCGGAAGGTCTTCAAAAGCCGTGCCCGGTTCAATCCCGTTATCCGGATCTCCTTCGGCAGGATCATATACATACCCGCATACATCACAGACATACTTCTTCATTTCCGCTCCTTTTTCCTCGTTTCTTTGGTTTTTAGCCATTCGGCCATTTCCTCGATGTTCTTGCTCAAGTACCAGCGTCCGTTGGCGAAGGCCCCGTAATCGGCCCCCATCATGGCCGAGGCCAGCCGGGTGGAATTGGCATAGAAGAGCCATTGTTCGACCCATTTCTTCTCCAGGGCCTCATTAAAAGGGCTGTCTTTTTGGGCCGGCCCTTTCGCCAAACCCTTTTCCCAGGCGGCATTCATGATCTGCGTGGCCGTTAAGGTCATCTGGTTGGTGGTCCGAATCGTATTATCCAGACGGCGAAAGTGTCCCTGCACCCAATTTTGGCTATGACAGGACAGACAGACTTTTTGCAGGGTCTGCCGTCTCTTGACCTGTTCCTTCCGGTCGATTAAATAGGCCTGGGCCGGTTCGCCGCTAAGGTCGGTAGGCAGGGGCAATCCGGCCTTATTCCGGATAATGGTGGTGTCCGGGGACAAGGGTTGTGGGTGGGCATAGATGAGGCCGAAAAGCCTAAAGGAAAGGCGGTCATTCATCTGGTGGGTCCTCTCGGCCACCACATCTCCTTCTCCGTTGGTCAGCAGGCTCACATGGCAGGCGGCGCAGGTCGGGGCGGTGAGATCCTTCCCCACTTTCCAGGGAACATTTTTAAAATCCCAGTCTTTCCCCTGGGTCAAAAAAATATTCCCGTGTTTGCTGACCGAATAGACCTCGAACATGGGCACGTCCGGCCCTTTATGACACTGGGAACAGGTAAAGGGTTTGCGGGCCATTTCCAGGGCAAAGGTATGCCGGGTGTGACAGGCCGCGCAGGAACCGAGGGAGCCGTCAGGATTAACCCTTCCGACCCCTTGATTGGGCCAGCCAATCAAGACGGGAAATTCCATGGTGCCCATGTCGGTCTCCCGGGTCTGCTTTCCCTTGACTTCCACAAGAGTGCCATGACAGTGATAGCAGGAATCGTTTCCGGTTTCTAAATCCGCCCGTCTGTGGACGATTTTCCCCCTTTTGAAGATTTTGATCCCATTGACCTCATCGGCCAGCTTGCTGTAGACGGGATTGGCCTTCAAATTGCCATAGGCCCGGGACATCTTATTCTGACCGTATTGCTTGAATTCCGTGCTATGGCAGGTGGCACAATCCTCCGGGGTGACCACGGTATGGACCTTGAATCCGTTGTGCTCAAAGGTATCTTTATGTTTTTCAGGATTAAGGGTGTGGCATTCGGCACAGCCGACTACCACCCCGGATAATCGGGCCGGGACCTGTTCGCTGGAAACCCGGCGTTCGAGCTTGCCTTTCTTAAGGCCTTCTCCGGGAGTATTCATGGAATGACGGCTCTTTTCCCAGTCCCTGAAAAGGCCCGGAGAAATCGATTGATGGCAGTCGAGACAGGCCTTGGTGTCCTCGCTCAAATTAACTTTTGGGGAGGGAGAATCGGCAAACACGGAAATCCCGATCAAAGGTAGAACGATCAGGATTCCCAAAAGAACCCTTTTCACAACCATAAGAAAGACCTCCCTGCTAAACCCTCATGTCCCTAAGGGCACCACGAATCATAAATATTTCTTTCGCCGAACGCTTAACGCCGAACGTTATTTTCTGTTAAGCATAGGCTTCCAAAATCTGCTTCACCTTCTCTTGATCTACTCCCCGGCCGACCAGCGGACCTTGTTTCAGGACCTGAAAATGGTCTTCAAAGGTCGGCCGTTCATTTCGGTAAATGATCCCTACCGGTATCCGTTCTCCCCATTCCCTGGCCGTTTTCATGGCTCCTTCCCAATGAAAGGGGTCATAGTCTCCGGGTATTTCAAAACAACGCCTCTTGTACCAGCTAAAGGTATTCACCTTGTTGAAGGAAACACAGGGCTGAAGGATATCTACCAAAGAAAACCCCCGATGGGTTACGGCCTGTTGAATCAGACCGGTCAGATGGTCGGTCATTCCCGAAAAACCGCGGGCCACAAAACCGGCCTGCATGGCCACGGCCACGGCCAGGGGATTAAATGGGGCGGAGGGTACGCCCTGGGGTTGGGCCTTGGTGATTTGGCCCTCATCGGTGGTCGGGCTGGCCTGGCCCTTGGTCAGGCCGTAGACTTGATTGTTATGAACCAGCAGGGTCAGATTGACATTCCTTCTTATGACCGCCAAAAAATGATTCCCTCCTTCCCCATAAGTACACCCGTCTCCGCTTTCGGCGATGACCGTCAAATCCGGGTTGGCCAATTTAGCGCCCGTGGCCACCGGCAGGGACCGGCCGTGAAGACCATTAAAGACATTGGCCCTCAAGTAATGAGGGGACTTGGCCGCCTGTCCGATACCCGAGACAAAGAGAACCTCCTGTGGTTTTAGTCCCAGGCCCGACTAAAGCCTGTTTGACGGCCTTGAGGATGGAAAAATTCCCGCATCCCGGGCACCAGGCGGTTTCAAAGGTTCCGTAATCTTCCAAGGTGACCATATCTGACTTCCGCGAGGGTATTTTTCGACTTCCTATGATTCCTTCAGCATTTGATGAATTCGTAAAAACTCGTCATTCCCGCGCAGGAGGTAATCCAAATGATTCGCAACAGCTCAAAAACACTGGATTCCCGTTTCCACGGGAATGACTTATATGCGTACGTTCGGACTTTTTACGATCCATCAGAATTCGATTTTAAATTTTAACCTTGTACCTTAAGCCCTCAACCTTATACCTGTCTTAATATATACTCCGGGGTGATGGGTAATCCGTCGTAACGCCTCACCTGCTTTATGATCTGAAAGCCTGTTTCCCGGCGGATCAAGCGGGCCAATTGTCCGAAGGCATTGCCTTCCACGCAAACCACTTCCCGGGCCTCTTCCAACAGGCCGACAAATTGCCCCGGCACCATGGGCCAGACCTGGGAGAAATGGAGGGTCCCCACCTGCTTTCCCTGTAATCTCAGCCTGGAGGCGGCCTCCAAGACCGACCCTTTATGCGATCCCCAGGATACCAGCAATATTTCCGGCCCCTTATCCCCCCTGAACTCCGGAGCTACGACCTGCCGGGCCAGGCCGTCAAGTTTCTTAAGCCTTTTTTCCACCATCTTCCGCCGTACGGATAAATCCTCGGTCTGATGGCCGTCTTCCGTATGTTCATCGCTGTCGGCCACCACCAGGTGTTCGGTCCTTCCCGGGAGTAAACGAGGGGATAGACCGTTTTCCGTCAGGGCGTACCGCAGGTAGGAACCGATTGGGCCTGACCAATCCGTACCCGGACGGACAGAGGACAGGGCCTTAACCTCGAAAGGCTCCACCGCCCGATAGGAATCGGACAAAAATTGATCGGTCAACAAAAAGATCGGGGTTTGAAAAGTTTCGGCCAACTCAAAGGCCTTACGGATGAGGTGGAAGCATTCTTCCACCGATCCGGGGGCAAAGATGGCCCTGGGAAATTCGCCATGGCCGGCATGTAAAATGAACTCCAGCTCCGCCTGTTCTGTCCGGGTAGGCAGCCCGGTGGCCGGTCCGGGACGCTGGCCCACCACAATGACCACCGGGGTTTCGGTCATCCCGGCCAGACTGACCCCTTCCACCATCAGGGCAAAACCTCCTCCTGAAGTGGAAACCATACTGGGGGCCCCGGCAAAAGAGGCCCCGATGGCCATATTGAGGGCGGCAATTTCATCTTCGGCCTGTTCAACGATCATTCCCAGGGTTTCGGCCTGGGCGGCCAAGGTGAGGGCGATGGAGGTGGAGGGGGTCATAGGATAGAAGGAAACAAATTTTAATCCTGCCGACATGGCCCCCAGGGCGATGGCCTCATTTCCATTCAACATCAACCGCCTGGGCGGAACAAAAGGGGAGGGCAGTCTGGAAAACGATGGCGATTGACCAGCGGTCCATTGATAGGCCGTCTTCAAGGCCTTCCGGTTTTCTTCCAACAAGGAAGGGGCCTTGTGGCCGAAAAAGTCCTCCAGGGCCTGTCCGAGGATTTCTTCCGGAAGTCCGATGAGGGCCCCGACTACACCCAGGGCCACTGTATTGGCAAACTTAAGGGATGCTAATTCTTTAAAAGGGACTTTTAGCCCGGGTGCACCGTCTCCTTCCCGGCTATCCACCACCATTAATCCTCCGGTAGAAAGCTCCGGCTTATGGAGGGCTGCGGTCTGGGCGTCGAGGCAAATCAGCAGGTCGATGGTTTCCTTTGGGGCCAGGATTTCATCCACGCCGGCTCGAATGCCAAAGGTGTTATGTCCCCCGCGAATTCGGGATTGATAGCCTTGGGTAACAACAATAAAATAGCCCCTTCGCACCAGTGCCTTGGCCAACACCTGGCCTATGGTTACCAGGCCCTGCCCGGCTTCACCGCCGATGACGATGTTGACGGAAGGGTCGGTCATTCCGCTCCCTCTAACCCGGCCCTTTCCTTTTCTATAAACCATCCCTCAGGATCGGTGAGATAATAGCGGGTATCTTTTAAGGCCCTGAAATGTTCTTTCTCCTCCTGGGTCATTTGGTCCAGGAAAGTCGCCTCCAGCGGATCAACGGCCTTGGCCCGGCGGTCCTGATAAAATTTTATACTGGCCGATTCAAAATCAATTCCGATATCGATGGCCTCCAGATCGGTGGTCTCGGCCTTTATTTTTTTTCTTTCCTTGGCCGCCAGGTCCCGAAAGAAGGCCCCCAGGTTTTTGGATGGACCTTTCACGGATTCCCAGTCCCTGGTCCAGCATTTCCCCGCGGTCAGGGTTTCATGGATTTGTTTAATCCGGCCGGTATGAATCAGTTCATCGGCCATCAGGGTGGAAAAAATTTCCCGACACTGGGGATCCCGGCAGGATTTCACGGCCTTTTCATAAAAGGCTTTTCCCTTCTCTTCCATTTCCAGGGCCGTGGCCAGCATATCAAGCGAACATTGGATTGGATCGGTCATTTTTATCAGGCCTTCCACAGCCCGTGTAAGTTGCAATATTCCCGAGCTGTAATCTGGGTGGCTTGGATCTCAAAATGGGCCTCGGGGGCCATCCCTGGTTTCAGGAATTGGCGATAGGCCTTTCCATCGGCAACCGCTTCTATCCATTCGATAAAATGTTTTTCTTCCATGGGATGGGCTACACTCCCCACTTTGACTTTGAAGCCTGTAGCGGTTTTTTCAATAACCGGCACGTGCTTTTCCTTGGAAGCGTCCACTGTGTTTTCCACAAATAACCTCATGGGCTGGCCACAACAAACCAATTCCCCTTGGCCTTCATGAAGCACCTCCACGATGTTGCCGCAAACGTCACATTTGTAGATTTGTAATCGTTCAGTCATATTAGACTCTCCTTTCTCTCTTAATCTCTCTGATAAGCCTTGCTTCCATCAGCAATGAAGGCCTCCAGATTTTTTAGGGTTTCTTGTCGTAAAATATTAATATAGCAAAAATATTTCTGAAAGGATATAGGGTGAAAACTGTATTTTCGGATAAAAAATAATCCATATTCCTATTTTTGTTATAACCCTGAGGGGGAAGGGCATAGGCAGGGATAATAAATTTTAAAAAGACAGGGAAAGACTAAAAGGAGCGATCGGCCCCGCAATCCGGACAGATCCAGGTGATATTATTGCAGGTCAGGCCCCAGGCATTTTCCATAAGACAGTGTTGACAGATTTGGAACCCGCAAGGACAGACCCAGCAGAACTCCTCGCCTTACCCGCAGCAATGGCATTTAAAGGTCCTTCGGGGCTTTTTGCCTTTTTTAATCTGTTCGGACATCAGGCAAAAAAATTGACTGGATTATCAACAACTGGATTATCAACGGGGAGAAATCACCAGGGTATCTCCTACCCGGACCGTTCTATTTTTATCCAGTTTGTTTAACCGGGCCAGGTCATCGACAGACACTTTGAACTTCCTGGCAATGCCCTGGAGGGTTTCCCCTTTTTTGATTTTGTAACTAATTTTTTCTTTAACCGGAGGGGGTTTATTCCCCTCTGCCTGACGTTTTTCCAATTTCCCAATTTTGGTTGATAGGTCCAGGGTAAGGGCTTCCAGGGACTTAAGTCGCGACGCCAGTTGGACCTCGTTTTCTTGGATAGCTTTTAACTTTTGGTCGAATTTTTCAGCCTGTTCCCGAGAGCTGGTCTCCATAAAATTGATCTGCTTTTGTAATTTTGAAGCCGTCCCGGAACTATCCTGGAATAAAATAAAATACCCGATATAGATTAAACCTAACAAAATCAGGATGCTGAACAGGATCTCCAGGCCGGATAATTTAAATCTCTGTTTGAAATCGGTGGAGGGAAGAGGCTCCTGAGCAGGTGCATTTTTCATTTCCGATACATGGTCCATTAATTTTTCCTTAAGGGATACTCGGTAATGGTCCGGGAAGCTTTTGCCCTTGGACCTGTATTTTCTAATTAGTGTCCATCCGGAAAAGGCAATGTTCCGGATGGAGCGGTCAGCCGTCAGCTTTTAGCTATCAGCAAAATCCTTTACCATTAACAGGTTAGCTGAATGCTGATCGCTGAATGCTGAAAGCTTCATCCGGAAATTCGAATTTCCGGATGAGAACTAATTAGAACCTTATCAAAAATTGGATGGGTTTGTCAATTATAGGACCGATGGCCGTCAGCGTTTCCGGGGACCTTTTCCCCAAGGCGATCAAGCAGGACGGCCGGATAAGCACCGTCGCTCCGGGCAAGACGCAGCACACCATAGGACCGTTTTTTGCTTTTATTCACGCCCGCTTATCTCCATGCGTTTCTATTTTGACGCCCCGCAACCAAGCCGGCCCTTTTGGGTCAGCCTACAACTTTGAAGACGGCTGACTGACTCTGGCTCCCTTTTGGATTCTTTTCTCTTATCCTTTTTAACCTGGACTCGGGAAAAGACCCATCGCTATCGCTTCACTATCGTCTCAGTTCTTATTTAACATATTGAAATTTAATTTAATTATCGTCTCACCAAGGAGAATAGCGTGGCGATCTTGTCCACACCCACAAGGGCTTTAATCAAAGACTTTTCTTCTTGTAAATTTTCTCTGGAGTAACGACTTTATACAAGGGCTTCGGTGACTTAATTTTTACTCTCCAAATTTTTTGCAGACTTTTTCTAAAAAATCCCCAGCCAACCACAATCCGGCACTCTTCAATTTTTCTAAGCTCTCCCGAATCGAAGAAATTATTCCTTTTCTTTTGGCCAGAACTATCACCCCCGCGGTCCCGGTAAAATGACAATGGAACGACAAGGCGCATCTTCTGGCTTCGCGATAATCAATAATCGCCCAAACTTCCGGGTTCCTTAGGGCAAACGATAAAACAGCACTTTCCCCTTGGCCTAAGTCCCAAGCAGCAACCTGGGAAGCGATGCCTATCATCGGAATCCGGTTCAGCCAATCGGCGGAAAGCAATTTTGGATCGGATAAGCATTCTTTCCCTTTAGCCTGAATTTCCTGGCAGACCTCCTCCGGCACGGCAATTTCGGCAAACAAGGTCGGGAGCAGATAGGCTAACCCGCTCTTGTCCAGACAAATAAGGGGTGAAGCATTGATGATGACCCGGTTAATAGGCATCTCTCAGATCCCTTTCTATTTCATCTGCCGTGTATTGAAATGGGGATACTTCAAAGCGGGCCAGGGAAAAGATAAAATCAGCCCGACTGAGGCCAGCCACCTCAGCGGCCTTTTCTTGAGATATTATTCCCAGTTCATACCACTTGACGGCTGCCGCCAGCCGCATCTCAGCCACAAATTCCGTGGGATTTTTCCTTATAGCCGAAAAAGCAGTTTCAGGCATATCCATTTGCAAGGTTACTGACATAATTTCCCTCCTCGTTAATGCTCACCTTCCATTATATCAAAAATCGTCCCCAAAACCCCATTCCTTTTTCTCTGGCTAACACCATGTCCTATCGCTTCTCCTCCTTGTTAAATGGATAAAAGAGGTGGAAAGACTTGAGGCAGTCGCCAGACAAGGGAGTTACTGCCCGATAATATTCAGGGCTCCAGCCGTTCCCATTCGACCAGACGACCTTTGAGGATTTCGTGTATATTAATGGGTAATGGCATGGACTTAATCAACTTCAACATTTTCGGGCATTTGGTTTACCTCCAAACGAAAAACACTTGCCGACCTCATCGCTAAATAAATGGAAATTATTACTACCCACACCTTTGACTCACTTTTCAATGAAGGGGGTCTGATTGTCAAGCTCGTCCCGGCCCTGAATCTGGCTCAAGGCGTTGCGCAGTTCTTCTTGCGGAAGACGTTGCATACCCAACAGCAGGGGAATCATCGACTCCAGAGGCAATCTTTCATCGATGCTGATGACGTTGAATTTCTAACAAAGTCTTCCTCTGCCGGGTCAGGGCAAAGCCATCACAATCTTGTCGGCGTTTCCACCCAAAAGGGCCTCGATTTCTTCTTGGCTGAAGGTCAACCCATCCGGCGCGTTTTCCGGAAGGTACCGGATCATTTGAAGCCATTGCTTAGCCGAGATGACCCCTTCCAATATGGGGTTATCGGTTCCCCAGAGAAATTTCTCTGCCGTGGCTTCGTCGAAGGCCGCCCGAAGGATATGGCAGAACGCCGAAAAATTCCTTCGGGCCTGGCCCTGCCAGCCGGAGATATCAGCGCAGAAAGCCGTCTCCTTGGCCGCAATGAGATTGACAAGCTCCGGCCACCAGCACAATCCCAAATGGGCACCGACAACCGTTAGACCCGGGAAATCACTGACCACGGCATCAAGAAATATGGGCCGGCCATACTTACTCTTTAGGGGTTTTGAAATGGGGCCAAGATGGCAGATCAAGGGGATGCCCAACTCCTGGGCCTTAGCCAGGACCTGGTATGACTCTTCACTGTCCGGATAAAATCCCGAGGTAGGATGGTACTTGAGCCCTCGGCAGCCGTAGTCGTTCACCGCCCGGTCCAGTATCTCCACGGCCCCGGGCCGGCGAGGGTCTACGCCGGCGAAGGCCACGATCCGGTCTGGAAAGGCCCGGGCAATGGACCCGTAGAAGCGGTTGATCTCATCGACTGATTTTATGGCCTCGCCGATGCCAAACCCCCAATCCAAGGCCAGGATAATAGTCTTATCGATCCCGGCTTCATCCATCCTGGCAATGAGTTTCGACCCATCCGGGTCCATCAGTTGGTCTAAAACGATTTCCTTGGCCTGATCAGGTGTTATTTCTCCGAGATTATTCCTTCGGAAAAATGCAACCACCAGGCTGGCCAATTCATCCCAGTATCGGTCCGGCAGGACCTCCCGGGTCCAAACATGGCAATGGGCGTCGATAATCAAGGCTATCTCCTCCTTTTCAAATACACGCCTTCCCCACACCCCCTTGATCAAAAGTAGGTATCTTTCTTCCTTTCCCAGGGGAAATAAAACCGAACCACTGCGGGCTGCACCATTTTCCGCCCTTGGCGGGATCGAGTGAAGGCCCGCCCCTAACCCATTTAGCTTTTCGGGTCGGATTTGGGAGCAGGGACACCCTTATGGACATTTTGAAAAAAACCTCCCCCCCCTTCTGACAAATCTATTTGCGCAATATCCTTACCCCTGTACCAGCCAGAAGTATGGCCAGAAGCAGAATGACACCCTGAATCATGGTCGTATAGTAGCCAGGCACCATCATAATAATCAGGCCGTTTATGGCCACCACGTCAATGATAACGCCCACCAGAGTCCCCCAGATATGAAATTGGCCGATCCTTATGGTGGCCGCTCCTATGAAGCAGGCCCCGAAGACGTCCATCAGATAAGTAGTGCCCTGGGTGGCATTGGCCCCCAAAACCGCCGAGGTGAGGACGATACCGGCAACGGCCGAGCAAAAACCGGAGAGAACAAAACCTAAAAGTCGGTTGAACCGGACATTGATCCCGGACATGCGGGAGGCCTCTGGGTTGCCGCCGATGGCCTCCATGCGCCTCCCGGTTGTTGTGTAGCTGTGGAAAAGGGCCACCAGGGCCAGCAGCACGATCATAATAAAGAAGCGGACTGGAATGCCAAAAAAGTTGCCCCGGCCGATAAACCCAAAACGTTCGGGCAGATTCCAGAGGGAAAGACCCTTGGTAATGGCCAGAGACAGCCCCATCAAGACGCTCATGGTGGCCAAGGTGCAGACAAAGGCCGAAAGCTCCAAATAGGCCACCAGAAAACCGTTGACCGCGCCAGCCCCTATGCCGACCAGCAGGCCGACAACTATGGACAGGGTAATGCTGTAACCGGCAAGCATTAATTCGGCGACCACGATCCCGGCCATGGCCGCTATGGCCCCAATGGACAGATCAAAGTCCCCCATTTTCAAAACGCAGGTCATGCCGGCGGAGAAAATAGAAAGGAGGGCCAATTGTCCCAATAGATTAATCATGTTTTCCGGGGAGCGAAAAGGGGGCAGCATAATGCTGAAATACAAAATCATGATCCCGAGGAAAATGAGGGTTCCATATTTCCCAAGGTTACTAATCACTTTGATCCGTATATTTGTTGTGCCGGTGTCTCTTGCCATTTTCAAACCTCTCTTCTATAGCTTTCTTTTCCCCAAAGAAGTCGGATGGGCTTTCGCCCTGAGCGGATTTAATTCCCGAGTAATAAATCCATGATCGTGTTTAGATCGGCCTGGCTGCCTTCGAGGTCGGCTTTGATTTCGCCCTTGGCCATGACCAAGACCCTATGGGCCAAACCGACCACCTCGGTCAAATCCGAGGAAATCATGATGATTCCGGTTCCCCTGCGGGCCAGTTCGGTAATCAGCTCGTATATGGCGAACTTGGCCCCCACGTCGATACCCCGGGTCGGTTCATCACAGATCAAGATCTTGGCCTCGCTACAAAGCCATTTGGCCAGGATGACTTTCTGCTGGTTGCCGCCGCTTAAAAGGGACACGCTTTGGTCCAGACCGGAGGCTTTGATATTGGTCGAATCATAAAAAGGCTTGGCCGCCAGGCCCTCCTTGGCCCGGCTTATGACCGGGACCTTGGCCCAGCGCAGGAGCTTTTGCAGACTGGCCAAGGTGATGTTCTGCTTGACATCCATGGGCAGAACCAAGCCGTCCCGGCGGCGTTCTTCCGGAACCAGGGCTACCTTGTGGTGAATGGCCTCCTGGGGGGTTCTGATTTCAACCGGTTTCCCTTCGATGAAGATTTCCCCGCCATCCTTCTGAAGGGCGCCGAAGATCAGACGGGCCAGAACCGTCCGGCCCGAACCGACCAGCCCGGCCAGACCCAAAATTTCTCCGGCTCGGAGCTGAAAACTGGCCTTCCTGACGGCCCACCCCTTGCTCAGATCCTTCACTTCCAGGAGGACCCTTTCCTGAGGCGGATCTCGTCGGGGAAAGATGTCCTGTAACTCCCGGCCCAGCATCATCTGGTAGAGTTGGCCCGAGTCCATACCAGCCACATCGGCCGTACCCACTTTCCGGGCATCGCGGATGACCGTGACCCGGTCAGCGATGCGGAAAACCTCTTCCATCCGATGGGAGACGTAAATAATAGCCTTGCCGGTCGACTTGAGATCGGCGATGGAGTGAAACAGCTCATTGACCTCCTCATGGGTGAGCGAAGAGGTCGGTTCATCCATAAAGATGATGCGTGAATTCAGGGCCAGAGCCCGGTTGATGATGGTCTTCCATTGCTGGATAATAGGCAGGGCCGCAGCGGGAAAACGGAGGTCGGCCTCTATGCTCAGCACATCCGGAATGGTTTTGACCATTTCTACCATCTTGGCCAGGCTGACCAATTTGAGACGGTTAAGGGGATAGTGGCCGAGGAAGATATTTTCGGCTACGGAAAGATGGGGTACGATATTGAGTTCCTGGTGAATAAAGGCCAGACCCAGGTCCCGGCTGTCACTCGGGTCAGTAATCTCACAAGCCTTTCCATCGATCAGGATCTCCCCTTGATCGGCCCGGTACAACCCGGCGATGATCTTAATCAAAGTCGATTTTCCGGCCCCGTTTTCCCCGACCAGGGCATGGACTTCACCCGGCCGGACATCGAAGTCGACCCCATCCAGGGCCCGTTGTCCGGGAAAATCTTTGACGATACCCCTGGCTTCCAGAATCGTTTCCTGACTCATTTGAATTGACATAATTGGCTTCACCTTAAGAAATGTCTCCTTCTCCCCCAGAGGACAGGAGAGAAGGAGACGGATAAACTATTTTTTTGCTTTAAAATCCGGTGGACGGCCTTTGTAACCACAGGGGTTGTAGTAATAGCCCGGTGGCGGCACATTGGCCTTAGTCACCAGGTCCGGCATGGAAAACCATATTTCTTCGTCCTGGAAGGGCTTTCCGGCAAAGATCTTGTCGAAATTCAGGAAAAGACGTTCGGTCCACTTAGGGGCGTCCCAGTTGGCGCCGGAGGTGGCATAGAGATTCGGCATTTCGCGTATGGCCGTATAGGTGTTGGGAGCATCATCAGTGGTGGTGACGACGACATCTTGTCGCCTCATATCCGCAGCCGCCCTGGCCGCCGGGATGCCGTAACCTTCCCACGTAGTCCAAATCCCTTTAATCTCTTTCTTGGTGTCGGCCAGAAGGGCATTTTTGATCGCTTCATAACAGGCTTGTGAAGGATCTCCGCCGGTACCGGTGTATTGAAGCTCCTGAGCCAGTTTGAGCTTGTATGACTCAAAGACGACCTTGGCCACATTGAACCGGAACATACCGGTGCTTACCCTGGGATCATAATAAACAAGGACTTTATCGCCCGGACGAAGCTGGGAGACCAAGGCCAAAGAGCTCAAAGCCGCAAAGCCCGCTTCCGGGGCGATGCCGTGGGAGATCACCCCGGGCACCATGGCTCCGCAGGCAATGCCCTGGACCGGGATCCCCTTCTTATAAGCTTTCAGAATTTGCTGGTCTTCATATTTGAAGTCCGTCCAGTTGATGATAATGCCGTCATAGCCGGCGGTAATCATGTTGTCCAGGGTGGCCTGCGCTTTGGCAACATCTCCCTGAATGTCGAAAATTTGAAGGTCCCAGCCCCGCTGTTTGGCATATTTCCGGTAATAACCGTTTGCCAAGGCAGAGACCTCGATTCCGGAAATTAAATCCAGGACACCGATCTTAATCTTTTTCTTCCCCTTGGGTTGAATCTGAAAAACCCCGGCCTGGGCTGAACCCAGGGTCGTGGCCAGAAAGATCAAAGCCACGAAGAGAAAAATGACGATTTGCATTCTTTTCATTAATTTTTCCATGTTCTTTCTCCTTCTTAGTTGGTTTAGAAAAAATGGCTTGCAGACATCGGCCCAAGTTAAGCACCTCAATGTGGCCTATTGATAACTATTAAAGAATCGCCTCCTTTCCTTTTATTTTTCAGACCTGATGGATCATTAAAAAATCCTTTCTGTCATCCCTAACGAATGTGAGGGATCTTATACAACCAGATATTAAGGGTCTCATAATTAAACCGACACCCTGCCTTACTCAATATGGCTTTAATATCTGGACCCCGGCTTTCGCTGGGGTGACGGATCTGGGGAAAATTCTTCTCGTCATTCAGGGCCTGACCCGGAATCCAGGGATTTTATGTCTGTTCTATAGTGAGACTGTTAATAAATCAGATTTCTCCCTCCGGTCGAAATGACAAAAGTGGCCTTTTTCGACTTATTACAAGTCCATCAGTCTTGGTGAGATTTCTTCACGCCCTTTAATAGGCCTGCTGATAAAGGGCCAGGACTTCCATGGGGTCCCCAACCGGCCGGGCATTGAACAGGGCCGCCGCATCGGCAATGGCGTGGAAGGCGCAGATACCCAGCCCCTCCTCCGGGACCCCCACGTCCCGCAACCGCATCGGATGACCCACCTTTTCCATCAAGGCCTCGATGGCGTCGGCCGCGGCCAGGGCCGCTGTCCGTTCATCCATCCCGAGAATGTTGACTCCCAGGGCCTGGGCCACCAAGGTCAGCTTTTCAGCGTCAAAATCGACGTTAAAACGCATGACCTTGGGCAGCACAATGCCGCAGGCCGCTCCGTGAGGCACATTGTGCAGGATCCCCACCGTATGGGCCATGGCATGGGCTAAGCCGACCTGGGCTATGGTAAAAGCCCATCCGGCCGTGGTGGCGGCCACCTGCAAGTTGCCCCGGGCCTTTTCATCTTGCCCATTGGCCACCACCTTGGGCAGGTTCTCCGCGATCAGCCGGATGGCCTGCAAGGCCTGGCCGTCGCAAATCGCATTCGACATGATGCTGGTCAGGGCCTCGACCGCATGGGTCATGGCATCCATGGCCGTGGTTACGGTTAATCCTGGAGGCAGGGTCATGGTGAAACGGGGGTCCAATATGGCCGCATTGGGAACGATAAAAGGATCGACGATATAGACTTTGCGGCCGGCCGCCTTGCTTTTGATCACGGCCACATTGGTCACTTCGCTGCCGGTCCCCGAGGTGGTGGGGATAACGATATGGGGCGTCTGGGGCTCGGTCAGCCTGGACAGGGCTATATGATCATTGGCCCGGCCGCCGTTCTTCAAGGTCACACAGACCGCCTTGGCCGTATCGATGACACTTCCCCCGCCTACACTGACGATACAATCTGCCTTAAGATCTCTGGCCATAGCCACGGCCGCATCTACCGTATCCAGGTCGGTGTCCTGGGCGATGTCGTCAAAGACCCCAACACAGAACCCCGCCAGGGCCTCTTCAACCAGTTTGGTCAGTCCCGCCTCTCTGACCCCGGTATCGGTTAGAATCAAGGCCCGCCGGCTGTTCAATGAGGTAACGACCTTGCCGATGGCCGGCAGGCACCCGTGCCCGCCGATGATCAAAGTGGGACTGATGTACTGGATAAAAGGAATCTTGATATTGTCGGACAGGATTCCCATGGTAAAATTGCTTTCATGATCGGCATAGGCGGCCACG
>CAWIRY010000066.1:0-12783 GCA_963838485.1 uncultured delta proteobacterium | reverse complement strand
GGAGCCCACAAAACTCTTGGTCAGGTCATAACCGGAAACGCATTTCATGGTTTTCGAGCCGGTCCTCATGATCCGGCCGTCCGGCAGGACCACCTGAAGCCCCAACACGTAATCCCGGGTAGACCCGTATTTGGCCCCCTTGATCCCGCCGGCATTGGTGGCTACGTTTCCGCCCAAGGTGCAGACCTTGGCGCTACCGGGATCGGGGGGGAAAAAAAAGCCGTGTTTTGACAAGGCCTGATCCAGGTCGGCATAGACCACGCCGGGCTGGACAATAGCTAACCGGTCTTCAATGTTGACGGCCACAATCTTATTTAAGTGATTAAGGTCCAGGACGATCCCACCCCTGACCGGAACGGCCATGCCTGAAAGACCGGTGCCGGCCCCCCGGGGGATGACCGGTATCTTCTCCTGGTTGGCCAGCTTGAGGATCTGGGAAATCTCTTCCATTGATTCGGGCCAAACGGCACAATCAGGACGGTGGCTGTGTTCCGAAGAATCATAGGAATAAGAGACCAGGTCGATCAAATCCTCGGTAAAGCGCTTCTCCCCGACGATGGCCATCAGGGCTTTTTTGGTCTGTTCATCCATCATGAATTTCCTAAAAAACAAAGGTTGTCTTCAACTTCCTATGGGACTATAACCTTTTCTATTCACCCAACACCCGTCACTTTATTTCTTCGGATGGATAGGGTGTTCCATGGTTTCGGTGGTCCGGCCGAAAGAAGCCGTATCCAGCCCGGACAAGGGGTGATTTCGGGCATACATGGGTTTCAGTTTTCTGGCCCGCACCTCGGGATAGAATTTTAAAATTGCGGCCTGGCTGCGGTCCTGAAGAACCGTTTCAATTTCATACTCAGGAACCCCTAATCCGTTTTCGGTCCCGCCGTAAATCTGGGGCTCGATGTCTTTGCCTTTGATCAGGTTAAGCTTTTTAGACCCCGGGGCCATGGCGCCGAATTCCTCGGCCTCGGAATTGGTGAGTCCCGGGGCCTCGTTCATCAGGTCGATGCAGGCCTTGTCCACCGCAACCGGATCGTAAGAGGCCAGGATCCCCAGGTTGTTGACGATGGGGGTATCGGTCCAACCGTAACAGTCACAGACCGGGGTGATATCCATGGCAAAATCCATAAAGAAGACCATCCCCGTTTCTTTGGTCATCATGGTGGCCAGGGCCGAATCGGCGATACGTCGGCCCAGGGCCGGTAAATGGTCGAAGCGCTGAATCCCTTTCACGCCGGCCATGTTGACGCACAGGTTGGCGCAGGCAAAGCAATAAACACAGGCCTCCTGATCGATTTCAATCCCCTTTTCCGTAAACTGGATCGCCCCTTCTGGACAGCAGTCCATACAGGTCTCCCACCATTCACAGCCTTTTCCCGGACAAATGGCCAGGTTTAAAACCGGCTTATCTCCGGCCAAGGCCCCATGGAGGTTCATCTTGCCCCGCTTGCTGGCACAGCCCACCCCGATGTTTTTAATGGCCCCTCCGTAGCCGCCGGCCGGATGGCCTTTGAAATGGGCCAAAGAAAGCACGGCATCGGCATCGGCGATGGCCCGGGCGACGAATTGTTTGTTCAGATAATTCCCCCGGCCCTGAAGGTCGACGGTCACGTCATCGGTCCCCAGCCAGCCGTCGGCGATGACCACCGGACAATCCATGGTCCCGTGATTAAAACCGTTCCGGTTGGCCGTTTCCAGATGATCGATGGCCAGGGTCCGGCTGATCCAGGGATGATAGGGCATGGTGGTCGTATCGGTCACAAAGGGCTTGCAGCCCCGGTCTTTCAGGGCTTCCACCATGGTGCGGATGATAACGGGCCGCAGATAGCCGACGTTGTAGGCCTCACCCATATGAGTCTTGACGGCCACGATATCCCCTTTTTTAAGATTGTCCAGCCAGCCCGAATATTCCAGGATCTGACGGGCCTTGATCGCCGTGGATTCCAAAAACCGTTTGGCCCTGGCGTCCATAAACCAGATTTTTGCCTTGCCCATGCTTCCTCCTTTGGTTGCCTTTACTTAAAAGGTGATCTCCATTAACGATGATTTATTGTAAAGTCAGGATAACGTCCGGGGTGCAATTTGTAAAGTTTTTCTCTTAACCTTAAACCCTGAACCTTGTACCTTGAACCTTCTTGTCTCCCATCACTTTTTTTCACTCATTTCCTCGTAGAGTTCCCGTTTATCAATCACCCGGCGGGCCTTGAATTGGGTCCGCTCCAGGCTGTTGGGGGCGGTGACCCGGACCACGGCCCTGATCCCCAAGACCTTTTTAAATTCCCCTTCCAGTTTCTTTTTTAATTCTGACAAGTCCGGGCCTTTGACTTCAGGAGCGGCCTCGACCTGGACCATCAATTCATCCATGGCCCTTTCCCGACTGATGATAATCCGGTATTCATCGCCGCATTCTCCTTGGGCCCGAATAATATCTTCGATGGCACTGGGATAGACATTCTCGCCGCGAATGGTGACCATATCGTCCGACCGGCCATAAATACCCCGGGGGAGTCTGGGATAAGTCCGGCCGCATGGGCAGGGATCATTGACCCAGGTGGTGATATCCCCGGACCAAAAGCGGATCATGGGCTGAGAATCCCTTTCCAAATGGGTATAAACCAACACCCCTTGCCCGCCGAAAGGAACGGGCTCTTTAGTTTGAGGATCCACCACCTCGGTATAAACAATATCCTGCCAGAGATGCATGCCCTGCCGATTCGCGCATTCACAATTGGACATCCAAGGAGTCATTTCGGCCGTAGACCCTGAATCAATGCACATGCCCCCATAAGTCTCTTCGATCAATTGTTTGGTGGCCGGGATGCCGGCTCCGGGTTCGCCGGAAAAAAAGAGGACGCGAAAGGCAAAATCTTTTTTAGGATCGACGCCCATGGTCCGGCAGCGGTCGGCTATGTATAGGCTGTAAGAAGGAGTACCGTAAAAGATCGTGGGCTTCATCTCTTTGATCCACTCGATGGCCCTATCCGTCTGCCCGGGCACGCCGGCCCCAAAGGGGAAGCAGACGGCCCCCAGGCGCTCCCCTCCGGCCAGGGCCCCCCAACTGCCCATATAAAGGCTGAAAAAGGAACCGATAAAAATGATGTCCTTGGGCCTTACCCCGAAGCCCCACATGATGCGGGCATGGGCCTCGCCGATACGGGCCATATCCCCCCGGCTGATGCCGAAGGCCGTGGGACGGCCGGTTGTCCCGGAGGTACCATGAAGGCGTTGGATATCTTCTATAGGAAGACAGCCATAACTGCCGAAAGGGGGATTTTCGGCCTGATCCCGGCGGATCTCATCCTTAAATAGGAAGGGGGTCTTCTGAAAATCCTTAAGGGAGCGGATATCTTCCGGTCTAATCCCGGCCTGGTCCCATTTGCGTCGATAGAGCGGGGCCTTCTCATAAACATACGTCATCTGGGCCCGGAGTTTGGACAGGATGATCTTTTGCTCTCGCTCTTCCGGGTCCATGGTCTCCCATTCCCGGTTCCAAAAAGGTTCGGACAGAGCTGGCCGATAGTGTGGATCGTATTCCGGCGGCCAGTGAAGGGACATGATTCAAACCTCCTTATGTTCAGATACTCGATATTGGATTCTCGATACTGGATATCGTATTTGGGGTCTGTCTTTTTATCCAGCATCCATATCAATTTTTTACCGCATCCTGAATGGCCCGGACAATGGTCTTCATGGGCGTATCAGGGCCATAAATTTTTTCGATCCCTTGTTCTATGAGATAGGGGCAATCCCTTTCCGGGATAATCCCCCCCAAAAACACCTTGACCTGATCCAGCCCCTTTTCCCGGAGCAGCCTGACGACCTTGGGGGCCAGGACGCGGTGATTGCCACATAAAGTGCTCAGGCCCACCACATCCACGTCTTCCTGAAGGGCGGCCTGAGCGATCTGCTCCGGAAACTGGTTGCCCAAATAAATGACTTCCATTCCCGCTTCCCTCAAAAATTGGGCTACCGTAACGGCCCCGCGCCAATGGATGTCTAAGCCTAATTTGGTCATAAGGACACGAATTTTTCTGGCCATGGTGTTTCCTTTTAAAAAGACAGCTATCCCTAAGCAACCAGCGGTGAAGGCCACAGGCCGAATTCTTTTCGAAAAAGGCCCTCGATTTCCCCCAGGGTGGCCAAGGCCTTGATCGCTTCCAGCACATATGGATAAAGATTTTCCTTGGTATGACACTTGCTTCGCAAAGTGTCCATGGCCTTATCCACCTGCGCGGAATCCCGTTGCCGGCGAAGGCGCATCAGTTTGTTTCTTTGCCGGGTCTCGGTCTCGGGATATTCGAAAACTTCGATAGGCTGGGAGGCCCCTGAGCGGGGGAAGGCATTCACCCCCACGATTTTGATTTCTCCCGTTTCAATTTTTCTCTGATAGTCGAACTGGTAAGAAGCGATCTCCTTATGAAGCCAGCCGCTTTCCACCGCGGCCACGATCCCCCCCCGGTCTTCGATCATTTGGATGTAGGCCTCGATCCGTTTTTCCATCTCGGCCGTCAAATATTCCAGATAATAGGACCCGGCTAAAGGATCGACCGTTTTGGTCACTCCGGTCTCCTGCTGGATGATCTGCTGAGTCCTCAAGGATACCAAGGCCGCCTGTTCGGTTGGGGCCGAATAGGCCTCATCAAAAGAATCAATATGCAGGGATTGGGCGCCCCCCAAAACGGCCGCCAGGCCCTGGATGGAAGAGCGGGCGATGTTATTCAAAGGCTCGGTAGCCGGGAGGGTGATCCCGGCCGTCTGGACGTGAAAACGCATCAACCAGGAGCGCTGGTCCCTGGCCTTGAACCGTCCGCGCATGATTTTATCCCAGACCTTTCGGGAGGCCCGGCATTTGGCGATCTCTTCAAAAAAATCATTGTGCAGATCCCAGAAAAAGGAGATCCTCGGAGCGAAGCTGTCGATGTCCCGGCCCCGCCTGAGTAATTCCTCACAGGTAGCCACCCCATTGGCTATGGCGATGGCCGTTTCGGCCACGGCATCGGTCCCGGCCTCACGCAGGTTGTACCCGTTCAGGCTGATGGGATTCCAACGTTGCAGGTTTTGAGTGATCCAATCCACCACATCGCACTGCATGCGAAAAGAAACGGACGGCGGCAGGGTCTCAGGTGCGCTGCCGATGACCGTCTCCATCAAAAAATCATTTTGGCAGGTGCCGGCCAATTGCTGGTAGGAAAGACCCCGGGCCTCGCCCAAGGAAAAATACATGCCGGGAATGACTAAGCTGGTACTGGGGAGATGGGTGACGATGGAAGTGCTGATCCGGGACAAATCAATATCGGCAAAAAAGGCCTCCATATCCCAGAGCGAATCGACCGCCGCGCCGCATTGCCCCACATTGCCCTCGGCCTGAGGATCATCGGAGTCGTAGCCTCGAATAGTGGGCAGATCAAAAAGGATGCTTACCCCGGTGGCCCCGTGCCCGAGCAGATATTTGACCCGTTGATTGCAATCTTCAGGGGCACCCAGACCGGCCAATTGCCGGATAGTGAAGGGGCGGCCCTGATACATGTTCGGGTAGATTCCCCTGGTAAAGGGCGGCTGCCCGGGGAATCCGATGTCTTTTATATAGTCCAGGGCGGGAAGGTCCGCCGGGGTATGGAGCAGCTTAACCGGCAGGCCCGAATGGGTATGGTCCGATTGATCCTTTTCCGAATCATCCGGCTTCAGACAGTGATGATCCCAATCCTTATAAGCCTCAGCGATCCGGTCGAGATGGGCCGGATCAAACAGGCCGGGTTTCTTTTTTTCCGTCATGGGCGGAGTTCTTTCTATGATAAAAAACCCCTCCCAGGCTTAAGCAGAGGGGACTTTGAGGTTGAAATTATTAGTCCGAAAAACGAAGGTGAAAGAATCCAATCAAACCCCTAAAAGCCGCTGGGATAATTCCTGATCGGAAAGCAAGACCTCGGGGGTGCCTTCATAAACGATCTGTCCCTGGTCGATGACATAAACCCGGTCGGCCAAGGCCAGGGCCATGAGGGCATTTTGCTCGACCAACAAAATAGTCATCCCTGCCTTATTGATCTCCAGGATAATCTCGGCTACGTTCCGGACGATCAGGGGGGCCAATCCCTGGGAAGGTTCATCTAAGAGCATGCAGTCCACCTTTCCCATGAGGGCCCGGGCCACGGCTACCATCTGCTGTTCCCCGCCGGAAAGTCGGTTTCCTTTATGGTGGGAGCGGTTTTTCAGGTCCGGAAAATATTCGTAGGCCCGGTTCAATTGACTGCGCTTTTCCTGGGCCGGGATGCCCTTTAAGAAAAAAGGCAATTCCAAATTTTCATGGAGGGTCAGATTTTGAAAAATGCGCCGTTCTGCCGGCACCAGAGAGAGACCGCTTTTTACGATCTTGTTGGTGGATTTTTCATTAATGACCTCCCCTTTGAAAGTAATCTTTCCGTTACGCGGGGGGGTCAAGCCCAAAATACAGCGTAAGGTGGTGGTCTTGCCGGCCCCGTTTCGGCCTAACAGGGAAACAATTTCTCCCTCCTTGACCTCCATGGAAATATCTTGCAGGATATGACTCTCCCCGTAATAGGTGTTGACTTTTTCCAGGCGCAGGATCTCCTTTTTCTTGGAAACGGCGCGGTTGTTTTTCCCCTGACTCAAAGAAAACCCCTTTTCCATGCCCCCCAGATAGGCCTTCTGCACTTCTTCGTTTTGCTGAATCTCTTCCGGGGTTCCTTCGGCCAATTTCCTCCCGAAATAGAGCACGGTGATGGCATCCGAGACCTGGAGAACAATATCCATCTTATGCTCGATCAGGATGATGCTGTAGCCCTTTTTACTCTTTAAGGTGCGGATTAGCTCCACCGTGCGCAGCGATTCTTCAGGCGGCATGCCCGAGGTAGGTTCATCCAAGAGGAGCAATTCGGCCTGGCAGGTCAGGGCGATGGCAATATCCAGATGACGTTGATCCCCATGGGACAGGTTACCGGCGACCTCACGGGTTTTGTCTGCCAGACCGCATTCCTCCAGGATCTCCATGGCTCGGTCCTGGGCCATGGAACCCTTACAATAATGCATGGCCGGGATCAAGACGTTTTCATAGACCGTGAGTTCCGGAAAGATGGCCGTGATCTGAAAGGAGCGTCCAATACCTTTTCGAGCAATCTGGTGAGGGGGGAGGCCGGAAATATCTTCCCCCTTGAAAAGGATCTTCCCATTTGTGGGGGGATGGATGCCGGTGAGGAGGTTAAAAAAAGTGGTCTTCCCGGCCCCGTTCGGGCCGATAATAGATTTCAACTCTCCGGGTTTGATGGAAAAATTTATATTATGAACCGCTACGAGAGAGCCGAAGGTGATTCCTAATTTTTCTGTTTCTAATAAATTCATGAAGTCCTTCCCCACACCGCTCTCATCAGACATTAATAATGATTTTTTATTTGATGAATTCGTAAAAACTCGTCATTCCATGAAGGCATGTCCCCGAGTCTATTAATCGGGGACGGGAATCCAGGTTCTTTGCTCCGGTTCCTTTGGGCTTTCAGCTTTGGGGCTTGAGCCTTGAGCTTGTCCTTTATCTTTTCCTCTGGACAAAACCCCAAATCCCCCGGGGTAAAAAAAGAATGAAGATGATGAAGATGGCCCCCACAAAGAATTGCCAGTATTTAGTATAATAAGAGATAAAGTTCATCATATAGGTGACTACGCCGGCCCCGAGGACTGGGCCGAACAAAGTCCCTAAGCCCCCCACCAAGGCCATGATGACCACATTGCCCGACCGGACCCAGTCCAGGGTCTGGGGAAACATATAGCGGAGAAACATGGCATACAACGTTCCAGCCAGAGAGGCAAATATTCCGGAAATGATGAAGGAGTAGAGCTTATAACGGCGCACATTGTAACCCACCACCTGGGCCCTTTTTTCATTTTCCCGGATGGTCTTTAAGACCTGCCCGAAATGGGATTCGATCAGCCAATATTTTATCAGGGTGGCGGCGATGAAAAAGATGAAGACGAAATAAAAAAAACTCAGGTCCCCCTTAAGATCCCAGTCGAAAATCCCCAGGGGAATCACCCCGCGAGGAATACCAGTCAGTCCGTCCTCTCCGCCGGTTACGGTCTTCCAGCGGGAGGCGATAAAAAAGAACATCTGGCCAAAGGCAATGGTCAGCATGGCAAAATAAATTCCGGTCTTGCGGATAATCAGAAGGCCGATGATAAGGGCCGCCAGGGTGCCGATGGCGATTCCCCCCAGCATACTCACTAAAACAGGGGTCTTAAAATGGATACAGATAATCCCCATACTGTATCCAGCCAATCCGAAATAGGCCGCTTGGCCGAAGGAAAGGATCCCGGTGTAGCCAAGGAGCAGGTCGAAGCCCAGGGCAAAGATGGCAAAGATGACCATCTCAACGGCCAGGCCGGTATAGCCGCCGACCAGGGGAATGATTTTGGGCCAAACGGCCACGATGGCAAAGAGGATGGCCATCTTGAGGAAATCCATGGTCCAATTTTTTTCAATCGGGAGTTGTTTCATTCTAATAAACCTTCAATTCCGGCGATCCCCCGGGGACGTACCAACAAAACGATGGCCATGAGAATATAGACGATGACATCGGACATAGCCGAAAAAATTTCCACCGAGAAACTGACGACAACACCTACCAATAAACCCCCGATCACCGCCCCCCAGAAGCTACCCATGCCCCCGATAATGACCACAACGAAGCAGGACATGATAATGGTTGTGCCCATGGGGGGATAGACTCCTTGAATCGGGGCGTTTAACACTCCGGCCAAGGCCGCCAGGGCCGAGCCGATCCCAAAGGTGATGGTGAACAGGAGGTTGATGGGGATACCCAGGGCCTCGACCATTTCCCGGTCAAAGGTCCCGGCCAGGATGGTTTTGCCCATGGAAGTTTTTTGAAAGAAAAACCACAGGACAAACAAAAGACCGCCGGAAAATAGAATAATAAAGAGCCGGTATTTGGAAAAAATAAATAATTTTAAATCAATAATACCGGACAAGGCATCAGGGGCGCTCATGGGATAGGCGGCATCGCCCCAGGTCATCCGGATGAGGTCCTCGATCATCAGGGCCAGCCCGAAAGTCAAAAGCATGGTATGCAGGGGGTCCCGCTTGTAAAGGGGCCGGATGAGGGTGGCTTCCAAGCCCATACCAAAGAAGCCTATAACGATCGGTCCGATGATCAGGCAGGGCCAAAATCCGGTGTAATTGAACAAGGTAACGACGCAATAGGCCCCCAGGGCATAGATAACCCCGTGGGTAAAATTGATCACCCGCATCAGTCCGAGGATGATGGTCAACCCGATGGCCATAAGGACCAGCAAGGTCCCCAAGGCGAACCCGTTGAGCAACTGGTTCGTGATGGTGGGAAGGGAGAGATTAAAACTGATCATAGCTGCCCCGATTTGGTGGTTGGGGCGGCAGGAAATGGCTGAAGTCCTCCCTGCCGTCCCGGATAAGGTCGGCTTAATTATTTGAACATGTCATAGGGCTCCAGTTCATGGCCCCCTGCTTTTTTCCATTCCTCATAGGCGGGGGCCACCTCATCCCCGGGGAAATGACCCAGGATCTTGAAGAGATCGGCCCAGGTTTTGAAGTTGGCTGGGTATTGGGCCTTGGCCACGATCACATCCTGGATGTTTTGATGGTCGAATTTGCGCCAGTAGCTGGGGGTCCATTTCAGACCGTCGAATTTCCACCCTTCCAGGGCCTTGATGACCGGAATCAGGTCCGTAGTCTTGGCCCGGACAATGGCTTCAAAGAGCTGACTATGGGTGATGTACCCCAAGTAATGACGGTAAGAGGGTTCCCATTGGGGGACTTTACTGGCGGCATACCGTTTCTTAAAGGTGGCCCGAAGTTTCTGGCTGCCCGGAGTATCAACGGTGCAGTTCCAGGAAAGGCCCCAGACCCCGTCGGCCGCCGGTCCGATGCCTTTCATCATGGGGACGCCAGAAAGGGGACCGCAAAGATGGATTTCTTTGGCCAGCCCGAATTCCTTAAACTGTTTGACCAGGTTGACCTGATCGGACCCATAGCAGTTACAGCTCAACAGGTCCGGTTTAAGACCCCGGGCCTTGATCAGATTGGCCGAAAAATCCTTGGTCCCCAGGGGAGTAAAGTCATTGCCGATCTCTTTGCAGCCGAACTTGGCCAGAGCGCGGTTCATGGAGGTTCGGGCCGTATGGCCCCAGGTGTAGTCGGCGGTGATATGGTAAATGGTCTTGGGTTTCCAGTTTTTTCCCAGCCAGGAACCGACGGCCGTGGAAAGCATCCAGTTCTGTGAGGTGGTCCGGAAGGTGGTCCGGTGGGATTTCTCCATGGTCGTATCATCGGAATGGCTGCCGAAGGCCATAAAGAGTTTATGCTCTTTAAAAGCTTCTTCGGCTACGGCAATGGTGACACTGGAGGTCAGGGTGCCGGTCAGAAAATTAACATTGTCCTTCTTAATCAACTTAATGGCCTTTTGCACCCCGATACCCGGATTGCTGGGGGCATCTTCGGTGATCATCTTGATTTCCCGGCCCAGGACCCCTCCCTTGGCATTCCATTCTTCATTGGCCAGCATGGCCCCCTCCATCTCATCCTGGCCGGAATCGGCATAAGGTCCGGACAAGGGTTCGATCTCTCCGATGAGGATAGGCGGTCCGCCGGCGGCTTTGACATGCGGGGCGTTCAAAAATTCGGATAATTGAAAGGCTGAAAGGCCGGCGGCTACCACGCCGGTGCTGATCAGGAATTGACGCCTGGAAACTCCCTGGCTGTTTTCCATTTCTTTTTCTTTAACTTGTTTCTTTTCATCTTCCATAAAAACCCCCTTGATAGTAAGAATCTTTAAATATAAGACCTCATGCAACCCCAGCCGGTATATTCTGTCAGACACCCCCTTTCGCAACAGACCAATTTTTAAAAAATGAAATATTTCAGACTGCCGGCAAAACGATAATTTAGGAACTGGCCTTCCCCTGATAATCCCACCATAAATAAGGAAGCCATTCATCCCACAAAGCTTGCTTGTGGATGAATGACTTCAAACCCAATATTTTAACGGCGGCGATCCGGGCGACCGTGGGCTCAATCAGATAGCCAATCATGGTAATTTCTTTGATGGATATGGGTTGAAAGTGGGGGAAATTGAAAAAATACCGTCGGAAATGCCCTTGCGCATCTCGATCGTCCCATGACTTCCAGCACCCTCAGGGACTCCCGCATCTTGGCCTTGCTGACACCGAATGGATCGGCTAACTCTTTTTCGGAGGCCAGCCGATCTCCAGGCTTTAATTTGCCGGAATGGATGGCATTCCGGATTGGATCAATAATCTGATCGGAAATTTTGGATGTTTTTTGGGCAGATTGAAACAAAAAATTTTTCCCGAGAAGTTTTTCGGATCGGCCTTGACCATTCCGAGGTTAACCGGCCCCCGATGAAACCTCGGGTAAACATTTAATCAAATCAAAAATCCTTGTCAAGCTAATTATTATAATATTATATTTTTTATATTATAATTTTTGGTTGATTTTTTATCCTGCCCCCTATATAAAACGATGACTATGTTTAAATATCAGCATGAAATGATGACCTTTTATTGTGACGGGTGCCGACTATGCCGTTCTTTACTCCCTATCGGTTAGTCTTGAAAGAATGCTCGCCTTTAGAATTTTTGCGTCTCTGGTCTCCTCTTTACCAAGAAGGCCCGGTAGGCGATGAGGTCTTAAAACAAAATTTAAATCTTGGTGAAAAAATGGAGGTCCATCACCTCGAACCTTTAATCCATTGGCGGCTGCAGAAGGCCTTGGACCGAAAGGCCCAGGACGTGGTCCGAAAATTAAGCCGAGGGTTGGAAGCCATCAACGCCTTCCGGATGAAAACAAAGGTCACTGAGGAAGAGGTTCTCAATTTTTACGAACAGGCGTCCGTCTGGGTCCCGGAGGGTTTGATCCTGCGGATCTTCATCCTGCATCTGGCCCGACCCCATCAGTTTCCCTTATTCGACACCAACCTGTACCTGGCCCATCAGGTCCTGACCGATACCCCCCCCAAACCGCCCCAACCCCTCAGATCCGACGATGACGGGGCCTATTTCTCTTTTATGAAAACCTTTTTCCAAATGGAAACGGCCGGGGCAAAACCGGCAGAGGATTTGGTTAAGGCCCTGTCGGCCTTCGGCCGATTTTTAAAGGACTATGGTCCGGTCCTTCAATTTTAGAGACCGGGGCCCTTTGCTTTAGGCCTTCGACCACACAGAAATAAGGGCTGTCAATGCCTGAGGTGTCAACTATATCTTGATCAAATATTTAACCAGGAAGTTGCCCAAGCCCTACGGAAAGAGGGCCATTTTGGCGATTGGGTTGTTCTACCTTTGAGTTATCATCCTGGTGTTATTCGGTTAAAAATAAACCTAGCTACCTCAAAAAATATTTTAGAGTTATTAGTCCCCTTTTTGTGCCGTCAGTCACCTTACCAATTTAAAGATCGCTTGGTTATTGTTTCTCAACAAAGGGTAAAATGGATTGCAACAGGGACTGGGGTTCATGAGAATCGTATCTAATCACTTGAATCCTTTGCCCCGGGAATTCAATCCAGCCCTTCGGATGGTCACCTTGATCCTTGACGAATTCCAGCTTATGGCTGAAAGCTCAAAGTCGAGATTAACCATCCTTAGGGAGAATGCAGAGATTGTGAGATAACACCAATCAATCAATTTAAATATAGCGAGACTATAGCGGGACAAAAACCAGACAGACTACCAAAATAAAAAAAGGGCCGAAGCCCCTATTTCCTTAAATGC
>CAWIRY010000065.1:0-7611 GCA_963838485.1 uncultured delta proteobacterium | reverse complement strand
TGCGAGGTGCAAGGAAGGTTTAAAACATCATTTTCCTTGCACCTCGCACCTTATACCTTGAACCTTTATTTTATCTATTCGCCTTCCTGATCCCCAACTGATCCTGGCCGATAATAAACTTACAGATATTGGTCGAGCCTTCGACCATGTAATACGTAGGGGCGTCCCGATAATAACGGGCCACCGGATACTCGGTGGAATAGCCGTAGGCCCCCAGGATTCGCATGGCATAATTGGAAGCCTTGGAAGCCACCTCGCCGCTGATATACTTGGCCATGGCCACCTCCAAGTTATTGGACAGATTTCCCTGGTCCTTTTGCCAGGCCGCTTTATAGACCATCAAACGGGCCGCCTCGATTTCCACGGCCAACTGGGCCACCATGTCCTGATTCATCTGAAAATGGCCGATAGGTTTTCCGAACTGTTCCCTTTCATTGCAGTATTTGGTGATCACATCCAGACAGGCCTGGGCCACCCCGACCCCGCCGGCCGCGGCCGAAAGGCGGGTCTGGCTTAAAGAGCCGAAAACGATCTTGGCCCCGTCTCCGGGTTTACCGAGGATATTCTCCTTGGGGACCCGGGTGTCTTCCAGAAAAATCTCCCCGGTCGGAGAAGAACGGGAACCCATCTTATCCAAATCCGACGTGGAGATGCCGTTGAAATTTTTCATCTCCACCACAAAGGCCGACAAGCCCCGGCTGCCGGCCGATCGGTCGGTATAGGCATAATAGATGATCACATCGGCGATGCTGGCATTGGAGATCCAGGTCTTGGAGCCGTTTAACAGCCAGTAATCCCCTTTGTCTTCAGCGATCGACCTTAAAGACATGACATCCGATCCGGCGTTGGACTCGGTGATGCCGAACCCGCCCAGATAATCGGCATTGACCAGGTTGGCGATATACTTCTGTTTCAGGACGTCGCTCCCGTGCCGGTAAATGGTAAAGGCGCAGCCCAGGGCCAGCATGTTGATCTGGACCCGAAGGGAGCTGGAAGCCCGAGCGATCTCCTCGGTCAGGATCATAGCCGCCATCCAGCCCATGTTGTTCCCCCCGTATTCCTCGGGGATGACCGTCCCAAAAAAACCCAACTCGGCCATAGGTTTGATCACTTCTCGATAAGGGAAATAATGTTCTTCGTCCCATTTGTCGGCAAAGGGGGCGATCTTCTCGGCGGCAAAATCCCGGGCCATTTCCCGAACCGCCAATAATTCTTCCGATAATTCAAAATCCATCTGATTTCTCCTTTAAATAGCTCTTAGCGATCAGCTATCAGCAATCAGCCTCAGACTACTTCCACCCATTATTATGAGGTTGGAAGCTTAATAGTGCCTGCTGACCGCTGAATGCTGAACGCCATCGGCTTCGTTAATCCAAAATAATATTCTTCGATACAATCATCCGCTGGATCTGGTTGGTCCCGTCAAAAATCTGGACCGCCTTGGAATCCCGCATCATCCGCTCCACCGGTGATCCTTTCAGATATCCGGCCCCTCCGAAAACCTGGACGGCATCGATGGTCACTTTCATGGCCACATCCGAGGCATAACATTTACACATGGAGACCAGGGTCTCAATATCCCGGAAGGTTCCCTCTTGAGTATCAATGATCGCCGCTGTGCGAAAAATTAAAGATTTGGTGGCCTCTATAGCCATCTTCATATCGGCCAACATATAGCGCACGGCCTGAAAAGAGGCGATCAGACGTTTGAACTGGGTCCGATTCTTGGCAAAGAGCAAAGCCGCCTCATAAGCCCCTTCGGCAATCCCCAGGGCCAGAGAGGCCGCCCCCCAGACCCGCATGACATTGGCATGTCTGGACAAGACCTTCCACCCCTCTCCTTCCCGGAGGAGCAGATTCTCTCTGGGAACCCGGGCGTTCTGAAAGAACATTTCCGAGGTGACCGATCCCCCCAATCCCATCTTCCTCTCTTTTTTCCCAAAAGACAAGCCCGGGGCATCGCGAGGGACGATGAGGGCGCTGACCCCGCCGGTCCGTTTTCCAGGGCCGGTTCGAACGAAAACCAGATAATAATGGGCATGAGGTCCTAAGGTAATGAATGATTTGTTCCCATTGACCACATAATGATCCCCTTCCAGAATCGCCCTGGTCTGCAGGGAACCGGCGTCTGAACCATGGTTGGGTTCCGTAAGACAAAACCCGCAGAGTTTATTCCCTGGGGACATATCCGAGAAAAACCGCTCCTTCTGCTCCGGCGTACCCACTTCCCGGATGGTCCGGACGACAGCGTTGGTAGGAAAAACCAACAAAGCCGAGGCCGGGGAGGCCTTGGAGATCTCCTCGATAACCAGGCAGAGTGAGGTGGCGTCAGCCTCTTCTCCTCCAAAGGCGGCCGGCAAAGAAAGTTTTAAGAGCCCGGCCCGGACAAAGGCCTCATAACTGGTCTGGGGGAATTCATCACGGGCGTCAATCTCCCCGGCCTTGGGGGCAATCTCAGAGCCCACCAAAATCCGCACCTTTTCCTGAATCTCTTTTTGAGCTGAATTGAGGTGCAGGAACATCTTTTATAGACCCGCCCTTCTATCCCTAATCGAACCCCTTGCTTCGCTTACAGTTCCGATTGCTTCCATTCACTCCTCCCTTTCCCCTCCAGCCCGGTCTTTGAAGAAAACGGGGCCTCAAAGGGTGATCTAAAAGTGGGGAAAAGGTAACTATCATAAAAAATCAGTCTCCTTGTCAATATTTTTTTGCTCATTTCTTTTTATTTGACTTGAACCTAAATCCGTACTTATGATGTTTTCTTTAGAAAGGAATGGGAAAACCGGATCATGTCACCAAAAGAGTCGAAAATCGTGTCTTTATCGGAAGCCGTCTCCCGGTATGTAACACCGGGCAAGTCGATTTCCCTGGGGACCTCTTTGGAAGGATTGATCCCCTTTGCCGCCGGACACGAAATCATCCGCCAGGGCATCCGAGACCTGACCCTCATCGGCCCTATTTCGGATATGCTTTTTGATCAACTTATCGGCGGGGGTTGTGTCTCCAGGATTCGGGCGGCCTGGGTGGGCAATGTAAGCACGGGGATCGGCTACCACTTCCGGAGGGCCGTTGAGCAAGGGATTCCCGGACCTTTGGCCGTTGAAGATCATTCCAACTTTTCCATGGCCTTGAGTTTACACGCCGGGGCCCTGGATGTCCCTTTCTTCCGGCCCGAACCCTCTTGGGATCGGATATCATCAAAGACAATCCCCACTTTAAACGCGCTCCCTGCCCTTTTACCGGGGAGCCCCTTCTCCTGGTTCGGGCCATCTGCCCTGACCTGGCCATCATCCATGTCCAGCGATGCGATCCTTTGGGAAATGCCCACCTTTGGGGAAATATGGGGGTCACCGTGGAGGCGGCCAAGGCCAGCCGTGCGGTCATCATCATTACCGAAGAGATCGTCGATCCCGAGTTAATCAGAAGCGATCCTAACCGGACCGTCATTCCGGGATTTATCGTTTCCGCCGTGGTGAAAGAACCTTGGGGGGCCCATCCTTCGGCCGTTCAAGGCTATTACGGCCATGATGACCCGGCTTATGTAAACTACGCCCTTGAAACCAAGACCCAGGAAGGAAGCCGTCTATGGTTTCAAAAATGGGTCTATGGGGTAAAAAACCGACAAGAATATTTAAATCTGTTTCCTGAAGAACAACTCAGCCGGTTAAGAGTGCAGCAATCAGCGCCGGCGGCAACGACGGAGTTTGGGTATTGAAAGTCAGACAGGAGGCAAGGGGCGAGCGTTCGCCTCAAGGGGCATGAGGACTTTGTTCAAAAATAGGGTTCGAGGATTCCAGGATTCAAGGGTTCAAGGGGTTTTAATTCAACGCCTTTCACTTGAATCCTTGACCCCTTAACCCCTAATCCTGGCTTCATGCCTCGTGGTGCCCGTTTCAGGCGGACATGAGAGTTTAATATGAACAAGGAAATCTACAAGGCCCTTGAGAAAATAGTCGGTTCCCAACACATCACCGCCAAGGACACCGACCGACAATGCTACGCTTATGATGCCACCCAAATCAAGGCCTGGCCCGAAGCGATCATCTTTCCGGCCAATACTCAGGAAATCGCCGAAATTTTAAAAGTGGCCAACCGATATAAGTTTCCCGTTGTCCCTCGAGGGGCCGGCTCGGGTATGAGCGGGGGGGCGGTCCCGATCCAAGGCGGGTTGGTCCTGGTCCTGTTACGCCTGAACCGGATCAAGGCCATCGATTCGAATAATTTTTTAGCCATCGTTGAGCCCGGAGTCATCACCAGGGACTTGCAACAGGCCGTGGAGACCCAGGGGCTCTTCTATCCCCCGGATCCTTCCTCCTCCCATTTTTCCACCCTAGGAGGAAATGCGGCCGAATGTGCCGGAGGAGGACGGGCCGTCAAATACGGGGTCACCCGGGATTACGTCCTGGGTCTGGAAGTGGTTCTTCCGACCGGGGAAATCTTAAGGACCGGGGTGCAGACCGCCAAAGGGGTGGTCGGTTACGACCTGACCCGGTTGATGGTCGGATCCGAAGGGACCCTGGGAATCATTACCGAAATGATCCTGAAACTGATCCCATTGCCGGAGGCCCGGCAGACCATCCTGGCCTTTTTCGACCAAATGGCCCTGGCCGCTCAAACGGTTGTGGAAATCCTTCAGGCCCGGATCCTTCCTTCTATCCTGGAATTCATGGACCATTCTTCGATAGACAGCGTCGAAGAGTACCTCCATCTTGGATTGCCCACTCAAGCCCAGGCCTTGTTACTGATCGAGGTGGACGGCGACCGGGAGGCAGTGGCCCGACAGGGAAAAACGATTGAACAAATCTGCCGGCGAGTCGGGGCCACAGGGGTAAAAAAGGCCGCCACTTCCCGGGAATCGGAAGATTTATGGAAGGCCCGAAGGGCCATTTCACCAGCCATTTTTCGTTTACGGCCCGACAAAATCAATGAGGATATTGTTGTTCCCCGGGACAAGATCCCGGAGGCCATTGAGCGGTTTCAGAAAATCGGCCGAGGTCTGGATTTATTGATTATCAGTTTCGGTCATGCCGGAGATGGGAACATCCATGTCAACGTCATGTTCGACGGCAGAAAAGCGGGGGAAAAAGAAAAGGCTCAGGAAGCGGTTGTGGAAATTTTCAAGACGGCCCTGGCCTTAGGAGGCACCCTTTCCGGAGAACACGGGGTAGGCTTGACCAAGGCCCCTTTTCTGGCCCTGGAATTAAATTCCCGGTCCTTAACCCTCATGAAAAAGATAAAAGCCCTCTTCGACCCCAACCAGATCCTGAATCCAGGGAAAATATTTCCCCTCGCCCTATAAGCACAGGTGGGTGCAGGGCCTAAGGTTTAAAGTCAGAAAGCAACCATCCTCTTAGAATGGATCCTTCATCGCTTCGGCAAGAGGTTCCAAGTTCCCCAAAATACGTCAATCAGCCAAGAACGGGAAAAGCCGATAACGGGACACAACCTACCAGTACCAGTCGGAACCTATACCCATTTGGTTGACTGTCGACTTGACCCCCGGCACCTGATTGGCTATCTGAAGTATGGCTTCAAGGGTTTTTTGAGACCCGAGACTCCCGCTCAGCGTTACAATCCCTGAATCCGCATTAACTTGAATTGAAGCCACCCTGGTTCGATCATCTTTAGCTAAAGCGGCCCAGACCCTACTGCCAAGTAAGGCATCCCCGAAGGCCTTTTGCGATTCAGGGGTGGTCTTAAAATCATCCAGGTTGATCCTGTAGGCAATAACATCGCAGGCATCTTCAATGCTGATATGTTCAAGATTCAGCACCCAGTCATAAAGGACGGGGTCCTGCCATTCCAGGCCATAGAGGAAATAAGTCCACTTACTCCGCTCTTTGTCGACTTTTGTGATGTATTCGGCTGCTTCGTTTCTGCCGAGGTTCATTCGTTTCATGGCCGACTGGATTCGGAATTCCATACCGGCGATGACCCGTATCCGCAGTACGTTTGAAATCCGGCCCAGGAGCAAATGTCCGGCATACCCGTGATAGACCAGGTTCCCGTTTTTGGCGTGCTCCATGATCGCCGCCGTCAGACATTTGAGATAGGCAATACGGGGGCCGACCGTCTGTTGCCAGATCGAAGGCGGATTCTTGAGAGCTGCCGTAAGTTTGTCCACGCTAATCCCGTATTCCTTTTCCGCTTCAAGTATGGCCTCTTCGCGTCCCAGCCTTGGATAATCCAGCCGACAGGCAAGACACTCGGCCAGGGCATTGCCACCGCTGAAAGTGCCCCGTGAAATGGTAATTATCGCCATGGCAAACCTCCTGGTTAAATATTTGGACTTATCAATCATAACACTCATTCTTCATCGATGTAAAGTTTTTTTGTCTGCGCCAAAACCTTCTCTCAAGCCTATTCCGGACCTGGGTGTCGGGCTTCGGAGTGACCTTTTTCAAGATGATTCAACAAAATTGAGATGATTGTCTGTGATGAGATGATCTTCGATTTATTTTCACGGGAAGAGGAAAGCTGAATTTAAGATTCGGATTTTATCCGGCGGCGTCAATGGCAAAAAAATTGAACAAAAACCAATTTTGAGATATACTATCTTTTAATGAAGATCAAAAACCCTTTTGAAGTTTTGGGAATTGCCCCGGCCATGGTCCGTGCCTTGGAGGGAAAGGAATTGTTTTCCCTGATCAGGTCTTCCTATCGGGCCTTGCAATTGATTTATCATCCGGACCGCTCCCCTTTGCATGACCAAACCCTTAAAATCCAAAAGACCCAAATGGTGGCCGAAATCAATTTGGCCTTTGAAAAATTGGATCATGATCGGGACCCGGATTCCCTCGATCATTACCGAAACTTATATCTCCGAAGGACCGGAGACGGCTGGAAAAAAACCCTCCGCCAACTGAATCGGGAAATCCAGGAGTTGAATTCAAAAAACGAGACCCTCTCCCAGGGATACCTCAGGCATCTGTTAGAACCGTGTTTCCCGGGTCATCAAAAAAAAGCTTCCGAACCGATCGGCATTTTCAACCTGGAGAACCGGCGTTTAGGTCTTCAGGACATCGCCATTAATCACAATGTCCGTTCATTGTCTTGGGATTTAGGGACCAATTATAAGGAAATCAAATTCGATGCCGAGGGACGGATGTTTTATAAGCTACCCTGCCGTAAACGATTTATTCAGGTCAATTTCATCAAACTTTTGGGGACGGTAGAGAAAGACAAAGTGGACCTGCTCCCCTTGCTGGATCGGGTGATTCCCCAAGATCAGTTGATTCAGCAGGAAAAAATGAAAAAAATATATCCCGAAAACCCGAAATGTTTTGATGTCCTGAATAGTTTATCCGTCGATGAATTTCGAAAGCACTGCCTGCCTTTGTTAAAACCTGACCTGACCGAAGGGTCTTTTCTTTTCTCCCTCCACCGAAAGGCTCTTCAAGAAAATCGCATCAATTTGGAAGGGCTTATCGTCCGGGTCCATCCAGGATAAAATCAGGTGTCATGAGTCTGAATTCACGGCCAGAATAAAAAAAACCTCTCGACTCATTCTGGATTCTGACTTCTGTATTCTGAATTCTAAGGATTAAAAATCGGGGCTTGCTCATAAAAAACCCAGATGCGATTTAATTTATTCGGGATGAGCTGACCGCG
>CAWIRY010000064.1:0-13005 GCA_963838485.1 uncultured delta proteobacterium | reverse complement strand
AGGGCTCGATTCTGCGCTTTGCGTTGAACGGTGCATTCTTCGCTGGAAACGGAACCAGTGTGAAACTGTTTGGACCAAACGCTACGCGCGCGCTTTCAAGAACGCCATTACGAGCTGACCAAAGTCGCCGGGTTATGGAGGCTGAGCAAGTAATTCGTGCGGAGACTCTTCGGTGAATGCGGAGAGTCGTGGACGAACCGCATACCGCTTACTTTGCCCTTGCTCCCCATGCGCCAGAATCGCCGGCTCGTGCTTTAATTTGCGGTTGGCGCTAGGAGTGTTGAAATGCAATTGATTAAAGAAGCGCCTTGAGGTACCGAGGAACTGTTGACCGTCGAGGATCTGGCGACACGATTGCGGGTGCCGCGAAGCTGGGTCTACTCTCACTCTGAGGTCCTGGGGGCGTACAAGCTTGGGAAATACGTTCGCTTCGATTGGGAACGAGTTCGTGAGAGGCTAACCAAGTTCGGATTTTTCCACGGCCGCTTTTAAGGCGTAAATGGAAGAATAGCCGGTCTCGGAAACATAGGCCGGATAATGGTTCCAATGTTTACGGAAACGGGCCACAAACTCGTTATTGGTCTTGTTGTTAGGATAGAGGAAAAAATAACGGCCCGAGGCCCAGATGCCGTCCGGATATTCCTGTCCCAATCCCTCCAGGGCATCCATGGCCGCTCCCATGGGGATCATGACGTGCTTGATCTTGTCGAAAAGCCCGGCCTGCCTGGCCTGTTTGACAAAGCTGATCAACTCACCGGCCCATTCGGTACTGTAGAGTCCATCCGGCATGGCATCCATAATGGTGTTGATATGGGACCGGAAATCAGTGGTGCCGAAGGGGGCCCAGGATTCCGCGATGAATGATACCCCTGGTTTTATTTTTTTGAGCATATCCTGGAACATCTTCCAGCAGGTAAACCCATACTCGTATTTCGGTGAAATGGTGGCCCATTTCATAACCGGTAAATCCTTGGCAATAAAGGCGCCCGCATATCCGTCATGATAGGTGGGGTTACAAATCCGGAAGATCTGTTTGACGCCCTTTTTGTAAACCCATTCCTCGGTCAGTTTTTCCGTGGCGGCGTGGGTGACCATAAGGATCTTGTCTAATTTTTCGACGACCGGGGCCAAGGCCAGGACCTGTCCGGAGGAATCGATCCCGCCCAGATAATCCGCTCCCCAGCTATCGACGAAGTAGCGGGCGTTTTTAATGGCCTCATCCGGCTTCAGGGTAGCATCCCGGAATTCCATTTCAACCTTTACGCCGGCAATGCCCCCTTTTTGATTGATTTCCTCGACGGCCATGGTGACCCCCATTTTGTGGAATTCACCATAACCGGCCAAAGGTCCTGAAATAACGGCCTGATAACCGACCTTGATCGGGCCCTTGATCTGGGGAGTGGCTGCCCACAAACCGGTCGGCACCATAACACCCGACCCAAGGGCACTGGCCCCAGCAACCAAGGTTCCTGCACCAATGACTTTTAAAAAATCCCGACGATCCAGTTCCTTTTTACTCATGGCTCCCCCTTTAATCCAAAAGGATTTTTAGTCTGTCGGGTCCAAAAGACCCGAGCAATAAGAATACTTGATTGTAACCAAAAGCCTTTCCCCCTTCAAGCAGAATCGAAAAGGGAGAAAAAATATTCTCCTATCTCTCGAACAGGGTCACTTCGAGCCTTCCTTTTCCCGCAGGGTGCGGCGCAAGAATTTTCCGGTCAAGGTTTTGGGGATCTCCGGGACGATCTCCACCTGCCGGGGATATTTGTAGGCGGCCATCCGTTCTTTGCAAAAGGTGATAATTTCTTCGGCACTAACCGACCCTTCCATCCCCGGTTTCAAGGCCACAAAGGCCTTGACGGTCTCCCCCCGATAGGGATCGGGCACCCCGACCACGGCCGTTTCCCGAACCGCCGGGTGCTGGTAAAGGACGTCTTCCACGTCCCGGGGCCAGACCTTATACCCCGAAGCAACGATAAGGTCTTTTTTACGATCCACCACATAAAACCAGCCGGCCTCATCCATCTTGCCCACGTCGCCGGTATAAAGCCAGCCCTCTTTTATGGCGTGCTGGGTTTCCTCCGGTTTTTGCCAATAGCCGGGGACGACCATGGGTCCGAAATCGACGATTTCCCCGATTTCTCCGGGGGCACATTCCCGGGTGCCCTCTTCCAGATCCATGATTTTAACCACGGCATTAGAGACAGGCAAACCCACGGACAAGGCTCCGCTTTCAAGGTCAACCGGTATCGACAGTCCCAAAGGCACCAAATGTGATGGAGAATTGGTTTCGGTCATTCCGTAAGCGTTATAGATGGAAAGACCGGTGAGTGCTTTAAACTGTTCAACGATAGCGACTGAAACCGGGGCCCCGCCGCTATAGGCCTTTTTAAAAGAAGAAAGGTCCCGTTTTTTGATGTCCGGGTGGTTCATCAGGGCGATATAAACGGTAATAGCGGCCACGGTCATGGTGGCCTTCCGGTGTTCGATCAACCGAAGGGTTTCACCGGCATCAAAGCGGTAAAAAAGGATGACCGGAATCCCCATCAGGGCGGCGATGGCCAAATGAGCCACTTCCCCGGTAACGTGGAACAAGGGGGCCACGGCCAGAACGATATCCTCTTTGGTCATTCGGAGAAAGGCCCGATAGACCAGGGCATTAAAGGCGATATTCCCATGGGTGTTCATGGCTCCTTTAGGCGGACCGGTGGTTCCGGAGGTGTAGGTCAGATAGGCTACGTCCCGCGGAGAAAGGTCTGCTGGGGCCACGGTGGCCTGTTTATGCCGATTAATCGCATCCAGCAAATCCTCTGTTCCCACAAGGAAACTCTTTTTTACTCCTTTGAGAAGGGCCGGCGTTTCCTTTTCAGAAGACAACCAATCCAAGGGCGAGGTGGTGATGACCCGTTCGACTGGAGTCTGTTTTAGAAAGGCCAGGTCCAGCTCGCCGGCTACCTCATCCTGGACAATCAAGAGGCGTGTTCCGGAATCCCGGCAAAAATAAGTCAGCTCCTTTTCTTTGTACATGGGGTTTAAGGGCACCACGATGGCCCCGATTTTCCAGGCGCCGTATAGGGCGATCAGAAATTGGGGGATATTTTGCAAGACCACCATGATCCGATCCCCCTTTTTAATCCCCCATTCGGAAAACGCGGCGGCCAGACCGTTGGAGAGGGTATCCAGTTCGCCGTAAGAAATGATGCGGTCGAAATAAAAAATCGCCGGTTTGTCCGGCCGACTTGCCGTTGAGGCCTTAAAGTCGTCGAGGGCCGTAGTGTCAGGGATTGGTATATCGGCCGGTATCCATTCGGGATAGGTTTTGAGCCAGGGTCTTTTTTGATAAAGGGAGTCCACTCTTTCTCCTTTCAAAGGCAGGTCAAAATTTCCTGATTAACAAGCAGTCCAGCCGCCATCAATACAAATGACCTGGCCGGTGATAAAGTCAGAGGCCGGAGCGGCCAGGAAAATGACCAGCCCTTCCAACTCGGGCAGCCGGCCGAAACGGCCCATGGGAGTCCGTTCACTGATGAATTTCATTCTTTCAGGGTCGTTGCGGATCTGGAGGACCATTTCGGTCTCAAAATAGGTAGGGGCGACAGCATTCACCCGCACCCCCATCTTGGCCCATTCCAAGGCCATAATTCGGGTCATCTGGTTAACCCCTCCCTTGGAGGAGGCATAGGCTAATTGGTTGACCAAGGCAATCTGCCCGAGGATAGAACTGACATTAATAACCTTTCCATAACCCCGGGCGATCATCTGGGGGACAACGGCCTGGGCCACTAAGTAATAGCCCTTGAGGTTGGTATTGATGATCAGGTCCCATTGTTCTTCCGGGTAGTCGAGAACCGGCACCCGGTAATTGGTTCCGGCATTATTGACCAAGATATCCACCCGGTCGAAGGTGTTTAAGATTTTTTTTACGCCCTGGTCCACATTTTGCTTTGAAGTCACCTCAAGATAAAAACCAGCAGCTCGACGTCCCAGGGCCTGGATGGCCTCGGAAACGCGCTCCAGATCGGCTTGATTCCGGCCACAGACGGCCACATCGGCTCCGGCCTTGGCCAGGGCCATGGCCACGGTCTCCCCCAACCCTTTGGTGCTTCCGGTGACCATGGCCACTTTTCCGCTTAAATCAAAAATGTCCAAGCCCATGTCTCGATCCTCCGATAAAAGGGATTAACAGTATTCGGAAAAATCTTTTTTTACCGGTTGCTCAAAGAGGTCCAGATACAAGGCGCCCGAAATTCCGAGGAATGAGGCGTACATTGAAGTACGTCGCAATGACAAGGGATGAGGGCAACGCTGTAGATGGTCCTTTTTCAGCAACCGGTTAATGGTTTTGTTCTTCTTCGAGAATAATTTGGGCAGTCCATCGGGCTGCCTTACCTACCACCCCGGGACATTTTTCCGAATGTCCGCCGGCATCCAAAAAAGCCTGCCATTCCTGGGGGTCCTTCATATGATAGGCCCGTCCCATGATTTTTTTGTGGATCTCCTGGCAAAGGGAACTGCCGTATTCTTGAACGAATCGTTCGTGCAATTGATTGGATAGACGATAGGCGATAAATCGTCGTTTTTCGGGGTCATCCATTTTATCGATTTCCCGACCGTATAACAAACCGAGAGCCATCACCCCGCCGGTCAAGGCCCCGCAGGGACCCTTCCACGGAGAGGCCGATCCCGCCGGCCAGGCCGGTGGCGGCCTTAAACACTTCGGGTTGAGTCAGGTCGAATAATTTCATCATCGTCCCCAGGACGCACTGGGCGCAACCGTGATAAACCTTTTCGAATTCATACCCGGTGGCCTCCGCCTCTTGCAATATTTCTTCCTTGGATTTATCCGGTAGGCTGATTTTCATTTTTTATTTCCTTAAGATGTTTTTGAGTAATAGGTCATTATCGGGGGCGAAGCCTATGATAAAGTTCCTCGTAATAAATGGAAGAGACAATCAACAAACAAAAAATGATGACTCCAGGAGATTGGGACCAAGAGAGATGAATGAAGACGGAGAAAGGTCGCGTCATGGGTCGACCCTTCACCTACCAAACAGGTGAGTCATGGACTGCCTCTTTCCTGGTGATAAACCGATTAGGGCTTTTAAGAATAAGGCCTGGTTAACTTTCGACTTGCCTTCAAGCATTATTTAATTATAGAATCCTTTATCCCTATGTCCGTTTTTTTTGTCAAGCAAAAAACACTATGATGAACCGTTATCCTCCGGGTGAATCATCCCCCGACATTTTAGCCGAATTGACGGAAAGGAAATTCGGACCCGGCTTTCGTTCATAAAGTTTATCGGTGGCATCGATATTTACATTACTAAAAAAATAGCCTGAAAAAGGACGCCTCAAGTCAAAAAATTTAAGGAGGTGATCGGTCAGAAATACCCCCATAGTTTCTCAGGGAAAACCAAAACAAACAAAGTTCGTTACTAAAAAACAAGGCCATTAACAAAATCCCTTTCAACAGATTGGATGGGACTTGACAGGAGGTAAAAGATGAAGCAGAAGCAATCGTCCGCGATTAAAATGGTTTCCGGGATCTGTTTGGTAACCTTTCTGGCCCTCACCTGTATTCTGGGGTGGTCCTTCTCAGCCGTGGCCGCCGAGGAGAAACCGATCAAAATCGGGGTGGTCACCTTCCTTTCCGGCGGGGCCGCCGGACCCTTCGGGGTGCCGGCCCGGAATGGGGCCGAGGTGTTGACTGAAGCCCTCAATATGGGCGGTAAGGTGCCCGCCCCTTACGGCACCAAAGGATTGGGGGGTGCACCCATTGAACTGGTCTTTATCGATGAGGCCGGCGGCGTCACCAAGCAGGTGACCGAATACCGCAACCTGGTCCAACGTCAGAATGTGGATTTGGTCATCGGCTATATTTCCAGCGGGGACGCCATCGCCATCCCGCCGGTGGCCGAAGAGCTTAAAAAATTGACCGTCATTTTCGATGCCGGGACGCCCCGTATCTTTGAAGACGGGAGTTATAAATACGTCTTCCGTACCGGGGCCCACGCCACCATGGACAATGTGGCCGCTGCTTATTATGTCACTGAAATGAGAAAGAACATAAAAAGGATCGCCGGGATCAATCAAAATTATGCCTGGGGGCAGGATTCCTGGAACGACTTCGAAGCGGCCATGAAGGCCATAAATCCCGGGGTCCAGGTGGTGGTTTCTCAGATGCCTAAATTCATGTCCGGCCAGTACGGGGCAGAAATTTCCTCTCTCCTTTCCAGTAATGCGGATGTGATTCATTCCAGTTTTTGGGGAGGCGACCTGGAGGCCTTTGTTTTGCAAGCGGCACCCAGGGGTTTATTTAAAAAGAGCACGGTGATCCTGACCGCTGGAGAGTCGGCCATGTACCGTCTGGCCAAACAGCTCCCGGATGGGACAATACTCGGCGCTCGCGGACCTCATGGGGTTTTTGCACCTGATAATGAACTTAACCGCTGGTTCCGCAAGGCCTATCAGGAACGGTATGCCGTGCCCCCCACTTATCCTTCCTATAAAATGGTCCAGGCCATCCTGGGGGTGAAGGCCGCTTATGAAAAGGCCCAGGCGGCCAACGGCGGTAAGCCCCCCAGCCAGGACCAGATTATTGCCGCCTTCGAACACCTGACTTATGAAACGCCGAGCGGGAAGATGGAAATGGCCCTGGGAAAAGGACATCAAGGTATTCAGGGGACCGCTTACGGCACGGTCAAACACGTTAAAGGACAATTGACCATTACCAACATCAAATATTATCCGGCTGCCAAGGTTAACCCCCCCGAAGGGGTCAAGAGCGAAGACTGGATCAAGTCGGGCTTTAAAAAGACCAAGTAACTTTTTCCTAACTTTGAAACGAACCGGTTCGGATCCCAACCCGGTCCCGGCTGGAGCCTACCATGAGTGATCTGTTGACCGTCCTGGTGGACGGGGTCCTCTATTCTTCCTGGCTGTTCATTATCGCCGTGGGTCTCACCCTGATTTACGGGGTGATGAAGATCCTCAATATGGCCCATGGCAGCCTTTACGCCCTGGGAGCTTATGCCGCCACCTCTCTGGCCGGTTATTGGCTCAACCATGGCTTTTTCCCTTTGGGCAGCTATGCCATGCTGGCCCTTGGTGCGGTCATCGTCGGGCTGGTGATGGGCCCCTTGATCGAGCGCGGTCTTTTACGTTTCATGTACGGCAAAGATGAGATACTCCTGCTGATCGTCACCTTCGCCCTTTTCCTGATCCTGGAAGACGTCATCAAATTGATTTGGGGGGTCGACCCCTATTTTATATCGGAGCCTTACGGCCTGTTGGGCAGTATCGATTTTGCCGGTTTGAGTTATCCGGCCTATAACGTCATCCTGATCGGCGTTTCATTAGCCACAGGGTTAGGCCTGTTCTGGGTCCTCCAATATACCAGACAGGGAAAGCTCCTTTTGGCCGTGATTCATGATCGGGAAGTGAGCCTGGCCATGGGGATCAATGTCAATCGTTTTTACTTGATTACCTTTACCGTTGGGGCCATGCTGGCGGCCGTCGGCGGGGCCTTCACCGCCCCGACCGTTTCGGTAGTGCCCGGTATGGGAGTGGAGGTGATCGTCCTGGCCTTTGCCGTGGTCGTCATTGGAGGGCTGGGCAGTTTGCAAGGGGCCGCCCTGGGGGCCTTGATCGTCGGTCTGGTGCGCTCCACTGCGGTTCACTACTTGCCGGAAATAGAACTGTTCAGCATCTACTTAGTTATGGCCCTGGTCCTTTTATTAAAACCTCAAGGATTGTTTCACGGTGTGGAGGCCCGCAAGATATGAACCGGGTTGATCATACTCTTCGGATATCGTTCGCCGCCCTGGTTGTGTTTCTCTTCATCGGTCCATACCTTCCCCAATGGGCGCTGTTTTTGATCACCGTCTCTTTCGGCAAAGGGCTGGTTGTTTTAGGCCTCTTCCTGCTGACGCGTACCGGCCTGGTGTCCTTCGGACAAGGCCTTTACTACTGCCTGGGGGCCTATACGGTTGGAAGCCTGGGCTTATCCCTGGGGCTGACGGATGCCCTTTTGTTGATCCTTTGCGGATCGGCGGTGGCCGGTTTTGTGGCCTTCATCCTGGGTTTTCTCCTGGCCAACTACCGGGGTATTTTTTTTGCCATGTTGAGTCTGGCTTTTTCGATGATCCTTTACGGTCTCCTGGTCAAAACGGCGGTGTTGGGAGGTACGGACGGATTCAATGTGGCCGTACCGACCCTCTTCGGGTTTGCCTTTTCCGAACGCTGGATTCGCTATGCCGTTTATGGCCTGGCCTGTGTGACGGTCTTTTTATCGGCCCTGATCATGAATCACTATTTGAAGACCCCCCTGGGCCGTCTGTCTCCTGCCATTAAGGACAATGAACTCCGGGTGGAATACATGGGGGCCTCGGTGCGCCGGGCCATCCATATCAAGTATGTAATTGCCGCTGTCCTGGCCGGATTAGGCGGGACCTTGACGGCCATCACCATAGGGCATATCGACCCGGAATTGGCCTACTGGACCACGTCTGGAGAATTCGTCTTCATCACCATATTAGGCGGCACCGGAAACGTCCTGGCCCCGTTTCTCGGTTCGCTGATTTTTGAATCGATCCGCAGCTTCGCCTATGAATATTCGCCCAATACCTGGCAGATGATCTTGGGCGCGGCCCTGTTGCTGGTCATCATCTTCCTGCCCGCCGGGTTATGGTCTTTTTTTCAATTCCGTCAAAGGAGAATCTGATATGGAAGCCGTGCCGATCCTGGAAGCTCAAGGCCTCCGAAAATTTTTTGGGGCCGTAACCGCGGCCTGGGATATTTCCGCCGCCATCCAAAAGGATGCCGTGGTCGGTCTGATCGGGGCCAACGGCGCCGGGAAGACCACCTTCATCAATATGATTACCGGATACTTGAAACCCAGCGCCGGGACAATTCACTTTCAAGGTCGCGATATCACCCCCCTCCCTCCAAGGGAGATAACCCGGATGGGGGTCTGCCGTTCATTCCAGATCCCTCAGCTTTATGATTCTCTTTCCGTGGAAGATAATATCCTGGTCGGTCTGGGGATTGTTTCCCGGGTCAACAAAAAATCCTTTTTTTCTCGGGCCTGGCAAAAGGTTCCGAATCATCAGTCTCCTGCCCCGGAGGCGGCCAGGGCGATCATGGAACGATTCGGCCTGATCGATTACCGGGACAAACCGGCCAATGTCCTGCCGGGAGGGGTTCGCAAGCTGTTGGATATTGCCATGTCCATGGTAGGGAAGCCACAGGTTATGATGCTCGACGAACCGACCAGCGGGATCAACGCCGACCAAAAGTTTGATATTATGGATATGATTATGGAGGCCTTGCGGGCCGAAGGGGTTACCGTTTTATTCGTAGAACATGATATGGAAATTGTCAGCCGTTATTCCGACCGCATCCTGGCTTTCTACGAAGGCCGGGTCATTGCCGACGGGGGACCAAAAGAAGTATTGGCCGACGAAAAGGTCAGGCAGTATGTGATCGGGGAGAATAAACAGACGGTGAAAAAAGGGGGCCCCGGAAATGCTCAAAATTAAAGAGTTGAATGTCTCCATCCAGTCGGTCAGGATCTTGCGGGGTGTGGATTTCGAGCTTCCAACCGGAACGGTGGCCGGTCTGATCGGGCGCAATGGGGCCGGGAAAACCACCTTGATGCGCAGCATCATGGGCCTGCTGCCTGCCGGCAGCGGGCAGGTAGAATTTGACGGTGTCAATTTGACGGAAGTCCCTGCCTACGGACGGAGCAGTCTGGGGATCGGGTATATGCCGGAGGAACGGCGGCTGATCCCGGAATTGACCGTTGAGGAAAACATCCTCCTGCCCGCCTGGGCCATCGGTGACAAGGAAGGGCCGGAGCGGCTCCAAAAAATCTATCAGATGATCCCGGAGATGAAAACCTTTACCCAGCGCAAGGCCATGGAACTGTCCGGAGGGCAGCAGAAGCTGGTGGCCCTCGGCCGGGCCCTGATGTGCGGCCATAAGCTCCTGTTACTTGATGAACCTTTTGAAGGCGTGGCCCCGGCCCTGGCCCATCGTCTGGTGGAAGTGGTTGGGGAATTAATCAAAGAGGGGCTGTCGGTGATCCTGTCGGAATCCAACCTTCAGCATTCCACCGGGTTACTGAACCGGGTTTTTCAAATAGACCGGGGGGTGGTGGTTCAGACGGAGTAGAACGAAATTGAGAATTTGGAATCCAGGAGCCAGAATTCAAGAGAAGAACAATTTTAAAAAGGAAATGAAAGATTTTTTTAAAATTGAAAATATGATCATCTAAGATTAGCATGATGGTAAAACCTCTTTTTTGCAGGTTGCTCAAAAAGGTCCAGATACCAGGCGACCGAAATCGGGAACCCGCCCCGTAGGGGTGGGACTGAGCATGGCCCTTTATGCGAAGAAATTCCGAGGAATGAGGCGTACATTGAAGTACGTCGCAATGACGAGGTGATGAGGGCAACGAAGTAGACGGGCCTTTTTCAGCAACCGTTAGGAGAAAAAATATGGCAAACATCTTATTTCGAACCACGCCCCGCATCCTCATGGGCCCCGGGAGTGCGGATCGGATCGGTCCGGAACTCAAGGCCCTGATGGGGAAAAGGGTCCTCATCGTTACTGACCCCGGTATCATCCGGGCCGGAATCCTGGACCAGATCAATCCTTCTTTAAAAAAGGCCGGGGTAACCGTCACCCTTTTTGATCAGGTCGAGGCCGATCCTCCTATTGAGATAGTAGACCAGGCCTTGGCCCGGTTGAAAGAAGGGAAGTGTGATTCGGTCATCGGAATGGGTGGAGGCAGTTCCTTGGATATTGCCAAGCTGGTGGCGGCCATGGCCGTCAACCCCGGCCATATTTCCGATTACTTCGGGGTGGATCTCCTGGCAAAACCCGGTCTGCCCTTGATCGCCGTCCCCACTACCGCCGGGACCGGCAGCGAAGTCACGCCCATCGCCATACTTTCCGATCAGACCGAGCATTTGAAGAAGGGAGTGGTCTCTCCCCATCTTTTCCCAAGGCTGGCCCTCTTGGACCCTATTCTGACTATCGGGGTGCCTCCGGCGGTAACCGCCTTTACCGGCATGGATGCCTTTATTCATGCCGTCGAGGCCTATACCTCGGTCAATGCCAATTCCCTGACCGATCATCTGGCCTTCCGGGCCATGGAATTAACTTTTGGGAATTTATTGACCGCCTATGCCCGAGGGGAAGACCTGGAGGCCCGCTCCAACATGTTGGAAGGGAGCCTGCTGGCCGGGATGGCCTTCGCCAACGCCGGGGTGACGGCCGTCCATGCCTTCGCCTATCCTCTGGGCGGAGAGTTTCATCACATCGCCCATGGACTGGCCAATTCGGTCATGCTGCTCCCGGTGTTGCGTTTTAATATGCTGGGCAACCTCCCTAAATTTGCCGAGATTTCCCTGGCCCTGGGACTGTCCATCGAGGACCTGACCGACCGGCAGGCCGCGGAGGATGGGCTGGAGACGATCGAGGAATTGATGATCGATCTCAACCTTCCCTTACGTCTGCGCGATCTCAATGTCCCGGAAGAGGCCATACTAGGGATGGCCCAGGGGGTGATGAAGGTGACCCGTTTGTTGGCCAACAATCCCCGGCGGATCACCATGGAGGATGCCGAACGCATTTATCGCAGCGTCTGGTAGAAATTTTTTCAAAATTTCAGTTCAGAGTTCGGTGTTCGGTCGGAAGAATGAAGGGCGGATTTTGATTTTGTCATTTGAATTGTTTTGCAGGTTGTTCAAAAAGGTCCAGATATAAGGCGCCCGAAACTGGGAACCCGCCCCGAAGGGGTGGGACTGAGCATCGCCTTCAATGCGAAGAAATCCCGAGGAATGAGGCGTACATTCCATCTCCTGATCAATGCTTTCGAAAGCCTCAACACTGAAATGAAACTGGTACTCGCCGGAGGTTCGAGTGGAGGATCGAGTCACTCCGATGCTTACGCCGAGAGCTTGCGCCGCCACGAATCCGACCAGATCCGTTTCCTTCCCTGGGTCTCCGGTAGCAATCTCGAAGAGCTTCTCTCCCATGCCGCTCTGTTCGTGCTTCCGTCTGAAATTGAGGGCCTGTCTTTGGCGCTGCTCGATGCCATGGCGGCTGGTGTCTGCGTGCTGACCAGCGATATTCCGGAAAATAAGGAGGTGGTCGAGGGCACCGGTTTCACCTTCCACCGCGGCGACCAGGCAGATCTTGAGCGCATGCTCGACTTGCTCGTGCACAACCCCGAACTTCGCCGTCAGTCCGCCGCCCGGGGGCAGGAACGGATCCAGAGCCAGTTTCTCTGGCCCGCAATCGCCCGCTCTATCGAAAAAGCCTATTACAAGGTACTGGGCTGGGGCTCGAGCGAGCACCTGCCGAGTGCGCAGATCCAGATGCGCACTTCTGCCGTTCCGGTCGCGCCGCTGGATCGAGCCCTCGCCCCCCACCCCAGCCAAACCGCACCCGTCTGATCCCCATCCGCCGTCGAAGCTGGGCGCGACTTCGCGTCCGGCGGTGATAATGATTAGAATCGGAGCGCAGTGTCTTTTGCGCGACGCGGCATATCTGGCATGGAAGATCTCATCATCGTCACCGGTGGCGCGGGCTTCATTGGCTCGAACTTCATCCTCCAATGGATTGCCTCTGAATTCGCCTGGGAGCGATGAAAGCCCGCAATAAGCTCGCGCTAATGACCGAAGAGGAAGGCAAAACGAAACTGGCCGATGCTCATCCGAGCACACGTGGACCATCAAAATAGCCAGGCACCTCAGCCACGACAAAACGCTCCATGCCGCGCCGGCCTGACGCCTCGCTGGGCAAGCGGTTGCCATGGCGGGACTGCCGACTGCTTTCACAGGCTTCCTTTGATGCCCAGTTCCTCGGCGCGGGATTGCAAGGCCTTCAGGCAGAAATCAATATGGTCGTCGAGCGGCACGCCCAGCTCGGCAGCGCCATCGACGATATCCTGCCGGTTGACCGGGCGCGCAAAAGCCTTGTCTTTCATCTTTTTCT
>CAWIRY010000063.1:0-13369 GCA_963838485.1 uncultured delta proteobacterium | reverse complement strand
GCGGCTGCGTTGAGAGAGAGCGGAAAGATGGGAATCGGCAAGGTGGTCTTGCATGACCGTGAAGACGTGGTATTGATTGCCCCTTATGAGAATGCCCTGGTACTTTATAATCTCCGATCGCCCGGAGAAATCAGAAACATCCAGGAGATTCCTCAGTTTGATGGAAAGCCCATAGACCAGGCTGGGCTCAAGCTGGCGCGCAGTCTGGTCGATTCCATGACCACTACGCTGGATAAGATTGATTTGACCGACAGGTATCATGATGCGCTGAGGTCGATGATCGATGCGAAGGTCGCCGGGAGGGAGATCGTCACCGTGGAAGAGGAAGAGAAGCCGGTGGTGGACATCATGACCGCACTGAAGCAAAGTATCGAGCAGGCGAAGTCCCGGAAGAAGCCGATGGAAAAAGCCATGGGGAAGAAAAAAGCGGTGGTTTCAAAGGTAGCAAAGGCCAATAAGGTTCGGCGTTAAGCGTTCGGCGTTCATCAAAGGGTTTAACATTAAAATCAGTTGGATTATGGATAAGATTATACCGTTCCCGGCAAAACAGACTTCGAAGTTCGGCTTCGAGCGGGTTAAGAAGCGCCGGAAAGATAATCCGGCCCTGGTGAACCCATTTTCTTCAAGCCCAGGGCAGATTCGACGGCTTCCAAGTAACCTGAGCCCTTTTGAAGAAGCCTTGCTGTTGGACGAACGGGATAACTGTCGAGCCGAAGAGTTATACTGGAGGGCCATCTCGGAAGGCGACCTGGCAGCCGACGCCTATTGCAACCTTGGTATCATCGAGTCCAAGGCCGGGAGGATGATCAAGGCCTTTGACTGTTTTACGAGGTCGCTGGAACACGATTCGAGGCATTTTGAGTCCCATTATAATCTGGGAAACCTTTACTTCGAGGAGGATAACCTCCGTCTGGCGAAGATGCATTATGAGTTGGCGGCCAAAATCAACCCCGCCTTTCCGAACCTGTATTTTAATCTGGGTCTCGTCCTCGCTCTTCTGGAAGAGAAAAAAGCCGCCATCGAGGCTTTCGTTAAATATCGACACCTGGCACCCCCAGAAGAGGGCAGGAACGCCGATGATTTGATCAGGGGACTCAAGAGATCTCTGGCCAAGGCAGGCCAGAAGACCGGCCCATATTAACCGTCTCATGGCATCTTGACCAGGTGAGGCCCCCTTTTCTTCCGTCTGTGGCTTTCGGGCTGGTCTTTTCTTCGGACTTATCCAAGGGGGATGCTTTGCCCCCTCCGCATTCTCGTCCGCTAAAAATCAGCGGACGAGCTGCGGTCTCCCCCGTTAATAAGTCCTGAAAGACAGCGCCCTTTCGCCAATGACTCCAGAAAATGCAGCCTCACCTGCCGGAGTCCGGTAATTATTATTAGGAGACGGTAAATAAGTGTATGGTGCCTGAGGAAAATAGGGGGTTCGGCCTTCAACTTTAGAAGATGGGGAAACCCGATTTCCTGATTCAGGAAGGAATGGTCATGAGAAAGCTCGACGCACCTAAGACAATCAGATTGGAAATCAGAAAAGGACGGCGGAATAAACCCACCAGTGGACTGGCTCCGGGCTATGCCCAGGCCAACCTGGTCATCCTGGACCGGAGGTATGCCTTTGATTTTCTCCTCTTCTGCCAAAGAAATCCCAAGCCCTGTCCTGTCCTGGAAGTGCTTGAACCGGGGCAGATCGAACCCCGAAGGACCGCTCCCGGGGCTGACATCCGGAAGGACCTTCCCTTATACCGGATTTGGGAAAAGGGCCAATTGAAAGAGGAGGTCCGGGAAATTTCTTCTTTTTTTAATGGGGCCATGGTTTCCTTCTTGTTGGGTTGCAGCTTTTCCTTTGAAGAAGCCCTGACCCACGCGGGCATTCCAATTCGTAATATCGAGGAAAACAAAAACGTCTCCATGTATATCACCAACCGGAAATGCGATCCGGCCGGTCCTTTTTCCGCTCCCCTGGTGGTGTCCATGCGGCCCATCCGGGATGAATGGGTGCCCCGGGCCGTGCAGATCACCTCCCGCTATGCCTCGGTGCACGGCGCGCCCGTTCATTTAGGAAATGAAAAAAAGCTGGGGATCAAGGACTTGGGGAAACCGGATTTCGGGGATCCGGTGACGATCCGAAAAGGGGAGACTCCGGTCTTCTGGGCCTGCGGGGTCACTTCGGCTTTGGCGGCCCTATCGGCCAAACCCGAACTGGTGATCACCCATGCGCCCGGGCATATGTTCATTACCGATATTAAAAATGAAACCCTGGCGGTAACTTGAGCGAAAAGAATCAGAAAAAGGTTTTAGGCCTCAAGGTCAAGGCTTTTCCACGTAGACCTTCATGAGGATCTTGCCCCAGCCCCCCTTGTCTAAGCCCACGTCCGTACACTGGACGATGTTGAAGCGTTTAAGGTCAGGGTCGGACTTGGCGATGAGCCGTTCATAGATGGCCGGAAGCACCCTGGCCACGGGTCCCAGGGCGAACATGCACAGGCGCTTGGGGCATTTTTCGGCGATGAGCTGACCTCCGGCGGTCATGACGAACCTGTCTCCCACCTTGTGACCGGCGTGGCATCCCTGGGCCTCGACCACCTCGGCGATGACCCGGCACTTGACGAATTCGGGCGTCTCGGTGACCATCCTGACCTTCTCCGGGTCGGAGCGGAAGATTCCCATCTCCTCATCCGTATATCCCATGTGTTTTTGAAAACGCTTCCAGATCTCTTCAGTCTCCATGAGTTTCCTCCAGATTAACGGCTATTGTTTTTTCCAGATCGATCTTTCTCAAATCCTTGCGCATGATTTTCCCGGTGGCGGTCATGGGCAGCTCGTTTATAAACACAATTTCTCGGGGGTATTCATGGGCGGCCAGGCGGGTCTTGACAAATTTTTGGATGTCTTCCTTCAAGGCGGCATCCGGGACCACTTCGGGTTTCAAGACGATAAAGGCCTTGACGATTTCTCCCCGCACTTCATCGGGGCTGCCGATCACCCCGGCCATGGATACGGCCGGATGTTTGATCAGGCAGTCTTCGATCTCGGCCGGGCCGATCCGGTACCCGGCGCTGCTGATCAAATCATCCTTCCGGCCCACAAACCAGAAATAGCCGTTTTCATCTTTCCGGGCCAGGTCTCCGGTCAGACTCCAATCGCCCACAAATTTTTCTTCGGTGGCCTTGGGATTGGCGAAGTAACCCAGGAACATGACCGGATCAGGACGTTGGATGGCCACTTCACCGACTTGGCCCGGCGGCAGGACCTCTCCTGTTTCCCCCACCACTTCCACCCGATGGCCTGGTATGGGCCGACCCATGGAGCCCCGTTTGTTTTCCATGATCTCCGAGCAGTTGCCCAGGACCAGGTTTACTTCGGTTTGGCCGTAAAATTCGTTAATGGTCAGATCCATGACCTCTCGGCCCCATTGGAGAAGCTCCTCGCCCAGGGTCTCTCCGCCGCAGCCGATGGTCCGCATATGATAATCATGGCGTTTCCGGGGATCTTTGACCTGACGCATGAGCTTCAGGGCCGTGGGGGGCATGAAGGCATTCCGGATCCCGTACTTGGCGATAAAATAAAAGGCCTGCTCCGGATCGAATTTTTTGGCCCGAAAGGCCACCACCGGGACGCCATGATGCCAACTGGGCAGCAGGACGTCGATCAACCCCCCGATCCAGGCCCAATCGGCTGGGGTCCAATAAAGGTCGTCCTTTTTGGGGAAGAAGTTATGAAAGAATTCTACACCGGGAACATGGCCTAACAATACCCGATGGGCGTGCAAGGCCCCTTTTGGCGGACCGGTGGTGCCGGAAGTATAAATAATCAGGGCCGGATCATCGGCCCTGGTCCTGACCGGGGAATAAGAGGAAGAGCCTTTTTCGATGGCCTGCCAAAAATCGATGCCCCCTTCGGGAAGTTTCCCCCGGGTGAGGATCACGGTTTTCAGCTCCGGAAGCCGGTCCTTGATCTCCAGGATTTTTTCCACATTTAACCCATCGGTGATCACGGCCCTGGCCCCGCTGTTATTCAAACGATATTCCAGGGCCTCCGGACCGAAAAGGGTGAACAAGGGGACAGCCACGGCCCCGATTTTATAGAGGGCGATATGGGACAGGGCGGTCTCCGGACATTGGGGCAACAGTATCCCCACCCGATCCCCGGGTTTGAGGCCGCAGGCTTTGAAGGCATTGGCCAACCGGTTGGATAATTGCTTCAGGTCCCAAAAGGTATATTTTTCAACCGCCCCTTTTTCATCCTCATAAATCAAGGCCAAACGGTAGCGCTCACCGGCCCATTTATCGCAGACATCAACGCCGATGTTATAAAACTTGGGGACCTTCCATTGAAATGAATCGTAAACCTCCTGGTATGTCTTTCCTTTTTTAAGCATTTTATTCCTCTAATCGTTGGATAATAAATAAAGGGCCTTTTAGCAAAAAGTTTATCAATAAGCCATGGACCTGTCAACGAACTTAAATCATTCCGGCGAATCCAGATAATAACAAGGCGGTCGTAAAAGGGGCTTTCCATCTCCGCCCCTTTTTGATATACAGGAAGGATTATCGGGGTATGCCCAGAGAGGAGAATTCCTTATGGCCAGGATGACTTTTGGACCGGGCCGGCGGTCCCGCCGGGAAACCAAGCCCAGCCAGGAAAACACTAAAAGTATCAAGGAGATCGTTGAGGATATCCGGGCGGGCCTGCCGCCGTCCAAAGAAAATTATCGTGAACGCTCCCTGGCCCTTCATGGGTTGATCTGCGCCCGATGCGGCCGGGAATTTACCCCTGCCCAGAGACAGCTTTTGACGGTCCACCATAAGGACGGCAATCACCTGAATAATCCCCCGGACGGAAGCAATTGGGAGAACCTTTGCGCCTATTGCCACGAGGATATCCATTCCCGGGAATTGTTGGGGGAATATTTAGATAATGCCAAATAGCCGCCCCTGGATGCTGGATGCTCGCTACCGGATATGGGATTTTGTCTCCACCCCGGCCTGGCTTTTCATTTTTATCCGGCACCTCTTTTTTGTGGTTTTATCCGGCATCCGGTATCCAAAATCAAGCCCCTGCTTTTCCCAACCATGATCTCCCTTAACCACGTCAGCAAATTTTACGGACGGCAGGACCTCTTGCGAGATGTTTCCTTGTCTATCAACCCAGGAGAACGGATCGCCCTGGTGGGGGTCAATGGGGCCGGTAAGACCACCCTTTTTAAAATTCTCCTGGGAGACCTGGAACCGGACCAGGGGCAGGTTCACCGGAAGAAAGGGCTTCGTCTTGGCTATCTCCCCCAGGATATCGTCGAATTAAGAGGAAAAAGCGTCCTGCAGCAGGTATTGGATGCGGATGCATCGGTTCAGCAAACCCTGGCCGAATTCAAAAAAATATCTCATAAGCTGGAAAACACAACCGATCCGGCCCAAAGCCAAGTGTTGGCTGCCCGACAAAGCCACTTCCTTTCGGAAATGGAGCGCCTGGGGGTCTATGATCGGGAGTCGCGGGCCAAGCAGGTCCTGGCTGGATTGGGGTTTAAAGAGGAATCCTTTCTGACCCCGATAGAGACCTTGAGCGGGGGCTGGATCATGCGGGTGGCCTTGGCCAGGCTCCTTTTCAGCCAACCGGACCTCTTGCTCTTAGATGAGCCCACCAACCATCTGGACCTGGATTCCCTGATCTGGCTGGAGACCTTTTTACAAAATACCTCCTCGGCATTGCTCCTGATTTCCCATGACCGGGCCTTTCTGGATCGGGTCGTACAAAAAACTTTTGAACTCGAAAAGGGGGGACTTACCTCCTATCCCGGCAATTACAGCCGGTATCTGGTTGAAAAGCAGAAACGGCTTGAACTTCAGGAGGCCGCCTTTGCCAACCAACAGGAGAAGATACGCCAGTTGGAGGATTTCATTGCCCGTAACCGTTCGCGGAAAGATCGGGCCAAACAGGTCCAATCCAGGATCAAGACCCTTGAACAGATAGAGCGGATTCAGCCCCCCTCGGCCGAGAAACGGATTTCTTTTCATTTTTCCGAACCGGAAAGGTCGGGGAAAGTTGTGCTGGAGCTGGCCGGTATTTCAAAATCCTTTGGTCCGACCCGTCTCTATCAGGGATTGGATCTGACCGTTACCCGAGGGGACCGAATGGCCATCTTGGGGCCGAACGGCGCGGGTAAAAGCACCTTGTTAAAAATAATGGCCGGGATCCTGCCCCCTGATTCGGGCCATCGAAGACAAGGCCACAAGATCCTAATCAGTTATTTTGCCCAGCATCAATTAGAACAACTCGAAGGGTCCCACAGTGTCTGGCAAGAGGCGGCCTCCGTAGCCGGAGATCGGACTTATGGAACCTTACGCAACTTATTAGCCGCCTTTCTCTTTCGGGAGGAGGATATTGAAAAAAAGGTCTCCATACTCTCCGGTGGAGAAAAGAGCCGTCTGGTCATCCTCAAGATGCTCTTATCCGGGGCCAATTTTCTCTTATTCGATGAACCGACCAACCACCTGGATATCCCTTCCAGGGAAGTCCTGGAAGAGGCCTTAAAATTTTTCTCCGGCACCTTGGCTATCATTACTCATGACCGTCATTTAATCAATGCCCTGGCCAACAAGGTGCTTTATATCCGGGATGGTACCCTGGAGTTGTTCCCCGGTAATTACCAGGATTTTGAAGAGATCTGGAAGGAACGCCTTTCTCTTTCCAAAACCTTGCCCGGGAGACCTGCGGAAAGGGGAGAACCCCAACCGGCCAAGCCCGTTTACCGAAAAACCCTGGAGGAAAAACGTCAGGAGGCCGAACAAAGGAATGCCCTTTTCAAACAACAGGCCCCGATAAAAAAGCAACTCAAGGAATTGGAAGAGGGCCTGTCCAAGGTTTTTAAGGAGAAAGAAGCCATTGAAAAAAGCCTGGCCGATCCCGGGACCTATGGAGATGGTTCCAACATTGAAGGCTTAATGCAGTCCTATACGTTGATTCAAAAGGAAGTAGACAGGCTGACCGCTCGTTGGGAAGAGGTGGCCTTGGAAATGGAGGTATTAGAAAAAATATGAATTCGGTCGATTATTTGATGGAAGGCCTAGAAGAATCCTTTCGATTAGACCAAAAAACCGATCCCAAAGTGGTCAAACGTCAAGCCCTTTGGGCCGGGATAAGACCGGGAATGCGCGTGGCCGATCTGGGCTGCGGTTCGGGGAAAACGACTTCCGTCCTCCATAAACTGGTTCTCCCCGGGGGAGAGGCTGTGGGACTCGACTTCGCACCAAGTCGATATGAATTTGCCCAGAGTCATTACCCCTCTTCGGGGATTCGATTCCTCTGCCGGGATGTGCGGGAACCCCTGGATGATCTGGGATCCTTTGACTTTGTCTGGGTCCGTTTCCTGTTGGAATATTATTTGTCGGGCAGTTTTGAGATCGTCAAAAATATTTCCAGGCTTTTGAAACCAGGAGGAATCCTCTGTCTAATCGACCTGGATCATAATTGTTTGAACTATTATCCCCTTCCGGAGCGTTTAGAAAAAACCCTTTTCCAGTTAGCCGACCTGGTTAAGATAAGGGCCGATTTCGACCTTTGGGCGGGAAGAAAATTATATTCCTTCCTTTATGATCTCAGATACCAGGACATTTCCGTGGATGTTTCTGTCCATAATTTGATTTACGGTCCCTTGAAGGAAACCGATGCCTTTAACTGGCTGAAGAAGGTGGAGGTGGCCCCCCAAAAAATTCAGTATGATTTTCCAGAATATGGTGGGTCTTACCAAAAGTTTTTTGAAGAGTTTTCAGAATATTTCAGGGATCCAAGAAGATTCACTTACACCCCTCTCATTGCCTGCCGGGGGATCAAGTCTGGCTTTTAGGTTACTAAAAAACGCCCCCCGTAAGGTGTTCGGATAAGAATTCATGATGAATTCAAGGGGTCACCGGGGTGAATTAAATAGTGCATCCTAATTTAATTAGTGTCCATCCGGAAAAGGCAATGTTCCGGATGGAGCGGTCAGCCGTCAGCTTTTAGCTTTCAGCAAAATCCTTTACCATTAACGGGTTAGCTGAATGCTGATCGCTGAATGCTGTAAGCTTCATCCGGAAATCCGAATTTCCGGATGAGAACTAATTAGGCCTTTTTTCCAATCCAGGGTTTTTCTTCTCCTTTAATCAGACGGTGGATATTCTCCTTATGCTTGAGGATAACAGCCGAGGCAATAATAATGGAGAGAAGGACGGGATAAGTATTATAATTAAATAATATCAATAAAACAGGAAACGATCCGGCGGCAATTATCGAACCTAAGGAGATATATTTTCCGAAATAAACGATCGCTACAAAAAGGGGAAGGGCTATCAGGAGGGCCTTGGGGCCGATAAGGATGAAAATACCAAAAGCGATGGCCACCCCCTTTCCTCCCTTAAAACCCAGATAAATAGGGAAGAGATGGCCCAAAAAGGCGGCCAGGGCCATGAGGCAAGAAATGAAAATAGCCGCCTCGTTTTCTCCTTTGAAAAACCACTGGCCTACCCAGATAGGGATCATCCCTTTAAGCATATCACCGACCAAGGTCAGCACACCCCATTTCTTTCCCATTAAACGAGAGACATTGGTGGCCCCGATATTTTTACTGCCTTCTTCTTGAAGATTCACTTTGCCGAAGATTTTAGACAGGACCACTCCGGTAGAAATGGAGCCTAATAAATAAGCGAATATTGTCAGGAGGATAGCTTGTAAGAACATAAAATTGAAACCTTGATAAATTTATTTTTTAAGGAACTATACGGGGAGTGATTATTCGAGTCAAGAGAAATGGACTCGGGAATAACCTTCCAATACCAAAAGACCATTCTCTTTTTCCATTGACCCCCTTAGCCGGAGCCGATTATACTTTTCCTGAATTCATCATTAGAGTGAGGCCGAATATAAGCATGAACGATGTCGTTGGCGTAAGCTCCCTGAATGTGGATTATATTTATGAAGCCGAAGACCTCTCTTTTCTTGGGCCTTTTTATCCAAAAGGAGAGAAAAGGCGACAATGGGTATTAATCAACCGGGAGGAAATCAGGGAAATAAAACGACTTCTCCGGGGAAAGGCCATCTTGGTTTCCAAAACCGGGGGCGGAAGTGCGGCCAATACCGTTTATTGTTTAGCCAAAATGGGGTTTAAAAGCGGTATCGTCGGTAAGGTCGGCAAGGATGAGGACGGCGATTTTTTGTTAAATGAGATGAAAGGCATCCCTTTCCGATGGGTTGCCCGGGGTCAAGAGACCGGAAAGGCCTTGATCGTTTTGGGGCCCAACCGGGACAGGACTATTTTACTCATTCCCAATGCCAACCGGACGCTGAACTGGACGGACCTTAATCCGGAATTTATCCGCCTCTTTTCGATTATCCATATGACCTCTTTACTTGGTGAAGGTCTTAAACTTCAGGAACGGCTGGCCGAGGAGCTATCCGGAAAGGTCCGGATCAGCTTTGATCCCGGTGAAGTCTATGTTCAGAAAAAACTGAACGCCCTGGCCCCTCTCCTCTCCCGATGTGAAATTCTGTTTATTACGGAAGGAGAATTGCAGCTTTTAACCGGATCGCCTTTTAAGGAAGCTGTTCCGAAAGTGCAAGCCGTGGGAACCAAAATTGTGGTCGTAAAAAGAAAAGGGGCCGGAACCATTATTTATCAAGGAGCAAAGACCTGGGACCTGGAATCAGACCTCATCCAGGCCAAGGATACCACCGGTGCCGGAGATGTCTTTGCCGCCGGATTTTTGGCAGGATTGCTCCGGGGACGGTCCCTTCCCGACTGCGGCCGGTTAGGGCTGGCCATGGCCCATCAAAGCATGTCCGGTATCGGAAGAAAGGCTTATCCGGGGATTGATGATTTTGAGCGGGCGAATCAAAGATTGACAAGAATTAAGTAATCATTTTTATTTCTTACGGGAATTTTTACATTTTACTTGACAACATCCGGTGACTTACATATTAATACCTTTCTTAAGAAACTATTTTGAGTATAAATCAGAGGTTATCATAAATTAGCTTAATTGATTTATTAAAATTTTTAATGTTTCCGAATAGGAAACAAATTATTTCGGGAAGATCATGAAGATGCGGGCCTGCGACCACAAGACCATCCAGGACCTGCACCTCTTCGAATATGTTCCTCCCGAGCAGCAGAAGGTGTCTTTCAACATCCCGCCCTATTATTGGTTCAAGGGGGGGTCCGACGCCGGCCCAACCTATACCATCCCGACGGCCAAGGTTTTACCTTTAATGGATCAGAAGCTGGATCGATGCAAAGGCAAGAACAACTGGGGGGAATAATCAAGGTAAGAAAATGCGCTTCTGACGTCCCGCCTAAAAGGAAGGATTTGAGAAGCGTCTAAATGAACTATTAGAGGTCAAACAGATGGATCCAAAAACCGCTATGTATGTGGCCCAGGGCATTCATGGGCTGGCCTACGGCATGATACTTTTTCTGATCGCCTCCGGGCTGAACATCATTTTCGGGATGATGGGAATTTTAAACCTGGCCCATACCGCTTTTTTCATGCTTTCCGCCTATTTTTGCTACCAATTTATCACCTGGACCGGGAGCTTCTGGATGGCTTTGCTGCTGGCTCCGATCGTTACCGCTTTTTTTGGAATACTGTTAGAGAGATTTATTCTCAGAAAAGTCCATATTGGCGGGCATTTGCCTGAACTGATCGTCACCGTCGGCTTCGGAATGGTTATCCTGGCCGCCGTTAAAATCTTTTGGGGCACGGAGAGCCTGCCGGTGAAGATACCTCCCATTCTGGAGGGTCTGGTAAGTATAGGTGGTCTCGATTATCCGATCTACCGGCTTTTCGTTATTGGGCTGGCCCTGCTGGTTTTGTTGTTTATGTCCTTGCTCCTTTACAAGACCCGTTTGGGCAAAATCGTCCAGGCGGCTGTTTCCGATGCCGACATGGTCAATGCCCTGGGGATCAATATTCCCGTGGTCTTCATGGTGGTCTTCGGGGTGGGTACCTGGCTGGCCGGGGTGGCCGGGGTGGCCATCGCCCCCATACTGACGGTATTTCCCGGATTGGACGGGCAGGTGGGCATGGATGCCTTCATGGTGGTCGTTACGGGAGGGTTCGGGAGTCTCATGGGAGCCTTTATCGTCTCTATCATATTCGGGATGTTGAGTTCTTACGGCGTGCAGTTTTTTTCTGCTCTGGCGCCGGTCCTGATGTTTGCCTTCATGGCTATTGTTTTGGCAATTCGGCCTATGGGCTTGTTCGGAGAAAGGGAATGATGCATAAAACAGGTCAATGGCTTTTATGGGCGGGGATAATTATCATCCTGATTTTATATCCCAAGGTATTTGGTATCTACTACACCAATTTTTTTGTAACCTTTGCCATCTTTGCTGTTTTTTCCGTCTCCTATAATTTTCTGCTGGGCTATACTGGTTTGTTTAGCTTCGGCCATGCCATGTTTTTCGGCACCGGAGGATACGGCACGGCCTTGGCCTTGAAACATATCGAGGGACTGCCTCTTATCCCGGCCCTCTTGTTCGGTTTGTTAGCCGCAACCCTCCTGGCCCTTATATTATGTCCTTTAGTCGTCAGGGTCAGCGGCACGGCCTTTGCCATGTTGCACCTGGCTTTCGGCCAGCTTATGTATGTCCTGGCCCTGAAATTGCGAACCATCACCGGAGGCGAAGACGGCATCGGAGGATTTCCTCTGCCCCCTTTCCATATTCCGGGAATCCTATCCTTCAGCATAAAAGACGCGGCCAATTTCTATTATTTTGCCATGGCCGTCTTAGGGCTTAGTCTCTGGGTGATGTGGTTTTTTACCAAGACACCTTTTGGACAAATCCAGATCGGGGTCCGGGATAATACCAAGCGGATCGATTACATGGGCTTTAAAGTTCCCCAGACCAAGGCCGTAGTTTATGTGATCTCCGGGGCTTTTGCCGGGGTGGCCGGCTCCATCTATGCCTTGTTCCAAAATCTGATCTCTGCTGACGGCGGCTTGAGTGTTTTAATTTCCTTTACCCCGATCATCAATGTCATGGTCGGAGGAGTAGCCAGCTTTTTCGGCCCCATTCTGGGCACGGGAATCCTCCAAATTATAACGGAAATAACGACCCGTTATACCGAACGGGTCGAACTGGTGGATGGGTTGATCCTCATTCTGGTCATCATGTTCGCCCCCCGGGGATTTATGGGTTTTATTAATTACTTGAAACAAAGATGGGTTTCCCCTCCTGCCTCAAAAGTACCAGTGGAGAAGGTTTCATGAATATCCTGGAGACCGAAGGACTGTATAAGGATTTCAAAGGGCTGGAAGTACTGTTTAACGTCAACCTGCAGATTAAAGAAGGGGAGCGCCATGCCATCATCGGACCCAACGGTGCCGGGAAAACCACCCTCTTCAATGTGATCAACGGAACCTACCGGCCAAGCAAAGGGAATGTCCATTTCAAAGGAAAAGATGTTTCCCATGCCAGGCCCCATGAGTTGACCCGCATGGGAATGGGCCGGTCTTTTCAAATTACCAGTACCTTTCACAATATGACCACCTTCCAGAATATTCGCCTGGCCATCCTCTCCAAGAATAAGATCCGGTTCAACCTGTTGCGCAAAGTAGACAAGATGGAGGAGATCACCAGGGAAACAGAAGAGGTCCTAACCAGGATCAACCTGAACCGGGAGCGGAATATGCCAGCCGGTGTGTTGTCTTACGGAAAACATCGTTCCCTGGAAATCAGCATGGCCCTGGCCACGGACCCGGACCTGGTCCTCCTCGACGAACCCACGGCCGGAATGTCCCGGGACGAAACGCACACGGCCGTCGAGTTGATCAGGCGACTGACCGAGGGTAAAACCATGGTCATCATCGAGCACGATATGGATGTGGTTTTTTCCTTGGCCGACCGCATAACGGTTCTCCACTACGGGGAGATCTTGACCACGGGGACTCCCAATGAAATCCGGGAGAATCAGGCCGTGAAAGATGCCTACTTGGGAGAACAGGAGGTTTAAGGATGCTGCTGAAAGTTGAAGGACTTAATACCTACTACGGGCTGAGCCATGCCCTGCAAAATATTTCCCTGGAGGTTGCCGAGGGAGAAATTGTCGCCTTATTGGGGAGAAACGGCATGGGCAAGAGCACCACGTTGAAGAGTATTATGGGGCTTCTTAAGCCGAGAGCGGGATCGATCGTCTTCAAAGGGAGAGAAATCGCCTGTCTTCCTCCCTATAAGGTGGCCCGGGCTGGTATAGGCTATGTCCCGGAAGAGAGAAGGATCTTTCCGGAGCTCACCGTGTTGGATAACCTCCAAATCGGGATTAAGGGAGGGAAGATAGCCGAAGACAGCAACGGGACTAAGTGGAACGTGGACCGGATCTTCCAGCATTTTCCCAAGCTGAAA
>CAWIRY010000062.1:0-14494 GCA_963838485.1 uncultured delta proteobacterium | reverse complement strand
CCCTCGGGGCCTGGGGGTTGGGCTGGGAGGTTTGGTTGGACGGGATGGAGATCACCCAATTCACCTATTTCCAACAATGCGGGGGTATCGACCTCTCGCCCATTTCGGTTGAGCTTACTTACGGATTGGAGCGGATCGCCATGTACCTTCAGGAAAAGGACAATGTTTTTGATCTAAAATGGAACGACCGAATTTCTTACGGCGAAATCCATCTTCAGGAGGAATTCGAATTTTCAACCTACAACTTCGACCGGGCCGACGTGGAACAATTGCGAAACCATTTTCAATCTTATGAACAGGAGAGCAAAAGACTGGCCGCCTTAAAACTTCCCCGGCCGTCTTATGACTTTTGTTTGAAATGTTCCCATGTTTTTAATATCCTGGACGCCCGGGGGGCCATCAGCGTCACCGAAAGGACAGGATACATAGGAAGGATTCGAGAGCTGGCCCGGGTCGTGGCCAATGAATACATCATTCAGAGGGAGACCCAGGGGTTTCCGTTGCTTAAGCAGGACGCCTGAGGTCCGACATGCCATTTTAAGGCAATTTTTTTTGACCGGCTTAACAGGATAAAGGTATTTTTGCCTTTCTTCCCGAAAGGTTAAAAAATCACGATAGTCCTGTAAATCCTGTCCTTCAAGGGTATTTTCAGAAAGAGACTTATGGAACTGAACTTGTTACTTGAGATCGGCACCGAGGAGATTCCCGCCCGTTTTATACCCGGGGCCTTGCTGTCTTTGAAATTATTGGCCCAGGAACGGTTCAAACAATCCCGTCTGCTCTGCCGGGAAATGAAAACCATGGGGACACCCCGCCGGTTGGCCCTATTGGTTTATGGACTTCCCTTTTCTCAACCAGACAAGACGGAAAACATCATCGGCCCCCCAAAAACAGCGGCCTTTTCCGAGGATGGGACCCCGACCAAAGTGGCTCTCGGTTTTGCCAAAGCCAAAGGGGTACCCGTCGATGAACTGGAATTGATCGAGACCCCTAAAGGGGTTTATCTGGGCCTCAGGAAAACCATTCCGGGATTCCCGACCTGGGATGTATTGTCCGAACTCCTGCCCCAAATGATCCTGGACTTGCCTTTTCCGAAGTTTATGCGTTGGGGGAGTTCTTCTATTCGTTTCGCCCGTCCCATTCATTGGATCGCGGCCCTCCTCGGAGGCCAGGTGGTGCCTTTTTCATTAGATGGGATAGCCTCCGGCAATCAAAGCCATGGCCATCGTTTTATGGCCCCTCAACCGATAATTCTGAAAGGGGTGGAAGATTATTTGGGCAAGCTGCGTCAGGCCTCGGTCATCGTTGACCCCGGGGAACGGGAAGAATTATTACAAAAACAAATTGAAGTCCTGGCGGAAAGGGCCAAAGGAAAGGTTTTGATCGATGCCGAATTGCTTCAGGAAATCATTTTCTTGGTTGAATTTCCCGAATCGGTTTCCGGCGAGTTTGATCCTGAGTTCTTAAATTTGCCGTCTGAAGTCCTGATCACCTCCATGAAGGAGCATCAGCGTTATTTTCCTATGGTTGGAGACCAGGGGAGGTTGCTTCCCCGGTTTATCGCCGTAAACAACACAAGGGTGAAGGATACCGCTCGGGTCATCCGGGGCCATGAAAAGGTTCTCCGGGCCCGTCTTTCCGATGCCCAATTTTTTTTCCAGGAAGACCTGAAGGAGGCCTTGAGCCAAAAAGTGGAGACCCTGAAAGGGGTGGTCTTTCATTCCAGCCTGGGAACTTCTTACCAAAAGGTGGAGCGGGTTGTTGCCTTGGCCGCCCATCTTTCCAGAAAACTGGCCCCGGAAAAAGAAGAGATGGTCAGGCGGTCGGCCTGGCTGTGCAAGGCCGATTTGACTTCCCTGATGGTTGGGGAATTCCCGACCCTGCAAGGAGTCATGGGACGGGAATATGCCCTGCGATCCGGGGAAACTGAAGAAGTGGCCCAGGGAATTCATGAACACTATTTGCCTGTTTCGGTCGACGGCGTTAGGCCGCAAACGGCCACCGGGGCTTTGGTGGGCCTGGCCGACCGCTTGGATACCCTGGTCGGCTTTTTCGGCCTGGGCCAGATCCCCACCGGTTCGGCAGACCCTTATGCCTTGCGCCGCCAGGCCCAGGCCGTTATTATGATTATTTGGGATAATGGATATTCCTTGTCTTTGGAGGAAACCTTGGACCAGGTTTTATTTTTGTATGCCGGGCGCTTTAAAGAAGAGGGGTCGATCAAAAAAAGTCTTTTTGATTTTTTCGCCCTGCGCCTGCAGCATCTCTTAGAAGGGGAGGGGATCGGCCGGGAAACCGTTGAGGCAATACTTTCCACCAACTGGGATGATTTCCTGGAAGAGAGACAGCGGGCCCAGGCCCTCCAGGAATTTCACACCCATCCGGACTTCCCCTCATTGACTATCGGCTGCAAGCGGGCCTTGAATATTCTGAAAGGCCTTTCCCTGGATCAAGCCGGAAAAGTGGACCCTGCCCTGTTATTAGAAGACCAGGAAAAGGACCTCTATGAAAAGGTTGTGGGGAAAGAGGCTGACCTGGAGCGGTTATTTCGGCAAAAAGGGTATTCCGATTATCTCCTCCAATTAGCCCAGCTCCGTCCGACCATCGATGCCTTTTTTGACAAGGTACTGGTTATGGCCCCCGATGAAAAACTCCGGCAAAATCGTTTGGGCTTGTTGTTCCGATTGACCTCCCTTTTCAATCGATTTGCCCTCTTCTCCAAGTTTTCGGTCTGATTAAGAGGGGCTGATGTTTTCGGGACGTTGACGACGATTTCCTCTCCTTTATCTACTATATATTGTATTACGATTTTGATTGACTCCTTTCTATTGTATTTTTTTCTTTACAAAAATAATTTTTAGATTAAAATTAATTCACCTATTTTAAAAAATTGATGATTCCTCGGCAATCCAACAAGAACCCGGGAAGGGAAAGGTAATTTTTTAAAGTGAAACTTAAAAGATTAGAGCTTAATGGTTTTAAATCATTTTCAGAAAAGACGGTTGTCTCCTTTCCAAAAGGTATCAGTGGGGTTGTCGGGCCCAATGGATGCGGGAAAAGCAATATCGTCGATGCCATTAAATGGGTTATGGGGGAGCAAAGTCCCAAACAGCTCCGCGGCAAGGGAATGGAAGACGTGATCTTTGCCGGCTCAAACAATAAATCATCCGTGGGCATGGCCGAAGTTTCTCTGGTCTTAGACAATGACAACGGCTCTATGCCCCCGGAATTCGCTGATATAGAGGAGGTGGTCATTACCCGTCGGTTGTTTCGCGACGGGGAAAGCGAGTACGCCATCAATAACAGACCCTGCCGGCTGAAAGACATCACCCACCTGTTTATGGATACGGGTGTGGGCAGCAAAGCCTATTCGGTCATTGAACAGGGGCGGATCGGAGCTATAATCGATTCCAAGCCGGAAGATCGCCGGCACTGGATAGAGGAAGCAGCCGGCATTTCCAAGTATAAAAGCAAAAAAAATGAGAGCCTGCGAAAGTTGGAATTGACCCAGCAGAATCTGCTGCGGGTAGGTGATGTCATTGCCGAGATCAAAAGGCAGATGAATTCCCTCTATCGGCAGGCCAAAAAGGCCGAGCGCTTCAAAGAGATCCGGAAACAAGCCAAAGAAGTTGAATTGACCTTTTACGCTCGAGAATATCAGGACTTGGTCCTTCACATAAGGCAGAAGGAAGAAGAGTTGGAGGAACAACAGGGGCAAGTGGAAAATCTGGGGCAGGACTGTCAAACCCACGAGGATCAGTTGGACCAGCTCCAGGGCCGGCTTTTGGAAATCGAAAAGCAGTTAAGGGAAAAACAGGAACGGTTTTATGAGCAAAAGGCCGATTTGCAGAGGCAGGAAGACCTAATTCGACAGTACCAGAGAGAATTGGATGGGCTAGGTCAGGAGGCCCTGGAAATCCAAAGAGAATTGAAAGAAATCGAAAACTGGATTTCGGAGAATAAATCCCTTGAAAATGCCCTGGGTGAAGAGGTGTCCTCTTTTGCCCAAAAGGTGTTTCTTGAGGAAACGCGGGTTAAAGAGCAGGAAAAGAAGGTTGCCGAGTCCAAAAAGAATTGGATCCAGGCCCAGGAAAAGGAAGAACAGGCCAAGGACTTATTGGTCACTAAACTGACCGAACTAAGCCGGGTGAGAAACATGAGGGCCAGCCTGATTAAACAACGGGAAGACCGGAGCAGAAGAATAGTTAGACAAACCGAAGAGAAGGCCCAGTTGATTGATCGAATGAATTTTTTGAATACCTCCGTTCGGGAGACCGAGTCTCTTCTAACAGAACAAGGGGAATCGGTAAGACGACACAAAGAAGAAATAGCCCAAACCCAACAACAAAAGGCTGAAGAAGAAAGAACCAAAAAAGATCTGGAGATTGAACTCTTGGACTTGGAGCAGGGCTTAAAACAGGATCAAGCCCAAATCGGAAATCTTCAGGAGATCCGGGATAATTTTCAAATCTATCAAAATGGGGTCAGGGCCTTGGCCCAGGGAGAAAGCTTGGCTGATATTTCCGAAGGCTCGTCTTTTGACCAGGTATTGGCCGAAGGCCTGGAAACCGTACCCGGCTGTGAGACGGCCGTAGAAGCCGCCCTGGGGGAGGCTTTGCAGGCCCTGATCATCGAGGATCCTCAGGAAGCTGTCCGGGGGATAGGTTTTTTGAAGAAAACCGGAAAAGGCAAGGCCCATTTTTTATCCATGAAAACCTTGCCGATATTAGAGAAGGGATCGGTTAATTGGGAAGAAAAAGGCCTGGTCCCTTTGTTATCCAAAGTGTCGGTGCGGGAAGAGTGTCGGCCATGGCTGAATTTATTGTTGGGGTCTTTCGTCCTAGTCTCAGATTTAGCCGAAGGGTTGGAGGTCTGGAAAAACCAGCAAGGCCGGGTTTCCATAGTCACTATGGACGGAGACCTCATCGATTACCAGGGAATCATTTCCGGGGGCAGTTCCGGAAGCCCGGAAAGCGGTATCCTGTACCAAAAGAATCTCATCCATAAATTGGAAGAGAGGGTGGGACAGTGGCAGGGGAAAATTGGCCTGAAAAGGGAAGAATGTCAGATTAAAGAAAATGAAATCAGGGGGCAGAATCTACACCTCAAGACCCTGGAAGAACGGAAGGGAGAAGAAGAACAGAAGATTCTTGGGTTGGAAAAATCCCTTTTCGGCTATCAGGAAGAGAAAAAACCCTTGCAGCGCCGCTTACAAATGCTTTCCCTGGAAGAAGAAGAATATCGCACCCTGGAGGAAGATGAGGCCATGGAAGAACAAACCTTCAAAACCCAAGAAGAGGCTGTTATTTCAGATATAGAAGGGTTAAAAAAAGAAATCCAGGAAAGGGAAGAAGGGGTTAAACTTCAGGAAAACAACCTGGAAGAGGAGAGACAGACCTTAACCCAAGCCTATACCCAGATGTCGGCCTTAAAAGAAAAAGGCGAGCACATAGGAAAAGAATGGGAACGGCTGAAGGAGTCCCTGGACGAGAAACAGGGTCGGCGGAAAAGGCTTCTGGATAAGACCGAGGCCGGCAGTCAGAATCATTTCCGGCTCATGGAAAACATTTCTCTCGGGGAGACGGCAGTAGCGGAGTTAGGCCGGGAGGTGAAGGCCTTGGAAGATGAGATCCAAGTTTCCAATCAAACCTGGGAGGAAATGATTCGGCAAAAAGAGGAATTGGAGGTCCTCTTTAAAGAAAAAAGAGGCCAAAGGGCGGATGCCGAACGAAAGGAAAACGACCTTAGGATCGAGCTGGCCCAAATGACGATGAAAATTGATCATATCAAAGAACAGACCCTGGAACAATTCGGCCAACCCCTGGAAGAGGTGGTCAAGGACTACCTAACAGGGGAGGAAGACCTGGAGGTCCTTAAGGAAAAACGAAGGGAATTTAAGGAAAAGCTGGATCAATTGGGGGAAGTGAATCTGACGGCCCTGGAAGAATATAATGCCTTTAAGGAACGATATGATTTTTACCATACCCAGGAAGAAGACCTGCTCAAATCGATGGATTCTTTGAAAAGGGCCATTCAGAAAATCAATTCCACTTCCCGGGACCTATTTTTAAACGCTTTTAAAGTGATACAGGAAAAAATGAACGAGGTCTTCCCTCTGTTGTTCGGGGGCGGCTCGGCCAAATTATCCTTAACCGATGAGAATGACCCTCTGGAGGCCGGGGTGGAGATCATGGTCCATCCTCCGGGAAAACGGGTGACCAGCATGAGCCTTCTTTCCGGCGGGGAAAAGGCCCTGACGGCCCTGGCCCTATTATTTTCTACCTACTTGGTCAAGCCCAGTCCTTTTTGTCTGTTGGACGAGATCGATGCCTTTCTCGATGAAGCCAATGTGGAACGCTTCAAGAGTCTGGTTCAAAGCATCGTTCGGGATTCTCAGATCATCCTTATCACCCACAACCGCCGCATCATGGAAATGGCCGATACCCTTTATGGGGTAACCATGGAGCAACCGGGGGTCTCCAAATTGGTCTCGGTCCGCTTAGACACCATCCAATAGTTTCTTTTTTATTCTTTCCTTATCCGATTAAACCAAAGCAGGGAGAAATTTTTTTTTCTTCTCCCTGCCAATGGAATCCTTTATAATCCCGTCATGTTTTGATGTATGAAAGGAATAACCGCATGTTAAAATGGTTTCGCCAAAAAGAAGAAAATAAAATCGAGGAGAACAAAATCCCCATCGAAGAACCGAAGGAATCGCCGGAAATCAACCCTTATTTTGAAAATAAAAAGGGGTTTTTCGGCCGTCTGAAAGAGCGGTTGACCAAGACCCGGGAAACTCTGATCAGCCGGGTGGATCATCTGGTTTTAGGTAAAAAGGAGATCGACGAAGACCTGTTGGATGAATTGGAGGAAATATTGATTACCTCGGACCTGGGGGTCCTGACCACACAGGCCCTGATCGATTCGGTCCAGCAAAAGGTGAAAAGAAAAGAGTTGAATGATCCCGAAAAGCTCAGGGAAACTCTCCAGCAGGAGATACTCCGCTTTCTGGAAGTGCCCCGAAAGGTCCCTGATTATGCTCAAAAACCTTTTATTATTCTGGTCATCGGGGTCAATGGGGTGGGAAAAACCACGACCATCGGAAAGCTGGCTCAAAAATTTCGGGAGCAAGGGAAAAAGGTTTTATTAGTGGCCGGAGACACCTTTCGGGCCGCCGCCGGGGAGCAATTGGAGATTTGGGCCGGCCGCTCCGGGGCCGAGATCATCAGGAAGAAAGAAGGCTCCGACCCTTCGGCCGTCGTCTATGACGGCGTTAAGGCCGCCCGTTCCCGGGGAGTGGACGTGGTTTTGATCGATACGGCCGGAAGACTCCATACCCGGGTGAACCTGATGGAAGAGCTTAAAAAAACCCGGCGGGTGATCCAAAAAGAGGTCCCTGGCGGCCCCCATCAAACCTGGTTGATCCTGGATGCCACCATGGGGCAAAACGTTATTTCCCAGGCCCGTCTCTTTAATGAAGCCCTGGAAGTCAACGGGATCATCCTCACCAAGCTGGATGGGACGGCCAAGGGGGGATCATAGTCGGTATCTGCAATGAATTCAAGATTCCCATCGAATACATCGGCATCGGCGAGAAGGTGGATGATTTGCAGCCCTTTAATGCCGAAGAGTTTGTCCGGGCCTTGTTTTAAAACAAAAATAGGGTTTGAGGATTCCCTGGCGTTAATGGTTTACGGTATTACACCCTGTGAGATTTCTGTTTTTCCTTGAGCCTTGAACCTTCATTTTTGCCAGCTATCTTTTAGCTGGATCTCTTTTTGTTTACCCACAACGACCAGAAGAAATTTTTCGGGTTTCAGATAGGTCCTGGCTACCCGCCGAACCCCATCGGCGGTCACTTGATTGATAAGCTGTGAATATCTTTCCGGAAAGTCCAGGCCCAGGCCGTAGAATTCCACGGCCGTTAAAAGGCGGACCAGTTTGGCATTGGTATCCATTCTTAAGGGGAAACTCCCGGTCAGATAGGCCTTGGCTTCGGATAGTTCGGTAGGAGAAATCCCTTTTTCCAGAAAACGATGGATCTCTTTTGAGATTTCCGACAGGGCCTGGTTGGTATTCTGGCTTTTGGTTTCCATGGCAATTTGAAACGACCCGGTATCTTCCCGGGCGTCGAAATGGCTGGAGATCCCATAGGTCAACCCCAGATTATCCCGGATGATATCCACCAACCGGGAAACAAACCCCCCGCCCCCTAAGATGTAATTCATCACCTGGAGGGCATAAAAATCCGGATTGGATCGGGCTATCCCCAAGTGCCCCCAGACAATACTGGCCTGGGAAATGGGCCGGTCGATTTTTTCAATGACTGGGCCGGTCAGGGCCGGCGGCTGGACCGTGGTCGGTCGATGGATCGGGGCCGGTTTCCATTCCTTCAAAACCTCTTGGATCATTCGGCTGCCTTCCTCAAGGCTTATTTGTCCGACTATCAAGATACACACATTGTTAGGCCGGTAATAAGCATGAAAAAAGCCGACGATATCTTCCCGGGTTATGGAAGAAAGGGTAGAAAGGGACCCTTCCGGAGGGTGGGCATAGGGGTGGGGTCCGAACAATTTTTGGGCAAAGGCCTTTTGCGCCACTTGTCTGGGGTCTTCTTCCATCCGCTTCAATCGGGCCTTCAATTCAGAGACTTTACGGCCTATCTCTTTCTGGTCAAAGCCGGGATTTAAGAGGATATCCGAAAGGATGGAAAGACCCAAGGGCAGATCTTTCTTGAGAATAGACAATCGAATGGTGGCATAGTCCGACTCGGCGGAAGCGGAAAGAGAACCTCCGACCGATTCGACCTGCCGACTGATTTGGACGGCATCCCTTTGCTTGGTCCCTTGGGGCAGCAATTCGGCGACCAGGTTGGCTAGACCCAAAAGAGGAGGAGGGTCCATGGTAGCGCCGGCCCGAATCAGGACTTGAAGGTGAATAGTCGGGAGTTGGTTCTTTTCGGAAACGATCAAGGTTAACCCATTGGGAAGGGTGGTTTTCCGGGCCAAAGATTCGGGCCCGGGTGTTGAGAGTAAAGGCTTCAGAACAGAGGGTCAACAGGGCCATCATAACTCCGACCTTTATTAATAAATTCGCTTATGAGTCCTTCAACCATTTTTATGATGAAGTCGTGGAATGCCCGTTTTGGTTTTGTCATCCGGCAAAAGCCGGAATTCAGGATTAAGGAGCTGGACCCGGCGCCTGCCCCGGACCCCGGATCAAATCCGGGGCAGGCTTCTGATCCGATGTTCGCGGGGGTGACGGGCCTTATGGAATTTTTCGAATCCATCCGATTACGAATCGGTTTTTTTTGAAAAAGAGGAATTCTTTTGCTCCCGTTCAATGGGTATCAAAACCCCGATAGTTTTATTTTTCCCCTTGAAATAGGTTTGATAGACCCTCAAGAGGTCTTCTTCCCGGACGGCTCGGATCCCCGGCAAGAATTTCTCCAGGTCTTTCCAATTCCCCAGGGTCTGATATTTCCCTAAAAGGCTCCCTTGATAAAAGATGGAATCCTGGGCAAAAATAAATCCCGCTTCGATTTGATTCTTGGCCCTTTCGATTTCTTCGCGGGTAGGGGGATTTTTTTCCCATTCTTCTAATTCCTGAAAAAGACGCTCTTCAATTTGCTCCGGGCTCCGGCCGGGCATGGCCTGGGCATAGAAGAAGAAGAGATAAGGATCTTGGGATTGGAAGGTATAATCCGCTCCGGCCTCCAAGGCCTTTTGTTCCTGGTATACCATCTTTTGAACCATTCGGGAACTTTTCCCTCCGGCTAAAATTTGAGACATGACCTTTAGGGGGAATGAATCAGGGTGCGGGAAGGGGGGGACATGAAAGGCCAGAAGTACATAGGGCAACTGGGCCTCTTCCCGGCGAAGGATAATGCGTTTGTCGGCCTCCTGAGGGGGCTCTTGAATAGTCGGGGGTTGAGGGGCGGTTCCTCTTGGGATCTGCCCGAAGGTTTTCTCGATCTGGGGGATAGCCCTCTTTTTATCAAAATCGCCGATCACGACCAGAGTTGCATTGGCCGGCTGATAATAGGTCCGGTAGAAATTCAGAAAATCGGCGCGGGTAAGGCGGTCCAGGTCTTCCATCCATCCGGTTACCGGCCATTTATAGGGGTGAGATTTGAAGGCCGTCGCCACGACTTCTTCCAAAAGGGAAGCGGAAGGATCGTCTTTAATCCTTAAACGGCGTTTTTCCTGGACCACTTTTTTTTCGGTCAAAAATTTTTCTTCATCGACCAGCAAGCCGGTCAGGCGATCGGCTTCTAGGGCCAGGGCGATGCCAAAGCGGTCTGAGGCCAGGTTTTCATAATAGGCCGTGAAATCGCGGCTGGTAAAGGCATTGTTCTGCCCGCCGTTTTTTTGAATGATCCGGGAATATTGCTTGGGTCCGTATTTTTTCGTCCCCCGGAACATGAGGTGTTCGGTAAGATGGGCCAGCCCTGATTGCCCCAGAGGTTCATCCCGTGAACCTACTCTATACCAGACCTGGATGGTAACCACCGGTGCCTTGGTATTGGGCATCAACAGGACCTGCAATCCATTGGACAGCCGGGTTTCATAGACGTCTTCGAGGGTCAGGGCCAGAAGCCGTGACCCCGAACCCAAGAGTAAAAAAACCAACGCTGTGACCGAGGCCATAAAAATAAATCGATTCATTTCTTGCCCTTGCTTGACAACCTGTTTTTTTTTAATTATAACATAAATAACCCTTTACTTGACAAGATCTATTTGAGAATATAGGCGACAAATAAAATATAAGGATTCAAGGGGTCCAGGAGCCAAGGATTCAAGTGAAAGGCTCGGAACTAAAACCCCCGAACCCTCGAATCCTGGAATCCTTGAACCCTGGTTTATCATTTGCGTTTCCCTCTCCCCTAAAATTCGGGCCTATCCGATCCTTCTTAAGGAGGCAAAGCCAATGCCATTAGAAAAACAAGTTTGGGATGTAATAGATTCGACTTTTAAGACCGTAACCCCTGAAACTCCCTTAAATGAGGCTTGCGCCATCTTGACCGGTCATAGCAAGGAAAAGTCCGAAGCATTAGGATTGGTGGTGATGAGGGCCTCGGGGGAGTATTTGGGTCTTTTGACGGTTAAAGATATTTTAAAATATGTGACTTACCTTCATAACCGGTCACTGAATAAATCGGAAGGCGAAGATTGGCTGACCCAAATTCGTAATCAATGTGCGGATGGATCTTTAATTACGGTCAATGACGTCTTGATTCGTCATGAACTTTCCGTTCGGGCCAACCAAAAATTGCTTGAAGTGATCCAGATAATGACCGACCAGGATGTGGAACTGATACCGGTCGTTGATGCCGGGAGGATTATCGGCGTGGTCCGAAGTATAGACGTATTGGTTGAAATAGCCAGAATGATTAAATAATAATAAAGATGCTGGAATCCAGAAACCAGCAGCGCTTTATAAGAAAGGACCTCCGCAGGGATTTATGCATCGCTCCCACATCAACACTAAATATGATGAGGAATTAAGTCTTCTTAAACAAAAGATCCTGCGTATGGGGGAACTGGTAGAGAACAACGTCATCTCGGCTATAAGTTCGGTCATTAACCGAGACCCCGAACTCGGCCCAAAACATTATTGAGTCTGATCAGCAGATCAATGAGCTGGAAGTCGACACGGAAGAGATGTGCTTGCGGGTTATTGCCTTGCGCCAGCCGGCGGGGAGGGATTTACGATTTATTTCTACGGCCATGAAAGTCATCACCACCTTGGAACGCATGGGGGATTTGGCCACCAATATTGCCAGGAGGTCCGTGGAGATGGTTGAAGAACCTCGTATCGGCGCCTGCCTGCACCTTCCGGTTATGGCTGAGGCCGCTGAAGACCTGGTCCGCCGCTCTCTTGAGGCCTTTGTTAACGAAGACGTCGAGTCGGCCTTGGAGGTTTGCCGGGACGATAGCTATGTCAATGAAACCTACAAAAAAGTGATTGAAGATCTTCTGAAAATGATGGGGGGAAAATCCATCCTTATACCACGGGCCATGAAGATCATGTTTGTGGCCAAATATCTGGAGCGAATCGCCGATCATGCCGTTCATATGTCCGAGATGGTCGTCTTCATGGTCGTCGGCAAGATTATCCGCCATCAACTGAAGACCCTGGACTATTTGGATGAAGAATTTCATAAAGTCATTAATACCAATCCCACGGTGTCCATTTCCTAAAAGCCATTTTCAGTCCCCATTTCTGTTCTGGTAATAATAGTCTTTCCCCTCCATTCATCTCCAAAAGCGGCCGATTCTCCTTGCAAAAAAGGAGGAGAATCAAGGGCTTTTGAATTCATTTGGATCACAAAAAGATTTGACAAATTGGCCCAAAACCCGATAAGGTAAAAACGAAAAAAATTCAAAGGGGTCTGACTATATGCCGGAAGAAGTCTTTATCGTCAGTGGGGTTAGGACCGCGCTGGGGTCTTTTAATGGAAGCTTAAGTGCCTTCAAGGCCACCGAATTAGGGGCCATGGTCATTACCGAAGCCATCCGCAGGGCCGGACTGGAAAAAGGGCAGGTGGATGAAGTCATTATGGGTAATGTCCTTCCCACCGGGCTAGGACAAAATCCGACCCGTCAAGCCATGCTCAAGGCTGGACTTCCTTTTGATGTGGGGGCCATTACGGTCAACAAGGTCTGCGGTTCGGGCTTAAAGGCCGTCATGTTGGCCGCCCAGGCCATAGCCTTGAAAGATGCCGATGTGGTTGTCGCCGGCGGGCTGGAAAATATGAGCCAGGCCCCTTATTATCTGGAAAAGATCCGCACCGGCTATCGGATGGGCAATGGGGTCCTGATCGATTCCATGGACCATGATGGCCTGAGAGATATCAACAATGATTTTCTGATGGGGGTCAGCGCCGAATATTGCGCCGAGAAATACGGGGTCAGCCGGGAAGAGCAGGATCTGTTTGCCTTCCATTCCTATCAACGGGCCTTGAAGGCCAGGGTTGGCGGCAAATTCAAAGAAGAGATCTTCCCTGTTTCCATTCCCCGTAAGGGGAAGGAACCCCTGGTTTTCGACCAGGATGAAATACTCCGGGAAACCAGTCAGGAGGCCCTGACCCTGTTAAAACCGGCCTTTAAAAAAGATGGCACGGTTACGGCCGGAAACGCCTCTAAGATCAGCGATGGGGCGGCGGCCCTGGTTCTGATGTCTGGAAGCAAGGTCCGGGAGTTGGGAGTTACCCCCATGGCTCGAGTGGGGGCACAGGGGGCCTCGGGATTGGACCCCAAATACGTTCTAATGGCCCCTTTGCTTTCCATACCTAAGGTTCTTAAAAAAGCCGGTTTAACTTATAAAGACATCGACCTTCAAGAGGTTAATGAGGCCTTTTCTTCCTCGACCATAGCCGTCATCAAGGAACTTGGCCTGGATCCTGAAAGGGTCAATGTTCATGGGGGTTCGGTGGCCTTAGGACATCCCATCGGGGCCAGCGGGGCCAGGGTCCTGGTCACTTTGCTCCATGCCATGAAGGACCGGAAGGCTAAACGGGGTATGGCCTCTTTGTGCCTTGGGGGTGGAGAAGCGGTCAGTTTGATTGTGGAAAGAGTCTAAGAAAGGTTTAAGGTCCAAGGTTCAAGGTTCAAGGAAAAACCGAATACCGTATACCTTAGACCGTATACCCTATTTTTATGAGGAGGTTTTATGAAAGAAGTCGTCATTGTCAGTGCGGCGCGTACGCCGGTGGGAAGATTCGGCGGCGCCTTAAAAGAGGTTTCGGCCGTTAAATTGGGGGTCCTGGCCGTCCAGGAGGCCCTGAAAAGGGGCCAGGTTTCTCCGGTTCGGGTTGACGAGGTTATTTTAGGCAATGTCCTTCAAGCCGGTCAGGGACAGAACCCGGCCCGACAGGTGGTGATCCATTCCGGTATTCCCCAGGAAGTTCCGGCCACCACCATTAATAAGGTTTGCGCCTCCGGTCTGAAGTCGGTCATGATGGCCGCCCAGGCCATCAAAGCAGGAGATGCCAACATTGTTGTGGCCGGCGGGATGGAAAGTATGAGTATGGCCCCCTATGCCCTGCGTCAAGCCCGCTGGGGAGCCAGGATGGGCAATGGGGAATTGGTGGATCTGATGATTTATGACGGCCTTCTTGATGTCTTTGGGCAAGTCCACATGGGGATTACCGCCGAGAAGGTGGCCGAAAAATTCGGGATCTCCCGGGAGGACCAAGATCGGCTGTCTTTAAGGAGTCAGGAAAATGCTCAGAAGGCCCTGGCCGAGGGAAGATTCAAAGATGAAATCGTCCCGGTGCCTATTCCCCAAAGAAAAGGAGATCCTATTTTATTTGATACCGATGAACATCCCCGGGCCACGACCTGGGAGGATCTGGTCAAGCTCAAACCGGCCTTCAAAAAGGATGGAACGGTGACCGCCGGCAATGCCTCGGGGATAAACGATGGGGGCGCCGCCTTGGTGGTCATGTCTCTTGATAAGGCCAAGGAATTGGATCTTCAGCCCCTGGCCT
>CAWIRY010000061.1:0-5760 GCA_963838485.1 uncultured delta proteobacterium | reverse complement strand
CCGTGGATGGCCTGACGCTGGCGGAAGAGGGCTACATCACCATGGTGACGTGCCACGGCATCATCAAGAAGACCCGCCTGGCCGAGTTCTCCAATCCGCGAGCTGCCGGCATTATTGCCATGCAGATTGAAGATGGCGATGAGCTGATTGCGGTGAAGCTCATTTCCGGACGCGACAACATCTTCCTGGCTTCGCACGAAGGCATGGCCATCCGCTTCCCGGAATCGGACGTGCGCGGCATGGGCCGAACCGCCTACGGCGTGAATGCCATGGACCTCGACACCGGCGACACCATTGTGGGTATGGAAATCGTGGGCGATCAGGAACTGATCCTCTCGGTTACGGAGAAGGGTTATGGCAAGCGCACCGCCATCGTTGAATACCGCTTGCAGTCGCGGGCCGGCAAGGGCGTGATCAACGTCAAAACCACCGACCGCAACGGCAAGGTGGTGAATGTGCTGCCGGTCACGGAAGAGTCGGAAGTGATGATCATTTCGCAGCAAGGAAAAATCACGCGGCTCGATTCCAGCACCATTCGCGAGAGCGGACGCTCCGCCCAGGGCGTGCGCTTGATTAACCTGGAGGAAGGCGACCAGGTAGCCGCCGCGTGCCTGATCAAGAGCGATACGAACGGCGACGTGCCCGTGCAGGGAACGCTGATCCAGTAGGTCAGGAGAATCACCTTTTCCCGCAGGATTTCTCCCAACCCGTAGAGGCTTTCGAATTTCTTTTTTTCGATGGGGATTTGATGCCGGCCGGCCAGGGCCTGAAGGGTCAAGAAACCCAGGTTGTGGCGGGTATATTGGTATTTCCTGCCCGGGTTCCCTAAACCGGCAATCAGATACACCAGGAAGGTTACCCTTCTTCCTCGGCTTTGGCCTTGCCTTTTTTGTCGACAACCTCTACTTCGGATTCAGGAGCCGCCTCGGCCGGCGCGGCCTTTTCTTCAACCGGCGGTACCACGGTAATCAGGGTCAGGTGGGCATCGGAGAGGACCTCGATTCCCTCCGGTAATTTCAGGTCCTGGACGTGTAAGGAATCTCCGATTTCCAAGGTACTGACATCCACTTCAATATAATTCGGAATTTGAGTCGGCAGACAGCGGACTTCCAGTTCCCTGGAAATTTCCTGAAGGAATCCTCCGTTTTCCACTCCGGGGGCCTTTCCAACGACCTTCAATCCTACCGAAATATCGATTTTTTTGGTCAGGGAGACCTCATAAAAATCAGCATGGAGGATTTCCCGATCAAGGGGGGTCTTCTGTAATTCTTTAAGCATGACCGTTTTTACCAACTCTTGGTTATTCCCTTTGATGGTCAATTGATAAAGGGTGTTTTCACCGATCTGTTTTTTTAAAATTTTTTCCAGAGGGGCTTTGGATACGAAAATAGGAATCGCGTCGGTCTCCGGACCGTAAAAAACGGCCGGGATGTTCCCTCCCCGCCGTAAAGCTCGAGCCGGACCTTTGCCGGATGATTCCCTTAAAAAACCTTCTAAATTTACCTGTTCCATAATATGATTTTTTCCTTTCCTTAGACAAACAATGAACTGACGGAGTCTTCGTCGTGAATCCTTCGAATGGCCTCTCCGAACAGAGGGGCTACGGACAGGACCTTGATTTTGGGACAATCTTGGGCCTTGTCCCGTAAGGGTATGGTGTCGGTGACCACTAATTGATCCATAGGAGATTTCATAATCAAATCGAGGGCCGGGCCGGAAAGTACCGGGTGGGTGGCGCAGGCATAGATCTTGGCCGCTCCCTGGTCGGCCAAGGCTGCGGCGGCCTTGGCCAGGGTCCCGGCGGTGTCCACCATATCATCCAAAAGGACGACGGTGCAGCCTTTCACATTGCCGACAATATGCATGACCTCGGAGGAATTGGGACGATCTCTCCGTTTATCGATTATGGCGATCTGAGCATTAAGCCTTTTGGCAAAGGCCCTGGCTCGTTCCACCCCGCCCACATCAGGAGAGACGATGACCAAATTGTTTTGAAAATTTTCCTTGATGTAACTCAGCAATACCGGAGCGGCATAGAGGTTGTCCACCGGGATATTAAAGAAACCTTGAATCTGTCCGGCGTGAAGGTCCATGGTCAAGACCCTCCTGGCGCCGGCCGCGGTGATCAAGTCGGCCACTAATTTGGCCGTGATGGGGACCCTCGGGGCCACCTTGCGGTCCTGACGGGCATAGCCGTAGTAAGGCATGACCGCGGTAATACGTCGGGCCGAGGCCCGGCGAAGGGCGTCCATGACGATTAATAGTTCCATCAGGTTGTCGTTGACCGGGGAGCAAGTGGATTGCATGACAAAGATGTCTTTGCCCCGGACGTTTTCGCCGATTTCCACAAAGATCTCGCCGTCGCTGAATCGCCTGACCTGAATAGCGCCCGAGTCAATCTTTAAATAGTCGCAGATCCTCTGGGCTAATTGGGGGTTGGAATTGCCGGTAAAAAATTTTAATTGGTTATCCATCTTTCACGTCTTGCTTATGAATTTAAATTCGAATATAGGGATCAAGGATTCCACGATTCAGGGGCTCAAGGGTTTTAATTTCAACGCCTTTCACTTGAATCCTTGAACCCTGGACCCCTTTAATCCTTCGTCTTCTTGGCTGGGGTGGGAGGATTCGAACCTCCGAATGCGGGTTCCAAAGACCCGTGTCTTACCGCTTGACGACACCCCAATTTTTGCTATAGCCCTCTGGCCATAAAGACCTTGCCCCAGCCTTGTCTTTTTAACTGCTTAAAAGCCTCACTAGCCTTTTGCTTGTCCTTCCAAATTCCGAAAACGGTAGAACCGCTGCCGCTCATGAGGGCCTGAAAGCACCCTTGTTCCAGCAAGGCCTGTTTGATTTTCCCAAGTATCGGAAAGGAGGGCCGGACGAATTCTTCCAGGTCGTTTTTGAATCGCTCTTTCCCCGGTATTTCTCCCTGTTCCATCAAATTTTTTATACTAATTGTTTTTTTATTTTGTGTCAATGGGATTTTTACTTGGCCGTAAGCCCAGGGAGTAGAAATTGAAAATCCAGGAAAGATCAAGATATACCACCAGGTTGGGAAAGAAGGCCAGGGTTCTATTCGTTCCCCTCTCCCGAAGGCCAAGGCTGTCCCTTATTCAAGAAAAAGGGGATGTCCGATCCCAATTGGGCGGCTAAATTCCTTAATCGTTCCGGCTCAACAGGGCTACCCAAGAGATGGTTCAGCCCGGATAAGACGGCAGCGGCATCGCTGCTCCCTCCTCCCAATCCACCCCCCGGAGGGATCCTTTTGATCAGCCGGATAAGTAAGTTCAAGGGACGGGCCGTTTCTTTTCCCAAAAGATGAACAGCCCGAATGATCAGATTGTCTTCATTCTCCAGTTCCGGATAACCAGGACATTGGATGACCGTATCTCCTCGACCGGCCTCGACCCATATGATGTCGAACAAGCTGATCGGCTGCATCAAGGAACGGATTTCATGATACCCGTCAGCCCTTTTCCCTAAAATTTCAAGGAAAAGATTTATCTTGGCCGGGGCCAGGATTTTAAATCCTTTGGCTGGGATTATCATAAAAGTCTTTTATCTCAATGGCGGATCAAAAAGGATTTATAAAAAGGAAAGCCAGGCATTAATACCAGATCCTGAAAATAAAAAAGGGGGCGATGTAATCGCCCCCTCCAGCTTCCTAAGCTTATTTACTCACTCTGGCGAAGGCCGACAAACAGATTCATTCCGTTCCGTTTGATCCGGAAAAGTAGATTGCTCCCTTTTTTAAGGCCCCCGATCAGGGTTTGATAGGTTTTCATGTCCTTGACCGGTTTTCGATTCACTTCTTTTATCAGGTCCCCTTCCTGGAGGCCGGCTTCCTCGGCCGGGCTTCCCTCTTGAACCTGAACGATGATGATTCCCGGTTCATAATCCATCCTCAGACGGCGGGCCATTTCAGGGGTGAATTCCTGGGCATAGATTCCCAAAGTCTCTTTGGTCTGGGAACCCATGGAGGCCATTTTTTTATCTTCCATTTCCTGGATCTGAACCTTGAATACCAGAGGCTTCCCTTCGCGTAATACCTTCACCTCAACCGTCTTGCCCACGGGGACGGCGGCTACCAACCGAGGTAGCTCGTTCATTTCCTTGATCGTTTTGCCCTCGAATTCGATTATGATATCCCCGGGTTTGATACCCGCCTTTTCAGCCGGGCTGTCGGCGGTGACATCGCCCACCAGTGCACCGGATTCTTCTTTGAGATTGAAGGCCTTGGCCAGATCTGGGGTGACCTTCTGAATCATGACCCCCAACCAGCCACGGGTAACCTTCCCTTTATCTTTTAATTGAGAGATCAGCCCCTTGGCCGTATTGATGGGTATGGCGAACCCGATTCCCTGCCCACCGGCAAAGATGGCGGTATTGATCCCGACCACCTCTCCCTTGAGATTAATCAAGGGGCCTCCGCTATTTCCAGGGTTGATGGAGGCATCGGTTTGGATAAAATTATCATAGGGCCCGGCGCCGATGACCCGGCCCTTGGCACTCACGATGCCGGCGGTGACGGTATTTTCCAGGCCAAAGGGATTTCCGATAGCCATTACCCAATCGCCGACCCGGAGTTCGTCTGAATCCCCAAGTTTGATCATCTGAAGCCCCTTCCAGGACTTGATCTTGATCAAGGCGATGTCAGTTTTGGAATCCCGCCCGACTACTTTAGCCTCATACTCCTTGTGGTCTTTCAGGATGACTTTTATTTCATCGGCATCCTCGACTACGTGATTATTGGTCAGGATATATCCATCGGCATCAATGATGAATCCAGAACCCAGACTTTTTTGTTTGTATTCCTTGGGTTGAGGGGTTTCTCTGCCAAAAAACTTCTCAAAAAAATCGTCCATGGGGTTCCTTCGATCTTTCGGGCCCATAAAGAAATCAAAGACCCGGCCTCCGCCCTTCACCCTTTTAGTCGTACTGATATTGACCACGGCGGGAGCAGTCGCTTGGGCCAAATCGGCAAAAGAGGGAAAGCCCCCGATGGTTGGAGCTTCCGATTTAGCGGAGAGGGGATTGGTCCAGTTTAGATTGGCGGCAATAATCAGCCCGGCAATCAAGGAGAGGAGCGAAACTCCTATTAAGGTGGTTAAATATCGATGTTTTTTCCAAAGTTCTGCCATAAAAACAGCCTCCTGATTTAACGAAAATAGGGTTTGAGGATTCCAGGATTCGAGGGTTCAAGGCTTTTACCTTCAACGCTTTTCACTTGAACCCTTGGCCCCTTGAATCTTTGAACCCTATGTTTATTTTGCCCGGATGAAGGCCATCCGTAAGTCGTATAACATCCCTTCCATGAGTTTTTGTTCTTCTTCGGTCAGATTTCCCAGGGTTTTTTCTTTGAGCATCGATAGGGTATCAATGACATGCTTGGCCAGGACCAAATCCTTTTCTTTTTCTCCCGAAACCGGGTGGGGAAATTCTCCAAGATGAAATAAGACCTCGGTACTCAAGGAGACGATGAAGGTGGAGAAATTGACCTCGGGCAGGGGTGGGTGGAGTGGGGGTTCTTTCTGTTCAACTTTTTCCTGAACAGGTTTCTCCTGGGGGGTTGGTTTTTTAGCCTCGGGTTCCTTCTCTGACTCTGAAAAGATCTTCCTTCGGTCCTTAAACACAAAACCTTTGTCTTCATTCTCGGACATGGTCCGTCTCCCTCCGTGCCTATCATTTATTATGGGTTGCAATGCAGTGATATAATAAAGAAGAATTGTTAAAAAATCAATACTTCTCTCACCGCCC
>CAWIRY010000060.1:0-9729 GCA_963838485.1 uncultured delta proteobacterium | reverse complement strand
AGAACATCTTTTAAAATATTTCGGTTCACCAACCCTTATTTGGGCTGATGACTACTACAAAATTCTTAAATACGCTACCTGACTTTTTACAGGACCATCATATATAAGGGGTCTTAAAATTAGGTAACACAAAAAGGCCCGGGCTTCCCTTGGTCAAACCGGGAGGAGGCGAGGCTTTTTGGCCCTCAAAGGTCTTTCGCAGGTCAACATCACGGCCGGGGAAGTTTTCCCCCGGTTGTAGCCAAGGCTTGAATTTCCCCATAATCTCCAATCGCGTGGGAATTAGTATTATCTGAATCTGTCAGAATTCCAATTCCTGTGGCGACCGGATTTTTTTCCCCTTCTCCGAAGAGCTGCTGGTAGTCAAAAAGAACGTCCCGCCTTTCTTGTACCCATGTCCCCATCAGTGAGCGTCCGTTCCGGATCACGAGTATCTTGGTTCCCTTTGAAAAGGGGGAGTTGAACGATATTCCGACGGGCAGAGTGTCGCTCCAGATGTATTTGATGGTCTTAATAAAGGGCCAATGGCCGAAAATAATATAGAGGCCGAGAACGCTATCGTTCCCATTTTTCTCCCGTTCGTTGGTGCCGACAGGAAAGAGGACGGCGCGCCACTGCCATTGCAGTATCGGGAACTCTTTTAAAAACCATTTTTTTTCGTACCCGATTTGATCTCGCGAACCTTTCGAGTCCGCATGCAAAAATTTTTTTCCCCCTTCAACCTGGACGGAATAAACCTTTGCAGCGTTATTTTTATCCATGGACAGCCAGCCTGATGGAAATTTTCCGATCTCATCGAGTCCAAAGGTTATGTCGATGGGAGACTGGGCAAACAAGGGAAAGGCCCACAAGTCCAGAAGAACTATTAGGAATAGTCGGAATTTATTCTTTGATCTCTTCAAGTTCCACCCTGTATTTATTATAATTGATGCAAACATGGTCCATCCCCAACCGGTCTTGATGGATTTTTTTGATTAACCGGAGGACCTTTTCCATTGAAGTGAGATGGAATATATGATGCATATCCTGACTGTCGAAGAGGCCCCTTTTCAGGACCTCGGTCCGCAGCCAATTGACCAAGGGGGTCCAGAGGTCTCCATAAAGAATAATCGGGGTTTCACAAATTTCCTGGACCTGGACCAGTTGCCAGGAATAAAATAATTCCAGAAGCGTTCCGATACCCCCCGGGGCCACAATAACCGCATCCGACAAGGACATAAAGGTGTCCAAGCGACTGCTGAATCGATCAAATTCCTTCTTGATATCCAGAAACTTGCTGGTTGGTTGTCCCCCAGGAAGCTTTATATTCAAACCGATAGAAAGGGTGTCCGACTTTACACTTTTATGACCGGCGCTGGCCGCCTGCATCAGACCCGGACCTCCACCGGTAACGATATCAATTCCCAGGAGGGCCAATTCCCTGGCTAGGAAATAAACATCACCGTACAAAGGATCCCCTTCTTTAATCCTGGCCGAACCGAAAATAACCACTCGATAGTGGGCATCCATAAAATATCACCTTCCTCAAGGCCGTGACTCACTCTTTTTGAAGTCGATAAAACCCCGGTCCACATCCGTAGAGATCAACTCTACGCGGACCCGGTGGCCGATGTCCAGACCTTCAAACCCCTGTACCAGTTTTCCTTCGATCGGCGGCTGGAAAAGGCGGACCCAGGTGCCTTTGGGGGCGGCACCGGTGACGATAGCCTCAAACTGTTCCCCGATCCTCGATTCCAGGAGAAGGGCCGCAGCGGATTTCCCGACCTGCCGCTCCACTTTTCTGGCCGCATCCTCTTCTTCGGTACAATGTTTAGCCAGTTCTTCCAATTCATCATAGCCGTAGGGTAAAGGCCCGTTCTCCATGGCGGCCTTAAGCAGTCGATGGGTGATAAGATCCGGATACCGCCGGTTAGGGGCCGTGGAATGGGCATAATCCCTGACCGCCAGGCCGAAATGACCCGGAGAGGTCTCACCCGGAAACTCGGCAAAGTATTCTCCGGCACCAAGCAGTTTAATAATACTGAGGGAGAGGTCGGGGAAGCGGACCGGGTCCTCTGTTTTGGCCTTCATAAGAAAGGCCTCCAGGGCCTTGGAGTCGGGCTGAAGGGGGAGCCTGAATCCATGTTCCTGGGCGATCTCCATGATCCTTTCCCAGCGCTTTGGTGTGCGCACTATCCTGCGCAGAGAGGGAAACTTTCTTTCGGAGAGATACCGGGCAGTCACACCGTTGGCTGCGATTATGAAGTCCTCGATAATATCGCTGGCGCGATTTTTTCTGATTACCACAAGTTCCTGGATCGTATCGCCGTCAAATAGAGGACTGGCTTCAATAGTCTCGAAATTCAAGGCCCCATGCAAATGCCGATAGGCTTTCAGACTTTGGGCCACCCGATCCTGCAGCCGGAGGTTTTGTTCCAACCCCTTAACCGCGGCCATCTTCTCAGGTTGGGGGCCGCTGTCCTCAAGCCAGGCGCCTACGCTGTTGTAAGCGAGCTTGGCTTGACTGCGGACCAAGGCCCTATAAACATCCGAGCCCTGAAGAGATCCGTCGGCCTTAAGGGTTATTTCGATGACCAAGGCCAGGCGGTCCTCATGATCGTTTAGAGAAGTCAGGTCGGTGGATAACCGCTCCGGAAGCATGGGGAATATGGTGGCCGCCGTGTAGACTGAGGTGGTGTTGTGTTGAGCATGGTGGTCTATGGCAAAGCCCTTCCGGACCAGGGCGTCCACATCGGCCACGGCAATGAATACTTTGACTTCGCCTCCGGGCATTTCCTCGGCAACGGTCAGTTGGTCAAGATCCCGGGAATCATCATTGTCAATGGAAGCCCAGAGAAGGTTCCGGAGGTCACGGACCGTCTCGCCGAAGACCGCTGCCGGGGTTGGGATCCGGTCTACTTCTGCCAGGACCTGGGGAGAGAAATCAGGAAGCAATCCCCGTTCGAGCATTGCCCGCCGGGCGATGGTTTGAAGAATCAGGCGATGCCGTTGGCCATTAGCTTTCATCGAGATTCCTTGTTATAGTCTTCTTATGGATTAAAAACCATCGCACTCAGGCGAAAACTTTATTTAGGGTTTTGTAACACAGAAGGTTCCAAGGGTCAAGTTCTCCCTTTTTTCAAGACAATCCTCCAAAAGCCGGACATGGCGGTTTTCCTCTTCGATGATCAGGTCAAGCTGGTCCAGACTCTTTTCATCCTTCTTCATTCGTATCCACTGGACCATGTGGTCAAAAGTGAAGGAGGTCAAGTTAGGAGTAATCCTTGACAAGAGGAGGGCCTGGGGGTATTAAAAAAAATCTGAATAATTTTAGAGGAGGGCATTATGGATAAAAGAATCCAAACCGGTTTTTTAATTTTTACCTTTTCCCTTTTAATGGTTGTTTCGGCGACCATGACCCAGGCTGCGGCCATTCCGGCCAAGATCGGGGTCATTTCCATCATAACCGGACCGGGGGCCGGCTATGGCGAAGCCATAACCAACGGCTTTAAGATGGCCCGGGACGAAGTCAATGCCAGAGGAGACGTCAAAATCGATTTGATCATTGAAGATTCCTCGGGAAAACAGGAACAGGCCTTGGCCGCGGGCCAGAAACTGATCAACTCCGATAAAGTCGTAGCCATCCTGGGTCCTACCTTGAGCACGGAGATGATGGTCGTCGGCCCTGAGGCCAATGCCAGCGGCGTGCCGATCATGGGCACTTCGACCACGGCCGTGGGAATCACCCAGATCGGCAAATATGTCTTCCGGAACTCTTTACCGGAGGCCCTGGCCATCCCGGCTTCGGTTAAAAAGGCCGTGGCCAAGTACCACATCAAGAAGGTGGCCATCCTGTACGGGAACGACGACGTCTTTACCAAATCGGCATTTGACACCATGAAAAAAGTGGCCACCGACCTGGGGCTGAAAATAACCACCATTGAAGAATTTCAAAAGGGGCAGGCCGATTACAAGGCCCAGTTGACCAAGATCAAGGCCACCAAGCCTGACGCCGTCTTCTGCTCGGCCCTTTACGAAGAGGGGGGAGTGATACTCTCCCAGGCCCGGAAGATGGGGATCAACGTCCCTTTTGTCGGGGGCAACGGCTTTAATTCACCAAAAGTGATCGACATCGCCAAGGAGGCGGCCGAAGGGTTGATCGTGGCCACGCCCTGGTTCGCGGATAAACCCGATCCCAAGGTCAAAGCCTTTGTCCAGAAGTATGAAAAGACCTATGGCAAGAAACCGGACCAGTTTGCCGCTCAGGCCTACGATGCCCTTTACATCATGGCCGAGGCCCTCAAAAAGGCCGGCCAGGCCGACCGGGATAAACTGCGGGACGCCTTGGCCGGGATCCGGAACTTTAACGGCGTCCTGGGCAAATTTTCCTTTGACGCCGAAAGGGACGTGGTCATGGAGCCCAATGTGTTAATCGTCAAGAACGGAAAATTTCAGCTCTTTAAATAGACGAACGACGCTCTCATGCCCGCCTGATGCGGGCGCCGACGAAGCATGAAACCAGGATTCAAAAAGTCAAGGGGCCAAGGATTCAAGTGAAAGGCATGGAAGTTAAAGCCCTTGAACCCCAGAATCCTGGAATCCTTAAACCCTGGTTTTCGTATTAACCATGTAACCCTTGATGGACACCACGAGATAAAAAAGTATCCGTAGGGGCGGGTTTTAAACCCGCCCCTAAAAAATCTCTTTGGGTGGAAGGCAGTATTTTTGTTTTTCGAACAACTCATCAACGGCATCACCCTGGGCAGTATTTACGCCATTGTGGCCCTGGGCTATACTTTGGTTTTCGGCGTCTTGGATATCATCAATATGGCCCATGGGGAGATCTTTATGTTCGGGGCCTTTATCGGGATGCTTTTAATCACCCGGTTGCAGGCCCCGATAGTCGTTGCCTTTCTGGGGGCCATCATGGTGACAGCGGCCATGGGGTATCTGTTAGAAAGGTTGGCCCTAAGACCCATCCGGGGTAGAAAAGGGGCCTCCCATCTGGCCTCCCTGATCAGCACCATCGGGATATCCATTTTTCTGGAAAATCTGGCCCACCACCTCTTTGGGGCCGGAAACAATCCCTTTCCGACCTCCTTTGCCGATATCAAATTCGAAACCGGCTCGACCACCATTTATCTGGTCCAGATTATTATCCTGATCATATCCCTGGTGCTTATGGTTGGCCTTTCCACCTGGCTGAAAAAGGCCAAGGCCGGCAAGGCCCTGAGGGCTACGGCTGAAAATCTGGAGACGGCCAGTTTGCTCGGGATCGACACCAAAAAGATCATCACCTCGACCGTTGTCGTGGCCTCTTCCATGGGAGGGATTGCCGGGGTCCTGGTGGGCATGGCCTTTAATTACATCAACAACCAGATGGGGCTGCCCATGGGCCTGAAGGGGCTGGCCATCATCATCCTGGGGGGTATGGGCAGTGTGAATGGGGCCATGGCCGGGGGCCTGATCCTCGGCCTCTCGGAGACTTTTGTCGTAGTTTACGGCTATTCCGGGTACCGGGATGCCATCGCCTTTGTGGCCATCATCGTCATCCTCCTGATCAAACCCCAGGGGCTTTTCGGGCAGGCCCTGCCCGAGGCCAAGGGGTAAAAAATGGGACCTGAAAGGGATAAGGTTAGCGGTCGCACTGCTTTGGATATTACTTTTAACGGAGCCATCCATTTTGATTAACCCTTATCACCTCCAGGTCGCCTCCTTTATCCTCATCAACATCCTCCTCGGGTTGAGTATCTATATCACCCTGGCCACGGGACAGCTTTCCTTAGGCAGCGCCGGGTTTATGAGTATCGGGGCCTATACCACCGCCCTGCTGACCTCCAAATTAGGACTGCCCATCCCTCTGGGTATTTTAGCCGGATCCATTTTGGCGGCCCTGATGGGCATTTTGATCGGCATACCCACCCTGCGTTTACATGGGGTCTATCTGGCCATCGCCACCCTGGGCTTCGGGGAGGTGATTCGGGTGCTTTTCATCAATTGGGAATCTTTGACCAGCGGGGCCGTGGGCATTGCCGGTATACCTCACTTAGGGCGGACGATCCTGGCCCATTTAGAAAAAGCCGGTTTTTCTCCGGAAACCATAGGACTCAAAAACAACGAATTCATCAGCCTGACGGTTTTTTCCATTTTGTTGGTGATTACCATCCTGGTCGTCTTTTTTTTCGGACGCTTGGATCATTCCCGGGTGGGCCGGGCCTTTAAGTCCATCCGTATGGATGAAAAGGCGGCCGAGGCCATGGGCATCAACACGACTTATTATAAAATCCTGACCTTCAGCCAGGGGGCCCTTTTGGCCGGTTTTTCCGGGGCCCTCTTTGCCCATGTGACCGGATATATCAGCCCGGCTGATTTCACCTACCATCGGGCCGTGGAAATTCTGGTTTTTGCCATCTTTGGCGGCAGTGAAATCCTCTGGGGTCCGATTTTCGGGGCTTTCTTCCTGACCATAATGCCTGAATTTTTACGATCCTTGAGTGAGTACCGTTATATGATTTATGGGATTGTTCTGGTCTTGATGATGGTCTTCCGACCCCAGGGATTTATCGATGCCAGCCTGATCGACCGGTTCAGGGGCCGGAAAAGCAGGGGACCAGATGCTGCTTGAGCTTAAGGGGGTCAGCAAGGTTTTTGGCGGTTTGTCGGCCTTGAATGAGGTCTCCTTCTCCCTGGAGGAGGGAGAGATCCTGGGGTTGATCGGCCCGAACGGGGCAGGAAAAACCACCTTGTTTAATGTGGTCACCTCTTTTCTCTATCCGACCTCCGGGGAAATTTTCCTGGCCGGTGAAAAGATCAGCGGCCTTTCGACCCATAACATCACCCAGAGGGGCATCGGCCGGACCTTCCAGAATATTCGGCTTTTCGATCAAATGACCGTAGAGGAAAATGTGATGGTCGGCCGTCATTGCCGGAGCAAAGCCGGTGTCTTTGGAGGCGTCCTTCGCACCAAGGGTCAAAAAAAGGAAGAAGCGCAGATTCGGGAGAAAACCAACCACCTCCTCAATATGGTCGGCTTGGAAGGCTATAATACCTTCCCGGCCATGAGTCTGCCCTACGGCCTTCAACGGCGGTTGGAAATTGCCCGGGCCCTGGCCAGCGAACCGAGACTGATTTTATTGGATGAACCGGTGGCCGGTATGAATGATATGGAAACCGGTGAGATGGCCGCCTTGATCAAAAAGATCCTCGGGCTGGGGATTACGGTCCTGTTGATCGAGCATGATATGTCTATGGTCATGAAGATTTGCGACCGTCTGGTGGTTTTAAATTTCGGCCAGAAGATTGCCGAAGGGACACCCCAGGAGATCCAGCGCAATCCGGAAGTCATTGAAGCCTACTTAGGCCGGGAAGAAGAAAACGAAGAAGAGGAATAGTTTTTGTTATCGGTTACGGGGATTGAAACCTATTACGGAAATATCAAGGCCCTTAAAGGGGTGGACCTGGAGGTGCCGGCCGGGGCCATTGTGGCTATCCTCGGGGTGAACGGGGCCGGAAAAACCACTTTGCTCAAGACCATCGCCGGACTGTTAAAACCCAAGTCCGGAAAAATCCATTTTTTAGAGGAAGATATTACGGCCTTAAAACCCCATCAGGTCGTTAGAAAGGGAATCGCACTGGTGCCGGAAGGCCGGGCCATCCTGGCCAAAATGACCGTCCTGGAAAATCTGGAAATGGGCGCTTACCACCGGAAAGACCAGGAAGAAGTAGGAGAAGATATAGAAATAGAAATGGATCGCTTCCCCTGGCTTCGGGAAAGGTTGAACCAAGCGGGAGGTTCCCTTTCCGGGGGCGAACAGCAGATGCTGGCTATCTCCCGGGCCTTGTTAGCCAGGCCCAAATTGCTCCTGCTGGATGAACCTTCTTTGGGATTGGCCCCTCTGGTGGTGGCCGATATCTTTCGAACCATCAAAGGGATCAACAAAGAGGGAACCACGGTCCTTCTGGTGGAACAGAATGTCAAACAAGCCCTGAAAGTGTCCCATTTCAGCTATGTCCTGGAGACGGGACGTATCGTTCTTAAGGGCGAATCCAAGGATTTGATCCAGGAGCCCAAGATCAAAGAGGCCTTTCTGGGTCAAAAGGCCTGACCCCCATCCCCCCCTTTCTTGCTTATTTATTGTTAACCTTAAGGGTTAATTATTCACTTGACATTAAACAGTGGCTATGTTAATTTCATTTAAAAAGAAACAAGACCATAAAACTTTTTCGAGGGAGAAAGCTTTGGTTAAGGTCTTTAGCCACGAACAGGCCCGGAAAATTACCCAGCGTCTGTCTGAAATTCAGGCCGCCGATAACCTTGAAATACTACGCACCCTCCCGCAAGCCCGAGCCCATGAATTAACTGGAAACCGTAAGGGTGAGATTTCTCTCGACGTAAAGCAACCATACCGGCTGATCATTCTTCCTGATTATGAAGATTGTCCTCGGAAAGAGGACGGTGGCCTAAACTGGAAAAAAATCACTAAAGTCAAGATATTAGGAATTGAGGATACCCATGAATAGGAATGCCGACCAATCATTTCAACCGGACTATGCCGTCCCCCCTGGTGAGACCCTGAAAGAAACTCTGGAAACGATCGGCATGAGCCAGGCGGAGTTGGCGGAAAGGACAGGCCGCCCCAAAAAGACCATTAATGAGATCATTATGGGGAAGGCCGCTATTACCTCGGAAACGGCCCTCCAATTGGAAAGGGTGCTGGGTGTCCCAGCTTCTTTCTGGAACAACCTGGAGCGTAACCATCAAGAGAGACTGGCCCGGCTTAGAGAAGAGAATTACCTAAAAAAACAGGCCAATTGGCTAAAGGGATTTCCTTTGGCGGCCATGATAAAAATGGGCTGGTTATCAAAGGAAGAAAGCCTGATTAAAAAGGTACAAACCCTTTTAAATTTTTTTGGGGTAGCCGGTGTCACCGAATGGAAGGGGGTTTGGGAAAAACCTCAAGCGGCCTACCGCAATTCAACGGCCTTTCAAATGAATCCGGCTGCCGTGGCCGCCTGGTTGCGCATGGGGGAGCTTGAAGGACAAAAGGTTGATTGCCGGCCTTTTCAACCGCGTTCGTTCCGGTCAGCTTTACAACAAATTCGGTCCTTGACTCAAAAGGGTCCCGGGGGGTTCGAACCAGCCATGAAGGAACTTTGCGCGGGAAGCGGCGTGGCCGTGGTCTTCATCCCGGAACTCCCGGGTACACGTCTTTATGGAGCCACACGTTGGCTGAAACCTTCGAAGGCCCTCATCCAGCTCAGTTTGCGCGGTAAAAGTGATGATCATCTCTGGTTCACCTTTTTTCATGAAGCCGGTCATATTCTGCTTCATGGGAAAAAGGAAATCTATATTGAGGCCCAAGGAGATGGTCGCCAAGAAACCGAGAGGATCTCCAAGGAAAAGGAGGCCGATCTTTTTGCCCAAGAAATGTTAATTCCCAAGGAAACTTATAAAAATTTCATAACCGGAAACGATTTTAGCCCGGTTAGGATCTTACGATTTGCAGAACAGATAGGAATTGGCCCAGGGATTATTGTGGGACGACTCCAACATGAAAATATTATTTCCTTTTCGCAGGGCAATAAACTTAAGAACCGGGTTCGGTTTCCCAAAAGATAAACCGGTTTCAGTAACCGAAAGGCTGGTCCATAATGCAGTTTGATATGTCCCCATTTTTTGAAATGGGATGACGTTTTTGGAAGAGCTTGATGATAAAAGTAATTCCAGGCTTGGTTTAATTTAAAAACAGG
>CAWIRY010000059.1:0-15585 GCA_963838485.1 uncultured delta proteobacterium | reverse complement strand
TTGTTGCGCATGGTGATCCTCCGGTCGTGATCAGTGCCAGGCGGTGTGCCGTGGTCGCAACCCATCCTCCGGATCGGCGTCACCTCCAATGTCACCCCGGACTTCGGAGCGCAGTTGGTGCCAAGAGGTGACGTTGAGCCTCAATCGGCCCTCGACGTCACCCTCAACGTCACCTTGAACGCGTCAACGTCACCCTCCCTGATAAAGGCGGTGTTGAACTCCACCACGATTCCTGGCGATGGACCGAAGAGTGGATCCCAGGAGGCGCCGGATCAGGGGCTTCTGCGGGGAGCCACCCACTCGTGTTCGGCTCGCCAACGTCCGGCTGACCGCTCGCCTGCCGAAATGATCAGGTCGGGGAACTCCAGCCGATGCTGTTCGGCTGCTCGGCCAGCTGGTCTTGGGACGAGTGTCCTCTTGCCGGTCCGCGGCCCCAACCTCCAGCGACGGTCCCCCTTCGCATCTCCAGCCATCCCGGCCCACTGTGGCGACACCCTGCAAATGCGCGGCCCATTCGCGGTCTTCGTCCACATGAGCAACGCCGCTGGGACGGGTCTCGTCGGCCGGTCGGATCGAAACGGCGTCGGGCGGACATCGAGCCCGCCGTGAACGCCGGATTGATCCGGCACCTACGTCGGTATCGCCAGAGATCTACGTTACGCGCCACTCCTGTGCATCATCGATGCTCACGTCACCCTCGCCCGTCGCGAGACGTGTTCGGCGAAGGCGTCAGGATCCGCCCGAAGGGCGATCTCACCTCTTGGTGCACGGGTGCGGATGATGCGTACCGCTCTGGCGGAACCGATGAGGGTTACGTTGCGTTGGCGGTCATGGCGGGCTCGATGCCGCCGGCGCCACCTTGTTCGGGAGCACCGACGAGAGCACTCCGATGCTCTCCCGATCGCGTGCAGGGGTGGCGGGCAGCGGCGAAGGGGTCACCGTCCCGCCAGAGGGCGCCAGAGTCGCGGCTGAGGCGAAGACACCGCGTCAGTGGTCGTCTGGATCTCCGAGGTCGGTCGGAACGGTTCTCAGCTGCAAGGGACCCCCTTGATGCAATCGTGTTCAAGGTATTCAGCGGGCGTGATGTGGGATCGGCCGGGCTGCCCATCGGACTCGGATGGCGCCGGCGACGCTTGACAGGGTCGAGCCAGTGGAGCGAACCGAGCCCGGGCGCCCGTTCCACTGGAGTGCGGGGGTACCTGCTGATCCGGGGAGGGCTCGGCCATTCAGCGTGGCGGGTGCGAACGTGTGTGGAACTCGGCGTCCCATCTACCTCTCGACTTGAATCTCAGCTGGGACTGCGGTCCCTCCCGTCATCGCCGTCCAGCCTTCCATCACCGGGCAGGGAATTAGCGGCCAGACCAGGGAGGGTGACGTTGAGGGTGACGTTGGGACGATCGGCAAACCGCCTCGTTGGCGGACTGCTCATCGACGAATTCTCCCAGTTCTGTCCCGAAATCGTGATTACACGGGTGGCGTCCCCGACCGGCACTTTATGGACGGTCGCCGCCAGGGATTTTCCCGTCGTGAGCGTGGCAGTCACAATCTGGAGGTGCCGTACGTCAATAGGGTGTGACCACGATGGAAGTGACCGATTTCGACGCCGAGCGGCCCCGGTTGACCGTGATCGCAATCCGGATACTCGGGTCGGAGGCCGATGCGGACGACGTCATTCAGGAAGCCTGGCTTCGACTCTCCCGCACCGACGCAATCGATGACCTCCCCGCCTGGCTCACGACCGTGGTGACGTGGCTTCGCCTTGACCAGCTACGCAAGCGGCGTACCAGGTCGGTGGCCGAGGCCGGGTCCCCACGACGATGCTCCGACTGACCCTGAGGCCGACGTGTTGCTCGCCGAGATGACGGGCGACGCGATGCAGGTCGTCCTCGATGCCCTGGCGCCGGCCGAGCGGGTTGCGTTCGTCCTGCACGATGTGTTCGGTTATCCGTTCGACGAGGTGAGCGCGGTCATGGGGCGCTCGAGTACCGCTGTACGCCAGTTGGCGAGCCGGGCGTGGCGCAAGGTGCAGGGCGTGCCGGAGCCGGCCGCATCACGGGCAGCGCGCGCCGAGAGCCAGCGGGTCGTCGACGTATTCCTCACTGCAGCCCGCGGTGGGGAGCTTGCCAGCTTGTTGTCGCTGCTCGCGCCCGACGTCGTCATGCGTGCCGACCTGGTCGGGCAGACGATGGGCTCAGAATCCGCGTACAGGGGCAGCCGCCGTGGCTGCTCGCTTCAACGGCGCCCGGGGAGCGGCACCGGTCACCATCGACGGTGAGCTGGGTGCCGCTTGGATCCACGCCGGATCGACCAAGGTGGCATTCGTATTCCATGTCAACGAGTCGGGCCTGGTGCACGAGGTCGAGCTGATCGCTGACCCAGATGTGCTGGCGACCATGGAGATAGTCCGTGTCGGGCGAGTCAAGAGATTGAAGCGCGTGGACCACATTGGCGATTCCGAAGAACAGTCAGACACAGGGAAAGGAAGCGAGGAGCATGAAGACCATGACGTGTGAGCAACTTGGTGGCCCGTGCGACTCTCCGCACCAGGGCACGACTGCAGACGAGGTGATCAAGGCGCAAGATCGACATCTCAAGGAGATGGTCGCTAACGGTGAAAGGAGCACGAAGCTGCCTTGAAGGAGATGAAGGGTCGGTGGAAGAACCCCATCAAAGGTATGGGTTGGTATCGGCAGGCCAAGCGTGATTTTGCCGCTCTTCCCGAAGGTTGATGGGAACCTCAGGCATACGGCACGTCGTACATCTCGCCCCACAGCGCCAGTCCTATGTCGGCCAGCTCTCCTTCAGGGTGCTCAGGAGGCCGCTTGGAAGGTGATCAGGCTCGCCCTGACCCCGCTACCGTGGCCCTGTGAGCAGCCCCCGAGTGCCCGGTGGGGTGGTACACAAGCTTCCAGGAGGAATCCTGCCAGGCGCTCATCGCCAACCCCACGGCACTCGATGCCTGGCCGAAAATAAAAAACCCCGCCCCTCGAATGAAAAACGGGGTTTCCTAATTTCCTCCATTTTCTTGCCCCCCTTTAGGGTAAAGTGGCGAAGCTGGAAGACGGGTTATCTTACTGATTTGACCTTTGAATAGACCTTATTATACACGACTTATAGTGAATAGGAGATTATTTTGGGGGTTGGACCATTGGATTAGGGGAGTCCTTTAACGGCGTTCCCCGGTTCATTGCCCCCTTGCCTTAGTTAGTTTTCATCCGGAAATCCAAGATTTCCGGATAGCCTTCAGCAGTCAGCGGTCAGCATTTAGCCCAACTCCCCAAAGATAAAGGGTTTTGCTGAAAGCTAAAAGCTGATGGCTGAGCGCTCCGTCCGGAAAGTTATAGTTTCCGGACGGATACTAGTTAGGTGTGAGCGTGACCACTTTTTCTTTTGGGTCAATAGTCACGTTAAGGTGGGATAGAAAATCCCGGCCCAGCAAACCATCGGCTCCCTTAAGGTCGGCCTCATAAACGACAACAAGAAGTGGACCCACTCTGGTTTCGCCGACTTCAATGAAATCAACCCATACTCTGCTCGCGTAACCCGTTCCGGTCACGCCTTTAAGGATAATGGGCGGGGCGTTTTCCAAAGAAAGACCTAACCTTGACTGAGCCGCGGGTGAAATTATGGTGCGTTCGGCACCGGTATCAAGGATGAGCGTGATGGGTCCGAGGCCGTTTATTTTGGCCTTTACCAAAACAGGAGGGCCTGGGGAGAACGGAATTCTCGTCGGGCCATTGGAGGGCGGACTCGGATTCAGTTCAGGTGGGGCAGGAGGAGCCGGTGGAAGTGAAAGCTGTTGAGCGTTGGACCGGTATTCCTCGGGGATGCTCTCAAGTGTCGCTGTGTAGTTCTGAATCCCCTGGTCATCGACCCAGTAATAGATATCTGACAATCCTGCCTTGGGAAAAAACAGGCAGATAAAGATTATTGTTATCATCCAATGGCGCATAAGAGACCCACTCTAACCTGTCCAGGAAGCTTTATTTGATATGGACTTGCTTCTTATAAGAAGAGTATATGGAAAGAAAAAGACAGGATCAAGATAAAAATAGGTCGGAAGGCAAGGGGGAAGGAGGACGTCTTCTGGCGAAAAGGGAACTAAGCCGAGTCTGGAAAATCAATTTCAGAATATTCAATTCATCCTTCACCACCACTTTGCTATTTCAGATACTTCCAAAGGCAATAATCTCATCTAAAAGCCGTTTGAACAATAATTCTGAGTAAGGAATTTCCCAGAAAATATGTCATGATGCAACCAATATAGGCAAATAAGCCTAAACAGGAGAATTTGACACTGCGAATGAAAATCACTTTCATTATGGGGTTCTCAATTGTATAGCGCCACTGCAATCGGAGGCTCCTAAGCAGCAGCAAGATAGCGGGGGTGAAGAGAATGATGATAAGACAGGAACCGAAAATCTGCAATGAACGCATATATATATTTTCAGCACCAGAAAATGCTATCCTCGGCAGTTGACCAACGGTTGAGGGTGCGAGAAGCATGACGAGCAACGCCAGATTATACAGGAAGTTAAAGAGAACCGGGCAAGTGATGAGGGTCAGCAGAAAGCCAATAAAAACACTTTCATGAAAGTACCTTCGTATGACCCTCTTGAAGAGTCCGAGTGAATCCATTTCATCTCCTATTCTCCTGGCGTAGTGGCGGAGAAAAAAGAAGGTTGCTCCGGAAATGAACACAGCTAATGCACCGAGAAACATAACGAGTGAAGCCATGCTTGAAAACCATCCACCGGCTGACCCATATCCGAAATCAATAGAGGGAACTTCAGCGGAGGGGAAGGAAGGCATGACCGGAGCCAGCTTCCACACAAGCGAAAAAAGGAGATAGTAAATCGCTATAGTGACAAATGGAACCAGCACGGCACCCGCGACAAGCGCCTGGAATCCGGATAATCTCACTATAGCCCTGGGATAGGACAATGGGGTTGACTTTGATTCTATAGTGTGAGCGCACAGATAGAGCCAATGGGTTAATAGAACTCCAACAGCCAAGGCTGCTGCGACAGCAAAGAGGCTTCCCATTGAGACGAAGAACCCGAGATACCAATACCGGATTTGCGGCAAAAGTGCGATGTCTGAACTCATGAACCGTATACCTTGGCCAGCACAATCAAAAGAACAATCATCAGCAATATCCATAGAACTGTGGCAAAGCCCAAAGCCTGAATGAAGGCCTTCAGGATATGCCGCAAGGTCAGTTTATCCAACCAACTTGGATACAAGGGCGTTAACCAAAATAACCAGACGGGCAAACGCACAGGCTGTGCCACAGTTACATTCTTTGTCTGAACAATAAGTCGTATCATGTAGGAGGCCAAAAACAAGAAGACCGCCAATCCAAAGGTCAATGTAAAAATAACATCAGGTAGATTATATAAGAAAAATAACAGTTCCATAAATTGAACCAATCGGCCGCGTATCGATGTAAAACCAGAACTTATTCATCTATTAATATATGACCAGACGAGGCCTTCGCTTTCTCTTATTCACCTACAAATGTTGGAGACTTGTAGTTTTAAATTCCAATAATTACCGATTGAAATGTGCTTAATGAAAAAGAGGCGGAGTGGGCTGTGATTGACAACCCACTCTGTTAGTTTCCATCCTCTGCTACCTTTTCTCATGGATCACAAGAAACCCACTTTAACGATTTTTGCAGCCCTCTGATACGAAATTATCCCACATGTCCAATTTTTCTTTACGCAAGCTCTGACCAACCTTAACTTCTTCTCCAAATTCGATATATTGGCCTTTGCTTGAATCATAGGCAAGCCATTCCGCCAGACCTTCTTTGTTGGGATTTCCAGTTTTCGCAAACTGCACCCAATAGGCACTCATAACATCGGCGGTCCAATTGCCTCAGTGGCGACCACGCCAGTAGAAGGGGCGTCTCTTTTGGTGCGCCACGGCCAGGAGCCTGACTTCGTCAGGTTGGACGGAGTAGACGAGAGAGTACGGGAATTTGACGAGCGGCTTCTTTCTGACACGTCCGCGGATAAGCGGCGCCGCTTCCGGGAACTGAGAGAGACTCTCTATCAAAATTAAGCTGAGGACCACGGGCGTAAGCCCGTGGGTAAAAGCGTTACCGCATAGAACTAAAACTTGTTGAACCTCAAGAGCTTGTGATATCCTCCTGATATGAAAAAACAATTAAGTTCTGATGGGGTATATCAGGATAACTCCAGTTAACTTTTGATTTTAGCCTTTAGTACCACGGGCGTAAGCCCGTGGGTATCTACCGCACGGTGGACATCATCGATGAATACGCTGCCAAGCCCCGGGCTTTCGAGGTCATAGAAATCAGCCGCTTCGTTGATCTCGATCTCGGCAGTCTCATGAATCGAGAATAGCCGGCTCATTTCCGGCGAGCCCGCGCTCGGGCAAGCACCTCATCAGCCGGATAAACGCGGGCCGCACCACTGTCGAGTTCCTTATCACGACGGATCGCCTCGTCCACCCAAAGCTTTTCTATTTCGGCCTCGCTCATCGCGTCCAAACTGGCGAGTAGCTCGCGAGCCAAGTATGCGCGAGCTTCCGGAGTCAAGCAAAGGGCCTCTTTTTTGAGTTCTTCAACGCTCACGTGTGCATCTCCGACTTTTTGTTGTGGTCCATCAGGTTTTTTGTCTTCCGGGCCAACAATTAATACCTATCAGTTTATCACAGATAAATGACTTCAGGAAGTAATCTTTTTCCGCCGATAGCGATAGCCCCCATACCCTGCCCGATTGACCTGCCGGAAAAAGATCATCCGATATTTTTAGCCGCTATGGCCAGCAAAGCCGATTACCTCATCACCGGCGACCGGTCCCCATTCGGAAAATATTTCGGGCAGACCATTCAAGGAGTAAAAATTCGGTAGCCTAAAGATTATTTTTCTAGCCGCCCTGATCCCTCAGCAAACCCCCGCAGCCTATAAGGACCCGGCCGTCTGTATCGGCCATGGTTGAAAAATTTTTAAACACATTGCACGAACACGATTCCCCATGGAGCCTTGAGATTTATGCATTATAACCCACCCCTATCAATTTGAACGGTTGCACCTACTCTTGTATTGGAACTTGATTAGAAGTCAATGATTACGGGTTGAAAATTATTAACGCTCAGCTAAACTGCCGGTGCCGCCTGAAATAGCTTTGAAGCCCGGAAAACCAGGATGGTGGCCCCGCTCAGCTGGATTGCCTTGTTGGACAATGCTTTTCTGATTGTTGCATGTCTCCTGTCAATGGCGACCCCGGTTTTCTTAAAACCAACCGCGGGTTTGATGCCACGTGTCACCAGACAAATCGCCTTCCGCGCATTCGCCAGGTTCAGTTCGCGGCCACTTTCACTTCCTTGGCGGCCTTTTCGATGATTGCAGCCACCGCATTCGGCTGCGACACGTAGATCGCGTGACTACCCGCAGCCTCGACGACAGTGGAACCCGCACGCTGGGCCATGAGGCGTTGGGCCGGAGGTGGGATCATCTTGTCATCGGTGGCAACCAGGTACCAGCTCGACTTGGTTTTCCAAGCCGGTTCACTGATCGCGCCGCCACATAGAAAAGACAAAACCGTATCGGAGGGAAAACTTATGAATAAAGGAGATCTGATCAGGGAATTGGCCAAGGTGGCGGGTACGAAGAAAGAAGCGGAGGCAGCGGTAAATACCATCTTGGAGGCTATTATAAAGGCCTTAAAGAAGGGCGACAAAGTAACCCTGATTGGTTTTGGCACCTTCAGCGTGACCAAGAGAGCTGCCCGAAAGGGAAGGAACCCGCAAACCGGTAAGGAGATGAAAATCGCGGCCAAAAAGGTCCCCAAGTTCACACCAGGGAAGGGCCTGAAGGTTGCCGTAAAGTAGTTTTATCAATAATTTTCCGGCATCTCCAGGTTAATAAGGGATTCGGTTACTGTAAAGGAAAGTCGAGGTCCACCCCCGGTTAATGATTGAGCATGCACCAGATCTTTATCGTGTTTTGCAGGAATACTACCGTCAAGATCCCTCCAAACGTGTGTCCCGGAATAACTGCACGGGGGAAAGTTAAAATCAAGACTGAACACTGAAAGTCTGAGCTTATTTTAAGGAGTTGGTAACGTTCAGGGAGAAAGACATCCCCCTGAAGAAGTCGATTAAAGCCGTAACCAACCCTTCAAGGGGAAGTCTAAAGTTTTAGCGGCTGGTTTTTATGTTGGATACCAATTGGGCTATTTGGAGACCTAAACTGACACATTGTTTTCCTTCCATACAGGTATCCGCATCTTCAGGTTCCAGATAGGTCTTAAGATGATGGTTTTCCTTTTTTAGATCTACGGTCCAGGCCTTTTTATCCTGATCGTACTCGATGGTCACATCTATACCGCATTGGCCGATCTCCGGATAAAGGGACTTAATGCTCTGACACAATTCTTCTTTATTGTGCATTTTTTTAACCTCCTTTTATTCTGTTCCTCATAATTCTTTTTTGGCCTATTGAATGCATCTATCAAGTCTTTAACAAATATAGTCACAATAAACAACGATTATTTTGAAATATGCAAAAAAGTGTGGTCGTTTCAGGGTCGCCCTCTCCTGGCTTTATTGGGGGTTTGATATTGCCGGTTCCGGCAAAGTTCCCTACTCGACAACAACGGTTATTATGTAATTTGCGCCTCCCTGGAGACGCGCCTCGATTTCGGCTACGCCCGGCGTCGGTCCACCGGTAACGTGAAAGCGTACGATCCCTAAACGGGCAAAACCCGGCCCAAAGGGCTCCGGTTTAAGTGTAACCGGGACGCCACGCCGGGTAATCGTTCCAATCGGTTTCCCGTCGTCCATGATATCCATATCGCCTCCCGATGTTGGGCGAAGCATCATAGAAGAACGACAGTCATTCGGCATCGTTATTAAGAGATCAATGGGCAGCGTGGCGGTTTGTCCTGTCTTTACATGCTGCCAATTCTCGTTGCGGCCCTCATGAAGTTGATTGTAGGCGGCGATATTCGGGAGCGGTTTGGCGGTGACGTGTTCTATGGCCTGGGTCGTCCCGGAAAATTCCCCAGCATCCGATAGCTGGATCGTGATTGGATAATCCCCCGCCTCCTTGGGGTTAAGTGGCCCCCACCGTAGGTGTATCGACTTCAAACCGGGCCTTTCCGGCGGGAAGGCGGGAAAGGGCGCCGATATTTTGAGAACAATCGTGCGCATGTCCTGGGGATCCAACGCGATGGTGAAGGGCACGGGCGCGGCCTTTTGCGGCCAATTGTAGAGGAGAACAGCCTGGGGAGCATGTCCGGTTTGCGGCGTAAAGTCCACCGGGAAAGTGAAACGGAATGTCGCCCCCGCCGGTAGAGACATGCCCGGTACAGTCGGGTTCGACGATATATTAAAAACGACCCATGACTCAAACGGATAACCGGCCGCAAGACCGCTGCTCGCCATGGGTTGATATTCGATGGTCGCGCCAGGTGGAGCCGCCACAACAGGCGCGGCCCAAAGCGCTAAATACAGGGCGACGGGTATGATTAGCCGTAGAGTTCGAAGCCCTATAGGTGCGCTCGGATTTGGCCTGCTTATCTGCCTACAAGAAAATTCACTAAACCTCTTCCACATTTTAAACCTCCCGGATGTGTGGCTTTTATTATTATTTCGGAATCGCTGTGGCTTCAAATCCATATTCTCTCAGTATCTTTTGGCCCTCGGGCGACAAAATATACATGGCCAGCCTCCAAGCCTCATCCGGCGCTCCATTCCTGACTAAAAGGCCGTAATCGGCTCCCACAGAAAGCTCTTCAGGTATCCTGATGATCTTAAGGGCTTGCACTTCTTTTCGAGCCAATACAGCATTGGTGCAGTAAGTAAGGAAGAGGTCAGCCTTCTTCTCTCCCATTACCCATCCGTATTGGTTGCGTCCTTCGGGAGCCTTTTCACTGTTTGGCCCGCCAGTGAGTTGAAGTGCCTTCCCGGAAAGGGTTGTAAAGCTCCCCTTCTTTATCGTATCTGCCTTTCTAAAAAGTTCCCAGGCATAGTCTCCACTTGGATCTGCTTTTGGTGTCGAAGTCCCCACTCTGACGTTCTTATTCATAAGGGCATTAAAAAGGTTGTCTGTTGTTACCTCTACATCAGACTGAGCCAATACACAAAGCTGATTACGGGCAAACAACACAACGGGACTTCCCCATCCGCTGGATGCGAGTTTTTCGGGGTGAGTCATATCGGCAGAAGCGAAAACATCGGGATTTTCACCTCCTTCTATGGCCTTTCTTAAAAGGCCGCTGGGGCCGAATTTTGCGATAACTTTCGTCTTATAGGTTTTTTCAAAGGAAGTCGCTACATCGCCGAGGGCCGCCTTCAAGCTTCCTGCTGCATAAAGTTTTATGGAATCGGCCGATACGGACAAAGGCATTGAAATGACAAGAAGAGCAACAAAGACTACGTAGTTTAGGTAGGTTTTCATTAATACCTCCTTTTCTTTTTTGACATAACAATATAAATAAAAAGTTTTGCCGAAATGTCCCCGAAAATGAATTTATTTATAAAAAAATACTGCCACGGTCAGAAAAAAGCTGATTGGGGCTACCTGCTCGGCACTCCCCACAACCTATTCAGAATTTTCTTTTAGAGGGGAAAAGTATAAAGCAAGGGAAAGACGGGATCAAGCAAATAAAAGGGAGCGGTGGATTGATTTTGTCTTGACACACAAGACCTAATCCCGTAATCTCGGACTCCCCCAAAAGACTCCTTATCGTCTGAATAAAGGTCGGAAAGCACTTCTATTGTCGTGGATGTAGAGGGGAGGATAAAGGATGTTTCGTGCAAAAGATGCGATTCTCTTAGTGGTGATCTATTCATCCCTTCTTACAGGAATCTTTTTCCCTGGTTTTAGTTCCATTTTTCAGCCCGTCCCTTTTTATTCCATGATGATCCTCCTATTTCTCAGTTTTCTCCCTCTTCGCCTTGCCGACATTAAGAAGACCCTGGCAGAATCTCTCGGGGAAATCTCGCTTTTTCTGGTCCTACGAATGATCCTCCTGCCAGTGACGATCGCTATCCTATTTAAAATTATATGGCCCGAATATGCTCTGTCTGCCTTGCTTTTGAGCGGGATATCCACAGGTGTTGTCGCGCCCTTCATCTCTAATCTTCTCGAAGCCAACACACCCGTCGTTCTCGTCATGGTGATCATATCGTCTCTCCTGGTTCCTTTCACTCTCCCTGTGCTCGTGGATTTCCTTTTCGGAAAGGCGCTGGATATTTCCCTATTAAGCATGATTAGGCTTCTATCTATGGTCATCTTCATTCCCATTTTGCTGGCTGAAGGGGTTAGAAGATTATCAGAGGGACTTACTCAGGCGTTGATGAAGAACCAGTATTATATCGCTTTGGTTCTTTTTGCCATGACCAACCTGGGAATATTCTCCAAATACTCTGACTTTTTCTATCAAAGGCCTGCGACAATCGCGGTAGCGATCCTGGTGTCGATCATTCTCGGCGGCCTCTATCTAATATCGGGCCTTATTCTGGCTTGGGGGAGGCCATTGCAGGATCAATTGGCCGCAGTCATCAGCCTTGGCCTCATGAATAACGTGCTTGTAATCGTCTTTAGCTCTCAATTCTTTACGCCCCTGGAGCCTACGGTGGCGGCCATGTACATGATTCCATTCTTTGGTCTTATCCTCCCCCTCCGGGCCTACCGAAACTGGAGACTAAAATAAGGGAAACGTGAACATTGTCCAATTCTTGGGGACCACCTCAGTTCTTAGATCGGTAGATGCTCTGGGCCTCTTCTGGGAATTAAGTCATCCGTTCCTGGGAGAAAAATAAGGGCTTAAGTCCGATTGATAAGACTATTCCGCCGACCACAAGAAACGAAACCAGGTAAACTGCGCTTCCACGATTCAATAAGTTGTCATCTTTCCGTTAGGTCCGGTGAACGAAAACTAATCTTACGGATGAAAGCGCGTCCGGTCGGTTCCTATGGGAAGAAGCGCAGCACCAGTTACGCCGGTGAAGAATCGTGACGTAATAGAGGAGACCTCATCCAAAGAAGGAAGCAAGGCATGCAGGGAGAGAACGTGGGATTTTAAGTTGAACACTGAAATGTCTTCTCCGCGAACCTCCACCGACGGAACCCCCGGCAGCAAGGCGGACTCCACGGGAACAACTTGGTCGCCATCGCCCATCTTTGCGTGGTCGAAGTCGTACCAATTATTATTTTGCTGATCGACCGTGACAGTGCGCAAGGTCGAATTCGGTCTGATCCCGTAGATCACAAGGATGCGGCCAGCGAGCCCAAACTCGGACTTACTCACATCCGGTAGAGCGTTCAAGACCCCACGCGCGGCCGTCAGGTGGGTCTGCTCCACATCAAAATCTTCCGGGTCGTTCGGATACCGGGGTAACGCTCGACTGCCAATTGTGGACGTCGAAGATGTCCAGGGGGAGTTGGTCTTGATTCACGACCGTATTCTGGAGACTCGGATTGGGTAGAAGTTCGTATACCCCAGGAAAAGTTCGGGCCAGTTTGCGCAATTCCTTTTGGCCGCCGAAGAGCACGGTTTCACCGCGAATCATCGACTCAACCGCGTCAACTGATCCGAGGTGAGGCGTGGCGATGAAGACCACTCGGTTGACAGGAAGGGGAGTGCCGGGCATGGCGCTTCTCCAAGCGGCTACGAACTGCCGAAAGACCAGCCCGCCCATGCTGTGGCAGGCGAAGTCAAACGCCTTGTCCCAATTGGCGGGGGCGAGCGACCGGAGATTTTTCTTCTGCAACGCCCGGACGTAATTCACCAGCTTTTTTGCGCTGCGGGCCATGGAATAGCGCCAATCGTAGGGGAATAAATACACGGTCAACTTCCGGCCCCGCAGTGACTGAACAAAAGAGTCGTAAGCGACACCGAGGAGTTGAGTGGCACGGTTCACCACGACTTCGGACTCATCCACTACGCCGTTCGATTCAAGGGCCAAGCTGTCAAAATCCGGCGCCACTACACCAGCTTCCCAGGTTGACCACGTAGTCGTCGGCGGCAACTCGTAAATATTTTCAAGGCCCGTTCCCTTGATCCCAGGTATTACGATGCAGGGATGGTTTGCCATGGGGTAAATACCTCCAGTAATAGAGTGGAAAGTTTCCCTTGGCGGTTAGCCACGGTCAGAAAAACGCTGATTGGGGCTACCTGCTCGGCACTCCCCACAACCTATTCAGAATTTTCTTTTAGAGGGGAAAAGTATAAAGCAAGGGAAAGACAGGATCAAGAAGATAAAAAAGGAGTTCAGGCGGCGCCTTTTGCTTCCATAACCGCTTTAACCGTTTTCAATAAAATCTTTATATCCAACCAGATGGACCAGTCCCTGGCGTAACGCAGATCCAAGCGAACCATATCATCGAAAGAGGTCCTACTTCTCCCCTCCACCTGCCAAAGACCTGTGATTCCCGGTTTAATTTCCAAAATGCGTCGAAGATGCCATGGTTGATACTTTTCAATTTCATAAGGTATCGGGGGTCTGGGACCCACCAGACTCATTTCCCCCTTAAGTACATTAAAAAATTGGGGAAGTTCGTCTAAGCTGAACTTGCGAATAATCCTCCCGACAGGAGTAATTCGGTTGTCATTTTTTATTTTAAAAAATGGCTGATCCCCATTCCCATTATTAATATCCTCATGTTTTCCTTCGATGAGCCTGGCCAAATATTCCCTATGAACCCGATCATCATTATTGACATGCATGGAACGAAACTTGCGGAAGGGAAAGCGGCTTCCTTTGCATCCTATGCGAAATTGTTTAAAGATCACCGGACCCGGAGAAGTTATCTTGATCGCCATAGCCGTCAAAGCCATAAGGGGTGAAAAAAGGATCAACCCTATTATAAAGCCGAATAAATCCAAACACCTTTTAAAAAAACGATGGACCGGCCTGTCTTCTGAGGCATAATCCAGGTCAAAGGGGAAAAGATCCGGCGCCGCTTTTGATTCAGCTAATATTTTTTCAAAGATGGAATCAGGATAACTCCCTTTAACAACGGGCAAAAACCGGTTCCCATTTTCCTTTATAATCGAATCAACACAACAATTCAGTCCCGCTTCATTAGTATCAAGAAGGATTACCCCGATAGTTTTGGAATTGACCCAGCCCTTGATGTCCGTTTCCCGGGTCTTGGTCCTTAAGCAATCCAAAAACTTCTTAAGTTCAAATTCATTATTCAAAACAGGTTCACTTAATTGAAATAGGGCTATGGATAAAGGCGCCGAAGAACGTTCGAGCCGGCGTTTTTCTCTCCGTAATTGTCTTCTAAAATCGTCAGGAGGCAAAAAGCAATCATCAATCCTATATTGATCTAAGGATAGGGCTTTTTTTAAATTTTCTTCCAAAGGAATCCTTTTGGTCACTTTAGGAGGGGATATTCCGATCGGTTTCAGCGGCAAAAAGCTATGTATTCTATCTGGATTGGATATTGCAGAAATCTTTTTCATAAATTTTACCTCCCTTCCTTTTTTGTAGTCACGAATGCTTGCTGTACTTTAATGACTTTTTTTATTATTAATAATAGTATAGAATAATTCGGAATATCCATAACGGAATACCTATATTTCTTAAGTAAAAATACTGTATATTGATGCTACTTATGGGGGTTTTCGGAACAGTCTCTGGTAATATGGACTGTTCCGAACTGCAAAGGCTTTTTGAAGAATTTGTAACCAGAACGGCATTGATTCCGGATATACCAAAAAATCGCTTGAAAAAAACCCAACCTCATTCATAAAAACTCCGGTACATCATGGTGAATGGATAAGAAAAATGGGTAAGGAAAAGGGGGCCGGTGGCAGCCCTATTCCGAGATCTTTTGATGGAGCCCGTGCTTTCCATCCAGGGTATCTTTGATGGATTGAATCAATTCGGTGCGGGAAGAATCTTTCACAAGATACCCGTCCACACCGGCCTCCAGGGCGGCCGTCTGGTATTCAGGGGTTTTGTGAACGGTGAAAGCCAGAATTTTAGTCTCAGGCCATTTTTTCTTGATCTCCCTTGTAGCGGCTATACCATCCATCCGGGGCATAGATAGATCCATCAAAACCAGGTCGGGATGAAATTTTTTAACAGAATCAATGGCTTCAAGACCGTCGGCGGCTTCACCAACGATATCTAAAATAGGAGAATGGGAAAGAACGGACTTTAATCCCTCTCGGAGAATGGGGTTGTCATCGACGATTAGGATGCGGATCTTGTTATCCATGGTTAAAGAATTGGCTTGAGGTTTCATGATCGCCTTATTGTGGGGTTCTGAAAGAATCAAATCGAATTCCTCGGTTTTCAAGAGTTGCACGGCCTGTTCGAGCGGAACAAGGGAATGGATTATACTTCTTATACTTCCTGGATATTTAATAAAATAGGTAACTTTAAAATCAGGATCGATATGCAGGATTTTAATTGGGGCATTCATTATTGACGGCTTCGTAAAAAGTCCATCTGCTGTGTTGAGCGGCGTCCTTCGTCGTTGCAGCGTACATATAAGTACACCTCACTCCTCAGGATTTGCGCGCCTTGCATCTGGAGCTTTTTACTTTGCCGTCTCTTTGATGACTTTTTACGAGTCCATCAAGAATG
>CAWIRY010000058.1:0-8289 GCA_963838485.1 uncultured delta proteobacterium | reverse complement strand
AGCGCTGATTAAAGATATTCCTTTCCTGGGGTTTCAAATACTCAGGGGGAAAATCCGAGTCAGCAATAAGGCGAGGGTTAAATTCAAGAACAGGATACGAGAATTAACCCGGAGGAACAATCCCCTATCTATGAACCAGGTGATCCAGGAACTCAATGAATACTTACGAGGGTGGATCGCCTACCTTTTGGGTCCAGGAGTTTAGCAGACTATTTGCGGAACTCGATGGCTGGATTCGGAGTAGGCTCAGATCCATGCAATTAAAGAAATGGAAAAACCCTCGCAAGTTTCAGAGGATGCTAAACCGATCCGACTATAAAGGCCGGGAAGCGAACCAAGTCTGGGTTAAAATGAACAAGTGGCAATCGGTCAATCGGCGGGAGGCTCGTTGTATCATGAATCTCCAATGGTTCAGAAGGCAAAGGTTGACCTTTCTAAGTGACTTCATCCAGAGGCAACTACCTCTTGAACTGAAGTTCAGTCGCTAATCGAAGAGCGGCTTACCTGGCGGGTACCGAGCCGTTCTGTTGGAAGGGGTAGCCTTCGGGTCGCCTCCTACCAGATTACATTGTGATCATGATGGATGGTAAGGATTATGGGTATCTAACTTTAAAAAAGATGTCAAGTTTATAAAGTAGTAGTTTTCGAGTGATTAAGAGAAGATCAGCTCACGGCCAGAATCGGCGGCCCGACGGTCCGCAGGTAATCTTTCAGTTTTTTTTCATCCGTGGGACGGACCCGAAAAACTGTGACCCGGGTCTTTTTCCCTTCTTCCTGGGGCAGGGTGACCACGCTAACCAGATAAAGTCCCATGTCTTTTAGGATCTTGGCCGTATCGGCCAGGGCCCCGGTCCGATTTTCCAATTCCACTTCGACCCGAATACTCGGCTCATTAATCCCCAAAACCTCGATAAAGGTCTCCAAAATATCGGAACTGGTAATAAGTCCTATGAGCCGATCTTTCTCCACTACCGGCAAGGCCCCGATTTTGTGATCGTAAATCTTTTTAGCCGCCACTTCGATGGGTTCTTCGGGAGACACGGTAATTAATTTTTTGGACATAAAACTGCCCACCTTGATTTGATCCAGTAAATAATTCAGTTCAAAAACCGAAAGGGTGCTGGAATCAGAGGCCCCGGCTTTTCGTACGTCGAACTCGGTAACCATGCCGACGACTTTATCCCCCTGGACGACAGGCAGATGGCGGATGCCCTTTTGTTGTATCAATGTCATGGCCTTTAATAAGGTTTGGTCCGGGTTTAGGGTGATGACTTCGGTGGTCATTCTGTTTTTTACCAGCATAGGAGCGCCTCCTGGAAGATGATTTTGAGTCCATGGTATTTTTTTAATGTAACAGCAGATCAACTTTAATTTATATCACAAAAGATTATTCATGTTAACCAATGAAAAAATCAGGGAAGGGCCTCACCAATCAATCCATTGGATGGGTCCAAAATTTTTAAGCGGACCCGGAGGCGATCGTTTCTTTGGAAATTTCCGGGGACCGAAACGGTCAAGTAGTTTTCGGTCAAGGCCTTAAACCAGCCTTTTTGCTTTCCCGGTTGAAGGATGAGGGCCGAGAAAATTTGCCCCAAACAATGGTGTAAAAATTCCTTTTTTTTCTGCCGGTCGACGTCCCTGATGATATGCAAGCGTTCCTTTTAATCTTTTCCGGGACCGGATGGGGAAAATCGGCGGCCGGGGTATCGGGCCTGGCGGAGTAAGGAAAAATGTGGAGATAGGACAAAGGCAGGCCGTTGATAAACTTCAAAGTTTTTTGAAAAAGGGCCTCTACTTCCCCTGGAAAACCGACAATCAGATCTGCCCCGATGGCCGCGATGGGAATTTCCTGGTGAATCGTCCGAATCAACCGGCCATAAAATTCCGTGGAATAGGACCGGTTCATTTTTTTTAACAGGGAATCTTCGCCGGCCTGCAAGGGAATATGCAGATGGGGACAGAGGTTGGGATATTTCTTAAACAGGGCGAGCAGGGCCGGAGTGACTTCCTGGGGTTCCAGGGAGCTTAAACGGAAATAGACCCCCGGGTTTTGGGGAAGGAGAATTTCTAAAAGAGTAACCAGGCTTTCCTGCGGGCGGAGGTCTCCCCCATATTGTCCAAGATGGATGCCGGTGAGGATCAATTCCTTGATCCCCTGGCCGGCAAGTACCTCGACTCCGGAGATGACCTCCGTCAACAAAAGACTCCGGGACCTGCCCCTGGCTCGGGGTACCAGGCAGTAACTGCATTGGGCATTGCAGCCTTCCTGGATGCGTACAAAGGCCCTGGTCCTTTGGGCAGTCATTGGGAACTGGGCCTCAAGGGTGTGCTCGGATTCCGGAGAATGTAAAAGATATGGGGATTGGGTCTTTCCCAGGGATCTTATCTTATAGGGGATCTCCAACTTTTTGAATGTTCCGGCTATGTAATCCAACCCGGGAATTTTTTCGTATTCTTCGGGAAAAAGCTGGGCGGCACATCCGGCGGCCACGACCAGGGATCCGGGATAGTTCCGGATAACCTGGCGGACCATCTGGGCCGATTGTCTCTGGGCCTCAGCCGTGACGGCGCAGGTATTAATCAAATAGCAATCGGCTTTGTCTTTGAAGGGGACGGCTTCCCAACCCTGGGCCTGAAACCGCTCCAGCAGGCAGGCGGATTCAAATTGGTTGACCTTGCAACCCAGGGTATAAACCGCTACTCGGCAGGGGTTATTTTCTCCACGTTTCTTCAATCCAGCCCCCTCCCAGCAGGTGTTCTCCGGAATAAATCACCGCGGCCTGGCCTGGGGTGACCGCCTTTTGCGGATTTTCAAAATGGAGGCACAAATTTTTATCGGCCCGAATGACCAAAGTGGCCGTTGCCGGTTTATGGCGATAGCGGACCTGGACTGAAACCTTCAGACCGTCGATTTCAGGGGGCCGGCTTAAAAAATGAAAATCGGAAAGCCGGCAGCCGGCGGATTCCAAATCCTTCTTCCGCCGATGACCAAACGATTGCCATCGACCTCCATACGGATCACATAATAGGGTTCGGCTGCGGGCAAACCCAGACCTCTTCTTTGTCCGACGGTATAGGCGAACAATCCCTGATGGGTTCCCAGTTTTTTTCCTTGGATGTCCACAATGTCACCGGGTCGGATCAAAGAGGAAGAGGCTAGTCCGAGCAAGAACTCCCTATACCCTCCCTCGGGAAGGAAACAGATGTCCTGGCTTCTCCACGGGGATTTACCGGTAGTCCTGTTTCACGGGCAAGGTTTTTTACCCGGTCTTTTGTCCAGGTGCCGAGGGGGAAAAGGATCCGCTTGAGGTTGTGGGGTTCAAGGCGATGTAAAAAATAAGATTGATCTTTGCCTTTGTCCTGACCGCGGGCTATGGTCAGGCCCTTTTCCCAAGGGGCCGGGACCAGGCGGGCATAATGACCGGTAGCGAAAAAGTCGGCCCCCAGGCTTAAGGCCTTTTCATACAGCAGACCGAACTTGATGGCCGGGTTGCAGACCACACAGGGATTAGGGGTTCGCCCCAGGGTATATTCGGAAATAAAATAATCCACGACCTTTTGTTGAAAAATTTCCTTACAGGAAAAAACCTTCAGGGGGATTTGTAAAAAGGAAGTGATTTTCTCCAGCCAGGGAAGGGGGGAATCAGGGGAAAACCCGAAATCGGCATGGAGCCCTATAATCCGATACCCTTCTCTTTTCAGGAGAAGGGCCGACAGGGCGCTATCAATTCCGCCACTTAGGGCCACGGCGACTGTTATCAAGGGATAATTCTGACCGGCTGTCTAAAAAGGACCATCTGTTGTGTTGAGTTCTGTCTATCCGGCAAATTTTTTAAACACCTTTTCAAAGCCGGCCAAGGATTTTTGAATGGTTTCATCCGGTACACAATAGGCAATACGAAAATAGCCGGGAGTGCCGAACCCGGTGCCCGGCACCGTCAGGATCAATTCTTCCTGGAGGGCCTGGACCAAGGCCACATCATCCGGGATGGGGGAGCGGGGAAAGAGATGAAAAGGCCCCTTCCGGCTTGGTGAGCTGGTAACCGATCTGCGACAAACCATTATAAAAGAGATCCCGTTTCTTCTGATAAAGACCGATATCCACCGTCAGCCCTTGTACTGCCGGAAGAAGCCGCTGCATCAGGGCCGGGGCGTTGACAAAACCCAGGATCCGGTTGGTGAAGGTCATGGCCTCAACCAACTCCTTTCTGTCCGGGGCCTGAGGATTAACGGCCAGATACCCGATCCGTTCTCCGGGCAGGGAAAGGTCCTTGGAATAAGAGGTGACACTGATGCTGTTCGTGTAAGCTTGAAAGATACTGGGCACCTGGATTCCATCATAGACAATCTTCCGGTAAGGCTCATCGCTGATCAGATAAACGACTCGCCCTTGTTTTCGGCCGTAGCTATCCAGGAGATCCCCCAATTGTTTAAGGGAAGGCTCATCATAGACCTTGCCGGTAGGATTATTGGGGGAATTAATCAACAGGGCCTTGGTCCTGGGGGTCAGGGCCTGCTCAATCACCTTTAAGTCGATGGAAAAATCAGGGCCGGTGAAGACCACTTTGGGAACCCCCTGGAAATTATCGGTGTAAAAAAGATATTCCACAAAATAGGGCGCCAGGATGATCAGTTCGTCACCCGGGTCTAATAAGGCTTTTAAAACTACATTCAAGGCCCCGGCGGCCCCGCAGGTCATGATCACTTCGTTTTCGCTAAAGGCCAGGTCATGTTCCTTGGAAAGAAATCCGGCGATTGCCTTTCTGGTTTCCACATAGCCGGCATTGGCCATATAGGCATGCAGCCCGGGTTGGGGTTGAGCGATAAGGGAGGCCAACATCCGATGAACCGCTGCCGGGGGTTCCAGGTTGGGATTTCCCAGACTGAAGTCGAGGACATTTTCAGCCCCATGCTGGGCCTTAAGCAGGGCACCCTGCTCGAACATCTTTCGAATCCAGGAGGATTTTTCCATGTAGCCTTTTATCTTTTGGGCAATAGCCATCTTTTTCTCCTAACAGACGGATGAAAACCGTCCCTCTGATGATTGTGATCCGTCTGGACAGGTTATTTTTTCTAAATCAATTAATGAGATTTGGGTTTATACCTCTGGTCTTCGTTGAAAAAATCCAGAGCCTTCATAGCGGAGAGCACGCGGGCTGAATGGACAGCCCCGGTTGGAATATAATAAGAGTCTCCACGTCGTAATATCCTGGTTTGACCGTTGATAGTCATCTCGACTTCTCCTTCCAGAATCACACCTCACTGGGCTTGATGATGATGTGCCGGGATGTCGGCCGGCCCTTCCATGGTAAAAACGGCCTGCATTCCCGGTCCTTGGAATAATTTTGCTTTGACTCCGGGAAGGGCGAGATCAACATCGGGTAATTTTTCGATCATTTCCGGGAAGAGGGTATTTTCCGCCAAGGTCATTTCCTCCATATACTAAAATAGGGTTCGAGGGTTCCAGGATTTAAATTTCAACGCCTTTCCCTTGAATCCTTAGCTCCTAGGCCCCTTGAAGCTTTTTCATGCCTCCTGGTGCTCGATAACCAATTGAATTTAATAATACCATATTCAATGAGAAGGGTAAAGGGCAAAAAAAAGAGGGTTCCTTGACAAAAATAAAGAGTCGTGTCATAACTTCCTAAACTAATGAAAGACTTTAATAGCCTTGAGAGAGGGAACCGATGAAAAAAATTCTGGTAACCGGTGGGGCGGGGTTTATCGGGAGCCATCTTTGCGAAACGCTGTTGAAGCAAGGGCACGACGTGGTCTGCTTAGACAATTATTTTACCGGCTCAAAAGAAAATATCCTGCATCTTAGAAACAACCCCCATTTAGAGATAGTCCGCCATGACCTTGTCGATCCCATCACCCTGGAAGTCGATGAGATTTATAACCTGGCCTGTCCGGCTTCGCCGGTCCATTATCAATTCAATCCCGTAAAAACCGTCAAGACCAATGTTATAGGACCCTGAATATGCTCGGCCTGGCTAAACGCGTCAAGGCCCGCATACTCCAAGCTTCCACCTCTGAAGTCTATGGCGATCCTTCCGTCCATCCCCAAAAGGAACCTATCGGGGAAATGTCAACTGCATCGGCCCCAGGGCGTGTTACGACGAGGGGAAGCGGGTGGCCGAAACCCTGATGATGGACTATCATCGCCAGCATGGCGTGGACATCCGCATCGCCCGCGTCTTCAATCCTATGGACCCCGAATGGCCATGATGACGGCCGGTGGTGAGCAACTTTATCGTCCAGGCCCTCCCGGGGAGAGGCGATTACCGATTACAAAAGGGCAGCAGACCCACTCTTTTTGTTTTGTTTCCAATCTGATTCGAGGCTTGATCGCCATGATGGAACAACATACCATCGGACCGGTTAATTTGGGCAACCCGAATGCATTTACCATCCTTTCTCTGGCCAAAAGATCAAAGCCATGATCGGATCAAAGTCGGCAGTCGTCTTTAGGCCCTGCCTCAGATTACCCCATCGAGCGAAAGCCCGATATCAAACTGGCCAGAATTTTTCGACTCGGACCTCGTGGAATTTGATAAGGACTTAAAAAGACCATCGATTCTTTCCAATCAAATAAGGTAAGTCGGCGATAAATTTTCAAGGAGGAGTCAATGGAATTAAAGATGCCGTTTGTATCGTCACCGGATCGGCTGTGGGCATCGGCGCCGCCTGTGCGGTTGCGTTGGCCAAGAAAGGTGTCACGCGGTCATTAATTCTACCAAGAGCGACCGAGGCGGCCGCCACCGCCAGGGAGTGCGTGAGAATTGGAGTCGGTGCTCCTTCCAGGTGCGGTGGAGTGGCCGAGGATGCCGATTGCCGCAGATGGTCGAGCAGGCGCTGAAAAAGTGGACGCATTGATGCCCTGGTGAATAATGCCGCATCAGTAAATTCGCCCCCGACCACCCAACCTCGAAGCCCTGCAGGCCGGAGATTTCCAAAGGATTTATGCCGTCAATGCGATCCGGGCTTTTCAAATGGTGCGGGCCGTAGTGCCGGCCATGAAAAAACAGGGCCGTGGGGGAATCGTGAATATCTCCTCCATTGCCGGCATCATGGGGGGCGGGTCGTCGGTGGCCTATGCGGCCTCCAAAGGCGCCGTGAATACAATGACCCTGTCGTCGGCCAGGGCCCTGGCGCCCGAGATCCGCGTCAATGCCGTCTGCCCGGGGTTCGCCGAGACCCGTTGGTTGAAGGAAGGGTTGGGTGAACAGGTTTATGCCCAGGTCAAAGTCCTTTATGAGAACTGCCCCCCTGCATCAAGTGATTTTTCCTGCAGACGTGGCCCGGGCCGTGGTCTGGTTTTTGGAGGGGGGAGACCTGTCACCGGAGAATTCCTCATGGTCGACAGCGGCTTCCATCTCGGCACGGCGCCAATGAAGGCGCGATGAGGACGGTCGGTGTTCTCCTATGAAATGTTCGTATCCTGACAGGCCCTGGTTAGGGGTAGGGGGGGTCGTTTTTCAAGGGGACCGGGTACTTGTTAGTTAAAAGGGGAAAAGAACCCGGAAGGGGCAAATGGAGCCATCCCCGGGGGCGCGGTGGGCATCGGGGAGGCCGTCGAAAGGGCCGTTAAGCGGGAGATCGAAGAGGAGACCGGTTTGTATGTGGAGGTTTTGGATCCGGTTGTCGTCTTTGAACGAATCCTGCCCGATCCCCGAGGGAAAATTCTTTATCATTATGTCGTCTTGGATTACTTGTGTCGGGTTAGAGAAGGATTGCTCAAAGCCGCCAGCGATGCCATCGAGGCCGGTTTTTTTCCCCTTTAATTCAACTGAGCGTTTGCAATACGTCCGAAGAAACGGAACGGGTCATTTGGAAGGCCTATAAGAATAAGCAAAATAATTATTTGACAATTAACAGAAAAAGAGAATAAAAACAATTTATTATTTAACGGCCCAGCCGTTATAATCATGACAGTTAATGAAGTTCGTAAATAGTTTGAAATGACCCATTCAGGGAATTCGGTGTTTTTAAATGGTTAAGTTTGGTTTGGATTCCCGCCGGGCCTAATGACCATTTTTTACCTACCGATTAATAATGATGGTCCTGTAAAAAGTCAGGTAGCGTATTTAAGAATTTTGTAGTAGTCATCAGCCCAAATAAGGGTTGGTGAACCGAAATATTTTAAAAGATGTTCTTTGACAACCGAAAACGGGCTATAGATACTGGATTGGCCCATCTTTTGGGCTAGGAGCCTGGCCTTCTCCTTGATTTTGAAGGCAGCAGCCCTAAAGATATTCATTCCAGCCGCCTTCAAGTTGACACAGTAGC
>CAWIRY010000057.1:0-29180 GCA_963838485.1 uncultured delta proteobacterium | reverse complement strand
CAAGCAAATTGGGACAAAGGGGTCGGATCGTTTTAGATAAAATCAGCCCACAGCCCAGGTAATCCAGAAGGGCATCGTTATCATGGCCAGCAACGTTTGCAAAGAAATCAGGAAAGCTACCGGTGCGCCAAGGCCCCCCATGCGTGTGGTCAGGATATAGGCGCTGGAAGCGGTCGGCAGCGCGGCGAACAAAACAAGCACCTGCGATTCAAAGCGGCCCACGCCGAACAGGCGGCTCGAAGCCAGCATCAGCAAGGGCACGCCGATCAGCTTCAGCACCGTGTAGTAGCCGAGTACCCAGCGACTGGTATCGACGGCCCTAAAGGTCAGCCCGGCCCCGATGCAGAGGAGGCCTAAGGCGAGACTGGCGTTGCCCATGCGCTCGACCACTATGGCCAAGGGGGGCCATAACTTGATGCCCAGCAGGTTTGATAGGAGCCCCAAGGACGTAGCGATGATCAACGGGTTGGTCATCAGCTCGCGGCCGACGTGTGTCTTCCGTTGGCGCGCCAGGGCATAGACGGCGAAGAGGTTGGCCACCGGAACGCATAAAGAGACCAGCAAAGCGAACAGCGCCACACCCGGCGTACCGAACAGGCTGGCCACCAGCGCCAATCCAACATAGGAGTTGTAGCGGAAACCGGTTTGCACCACCGAGGCGAAGACCTTTGGCGGCGGTTTGAGGAACAGACGGCCCAGGAATGACAAGGCGATGCTGGCGATAAAACCGGTCAGCCCCGCGGCAGCAAACAGGCTGGCTGCGCCCAAAGAAAACTGGGCGGTGTTGATCGAGCGGAACAGGAGCAGGGGGAAGAACACATAGTAAACCAGCTTTTCCGCGCCGCTCCAGAAGTCCACGCCAAAGTTTATTCGGTGCGCCAGCCAGGCGCCGAACAGGATCAGCCCGAAATCGGGCAAAAGGAAAAGAGGGTTAACGTGCATTGGGATTTATTTGATGGAGAGTGTTTTTTGAGTGAACCACAGCAGCCATTCCCGGATCCGGGGTGCCTCTTATCGGGATTTTTCTAAGGCGGATAAAATTTCTTTTCTAACCAACCCGGAACTGTTGGGCAGAATTTGAGTTAAAAATGATTGGGCCTTCGGACCGCCAGGGCGGCCCAAGGCCCAGACGATCATGCCGGATATCCGCTCGTCCGTATTTACCTGAAAGGCCTTGACCAACTCCGGGACATATTGCCCGTCCAGGGTATTTCCCATGACCCGGGCCACATTCATCTTCCATCGCCAGAGATCCTCCTCCGGCATATAAAACATGCGGGGCCAGATGCGGGTATTAAAATAGTGGCTGTCCATGTGCAGAAGGTTGACCAGTTTGAAGTCATTCACCATGGGCATCACATTCGGATTCATGGGCAATTCCTTGGCCAGCCAGGGGGCATTGCGTGGACAGACATTCTGACAGCAGTCGCAGCCGTAAACCCATAAACCCATGGGTTCCCGCAGTTCCAGGGGGGTAAGACCCTGGCCGTAATAGGTGAGAAAAGAAATACATTTACGCGGATCGATATGCCGGGGGCCTTTCAAAGCCCCGGTGGGACAGGCGGTCAGACAAACATTACGGCACCAGTCTGGACAGCCGACCTCCAGGGTGGGTGTATCGGGGGCAAATTCGTGGTCCACTACCACAGTGATAGGCAAGACCCAGGAACCCTGCCCGGCCACTTTGTTGGAATAAAACAGGCAATTCTTGCCGAAGGTCCCCAGGCCGGCCCTGGCCGCGGCAATACGATGGGGCAGGTAAAAGGGGACCTTGGACGCGATCCCGTTTTCAGTAAGAAAAGATCGGAAGGCCTTAACCCGCTTGGCCAGGCGGTCCTTGGTGATTCGGTCGTCATCTAAATAACAGCGGCCGAAATGGTGTTCCAAGGCTTTGGGAAAGCCCTGGTGAAAATAGGCTTCCAACAGAACAATGATGGTCTTGGCCTGGGGTAGGATTTGCCTGGGATCCGTGCCGGAGATCAGGTCCAGCCCGGCCTTAAAGGCCCATTCGTATGATTGATAACGCTCCTGCAAAATTTCCTTTTGGGTCTCAAAAGGCTCGGCGGTGGTGAAACCGATATCCCCGAAGCCCAATTCATGGGCCTTTTCGATGATTTCATTTTTGCTGATCATAAACCGATTGCCTTTGGTATCAATTTTCCGGCATATTAACAGAGTCCAATTTGAAAAGCGATGGCAATCTCTCCGGAAGATCATTTCAAACTGGCCCGGACCGCCCGTTCAATATTCTATCGAACACCACCATCCCATAGAATCATTCCCCGCTCCAATATGTCGATCTACCACCCATCTGCTTTCCTAAGCATTTATTACTATTTGAACTCTTGTGTTTTTACAAAAATGGAGCTTACTAGAGTAGGAGGAAGAAAGATCTTATTTCGCTCTTAGAGAACGAAACTTCAAAAATACTCATAAACCCTTCCTGAAATTCCGCCATGGCGAAACTGCAACTCCCAATTCCGAGCTTGCTCAGGGAGATTCAATTTTTGAATTTCTTTATCGGCTGGTCTTTGTTTTGCGCAAACGTATGGACAGGGGGGTGACTTCCACCTGTTCATCGTCATTGATATATTCCATGGCCTGCTCCAGGGTAAAGCGTCGGGGGGGGACTAAACGCAAAGCTTCATCGGCATTGGCGGCCCGGATATTGGTCAGTTTTTTTTCCTTGGTGATATTGACCCACAGGTCCTCGGGCCGGGAATTTTCCCCAACGACTAAACCGGGATAGACCGGATCCCCTGGGTTGACGAAGATGACCCCTCTGGGCTGGAGGTGAAAGATGGCATAAGAAACGGCCTTGCCCGGCCGGTCGGAAACCAGGACTCCGTTGGGTCTGGACGGGATGGTCCCAGCATGAGGGGTGTGGCCCACGATCAAGGTATTGAAGAGCCCGGTTCCTCGGGTATCGGTTAAAAACTGACTCCGAAGGCCGATCAACCCCCGGGAAGGGATTTCAAATTCCAGGCGCACCCGGCCGGAACCGTGGTTGATCATCTTGGTCATTTTACCACGGCGGGCACTCATTTTCTCACTCACCACACCGACGTATCCTTCCGGGATGTCTATGACGGCCAGTTCCAAGGGCTCCATAAGCTGTCCATCGATCTGTCGGGTGATGATTTTAGGCTTGGAAAGGGAAATCTCGAACCCTTCCCGACGCATCATCTCCACCAAGACGGCCAATTGCAGCTCGCCCCGAGCGCTGACTTTAAAAGAATCGCGATGCTCGGCCTGTTCAACGCCGATGCTGACATTATAGAGCAGTTCTTTGTCCAAGCGCTCCTTGATGTGGCGGGAGGTCAACAGCCGGCCTTCCTTACTGGCCAGGGGAGAGGTATTGACGGAAAAGACCATGGACAGGGTCGGTTCTTCTACGGTAATACTCGGCAACGGCCTGGGATCTTCCGGGTCACCCAGGGTGTCACCGATAAAGACATCGGGCACACCGGCTACGGCCGCGATGTCTCCGGCCTCGATGATCTCCCGCTCCACCCGGCTGAGTCCTTCATAAGTATAAACCTGGCTGAGGATGGCTTTGGCGGTCATCGTTCCATTTTTAAGCAGGGCCACCTCCTGCCGCTGTTTTAAATGTCCGCCGACGATCTTGCCCACGGCAATCCGGCCCACATAATCGCTGTAATCCAGGTTGGTCACCAGGAACTGCAAAGGGGCCTCCGGGTCGCAGGCCGGGGCCGGTATGGCCTCTAAAATGGCTTCAAAAAGGGGGACTAAGCCTTGCCCCTGGCCTTCGGGGTCGGTCATGGCGATTCCAGCCCGGGCATTGGTGTAGAGGACCGGAAAATCGAGCTGGTCCTCGGAAGCCTCCAGGTCGATGAAAAGATCGTAGACCTCATCCAACACTTCCTTGATGCGGCGGTCAGGCCTGTCAATCTTATTGATCACCACGATAGGGGGCAGCTTTCGCTCCAGGGCTTTGCCTAAAACAAAACGGGTCTGGGGTAAGGGACCTTCGGTGGCATCGACGAGTAACATGACCCCGTCGACCATATTCAGGGTCCGTTCCACCTCCCCGCCGAAGTCGGCATGGCCCGGGGTATCGACGATGTTGATCTTGACCCCTTTATAAACGATGGCCGTGTTCTTGGCCATGATGGTTATGCCTTTTTCCCGTTCCAGGTCCATGCTGTCCATGACCCTTTCGACCACCTGCTGGTTTTCCCGGAAAATACCGCTCTGCCAGAGCATGGCATCCACTAAAGTAGTTTTGCCATGATCCACGTGGGCGATGATGGCTAAATTGCGTAAATCCTGTCGAGTGTGCATAATGATCTAAATATCCTGAGGCAAAAAATGCTAAAAATTCGTGAAAGCTTGTCCTCGAATGTATTGATCGGGGAGGAGAATCGAATGTTTTTAAGCTGTTGTGAATCGTCTGGATTCCTATCCGCGCGGGAATGACGAGTTTTTACGAATCCTTCAGTTTTTATAGATTCTTTGATTCAATCGTCACCTTTTCCATAACGACCGGTGATTTCGGCCGGTCATTCGGGTCGGTCGGGCTTTCGGCAATGGCATTGACCACTTCCTGACCTTCAGTGACCCGCCCGAAGATGGTATAGTTGGGGGGCAGGGGATAATCCACGTGCATGATAAAAAACTGGGAGCCGTTGGTGTTGGGACCGGCATTGGCCATGGCCACAGTCCCGGCCTGGTATCCTTTTTGGTAAAGGTCCGAGGACCGGTTGATCTCATCATTAAAGCGGCCGCCCCAGGCCGACTGACCGCCCCGCCCGGTGCCCGTGGGGTCTCCCCCCTGGAGCATAAACCCTTTAATCACCCGATGGAAAATGATCCCGTCGTAGTAGCCCTTCTCGGTCAGAGTGATGAAATTTTCAGTTGTTTTAGGGGCATCGGCTTCCAAAAGTTTAAAGCGGATGGTCCCCATATTGGTCTGAATGACGGCTTGGCGATTGGCCATAGTAGTGATCCTCCTTAAAAAAATAGAAATGGTGAGCAGGCTGCAATTGAGATGGCGCTCCCGATATTCAGGATTTTCCGGACGCCCCGGGGCATAGTCTCAAATCCGGTACTTGGAGCAGCAGTCCATGCTCACCAAAAAATAAATTATAACAGATTGTGCGATAAAGGCAAGAAAAAATGTAAATTTGGCTGCTTGCGGGTTTGGGGCACTTTTAGTTATTGTATCCCTATCATTTCACCTTCTTCTTGACATAATAAATAGTTGTGCGAAAATAAGTCTGCCATTGAATTGGTTCCGGGAATTTACTTCCCTGACCGATCAACTTCCGAGCCTATAAAATTATGGAAATGGAAAAAGAAAACAATGCCTCACATCTTAGTCATTGATGATGATCAATCAGTCCGGAGCATCCTGGAAGAATTTTTACAATTAAAAGGATTTGAGGTCTCGGTGGTCGGAGATGGCGAAATGGGCGTTGATGCAATCCAAGAAAAGAAAATCGACCTTTATTTGGTCGATCTGGTCTTGCCGGGCATGGGTGGGATGGAGGTTTTAAAAAAAATCTCTTCTCTTAATATCACTATTCCCGCCATTGTCATCACCGGGTTCGGGGCCATTGAATCAGCGGTCGAGGCCATAAAGTTAGGGGCCTTTGATTATATTACCAAACCCTTCGTTTTAGAAGAACTTTTCCTGGTAGTTCAAAGGGCCCTCAATTTTTCAAAGCTTAAGAAGGAAAACTTTTCGCTAAAAAGGCAGTTGAAACACCGGTATGATTATCAGGGGCTGATCGGGAATTCTCCCCAAATGCAGAAGGTCTATGAGTTGATTAAAAAAATTTCCGATACCGATGCCACTATTTTAATTGAAGGCGAAAGTGGTACCGGGAAGGAACTTATAGCCAAGACCATTCATTACAACAGCCCCAGGGGCCAGAATCCCTTTATCCCCTTTAACTGCGCGGCCATTCCCAGGGATCTTTTGGAATCGGAGCTTTTTGGTCACGAGCGGGGAGCCTTTACCGGGGCCATAAATACCCGCATTGGCCGGTTTGAACGGGCCAGCGGGGGGACCCTCCTGCTCGACGAGATCGGAGAACTCCATCCTTCCTTCCAGGTCAAGCTCTTAAGGGTGCTCCAAGAAAGAGAATTCGAAAGGGTCGGCGGATCCAAAACCATCAAGGTGGATGTAAGGATATTGGCGGCCACCAATAAAAATCTCGAGCAAGAAACCAAGTCCGGTAATTTTCGCGAAGACCTCTTTTATCGTTTGAACGTGATCCCTTTACACATCCCCCCCCCTACGGGAAAGGCCGGAGGACATCCCAATTTTGGCCGATTATTTTATTCAGTATTTTTCCAGGAAAAGAAAAAGAGAAACCGTCAGGATCGACCAAGAAGTTATGGATCTTTTTACTCAATATCCCTGGCCGGGAAATGTCCGGGAGATGGAAAACCTGATCGAGCGAATGGTCATCTTAAATGATGACGAATTGATCACCGCCAAAGATTTGCCGCTAAGATTTCAAGAGCTTTCAATGGTTCCGGGGGGAGATGATTCGAGGGGCCCAAGGGGACCCGGGGGATCGTCTCGTGAAGTTTTGCTCACCGACAGGGGCATCAATCTAAACGCCCTGGTGGAAGAGGTAGAAAAGAACCTGATTAGTCAGGCCTTACAAAAATCCCAAGGGGTTAAGAGCAAAGCCGCTGAACTCTTGGGCCTTAAGAGAACCACCTTGCTGGAGAAGATAAAAAAACTGGAACTTGAACTATGACAACCTCTTAAAGGTTGCTAACTTTCCCATATATCTCCCTTCATCTTAACCTTCCCGCTACAGGGGGCTGATTCAAGAAGCCGACCCTGAATCTACCCAAACTCTTTTATTATCCTCGATACTGTCTTTCCCCCGCCATATTTTTTGCTGCGCGTCATCATCTTGACAAAATTATTTTTTAATAAAGAATAAAAAATAAAATACAAAAATTAAAAAATAGCCAATATATCCGGTAGTTGTTAACTTCCTGGCGGACCTGGACGGACTCCTCTGCCCCCATTTTTCGAAAAAATTACCATGGCATAGTTGTTGCTTTCTTTAATAAGGCATGGAAAAAAATTCTGGTCATTATTTTATGACCAAGCCCTTCGGACCCATAAAGAAGACAAGGAAAGCGGTATGAAACCTATTCGAACCATCGCCATAACCAGTGGAAAAGGGGGCGTTGGAAAAACCAATGTGGCCACCAACCTGGCCGTTGCCTTAAGACAATTAGGTGAAAAGGTTCTAATTTTTGATGGCGATCTTGGCCTGAGCAATGTGGATGTCCTTCTCGGATTGGCCCCCAAATTTAACATCCAACATGTTTTAAACGGGCAAAAACGTTTAAAAGACGTGATCGTCGAAGGACCCCAGGGGATAAAGATATTGCCGGCCAGTTCCGGGATACAGGAAATGACCCATTTGGACGAATTTCAGCGACTCAAGGTATTGGAAGAATTCGAGGGCTATCAGGGAGAGATCGATACCTTGATTATTGACACCGGCGCCGGTATCTCTTCCAACGTTGCCTTTTTCTGTATTGCCGCCCAGCATATCATCGTGGTTATTTCTCCGGAACCAACGGCGTTGACCGATGGGTATGCCTTGATTAAAGTCCTGTTTACCAAATATCAAGAGAAGAAATTCAAGATCTTGGTTAATTCAGCCAACAATGCCTCAGAGGCCCTGACGGTTTTCAGACATCTCTCGGAGGCGGCGGAAAAATTTTTACAAGTCTCCCTGGATTATTTAGGATTCCTTCCTAAGGATGAGGCCATTCAAAAGGCGGTGAGGGCTCAAAGATCTTTTCTGGATGCCTATCCCGAGGCAGCGGCTTCAAAAAGCATTCTGTCGATTGCCGGCAGATTGCAGGAAGATTCATTAGACTCCCTTAAGGGGAGCTTACAACTATTTTTAGGCAACCTGATCGGGGAAACGAGAGATGTACGGCTATAATATTAAAATGTCCCCCCAGGAAAAGGAAAAAATCATAAAAGAATTTTTACCGGTGGTTCGGTATACAGCCTATCGGTTGTCCTGGCGGCTGTCTCCTCAGATATCCGTCGACGATCTTATCAGTGTCGGCTTAAAGGGTTTGTTTGACGCCATGGAAAAATTCGAACAGGGAAAGGTCAAACTGAAGACTTACGCCCAATATCGGATCAAAGGGGCCATGCTGGATGAATTGCGGGCAATGGAATGGATCCCCCGATCCAGAAAGAAAAAAATCAACGCCCTCAAACGAATTCATGGCCAATTAGAGAAGGAATTGAAAAGACCCCCCGAGGATGAGGAAGTGGCCGCGGCTTTACATATTTCCTTAGACGAATACTATCAGATCCTGGGGGAATCCAAAGGAGGAATCCCCTTTAAATTTGGGGATTATGAGTCCGCCTCTGAAGAGCCACAGGTCAATTTGATGGACAACATTGAGGATACTAATGAAAAAAATCCATTAAGTATGTTAATGGAGTTGGATCAGAAAAAAGCAATGGCCCGTCTAATTGATGAATTGCCTAAAAAAGAAAAAATGGTCCTTTCTCTGTATTACTGGGAAGAATTGACCATGAAGGAAGTCGGAGCGGTTTTAGGATTGACCGAATCACGGGTTTGCCAATTGCATAGCAAGGTAATAAGCCAGTTAAAAACAAAAATCAAGGAAATCGAATATACTCTCGTACCACCTTCTCATCATAGCCAATGCTACTCACGGTAATGCCCAAGGACCCAAATAGGTTTGGCGGTCGTCCCCTGGCCTGTAAACTCCCGATGTAAACGAATAGCACTCTTGTCTTTCAAAAACCCTGCACCATAGGAAATACTGTATTCGGTCGAGACCCCCCCAGGTTTCTTTAAAGTGAACCGGAGACAAAACGAGAACGAATTGGAAATTTTTAAAATGTACTTATTATCCGTTTGTGATAAAATCATGGCCTCTTTCCTATATTGGATTAAAGAAATCTTCGGAGAATGTCGATAAAGAAGAAAAACAACAACCCTTCTTTCTGGGAGGGAAGTCGTGGAAATTGAAGGGAGTAGACCACCTGAAGGCCAGGAAATTCAACTCCGGACTCAGAAAGTCAGTGAAACAGGAAGCCGTGGCAAAGAGCAGCGAAAGTTCCCAGAGGACTATTCAATCCGATCAAGTCCATCTCTCCGGAAGGGCGAAAGAATTTGCGGACTTAAAACAGGTTATTCAACAGATGCCTGAAATAAGGACGAATAAGGTGGAAACACTTAAAAAGAGTATCCAGGAAGGCAACTATAAAATAGATTCCTTTCAGGTAGCCGGAAAGATATTAGAAGAGATCTAAATGGAACCGCTTGGGGCAATAAAAAGAGGGAACAATGAGAAAAAGATGAATCCCATGAAACCAAAGACCTGTGATTCTGAAAAAACCGGGGCACCGGGTGAAGCCCCTTTGTTAGAACAATGGCTTAATCGAATCGAGCCGTTGATTATGGTTGGAAGGATTACCCCCGAGGTGATGCATGATGTTAATAACCAGCTCACCGGGATCTTGGGGTATGCCGAATTGCTCTCCATGAAAAAAATTGAGGATGAGAGCATAAAAAACGGCCTAAAAAACATTTATCTTTCGGCCATAAAATGCAAAGAGATCCTAGCCAATTTACTGTCTTTTTCTCGCCAGGAAACCTCGGCTATCAGTTTGTCCGATGTCAATGAGGTAGTCAAAAAAACCGTTGAATTACGAACCTGCGCCTTGCGACACAGACAAATCGGAATTGTTAAGGATCTGGGCACCGATATTCCCGTCCTTACGGCGGATAGTATTAAATTACAAAAAATCTTTATGGCTTTGACTTTTATGGTCGAGGAGTCCCTTGAAGATGGGCCACCTGGGAAAAGAATCATTTTTAAGACAGCCTTCAGCCCTAAAAAACGGGCGATAATTATAAAAATTTCCGCCGACGGTTTAAAGCATTTCCCAAATCGAGTTTTGAATTTTTTTGCCTCAGGCCAAGAGATCGAATCACTCGACCCGGAAACCGGGTTCAGCCTAAAAAAAGCCCGTCAATTGGTCAAGACATTAGAGGGGACCCTTGAAATAACAAGTGTCGAAGAAGAAGGGGCGACTTTTGTCATCCATTTACCGATTAAAGGTTTACCGGAGATATAATATCTGAGGAACTTGTTTTTCTTCGGGCCGAGGTCATTCAAAATATCATGATCAGAAGAGGGATTATCATTCCGGCCTTTGATGAGGTCATGGCCCCGGTGGAAAGGACTGAAAAAGAAGGCCCGAGGGAAGCCGCTCAAGAAGAGAATAGGGATAACTAATTACTTACGGCAGAGTTCCTTTATAGAAGATAAGGGCAATCCCAGGTCTTTGGCTATATTCTCAAAGGTGACGTGCCCCAGATAAACGTTGACCCCTTTGGCCAGGGCCGGATTTTCTTCTACCGCCCCTGGGAAACCCTTATTGGCCAATTCCAGGGCATAGGGCAGGGTAACATTGATGAGGGCGAAGGTGGAGGTCCGGGCAACCGAAGCCGGCATATTGGTCACGCCGTAGTGAATGACCCCATCCACCAGATAGACCGGGTCCTCATGGGTTGTGGGATGAGTGGTCTCACAACACCCGCCCTGGTCAACTGAAACATCGACTACCACCGTCCCTTTTTTCATGGTGCCGATCATCTCCCTGGATACCAACTTGGGTGCCTTGGCCCCCGGGATCAGAACGGCCCCGATCAGCAGATGGGCGTCCCGTACCGATTCGGTTATGTTGTAGTAATTGGACATCAGGGTGTTGATGCGGGTTCCAAAAATATCATCCAGATAGGTAAGCCGTTGCGGGTTATTGTCCAAAATGGTCACAAAGGCCCCCAGGCCTATGGCAATCTTAGCCGCATTGGCCCCCACGATCCCGGCCCCCAAAATAGTCACTTTTCCTCGGGCCACGCCCGGGACGCCGCCCAATAGAACGCCCCGTCCTCCAAATCCCTTTTCTAAATAATGGGCCCCGATCTGAACGGCCATACGTCCGGCCACCACACTCATGGGCGTGAGCAGAGGGAGGGAGCCGTCGGGCAATTGAATGGTCTCATAAGCAACGCCGATCACCTTGCGGTCTAAAAGGGCTTGGGTCAATTCCGGGGCCGGTGCCAAATGGAGATAGGCAAAAAGGATCTGGCCCTCCTTTAGCAGGGGAAACTCGGGCGGCAAAGGTTCCTTGACCTTGATGATCATTTCCGATTGCTGATAGACTTCAGCCGCCGTGGTCAGAATTTGAGCCCCGGCCTGGATGAATTCTTCATCCAAAATCCCGCTTCCTTCGCCGGCCCCGGCCTGAATAAAAACCGTGTGACCGAACCGGATCAAGGCACGAACCCCGGCCGGGACCAATCCGACCCGATATTCGTGATTCTTGATTTCCCTTGGGACGCCAATGATCATATTATCCCCTAAAAAAAATTTTCTTATTTTTTCCCTTCCTTGATCTGCTTCAGCACCTGTTCCAAATCTTTTAAGGCCTGGCCGTAGGCCGCCCAATTTTCCTGCTTCAAGGCGCTTCGGGCCTTTTGATAAAGCTGCCAGGCCAAATCCCCCAACGATTGACCGGGTTGTGATTTCCCAGTCGGCAGGAGTGAAGGAGCGACTTCTTCCCCGGTCTTTTTCATCTCCTGTCCAAAGATCCGGTTCAGGGATTTTTCCAGGGTTTCTTCCATGGCGATCTGGTTTTCATAGGCTACAATAACCCGTTTGAGTTCCGGAATCTGTCCGCTTTCGGCCTTGATATATAAGGGCTGGACGTAGATCAGGGAGTTCTCAATGGGAATGACTAAAAGGGTCCCTAAGGTCACCTTTGAGCCCCGCTGGTCCCATAGAGAGAGTTGCCGGGAAATTTCAGGGTCCTGATTGATGCGGGACTCGATCTGTTGGGGGCCATAGACCAGCCGTTGCTTGGGAAAACGATAGACTACGAATTTCCCGTAATCCGGAAAATCGCATCGGACGGACATCCAGGCCGCCAGATTGTCTTTTTTCTGAGGGGTAAAGGGGATCATGAGAAGAAATTCTTCTTTTTGTTCACCGGGAAGCCGCATAATCGTATAATAGGGTTCCATATTTTTCTTGGACGATTGCAAATTTCCGGGGATCTCCCAGAGGTCTTCCCGGTTATAAAAAGTCTGGGGATTCATCATATGATAGGTGGCATAGATATTGGCCTGGATATTGAACAGATAATGGGGATAACGCAGATGGGTTTTCAGGTCCGGATCCATGGTGTTTAATGGCTTAAACAGATCGGGGAAAATACGGCCGTAGGCCTTGGCCAGCGGATCTTTTTCATCTTTGATGTACAGTTGAACCGACCCCTCGTAGGCATCCACCACGGCCACCACTGAATTGCGGATATAATTGCCTAATTGTTTTACCGGCCGGGAGTAGGGAAAATAGGCGGACTGGGTATAGGCATCCAGGATCCAATACAGCCGGCCTCCGGAAACCACCAGATAGGGGTCCTGGTCGATCTTGAGGAAGGGGACCAGTTTTTGAACCCGGGCTTGAATGGAGCGATCGAACAGGATGCGGCTTTGCGGGGTGATATCTGAAGAAAGCAAAATCTTCAGGGCGCCGAAACGGAGGGACCACATGGCTTTTTTAAGGCCTCCTCCCATGGGGATACCTCCCTTCCCTTGGTATCTGGCAAAGACATTTTGTTCTCCCGAGGGATAATTAAACTCTTTTTGCCGGGTGTTGACGATGATATAATCGTTTTCAATCTCTCCAAAATAGATTTCGGGCTGGCTTACCTTTAGATTGCTCTTGGAAACCGGGGGAATATCCTGGATGAGCAGGTCCGGAAGCCCCTCGGGGGTTACCTGATTGACTACTCCGAGAGTCAATCCATAGCCATGGGTATAGATCAAGTGTTCATTGATCCAACCTTTGCTGGGCAGATCGGCATAGGAAAGTTCCCGAGCGGAGAGGAGGACCTGGCGGTATTCGTTGTTGATATAATAACGGTCGTTGTCCACGGCCTGGAATTTATAATAGGTCCTGATTTCCTGAAGCTGGCTGAAGGTTTCCAATAAAGGATGATGGTCCCAAAGGCGGATATTTTTTACGGTCAAACTGTTGGCATTCATCAGGGCCGGGGTCAGGGTGGCCTCGGCCGATAGCTGCCGTTCTTCCACCTGGCCAAGACCATATCCCTGGAGGGTCCCCTGGATGTAGCGGGAAAGGTAGGGGGTTTCCCTTTGGATCTCGTTGGGGGTGACGATAAAGCGCTGAATGAATCCCGGCAGCAGGTAGGTCCCGATAAAATAGAAGCCGATAAATACGGCCAGGACCCCGTAGATCCAGCGTCCACCCGGCTTGAAGGCCTGAACCAAGAAAAGAAGACCGGTCAAAAAAGAAACAAAGACCATCAGGCCCAGGATCGGAATGAGGTAGTTTTGATCCACATATCCGGGACCGAAGACGACCCCTCTGCCGGTAAAGAGCAGGTCAAATCGGGAGAGAAAGAAATAATAGGTAAAAAAGAGAAAAAGGACCCCAAAAACGGCAAAAAGATACCTTTTAACCCAGGGCTTAAGGGATACCCCTCGGGTACCGAGTTGAAACTGGAATCGGAAGACGATAATAATAAGAGCCGACAGGAAACATATAAACCACAGCCCACCGAACCAACTGCTCAGATATTGCAAGAAAGGAAGCCGGAACAGATAAAAAGAAAGATCCTGATTGAAAACAGGGTCGGGATGGCCGATAGGGACGGAAGTAAGGAAGAGTTGAAAAGATTCCCACTGGCCGCCTGCCCCCAGACCCATAAAGATTCCAACCAGAATAGCCACCGGTTTTAAAAAGGCCGACAGGCGCCCTTCCAACCAGACCGGAATGTTCAAGGGTAAGTTTTCGGTATTCAGGGGAAAGGGGGTATGGGCCAGACGAAAAATCAGGCGGCCGTTTAAATAAAACAGGAGGGCGGAAATTCCGCCCAGGATGATCCCAAGTCGAAATTTATAATTAATGAGGCGCAGGAAGACCGAGGCGTAACCCAGGGACTGAAACCAAAGCCATTCAGTATAAAAGCCAAGGAGACTGGATCCGACGATAAAAAGGACTAATACGATTAGCCCTATAGTCAGGAAAGGACGTTTTATAATGGCCATCTTCCCTCCATACGTTTAATGGTTGATGTAAATTTTATGATTTAATCTAATAGAGAACCCGACCAATGTCAATTTATTCCGATTTATAGTAATGTCCTATAGGACACTACCCGATTTGCCCAAGAATCCCAGAAAGGAGTTTGCCATGTATCTTTTTAAGCAAGTCAAAGTCGAAAAGGACGCTATTTGGGTCGGCAGACCCAAGGCCGATGATTTGGCCGGCCTCTTCCAACAAGGCTATGATCATATTTTGGACATCATGCCCGTAGCTTTGAAGGATAAGGGTTTGGCCCGGCGGGCCAGGGCCGCCGGGATGCGTTATCATCGTATCCCGGTGGAAGATTGTGATCTGGAGAGTTGCCACATCGAAGAGGATTGGGTGGTCCGATTTTTCCGTTTTATGAATCGCTGTTGTCAAGGTTCTATCATCATCAATACGGATGATGAAACCTTAGGGATCAGCTTGGTTGTGCTGACGAATTTCTTTTTAAAAGGGAAACCGGTTCAAGAGGTATTTCGGGCTATCGAAGAATTGGGCATTGCCTTAAGGGGCAGAAAGGATATTAAGCGGTTTATAAGGGATTTTTATAAACATTATCACGGAAAACAAATCGTTTGAAATCATCCATTTCTGATCCGATGAAGGGGGACCAACCCGTCGATAATCATCTTCTGAAAATTCCTCTTTTTCATGATGCGCACATGCACTTCATGGTCAACGGGTATCAAGCCAAGCCCGATGATTATTCCCTATTAGCCCGGGAATATCTTTCCAGGGGAATCCTTTCAGTGGCCGAGATGGGGCACAAAAGCGGTCTCGGGTTGGAAATTAAGAGGTCCGGGAACGAGAGGGAAAGGAATCATTTAAGGATTAGCTCGGCAGGACGCGCCCTTTCCAAAAAAGGGACCTACGGTGGGTTTTTGGGGAAAGGAATAACCGGGGAGAAAGAGATAAAGACGGCCATAAACGATCTGGCCCTGGCCGGCGTGGATTTCATAAAGATTATCAACTCGGGAATTGTCTCCCTACGGGAAAAAAACCGGGTCAGCGAAGGGTGTTTCTCGAAGGAAGAATGGAAGGTCATTCGGGAAGAAGCCAGCAGGCATCATTTAAAAATACGATGCCATGCCAATACGGACCGCTTGATTCGACAGGCCGTCACCTTTGGGGTCTCTTCTATTGAGCATGGGTTTTTCGTTTCCCATGGAACCCTCCGGGAAATGGCGGAAAAAAATATATCCTGGACACCCACGGCCTTCGCCCTGATGAGCCTAAAATCCTTTTTACCGGAGAAGGAGCAAGGGCATCTTGATCAAATAATGGATAATCACCTGAAAGCTGTTTATTACGCCGCTTTCATCGGGGTGAAGCTGCAAGTCGGGACCGACAGCGGGGCCAAGGGGGTGAGGCCCGGAGAATCCTTCTTTAAAGAACTCCAGCTTTTCAAGAAAGCCGGATTATCGGCGGACCAAATCATATCTGCCGCCTGCCTGCCACGGGAAGAAATCGAAGGGGGAAATTTTCTCCTGGTTGAAAAGAATTTCATTGAGCAGGAAAGGGTAAGGTCCGTTTTTGTTAACGGGGTCCGAGTGACCGATGATCGATACGTTCAATCGTCCTCATCTAATCTGTAATAATCGGTCTAAAAGGCCCCTCGCAGGAGATCTCTCTTGGCCTTCATGAGCTGCTTGCTCAGGCTGACATGATAGATATGGGGATTTTTAAAGCGTTTAAATTCGGTACCCAATTGCTTTAGATTCCGTTGGCTATTTTCCTGTATTTCTTTCAGGGACGGCTTGTTATAGACCAGTTGACCTTTTTGAAAAACCGGGATCAGTAATTCTTGTCTGGAAAGTTTGGGAGGATAGACTTTGCTGATATGGGGGATAGTCGGGTGATAGGCCCGCAACGGCTTGGCCTCCCACTTTTCTTCTTCCAGAAACATCACATCCCCGCGCATCATACCCGAATCGTCGAAAAAACGGATCACTCTTTTTAATCCGGGATTGGTCACCTTTTCGGGATTATCCGACAGTTTGATTTTGGGTTGCATCCAGCCGTTTTCTTCTATGGCGGTCAGCTTATAGACCCCTCCCAGGGCCGGGGTGGAGTAAGCGGTCACCAGCTTGGTGCCGACCCCCCAGGAATCAATCCGCCCTCCTTGTTTCTTAATACTTTCGATAATCCACTCGTCCAGGTCGCTGGAGGCAAAGATCGTGACCTCTTCAAACCCCTCCCGGTCCAACATCTTCCTGGCTTCTTTGCTTAAGTAGGCCAGGTCTCCGCTGTCAAGCCGGACCCCTTTTAAATCTCCTTTCCCCGTAGCCCGTAATTCTTTTCCAATTTTGATGGCGTTAGGTATCCCGCTTTTCAAGGTGTCATAGGTGTCCACTAACAAGAAGCAACTCTTTGGATAAACCCGGCAATAGGCCTCGAAGGCTTCAATTTCGGAGGGAAAAGATTCCACCCAGCTATGGGCTAAGGTTCCACGGACGGGTATGTCGAATAATTTACCGGCCAAGATATTGGATGTGCCCTGGGCCCCGCCGATAAAAGCCGCCCGGGCGGCCCCGATGGCTGCGTCCGGCCCGTGGGCGCGCCGTAAACCGAATTCGATAACCGGATCTCCTTCGGCGGCCGTGCAGACCCTGGCGGCCTTGGTGGCGATCAGGGTTTGGAAATTCATGATATTGAGCAGGGCCGATTCAATAAACTGGGCTTCCGGTAAGGGGGCCGTTACCCGGATGATCGGTTCATAGGGGAAAACCACCGTACCTTCAGGAACGGCCAAGAGATCCCCGGTGAAGCGAAACCCTTCCAGGTACCGAAGGACTTTCTCGGGAAAGATCTCCAGGCCTTCCAGATAGGCCAAATCCTCGGATGTGAAACGGATGTGTCTGACATAATCAACCACCTGGTCAAGACCGGCGGCGATGCAATATCCTCCTTCATCCGGAATTTTACGAAAAAAGTAGTCAAAATTAGCCCGTTGGGCCTCTTTGCCGTTTTCGAGGTATCCGCCGACCATGGTCAGTTCATACATGTCGGTTAGTAAAGTAAGGTTGCGCATTATTCTGTCTCTTTGATAATTTTCATCTTTCTTTTTACACAGATAAGTCGATTTCATCAAGGATTAAATTGTGGCCTTGTTCTTGGCCTGATAATTTTCCATTGACAGCCATACAAATGTATGGTATATTCATTTCCACTTATGCAAAGCCTTACAATACGACAAAGACAGATCTTGGAATACCTTAAGAACTACCAGGCCGAACACGGCTATCCCCCTTCTTTTCGGGAAGCGGCCGGTCATTTTAAGATCAACCTGGGCACGGTCCAGGATCATTTCAAGGCCTTGACGCGGAAAGGATTCTTGAGTCGGGAAGTCAACCGCTCCCGAGGGCTTCGTCTGGGCCCTTCCCCAGGGCCTTTGCGCACCGTCCCCCTTTATGGGGCCATCCCGGCCGGGGACCCCCGGCGGATAGAGGAGGCCGCCGAAGGCTATGTCTGCCTTCCGGAGACCTGGGCCAGAGGAGGGGAAGTCTTCCTCCTTCGGGTACGGGGAGACAGCATGAGCCCTTATATATTGGCCGGGGATCAGGTCATCGTCCGCCGCCAGGATCAGCTTCCCCAGGGGGCCGTCGGAGTCTTTCGGATAGGAGAAGAAATCACTTTGAAGCGCTACTATGGCCAGAAAAATGGAGTCACTCTCAAAGGGGAAAATCCGGAATTTCCTCCCCTGATCTTGAAGGGACCGGAGTTAGCCGCCGTCAGTATCCTGGGCAAGGTCATCGGAATCTATCGCCCCATGGAAATAGGGTAGGGGGGTGGGCATGGATTTTCTTCCCTGGCAACGAATGCGAGAACTTGGTCCTTTCAGAAGGGAGCCTTCTCTTTTTTGGAGAACCCATGGCCCGTCTTTCCGCCTATCTGATGGGCCAGTTTGTGGTCCGCGGAAAATCCATTACCTTGGTGGACGCCACCCAAACCTTTGATCCCTACCTGGTTGCCAGGGCAGGCCGTCTGTTGGGGATTTCCTCCCGCCCCCTTTTGGAGCGGATTCGTCTCAGCCGGGCCTTTACCTGCCACCAACTGGTAACCGTGCTCTGTGAAATCCTGCCCAACTCGGGGACGAGCGACCCTCTCTTTGTCCTCGGCCCTTGTGCGCTGTTTTATGATGAACAGGTTCCGCTTAAAGAACGACAGGCCCTTTTTCTGCAAGTCGTCCGTTCCCTGATCATTTTTAAAAAAGAGGGCAGGGCTGTTTTCTTTTTCAGAGCCCTATCTCCCAAAAGGTAAAAAATCGGCATTTTGGGCGGGAGCTGTCCCGCTCGGTTCAATGGGTCATCCGGGTCGGCTGGGGGGAACAGGGGCTGGAAGGGAAACTCTTAAGGACAGGATTCGAGGAAACAAAAATCGCACCTGGACCGTAAGTTTCATCCTTTGGATTCAGAAAATTCATTTTTAACTTAGGAGGCACGAAATTCAACTACTCTTTTAGACAGGATTTACTGGATTGACCGATTTTTGTGTCTTTCCGGAAGAAAGACACAAACCCAATCGTCCTTGGGAAAGAAGCTTTAGTCGCCGCTGAAAGCGGATCGAGGTTGGTCAGGGTCCTCCGGAGCCTGACCAAAAAAACATGTTAATCCTGTTAATCCTGTCAAAGTTTTGGTCGTATGGGACGTACTGTTTTACCATTCAGCCAGGTTCTGGAACGGGAATATGCCGACTGGAAAAAATTCCGCCGCGGTCTGCGCAAAGAGGACCAGGCGGTTTTGGACCGACTTTTCGACCTGGCCCGCCTCCATGTCCAGGCCGGGGTCTATGCCTCCCGGCCCTGGCCCCTGGAGACCATTCTGGTGTCGATCCTCATCGAGCAGGAAAAGGCCCTGGCCGATTTGCAGACGAAGCTGAAGACCCTGGAGGACGGGGATGGGAGAAAGAAAGGGGCTGACGTTTGAATTGGGTAAAAAGTCCCATTCCCCAAACGAAATATTCCTTTGACATCTCTCCATGAGGCAATGTATCATCATTGTAGACACTAACGATACGGGAGTGAATATGAAAACCAGAATACAGAAATGGGGAAATAGTTTGGCCTTACGAATACCAAAATCATTCGCCGTCGAGGCAGGCATTGAAGAGGATTCTTCGGTGGAGCTGTCCCTTGAAAAAGGAAAGCTGATCATTGTATCTTCGCAGAGGCCCAAGTTTACCCTCAAACAACTTCTGTCTCAAGTCGGCAAAGACAACCTGCATCAGGAAATTCAAACAGGTCCGCCAACAGGAAAAGAAGTATGGTAGGGGCCGACAGCTATGTTCCTAAAGGGGAGATGTCGTCAGGCTTACCTTGACTCCTCAGGTGGGCCATGAGCAAGCAGGGCGACGTCCGGTATTGGTCCTTTCGCCGGAAGGGTACAATAAAAAGGTCGGGTTGGCCTTATGTTGTCCCTTGACCAATCAAATCAAAGGATATCCTTTTGAGGTTATTGTGCCTTCGGACTTATCGGTGACCGGCGCGATATTGGCCGACCAGGTAAAAAGCTTGGATTGGCGGGGAAGACAAGCGGAATGGATGTGCACCTTGCCGCCAAAAATTGTATCCGAGGTATTGCAGAAACTGAGGGTGCTATTGGAATAAGAAGTTCCTATAAATTCAACATGATCGGAGCAAGGTTGTTGCATGGCACAAGTCGAGAGACAGCAGGCGGTTCTCAATATCCTCCGGAGCTTGCGGGACCTGGTCGGCCTTAAAAGGCTTTTCTGGGAGGAACTGAACTACGAGCATAAAAACAAGCCGCTCAGCATGCGCGCTGGCCGGATTCCGCCCGCAAGGCGCTGGTGGATGACCCCATTCTGTTTGCCAGCGGCGGGGAGGACAATGCCTTTCATGTGGTCTATTGCCGCCTGGACTCCGATAACCTTCTGAAAAACCTTGAACGACCCATTGTCGATCAGTTAATCCGCGAACACCCTTACTGCCTGTTCGTTTTCTCCGATTCGGTCCAATCCTCCTGGCATTTTCTGAATATCAAGTATGACGCAAAGGCCGAGAAGCGTCGGCTTTTCCGCCGGATAACCGTACGGGCCGACAGCGGGCTGCGCACGGCCGCCGAGCGGCTGCAGATGTTGGATCTGGCGTTGATGTGGAAAGATCTGTCCTGCATCCCAGCCTTGGAGATTCAGAAACGCCACGATGGAGCCTTTGATGTCGAGTCGGTTACCAAGGCCTTCTATAGGGAACTCGCCAACTGGTACTTCTGGGCCCTGAAGCATGTTCGTTTCCCCAAGGATGCCCCCAAAGAGGCTGACGGGCACGACCATATCGGCGTGATCCGCATGATCACGCGATTGATTTTTTGCTGGTTCGTGAAGGAAAAGGGCCTGATCCCCGAGGGCCTGTTCGATCAACGCCTCCTGGATGAACTGCTCGACGGATTCGACCCGGACCAGGATGCCGGGAAGGATTCCGTCTTCTACAAGGCGATCCTGCAGAATCTGTTCTTTGCCACGTTGAACACGGAAATGGACAAGCGCGGCTGGGCGCGGGACGAGCAGAATTTCATGGCCCACAGTCTTTACCGCCATCGCGATTTATTTAAGAAACCCGGCGAGGCCCTGTCGCTGTTTAAGAATATCCCGTTCCTCAACGGCGGTTTGTTCGAGTGCTTGGACAAGGATCTAGGCGAAAACGTCAGGCCCCGCTATGTGCGCATTGATGGATTTTCCCGACGGCCGGACAGCCAGCCGGTTGTACCGGATTTCCTGTTCTTCGGACCTGAGCGAGAAGAAGACCTCAGCGCAGACAAGCGGTTTGTCCCCGCGGGAGAGGAAGCCCAGACCATCCTTTATGGAAGCGACCCGTTTGAAGAGGCTGATTTCATGGACGCCCTTCGCGCGGTATCGCAACGCTACGACGTAAAGGACTTCGATAAGGCCACCCTGCGGGACCACATCGAACACGACATCGAACTTTTGAAAATTATTCAGAAACTGGTTGAACCGATCACCCCCGGGAAAGACGCCAAACTCCAAACGCTCAAAGCGCATCTAACTGACAAACCTTTGAAGGGTGCGAAACGGTTGATTTTCACCCAGTACGCCGACACGGCAAAGTATCTCTATGCCAATCTGAACCCCGGCGACCGCTTCCTCGACGTAGAAGTTATCTACAGCGGGGATAAGAGCAAGGCGCGCGTGGTCGGACGATTTGCGCCGAAAGCCAATCCGGAGTACCGTCTTGCCAAAGGCGAAGCGGAACTCATGACCGTAATCGCAACCGATGTCCTGGCCGAAGGTCTTAACCTCCAGGACTGTGACAACATCATCAATTACGATTTGCACTGGAATCCGGTTCGGCTGATTCAACGTTTTGGGCGTATTGATCGTATCGGATCGGATCACGAAGTCGTCTTCGCCTTCAATTTCCTGCCGGAATTGGGCATCGAGAAGACCCTGGGGTTGTACAGTACGCTGCACAACCGGATTCAAGAGATTCACGATACCATTGGAGAAGACTCCAACATTCTTGACGAGACCGAACGCCTGAACCCCGAGGCGATGTATGCCATTTACGAAACACAGGGTGTCGGCCAGGGGCAGTTGGATCTTTGGGGCAAACCGGAAGATGAGTTTCTGGACCTGAATGAAGCCGAGGAAATCCTTCGGCAGTTGCGGAAAGAAGATCCTGCGGAGTTCGAGCGTATCGCCACTCTGCGCGACGGTATCCGGACGGCGCGGCTTTCTACGCAAAAGGGCTTATTCGTTTTCTGCCAGGCCGGCCGCTTTCAACAGCTTTTCCTTCTCGACGATAAAGGGGTTATCGTTTCCCGCGATGTTCCAAGGGTGGTCGGTACAGTTAAATGCGCTCCCGATGAAAAAACCGCCGATCTGCCGGGCGGGTACAACAAGGCGGTCATGGCCGTTAAACGGACATTTGCCCAGGAAGTGAAACACCGGGGGGCCGAGCGCAAGCATACCTGTAATCTTACTCATGGTCAGCTTTATGCCCTTCGGGAACTCAGGATCCTTTTTGAAACTACAACAGAAGAAGAGATCAAGGGCAATATCAATATCCTGGAAAAGGCTTTCAGGGGTGCTTTGACCGGAGCGGTCAAACGCGAGTTAAACCAGTTGCGGCGAAATACCGTCACCGGAGAAGGGCTCTACAAGAATCTGATCCGAATCTACGACCAGCATAACCTGAAAGACCAGACGGCCCGGCGAAGTTTGGAATTTGAGAACAAGCTCATTCCCCGCATCGTATGCAGTGAAGCATTGGTTTGAATAAACAGGCTAATTTCTAAATAGAGTTTTCGGCTTATTTTATTCAAACCCGCTATCCGGAAGAAATCACTTAAAAAGGGTTCTGAGGTGAAAGAGGGGATAGGCCGAGAAAAATTGGTTGGAACGGAGGAGTGATTTCATGGCTCTCGTCGACGAGGCAATTGAAGCCAAAGCCCGGAAGGCCATGCAGGTGTTGAGCCGAAACCTGAGGGTAGCGGCGGCCTATCTTTTTGGGGTTCCCAAAAAACGGGGAACTCTGATCCGTGGAGCGAAATCGATTTAGCCGTATTCGCTGGATAGAAACCTGGAATCTAATGGACTGTGCCAGGGCGACGGTCCAGATCCAGAAAGAAGCAGGGGAAGACGTAGAAGTTCTTTTTTCTCCAGCCTGTATCCTGAATGAGTTTGTGAAAGCTAACGTCCCCTTTAACGCGCGCAAAGGATTCTCTCTGTTAAAAAGATAGAGAAGGGGCAAAAGAACCTATTTGTTTCTTTTGATAAATTTAAATATTTGTATTTATTATAATTAAATACAATAGTTAATAATCTATTATAAATAAATAGATGATATTAATAGTATAACAAAATAAAAATAATATATATTTAAGTATTTAATAAATTTAAAAATATGAATTTATTATTTTAATTAACATTTGTAAGGCTTTTATATTACAATAAAAAATTATATATTACATAATTTTGATTTAAGTGGCATAGACTAGGATTTTAACACTCGGTTAGAATTCTTCTGAGACTAATTTGAGGCTGGCCAACAAACGATTTGAGAATTTTTTTGATTCTGAAGAGGTTCCATATTGTGTCTGTTTTTACAAACCGTCAACCCTGATTGGCCCATAAGGGGTTGTCATTTCAGCCGCTGAATATGTTTTCGATGATGGCGATATCTAACCTCGAAACTTCCCAATCGATTATTTGAAACCAAAAGTGAAAAGGGGTGGGGGCGCCAAGATCGTAAATCAACAGGCAATCCTTTACTTTTTCTTAAACTTTTTTATTTAGTTTACATAATATATCTTATCAGACATTATAAGGTAAAAAAAAATAAGGTTTGTCCTGCAATTTGTGGAAAACCGAAGGAGTATCGGATTAAGAGAGAATGTTATTAAGGAAATCGCCTAAGGATTTAAGGTCGGGGAAGACTTGTTGGGCGGCGGACAATTTTTCTTTGGGCAAGGTCGAGGAAAGAGCCAAGCAGGTAATCCCGGCTGAACAGGCGGCCTGGATGCCGGCAGGGGCGTTTTCAACCACCAGACAATCTCCATGCCTTTGCCGGATTTCATTCAGGGCCTTGAGATAGGGATCGGGAAAGGGTTTGAAACGTTCCGTATCATCGGCAGAAACAATCGCGGTAAAGAGAGTTAGATCTTCTTCGTTCCATATTTTTTGCACTAAATTTTTTCTGGAACCGGTTACCAGGCCAAGTAAAATTCCTTTGGCTCTTAACTGTTCTAAAAGAGGAAGTGCCTCAGGGTAAAGGCCGACGTGGGATAGGTACTTGTCGTGAAACAGGGAATTTTGCGTCAAATATATATTATTAATTTCATAATTCTCAAGGTGATGTCCGTATTTTTTAAATAGATCCTTTAGAATATCAGGAGCCATGGCCCCTTCATGTTCAAAGATAAATTGATCAGATACTTTAATATTAAAAGATTCGAGTAATTCCTTCCAAGACTTAAGATGATAGTTAATACTATCTACTAAAGTACCATCCATATCAAACAAAATGGCTTTTGGATGGTTAGTGGTTAAATTTAGGGAGTTCATAGCTGAGGAAGTTATATAGGAAATGGATCGGTTTATCAAGTGTCAATTTACCTATAGATTATGCCCCCCTTTTCTTCAAATAGAATTCTATCGGTTTCAAATTTATTGACACCCTCCCCTGTTTTAGTTACAAATAAAAAATACAATAAAATTTGGAAGGATTTTTTTATGGAACTGATTGAATTTCCAAAGGACATTGGTCCATACCTGATACCCGAAGTCGCTGGACGGTTAGAGTATCGCTGCCTCGACTGCCGTAAAAGTCATTCCATCGACAGCCTTCTTTATACCTGTCCTGATTGCGGCGGGGTTCTGCTTATCCATGACTTAGAGGAAAAAAAGAAAATCCAACGTCCGGGAAAGCTTTGGCGTCGCCTTTTTGATTACCGGCGGATGTCGACCATCCCGGCCTTGAAAGGCATTTTTTTGTTTCATGAATTTATTGCCCCGGTTATTCCCCTTAAGCACATCCTTTACCTGGGGGAGGGCCATACCCCCCTGGTGGAGGCCAACCAGGAGCTTAAGGACCGGATCGGCCTAACCTTCTTCTATAAGAATGAAGGACAAAACCCAAGCGCTTCATTCAAAGATAGAGGGATGGCCTGTGCCTTGAGCTACCTGAACTACTTGATCTCCAAAAAGAAACTGAAGAATGTCCTGGCCGTTTGCGCCTCAACGGGAGACACTTCCGCTTCGGCCGCCCTTTATGCCTCATACCTGGGGGACAAGGTCCGGTCTGTTGTTTTACTTCCCAAAGGAAAGGTGACCCCGCAACAACTCTCCCAACCTTTGGGAAGCGGAGCCCTGGTCCTGGAAATTCCGGGCGTTTTTGATGACAGTATGAAGGTGGTTGAATACCTCTCGGAACATTATCCGGTTGCCCTTCTGAATTCCAAAAATGCCTGGCGGATTTTGGGCCAGGAATCTTATTCTTTTGAAGTGGCCCAGGCCCTGGATTACCAAATGGATAAGACGGCGCTCATGGTCCCCATCGGTAATGCCGGAAATATTACCGCCATCATTTCAGGTTTCTTAAAACTGTACCGATATGGCTTGATCTCCGGTCTTCCGAAGATCATCGGGGTCCAATCCCACCATGCCAACCCGGTCTATCGCTATTACCTGGAACCTCACCCGGATAAACGGGTTTTTAAACCCATTACGGTAAAAGCCAGCGTGGCCCAGGCCGCCATGATTGGAAACCCGGTCTCCATGCCCAGGGTCATTGAGATGGTCGAACAGTATAACCGGATAGAAGGAAAACAAAAGGTTTTTGTTGTTGAAGTTACCGAACAAGCCATCATAGATCATATGCTTTTGGCCAACCGAAACGGGCATATCGCCTGCACCCAGGGCGGTGAGAGCCTGGCTGGTCTGGTTCAGGCCCTGGCCGAGAAGAAAATCTCAAAGGGGGAAAGGGTGATTGTCAACGCCACGGCCCATTCTCTGAAATTTTCCGGTTTTCAGGATATGTATTTCAACAATTCCTTCTCTCCTGATTTTGGGATAAAACCAAAGAAGGAATTGCAAAATTACCCTATATCGGTGGCCATCAAAAATGGCGGGGCTTTTTCCGGACCCAAAAAGCTGAAGTCCCCCAAAGAATATCAGGATTTTATTGAAAAAACGGCCTTGAAAGTGGCCGAGTTATTAGGGATTTAGGGGTTATTACAACGACAGGGTTCGATGATTCCAGGATTAGAGGGTTAACATCAATGCTTTTCGCTTGAATCCTCGCACCCTTGAATCCTGGAATCCTTTTTCAGGTTTCGTGGCGCACATGGAGACTTTATTTTTAGCATGAAATTCGTGATCGTTACCATAGGAAATATAAAGAAAAACTTTATACTGAAAGGAATAGAGGAATATAGAGATCGGATCGATCGTTATGCCCATCTGGCCTTTTCTCCCGTCAAGGAGGAACGTTTGGTCAAGGGCTTATCGGAGTCCACGGTCCTGCAAAGAGAAGGGGAAAGGATATTAAACAAAATCCCCCATGACGGATTATGGATCGCCTTGGAGCGACAGGGGCAGGAAATGAATTCCAGGCAACACTTTGATTTTTTAGACACCCAAGCCCGAACCGGGATAAAAAAGATCTACTATCTAATCGGAGGTCCTATAGGGCTTTCAACAGAGGTTCTCAATCGATCGGACCGCCTCCTTTCCCTTTCGCGGATGACCCTGACCCATGAAATGAGCGCCCTCCTCTTAATCGAACAAATCTACCGCTATCTGAATTATAAGGCTGGAGAAAAATACCATAAATGAAAGGTATAAGGTCCAAGGTTAAAACATCTCAGTTCCGCAGTCGGGACCTTAAACGTAAACCTTATACCTTGTACCGAGGCTTAATTAACATGATTCCACACAGGTCACTTCCGGAACCTGTTGTTTAAGGAATTTTTCAATGCCCATTTTAAGGGTCATTTGGGACATGGGACATCCCCCGCAAGCCCCGGTTAAACGGACCTTAACCATTCCCCCTTCGGTAACATCCACCAATTCCACATCTCCCCCGTCGGCTTGAAGTTGGGGTCTGATTTTGTTTAAGGCTTCTTGAACCTGTTCTTTCGTCATGACTCTTCTCCTATCTGGTAATCAGTTATTAGTTGTCTCATGGTAAATAACCCAATCTGATTGTAAAAATTATATTTTACCGGATACGCTCATAATCCGCAAACCAAATCGACAACCGAAAATTTTAATTTATCCCCTGCCCTACTCGATCCCTTTTCCTTTATCGGGGTTTGAAGTGTTTCCGACGGGACAGGGACAACCCCAACCATTCCCCATTGGTGGTCTTTCCGTCCCCGGTTACGCTAAACCCCCAAAGATTATTCATCTTTTCATCGGCCAGAACAAATTCATGAAACTCGTACGGCAGCCCTTTTGCGCCACGTGATGAACAATATAAGCAATGCGGACATTACAAGCATCACGGTGGCGTAGCCGAAGCCGCTATAGAAGCTTCCGGTCTTGTCCCGCAGGATACCGATGATGGACGGTGTTGCGGCGGAGGCGAGCAGACCGATAGAGTTGACCAACGCGACGCCGGTCGCTCGGGCTTTGTCTGACAGGAACAACGGCGGTATGGTCCAAAAGATGGACATGCCGCACCAGGCGCCGATCGAACAGAACACCAACCCAAGTAACCGAATTTCAGGTTCGCTCGCGTTGGCAACAAGCAACCAGCCAACGGCGGCCAACGCGAGCGCCACAATCAAGTGCCAGACTCGTTCTTGCTTCCTATCCGAGCTGCGCCCCCACAAGGGCAACATAAGGATGGCGATGCTCGGCGGGATCGCTGTGATGAAGGCAACCTTCGAGATGGAGAACTTCGATGCTAGTTCTTTCACGATGAGCGGGACCCAACTGGAGTTTAGGGCGATCGTGGTCACGAGGCCAAAATAAGTTAGGCCGAGCAAAATGGGCTCAATGCTCAACAATTGACGCCAGAGCGGTTCGCCTTTTCCAGCGCGTGCAGGTGCGTTCGCCTCCTCCCGGTCGAAAATCCGCTTTAGCGCTGTCTTCTCCTTTTCGTTGAGCCACCTCGCCTTGCTTGGCACATCAGTGAGATAGAACAGGCCCAAAATACCGAGAATCGTGGCCGGTAGCCCTTCAATCAGGAATAGCCAACGCCAGCTCTCGACCCCGAAATGAGGCGGCATTCTGAGGATGAAGCCGGAGATGATCGAACCTATCACCATCGCGAATGCTTGGGCAAGAATGAAGTAGGATAAAGCACGTGCCCGGTAGGCCCGTGGGAACCAAAACGTCATGTACAGTATCACGCCCGGCGTGAAACCGGCCTCGGCAACCCCGAGGAGGAATCGCATCAAGTAGAGAAAAGTCGCGTTGTACACGAACATAGTTGCCGCCGAAGCCAGACCCCACGTTATCATAATGCGGGAGATCCACATCTGGGCACCGAACTTCGCAAGCATCGCGTTGCTTGGGATTTCGCAAGCCACGTAGCCGAGATAGAAGATCGTCGTAGCTAAGCCATATGCCGTCGCTGACAGGCCGATCTGCTTATTCATCGCCAGCGCAGCGAAGGAGATGTTGATTCTGTCAAGATAAGAAATGCAGGAAGCAGCAACCAGGAACCACATCAACCGCCTGAAGATTTTTCGGACGACGGCCGCCTCTACCTCGGCCGAATCGTAGCCGATCCCACTGCTTGCGAACTCACTTGTTTTATCCATATACATTCCCCTTTCCGTACTTGGATCTGGTAGGAGGCGACCCGAAGGCCACCCCCTCCCAACAGAACGGCTCGTACCGGCCAGGTAAGCCGCTCTTCGATTAGCGACTGAACTTCAGTTCAAGAGGTAGTTGCCTCTGGATGAAGTCACTTAGAAAGGTCAACCTTTGCCTTCTGAACCATTGGAGATTCATGATACAACGAACCTCCCGCCGATTGACCGATTGCCACTTGTTCATCTTAACCCAGACTTGGTTCGCTTCCCGGCCTTTATAGTCGGACCGGTTTAGCATCCTCTGAAACTTGCGAGGGTTTTTCCATTTCTTTAATTGCATGGATCTAAGCCTACCTCCGAATCCAGCCATCGAGTTCCGCAAATAGTCTGCTAAACTCCTGGACCCGAAAGTAGGCCATCCACCCTCGTAAGTATTCATTGAGTTCCTGGATCACCTGGTTCATAGATAGGGGATTGTTCCTCCGGGTTAATTCTCGTATCCTGTTCTTGAATTTAACCCTCGCCTTATTGCTGACTCGGATTTTCCCCCTGAGTATTTGAAACCCCAGGAAAGGAATATCTTTAATCAGCGCTACTTGGCTCTTTTCCCGGTTCACCGGAAGTCTCAGCTTCCCTTCCAGGTACTCCGTTATCCCCTCCATGATCCGCTTGGCCGCCCTTTCGGATTTAAGTAAAATCAGAAAGTCAGTCAGCCCATCGACAGTACCGGTGCCCTCGCCTTTCCAATTCCAAGTA
>CAWIRY010000056.1:0-5291 GCA_963838485.1 uncultured delta proteobacterium | reverse complement strand
CCAATGATTCCACCCCGACCTCCACGTCCTCCGGCTTTGGTTCTTCTTCGGCTTCCTCTTCCCTTGCTTCGTAAGTCAGGGCATCCACCTGGCACCACTTAACACACAGGGGTTCTTCTTCTCCTTCACACATATCACATTTCAGCGGGAGGCCGGAATCGGGTTCCTTGAAAAGATCTCGGGACGGACAGGAAGCCCGGCAGAAGGCGCACTCTTCGTATTCCTTGCCGTCAATCACATATTTGTCCCGGCCCAGACATTCGGCCCTGGCATTTTCACCGGCGTACACAGGAACATAGATATCTTTTAGCGGTTCTCGAATCACCCGAATACGCGACCTGGCCGGATTATTGCTACTGTATTTCGGTGCAGCATGAAAGGCCGAGCAGACGACTTCACAGGCCCGGCAACCGTTGCATTTATCCACATCCACTTTTATGGTTTTGATTATTTTCTTTTTTTTCTCATCCATGACAGCTACACCTCCTTCTCTTTTTCCGCCGAGGTCTCAGTGGAAGGTGTCTTGTCCATATCCGAATAGATCCCTCTTTTTTCGAAGTCTTCGCTCACGTAATCCAAACCCAATTCCTGTAAGGACTCTTTGGTGGGAATACCCTCACTATTCCACCCCTTTAATTTGTAATACGTATCCAAGAGCTCCTTTTCCAGTTCGGGAAATCTTTTCTTCCAATGGTCTTCAGGAGGCTTCTCGTCTTTTCTCCTCATGCCTCTTCTGGTATTATTGGCTCTGACCAAAGTGCGGTATCTCTTAACGGCCTGGGTCAGTTTTTCTTCATCCATGTCGATCCCGGCCCCGGCCGAGATAAACTTTGGATAGTTGTGTATATGGTACGGAGGCTTCAGAGGAAAGGATGATAAACCGGCACACATCCCCAGGGCATCATCAATATAGTGCATCCGTTCTTGCCAGTCGACAATGTCGCAACACATTTCAACCGTAGGGTAATAGGGCATGGATTTTTCCCCCCGTGGTTCCCAGTCCAAAAAAATTTGCTTAAACTTCTCATCCGGAACCTGGAACCAATCCTTGACAAACGCTTCTCTCTCCTCTTTGGTCACAAAAGGCGCCTGGGGGAACTGCCCTTCAATTTGGGTAATATTGATCTTCTCGCCGGTACTATACATCAGGAAATAAATGGGGTTCAGCATGGACAGCTTGAGAGGCAATTGCTCATGTTTCTTGATGGTATTATGGGCATAGGCTTCAGCGCCCTTCCCGATCTGCTTGGCCGCCCAAAAGGTGCCATTGGCCAGCACATCCCCAATCCCTTCCCGCCGGACAATTCGGTCCAGCAACCAGTAAAATCTCCCCTCGTTATCGGATGGCATTCCAGGGAAATCGGCATCCGTTAATACGCCATTTTCGTAAAGTTCCAGGGCAAAGGCCATCACTTGCGGGGCTGAAAATGCGTCCACTCCATACTCGGTAGCACTTTGAGCGATACCCAAACCGAACTCCAGGTCTGACATGGCCGCCATGGTATAGGTCAGTTTCGAGAAGCATTTCATCATGTAGGTTGGAAGTCCCGGTGGGGAAATGGTTGCCCCGCAGGTCATCGGACAATTATAGCAACTGATCAGCCGCCTCCGCATACTATCCAGGGTATCCGCCCACGCCTTGGCGATTTCCTCATTCCAAAAATCCTTTTGGCGAAGGCGGGAATTTCCCCACATGAAATTCTCGGTGTGCCACTTTTCATCATGGACTTTCATCTCTTGCGGCGAACCCAGCCCGGCTAAAATGGGCATGACCCCCGGAATCGGATTTTCATTTCGCCATTTGATATATTTCAGGACTTCGTTGCAAAGCTCCATGAATTCAGATGGTCGGGCGATATTGACATCCCTTGTTCCCCGAACAACGATCGCCTTTACCTTTTTGTCTCCCATCACAGCCCCTATGCCACCCCGGCTGGCACTGGACCGGCCCTGCTCGATGGAAGCAAAATAGACCCTGTTTTCACCGGCCAGGCCGATAGCCGCCACCTGGGCCTTCGGCTCCTTCAGCTCCTGCCGAATCAGTTCTGCCGTTTCAACAGCACCTTTCCCCTGCAGATGAGAGGCATCCCGTATTTCTACTTGGTCATTGTTGATCCACAAATAAACCAGATTAGGGGATTTGCCGCGAAGAATCACCTTATCATAACCGGCATACTTCAATTCCGGTGCCCAGAATCCTCCCATCATGGAATAGGCCATTAACTGCGTCTGAGGCGAAATGGTGGTAACAATGGTCCGATTACAACCGGTAGCCGGGGTGCCGCATAAAAGACCGGCGCCGAATATTAGAAGATTCTCAGGAGAAAAGGGTTCGACTTCGGGGGGAACCCTGTCCCATAATATCTTGGCGTTAGTCCCCAGCCCCCCCAGATATAGTTCGGTGTCTTTCGGGTCGGTCTCCACCCTCTCAATGTTGCCCCGGGATAGATCAATTTCTAAATTAAACCCTGTCTCTGCGTACCTCATTTTTTAACCCCTTTTAGATTACCTGAATCCAGCATCTCGTAATTCTCATAAGACCTGCTTTTAGTTCATGTTTCGGTAGGCTCGCCGCAAGCTTCCTGTTGGTATGCCTTAACCTTTAATTCGCACCTCTAACTACAATGTATCTGTGTTGTAGTTATATAATAGCTATTGATTGGTCAATGTCAAGAAGAAAGTGAGGTTTGGAAAAATCAGTGACCTTCTCTGATATGTCACCGTAACTGGCTGAAAAAGGACAAAAAATTACTATTTTTGGTCCAATTTTTTATACAAATTGATAAAGTTGCTCCGATCGAACCCGGTGGATTTAAAAAAGGAAAGCAAATCCACTGAGTCCCAGCGAGCAGCCGTATAAATTTCAAATATTTTCCTTTTCTTGTAGGCCTCGAAGAGATGGGTGGCCAATGTTTGGCCGACGCCCTCGCCCATATGTTTCGGATCAACCCCTAAATTCTGAATCCATCCGCCCTGGTCCATGCCAAAGCTATTGGTCATGATCTCGCTGATTACGAACCCCAATACCCGTCCTTCGGACAAAGCCACCAAACTGAGATTCCCTTCTTTCTGAATATGCTCCCTCAAAATGACCTTCTTTTTTGGGGTGACTTTGGTTTTGGTGATCGCTTCCTGGATCTCGATAACCTGGGGAAGGTCTTTGAGCAATAACTTTCTTATCTTAATCGGTTTCAAGGTCTTATTCTTCTTCATCAGTCGATCCTTATGATTTTGACATGTTTCCCCACCCATTCAGGCGGCAGGTAGACCCGACCGCTGTTCCCGCTTTGCTTGACCTCTTTTTCAATCATTTCTTCCCCAAAAACCTCGAATTTAGCCTTGAGGGGTTGGTTGTTCTCTTCCGACCTGAACGTCTTCTCTCTCAAATTACTCTCTTTTTTCTGGCCGACCATGGGGTCATCCTGTTTTTGATATGCAATCAACACGGCTATAAATTAACTATATTTTAACTATAAAATGATTATAAAATGTCTAAAAAATTTGTCAAGAAAAAAAATGAGAAAATCGGCAGGCCTTTTCGCAGGATTTCTTATCCCGTCCAAAATCCGTGGGGATCGTACTGACGAATAATGGAAAGGGCTTGAACGGTAGGCGGCAAGGTTTGGGTCAGTTCAGAGTCTATTTTCAGGTCCCATCCGGTTTCTTCCTTAACCTGATCTATGGACACCCCAGGATGGACCTGGGAAAGAAATGCCTCTCTGGTTTCCGGATGAAAGCGAAAAACCCCGAGTGTGGTAATAACGGCCGAAGGTCCGCCGCGAACAAGCCCTTGATCCTTTCTCCAACTTCCGCCCAACCCAAACCCCGGCGAGGTGATATAACCGACCTTTTCAACAAAACGTCTTTTTTCATGGGGCATTATGATCAACAGTTTTTGGGATAAAGAGGCAATATCTCCTCCTCCCCCGCTCCCTGGAAGGCGGACAAAACCCTGGGGCAGCCGAATGCGGGTGGTATTCAGATTGCCAAAACGATCCACCTCCGCTCCTCCGATAAATCCCACATCGACCCGGCCCTTCTGGAGAAAACCCATGACCGTCAGCATATCACAGCACATGGTGGCCTGATGGATATTAGGGGGATCGCTCATAGTCACAATAGGGCCGGTGGCCGGGATTTCCCGCATGACTCCGTTTTCAAACAGTCCGATGGCCTTTGGGGCATGGGTCTTTTTGGCCAGGATAAAGGCCAGTAAAGGAAGCCGCATCCCGACAAAGACCACATCTCCGTCCCGGATTTCCCCGGCGGCCACAGAGACCATTAATTCGGGTGGAGTGTACGGAAGTGTGGACTGCGGATTGCGGATTGCGATGCAAGAAAGCTCGGAGTTCGGAGTTCGGAGTTCCGGGGTCGGTCCATTCCTCATGATCTCTTTTTATTCCTCCCCACCAGGGTAAACCAGGTAAATTCCGAATCCCACTCTTTAAGGATCTCAAATCCTGGGACCTGCAACCGGTGCTTGACTTCCAAGAATTCGCTGCGGAGAAGACCGGAGAGGATTACCCATTTCTTCTCAAAGAAACCCCTATTTTTGATAAGATTCTGAATGACGGCAAAATGCAGATTGGCCAGAAGAAGGTCGGCCGAATGCTGAATATAGTCTTCAGCGCGACCTTCGATGACCTCAATAACCGCCTGCAAGTTATTAATGAGCACATTTTTCTTGGCCGTCTGGACGCAGGCCGGATCCAATCAATGGCCAACCCCTTTCAGCCCCAAGAGAAACCGCGGCTAAAGACAAAATGCCTGCTCCCGTCCCCAAATCCAGGACCTTTCCCGGCCTTTCCTGGTTATATACCCACAAAAGGGCCAAAAGAGAATCTCGGGTCGTGGGATGACGACCGGAGCCAAAAACCACACCGGGATCTATTCGAATGATTAATCCTTCCCGGTCTTCAGGTGGCGACACCCAGGGCGGGATAAAGATAAATTTTTCGACTGACAGGGAATTCAAAAAATCCTTCCCCTGCCAATCCTTATAACTCATCGAATGGGTTCTAACCCAGGTAAGGTGGGATTGGTCTTTTAGAAATTCCCTTAAGGCCCCTTCCTGGGGTTTGGAAAAAAACAGAAAAGTAGAGTCCCCTTCCCGCCAATCAGCCAAAAAGTTTTCTTGGAAAAATTTTTCCGGCTCACCAATAGTCCCCTCCAACTCATAGATCGTTAAATGGTCAACCGGGTTCATCGAAATTATCGTCTTCCTATGCTTAATAAGCGCTCCGTCGGCCGAAAGTTTTCCCTAAAGGATTATTCCCCCTTATTCTACCGGG
>CAWIRY010000055.1:0-11540 GCA_963838485.1 uncultured delta proteobacterium | reverse complement strand
ATCGATCGGTTCCTGGCCAAGGACCCCCTTCAATCCTCATTCCTGACCCTGTTGCCGTAGCTGGATTGTGAATGAGGATGGGAGTATTTTTTATCGAATTTTACAGTCTCCCCCTCTTTCAAATTAAAGCGAACTATCTTTCCTCTCATTTCGAAAAAAATCCGTCCCAAGAGCAACCATATCTATCGGCGGCGGCCGCAATCGGGCTGTCCTTAACCGATCGGGGCTCGGGATTAATGGTCAAACCACAGACATCATCACAATTGAGAAGGCAAAAAAAAGCAAACGTGAAATTAGAGACTTCATCATTAAATTCATGCAATATTATAAATAATGGATTTAAACAAGCTCTTCTAATATAGAAAAATTCAAATCATATTAGATAACAGGCGGTTTCTTGTTCTTATTACGGAGGGCTTAATGAAAAAAAACAATTACCCCATTTATTCCTTCTACCAATTTTTATATTATTTTTCATCCCCTCCATTTCCTTTCCCTTCTCCCTTACCTTGACCAACACCTCCACCCAAGTCTATTTCAGCCCCAACGGGGGAGCCGCCGAAGCCAGGGAGATAATAAATTGTCCCACTTTTTTTCTATAAAAATTGGTATGATAGCGACTGTCTTGACAATTTTTATCTTAGGTGATTTTAACTCGATCATGGCTGGCTCATTTAGAAATAGCCTTCGACTTTAATTGCAACCTGTTTTTCCGCCTTTTGGGGGCCGCATTAAACGAGCCTGAAAGGTCAATAAAAAATGCAAAAAGGAAGAATCATGAAAAGACGGGAGATCGGCGCGATTTTGATCCCTTATGGCATGTTCGTCAATGCTGCCACTTTGAATGAACAAAATCTGAAAAAAATCAAACAGGCGGCTCCCGGCGCCGAGTTGATGTTCTCCAAAGACAATGAGGAATGGGAAAGAAGGGCCGATTATTTCTCCTTAAAAACCGAGGTGGTATTCGGACATCTTCCGGCCGCCCGCTTTCGAGAGTTGCCCCATTTGCGCTGGGTGCAGCAGGATTTTGCCGGTACGGACTGGCTTTGGAATTATCCGGACATTATTGAAAAAGATTTTATCCTGACCAATGCCTCGGGCGTGCATGCCATACCGATTTCCGAGCATATTCTGGCCCTGATCCTGGCCCAAGCCCGAGATATTCCTTTCAGTCTCCGCCAACAAACCAAACGCCAATGGAAACGCCGAGGACGGGTGTGCGAACTGGAAGGATCAACCTTGGGAATAATCGGACTGGGAAAGATCGGCGAAAAAACGGCTGAAAAGGCCAAGGCATTGAAGATGCAGGTATTGGCCAACCGCCGAAACCCGGAACGGTTTTCCCCCCATGTCGACAGGATGTATGGAACGGAAGGACTCGAAGAACTCTTATCCCTTTCCGACTGGGTGGTGATCTCCGCCCCGATGACTCCGGAGACTAAGGGCTTGATCGGGGAAAAAGAGTTGCAGGGCATGAAGCATTCGGCTTATCTTATCAATATCGCCAGGGGTTCAATCGTCCAGGAAAAGGCCCTGATCAGGGCTCTCCAGGAAGGCTGGATCGCTGGGGCTGGGCTGGATGTTTTTGAAACCGAGCCCCTGCCTGAAGATTCACCCCTGTGGGAAATGGAAAATGTCATCATTACCTGTCATTACGCCGGAGCGACTCCTTTTTATTTCGATCGGGTGATGGAAATATTCCTCGAAAATCTGCGTCGTTACCAGCGCGGAGAGCACTTAATCAACCAGGTGGATAAACAGCGGGGGTATTGATCAGGGATGTAGATGGTTAAACAAAAAGTCAAGAAAAGGGAAAAAGGAGGATCAAAGATTTTATCGAAAAAAATGAAGGGGAAGAGACGGCCTCCCCTTGACTGAAATGATCATCCGATTGGGCAAGTAGCTGTTAAAGGAAATCCATTAAACAACTTTAGTCCGTTCTCAAATAAACTTTGTAACCCCCCGGCAAAGCCGAGGGGTTACCTGAAAGAAATTATGCGATCACAAACTTGGGTGCATTTTGAAGGATTTCCATCGCATCCTGTATGATCCGATCCACCAGATCCTGGACCTTGGGCAGATCTTCCACCCTTTGCGCACATTCGCCTCCGGCCATGAGCGCTTTTTCTGAATCACCCATATATACGGCCTTGATACCTTCATCCTCATAGGCAACCAGTTCCTGAGCACCAGGGGTGTTATAGTCATCAGGCGTGTCTAAATAAATCGATGGAGATTTAGCAAGGGTATTTTTCTGATGCACTAAGCTTGAAGGGGTTTTAAGCCATCGGGCAGGTCCCACCATACCACGGGCCACCAGGGTCCCTCTATCCGAGGTTTTTACCACCTGCTCCTTCCATAATTGATGGAAGTCACTCTCCTGAGTCGCCAAGAATCTGGTTCCCATCTGAGCCCCGGCTGCGCCCAAGGCGGAAGCCGCCGCCAAAGTTTTCCCGTCGCAGAACCCGCCGGCGCCGGCCACTGGAATATTCGTCCCTGATAGGGCATCAACCACCGCTGGTAATAATGTCATGGAATGGACCGGCTCCCAAGAGGTGTGAAAACCCCCTTCATGACCGGAAGCGACGATTAAATCCACACCGGCTTTAGCACACCGGAGCGCTCCCTTGACCGAAGGCACAACATGTAGCCAATTAAATCCGGCGGACTTGATCTTTTCTCCCCAGGGAAGCGGGTCGCCAGCCGAGGTAAATATCACTTTGAAATGATTTTTCATCTCAGGATTTTCATTGACGACCTTTATCGCCGTATCGATAAGAATTGTTGACAAAGGGACCAATTCCGCCGATACCATGACATTAATACCGAAAACGCCCCCTTTGTCTTTGGTCAAACGATAGGTCCGTTTTAAGGCTTTTTCGAGTACCACAGGCATCTCATCATCCAGCGAAGCCTCAGCGGTCTCCACAAAGGCATTATAGATCCAGGGTTTTTCTTTTTTGTTAAAAATACCGCTGGTCGACATCAATCCCAGCACCCCAGCGTTGCTTGCTGCAACGCAAAGGTTATTGTTGCTGAAAGGACCCATCCCGGCCTGAATGATGGGGTGTTTGATTCCGAGCAAATCTGTTAGTTTGGTTTTTAACACTGTTTCCTCCTGTCTTGTTGATTGAAATAATTTGTTTTTTGATCGATTATCGTCTTCCTCTTTTCGCATACATTTTACTGAAATATCGGGAAAAAACCCATTGTGTCAAGGAAAAACGGAGAAGGTGGTTTACGCGTTTAAGGAAAGAGGTAATCCTGTATCCCTTATTGCATAGTGGAAAAGTTCTGAGGATCATAATTTCCTTAGCCTTAGACCAGAGATCTCTTACTCCGTTCAATACCTTTTCTGAATAATAATTTTCAGCAACACAGAGATGGCTTCAGGGGGTTTTCTAATATTTTGTCGGCCAGTTAGCCAGTTTATGGGCGCCGACACCTCCCGTCCGCCGGTCCCGACAGATATCCATAGCACGAATGATGTAGCTCCGCGTCTCCCTGGGATCGATGACGTCATGGATATAGTGCATGCCGGCCGCTGAATAGGGGGAGCTGTCCAGAATCATCTGCTGGACGAGCTGCTCCTTCTGAGCGGCCATCTCCGGCAAATTTTCCATTTTCCCGGCAAAAACGACATTGGCCGCGATTTCGGGAGCGACGAAACTAATCTCCGCTGTCGGCCAAGCCGCGATGAATTCCGTGGCACAACCCGATCCGGCCATATTCCAGAAGGCCTGCCCGTATGCCTTCCGAACGATGACCGTGATTTTCGGTACGGTGATCTGGCCTAGGGCATTCATGAAATTCATGACCCGGGCGCCCACACGGTTCTGTTCCGCAACACGGCCGACCAGAAATCCCGGCGTGTCCTCGAAAAAGAGGAGGGGTATATTATAGGAGTCACAAAGGACGAGAAAGCTGATCGCCTTATCGATGCCATTTGTATCGATCGCTCCGGCATTGAAAGAGGGTTGGTTGGCCACGATACCCACGACCTCGCCGCCGATGCGGGCCATGGACGTAATCACGCTATTGGCGAAAAGAGGTTTGATGGGAAATAAGACGCCGCCATCCACGACGGTCCGCAAGATCTTGTTCATGTCGTAGGCCCGGGTTCGCTTCTCGGGAAGAATTTCCAAAATCTTATCCATATGGTTCCCCGAACCCTCCGGAACGGGCTTCACGGGAGGCAGTTCCTCGCAGTGAGATGGCATGTAGGAAAGATATTCCCGGATGATGTCAAGGCATTCCTTATCATTCTCCGCCACCCGGTCGATGTTGCCCGTAACCTGAGCATGGACCTTCCATCCCCCCAGTTCCTCGTCTGTTATGACTTCGCCGATGGCCAATTCCAGGACGCGGGGACCGGAAACGCCCATGGCGCTCCCCTTCACCTGAACGACGAAATCTGCCAGACAAGCCATCCAGGTGGGCATGCCGTAACATTCCCCCATGATCGCGGCCGCCATGGGTGATTTGCGCACCCGGCTCATGGTTTTCACGAAGGTGTCAAATCCCCCGCCGCCGTAAGAAGCCAGCCCTTTCGCTCCCATAATATCGGGCATCCGCGCCCCGCCGGCCTCCCCCAGATAGATGACGGGAATCCCCTTACGCGGGCCGAACTGTTCGATTTCCCTTTCTTTACGCCATGCTACACGGCTTGAGGTAGCTGCCAGCGTTGTAAAGTCATTGGCCACCAGCGCCACCGTCCGGCCGTCAATTTTGCCGTAACCGGCGATTTTGCTGTCTGCCGGGGTTTTGTCCTCCATGCCGGGTACGTCAGAGCAGTTGAGCATGCCTACTTCGAGAAATGTATCCGTATCCAGGAGATGGTCAATCCGTTCCCTCGCCGTAAGCTTTCCCCTGTCATGCTGAATTTTAATCTTTCTTGGACCTCCCATCCGGAGGGCCTTCTCCTTCCGCTCCTGAAGCTCTACAATTTCTCTCTCAAATGGCATACCTTCGCTCCTTAGATTTAGTTCATTTAAGTTGAAGTTGAAATAAGATGGACGTACAAATGTTTAGGGAAATGCTTTCATTGTTATAGCTTGTCCTTTATCTTCAAGCTTCATTTCCTCGGTTCTGAATAATCCGCTAAAAGTACCACACAGGATGAATCAGCTCCTAACGAACCTCCTGGGATACGTAGACGATGACTACAGCGAGGTATCTGTTATCAAACAAAACCTGCGAACTATGATCTGTTATAGTTCTAAGCGTTCTTTGCCTTAATTGGGTCGCTCTATAACATAAGGATTTTTGGCTCTATTGCCCTAATTCACTTTCTGCATACTTTAAAGTTTCAGAAATCTCATTTTACATTTCAGGTGTAAAGCATTTGGCTTCCCCGGGTTGTTAAATAATAAGTTACGAATCATTTGGATAGACTCGAACTTTATATTATTTAAGGAAAGTCTCTTTTCATTTATTTCTTAATGACTCGATGCGCCTGCCAAATATCAGGACTGCATCTCGCCTTTATTGAATTCCCAATTCTTTCTTGATGCTTTCCCGTAATTTGTATTTCTCGATTTTGCTCGTCGGCGTCTTCGGAAGATCGTCAATAAATCTGATGTACTTCGGCCACATAAATTTTGGCATGGCGGTTTGGATCCACCCATTGATCTCCTCTTCCGTCAACTCTTCTCCCGCCTTGAGAACAATGAAGACGGCAATGTTCTGCTCTCCGCCCACTTCGGCCGGAATCGGCAGAGCGGCACAAACATCCACCTTGGGATGACCGTTAATAATATCTTCGACCTGATAGGAGGAGACAAATTCTCCCTTAACCCGGATGGCGGTTCCCATTCGATCGACAAAATAATAGATGCCCTCTTCATTCCGGAAAGAAGCATCTCCCGTATGAAACCAGAGGTTACGGAAGGCTTTCAGGGATGCCTCCGGTTTATTAAAATACTCGGTGAAGAGCAGGCTCGGAAATTTGGGTCTAAAAACTAATTCACCAACTTCCCCGGGCGAACATTCCTCATCCCGTGCATTCAGGATGTTGGCTTCAAATAAAAGGGACTGCTTTCCCAATATGCCGTTGGAAACCTCCTTTTCGCCATCTACGACCAGCATATCGAACTTCTCGGCAATCCGGAAGATTTCCCCTTTTGGGTATCCCTTGTAGAGGTCCGGGGGGGTTCCCTTTTTTAATTCGTCGATGATGCAGATTGATCCGTGCCCGGTCTCTGTTTGCCCGAATCCCGAAATGACGAAGTCGATCCCGAACCTCTTGGCCACCGAGTGGTGATACTGAGGGAGTGGAGCCATATAGACTTTATTTAAGGTGTTCTTGTAGTCGTCCGGGGTCTCCGGCGCATTCATTAACCAGGGAACCATCACGTCCAGTAAAACGGCCGAAGTCGATCCGCTCTGTTTGATCCGAGCCCAGAAATCCTTGCTGCTGAACTTGTCCCAAAGCGCGTTTCCACATCCTACCCAGGCACCCCTGACAACATTAAAAAAGGCCCCCGCTACGTGATAAAGGGGAAGATCGTTATAGATGACATCTTCCTGATTGAATAATCGCCTCCAGTTGAAAACATAATTATTTAACCAACGATAAGATTGAAGAACGCCCTTTGGTGGGCCTGTGGTTCCAGAGGTGTATATGATATTGGCCGTGTCCATATATTGTAAGTTGGTATCTAAGTTGGATGTTTTCCCCTTGGTCATTTCCTCAAAAGAAATTTCCGAATAAAATTTATCCAAAAATATGCTTTTCAAACTCGAGCGATAATCATGATCCTTTTCCTTTGGAGTGTACACTACGACATTTAATGCACCGACCTCCCCCTTCACCTCATTCAATAAGGGAATTAATTCTCGTTCGATGACGATGGCTTTAGGATTCGTGTCTTTAATTTGGTATGTTAAAAGCTGCCCCTTATAATTAAAATTAATCGGACAAAATACCGCCCCTGTTTTCCATATTCCAAACATAACCATCGCAGTTACCAAAGGGTTTTTCAGAAAAACGGAAATCCTATCGCCCTTATTTATACCCAAAGATCGGAGGTTATGACCGATACTGTTGGTGATCTGATTGAATTCATTAAAAGTCAGCCTAAGATCTTCCTCTCCATAATAAATAAACGTTCGCTCCTTTGCTTCCAAAGCCCATTTCTCCAAAATGTGGGTTATAATTTCTCCATCTTTTGTCAATTCATCCTTCACGCCAGCATAATCCATAACTACCTCTAGTTTCTATCCATCATTACAAATGAAGACCTATCATTTTTTCAGGGTCTCTATTCTTGAGAGGAAATTTAATTTTGAACAGTAGCTCACTCCAGACATGTTATTTTTCTCTTGCCCGCATCATAGCCTTTATTTCCCCCTCCGCAACAGTTTCATTCTTTTGATTATAGGTTTGGATTTTAAACACAATGATGCCCTTTTCTCTGCTTCTAGTAAGGGATGCCTCAGTGACGACATATTTCATTTTTAAAGTGTCGCCTACCAATACCGGGGTTCTGTAACGCCAGGAATTCCCTATAATTCCCATCAAAGTTCCCTCATAGATTCCCCGCCTCGTCATAAGCCCGGCGGAAACCATCGTAACGAGCATCTCTGGAACCGATTTTTCTCCCAGGAGAAAATAATCCGGCCAGCCTGACATTTCGTTAAAAAGTTGAATATCCGTGAGGGTAATTGTCTTGCCTACACTTCCACCGGATTTTCCAATCGGAAAATCTTCAAAATACAAACCCAATATTTCCAAATAACACCCCTTTCCCCCTTACGACCTTCTTTTTAACAGATTCGTATTCTTTAATTGGCCTTTGTTTTATTCATTTTATTTCAATTGTCATTTTTCCTTTGGAGACAATGGTTTGTTCGTTTCTTATGACCTCAAAGGTCATTGTCAATATTTCTGAACCGTTTGAATATTTATTTCGTTCTTCAATAGTAAAAACGCCCTTTATACGATCTCCGACGTGAATAGCCGCGAGATAAACTATGTTTATCTCGCTTATTCTAATTTTCTCCGCTGCCCCGACATGGAATCTTAACAGTTGACCTATGACCATCGATGTCACGGAGTTCCCATGGACGATTGTTGTACCGTAGGGAGTCTTTGCCATACCTGGTCCATTTGTATGGAGCTGAGAATCTCCTTCCCATAAAATTCCCATTAGCAGATTTCTTTCGGTGAATAATTGTTCTTGCGTCTCCAAAACGGCTCCATCATTGATCTTATCAAAATGAGAATTCATATTTTTTTCGCTACAATTTAGATTCAATTCCATTTTATCTGTTTCTGGGAAGTCAAGATTTAATCTGGATCGTTTTAAGTCTTTTGCGCCCGCCTTCGCCAAATGCCTCATTGTATTCATCAACGAGCTGTTTCATTGCAGCGGATTTTAATGCAGAATCCAGAGCCTGATAGTTCTCGAACTCATAAAGCGCCAAAAACTGATATTCCTGTTCCCCTTCCACGATTTTGTAACGACGGCCGCTGATCACGCCGGGGAGTCTTTCGAGCACCCGAGGCAGATGCTCCTCGTTATACCAGCGGTTGAACGCCCCCTCCTTTTCCTGGGGCACCTTTGACATGATGATTAGCATGCTTTTTTGTTCCATTCGAAATTCCTTCTTCAAAGTAAATCCATCGTCATCAAAAATAGCCTCAGACGTATTTCACTGAAATCCGCTTGATCACCTTTGGTGGGAAAATTAACTTACATCCGCAAACTTCTAATCGGTTTAGATTGCTCTTCCCGCAAAAGCCCCCTCATGGATTGCCTGGTAGATTTTCCGAGGCTCAAGACAGTCGCCTATAACATGAACCTCGCTGAAGTTTTCCTTCAACTTTTGATCCAGCTCCCTATTGGAAATGAGGCCCAAGGCCAGGACGACGGAGTCCCCTTTGATCACCCTCCTGTCCAAGTTCCCATCCACTAAGAATGCCTCTCCGTCTTCAATCTTTTCCAATTTCCATCCTTTCAGAATTTCCACTCCCCTTTGATTTAACAACGAATGGAGCGCAAAACGGGAGCGCGGCTCCAGATCCGGAGCAATTTCATCCAGCATCTCGATCAATGTAACCTTCCTATTCTGACCAGCCAGATAGGCAGCGATTTCAGATCCCATGGCGGCGCCCCCAACGACCAAAACCCTTTTCCCAATTTTCGATTTTCCAGAAAGGAGATCTAAGGCATTCATCACAAAAGAATTTGTAATTCCAGGTATTTTCGGCAAACGGGGACTCGACCCGGCGGCCAGAACGACCGCGTCCGGTTTGACCTCCTTAACCAGGTCCAAAGTCGCCGAACATCCATACCGAACGTCCACTCTCAACTTGTTCACCTGGTGGATCAGATATTCCATAAAGTTACGCAGCTCAGACTTAAATTCCGGAACGGAAGCATACTTCAGAAGACCTCCGAGTTTATTCTCTTTTTCAAACAGCGTTACACGATGGCCCCTCAGACTCAATACCCTAACTGCTTCTAATCCGGCCGGCCCTCCGCCTACGACGCAAACGTGCTTGGCCTTGATAGCCGGACGTATTTTCATACTTTGTTCTCTCCCCACTTCAGCATTGACCGCACACCGTTGAGTTTTGCCTTCTACCATTCTGCTTCGGCAGCCCTCATTACAGCGCAAACAGGGGCGAATGGTTGCCGACTGACCGGCCTTGATCTTATCGGGAAGTTGTGGATCCGCGATCAATGCCCGGCCCATGGCGATTAGATCCGCCTTCTTTTTCTGCAAGGCATCCTCTGCAAGCTGGGGATCGTGGATCGCTCCCACGGCAATCACCGGGATACTAACCCCCTCCTTAATCCCTTCGGCCAGATGAAGAAGGTGCCCTTGGGGGAGATAAACCGGGATCACTATGTTTTGTCCCGTTTCAGCTAATCCGCCCGAAACATGCAGGTAATCGATCCCTTGTTTTTCGAGCCTTTTGGAGAAATCCTTGGCTTCCCCGAGGGTGATTCCACCCTGGATAAATTCATCGGCGCTGATCCGATAACCGACTAAATAGTCCTGGCCCACCCGGGATCGTACCGATCGAGAGTTTGCTGGCCAAAGAGCCCTCGGTCTTTCCCGTAGAGATCGGATCTGAGGTTTGTGTAAGGTGAAAGAAACTGGGCCAACAGGTATCCATGGGTTCCATGGATCTCCACCCCGTTAAACCCAGCGGCTTTGGCGCGGTAAGCCGCATCTGCAAAAGCTTGAATTGTTGCTTCAATTTCGTCCAGAGTCATTTCCCGGGCCATCTCTCCGGTGTAGCTGGGCATGGCCGAAGGAGCGATAGGCTGGCGACCCATAACTTTTGCAGACGTGCTCCGTCCGGCATGACAAATCTGCAAGATGACTTTGGCTCCGTATTCCTGGATCGACTCGGCGAGCTCCGCCAGCCCGGCGATGAGCTGGTCATCATAGACGCCCAACTGACCCTGGCTGGCCTTGCTTTCCTTTTTATCGATATAACAATATTCTACGATGATGAGCCCGACGCCTCCTTTGGCCCGTTCCACATAATAATCTATGAGTTTTGAGGAGACAATACCGTCCGGCTCACACAATCGAGAGAGCATCGGAGCCATCACAATTCGGTTGCGGAGCTGTAATTTTCCCAAAGAAAATGGCTGCATCAATAATGAGTTTTTCACCGAATCTCCTTTTCCAAATTGATAAATACCAATGAATCTGTCACCTCGGGTTAGAAAACTGAGATCATCCCCAAATCTATTGACCGAATATTTTTATTAAAGCCTGGGGATCCATTCTCAATCCATAAACCAGCCCCCGTTGACATTCACTGTTTCCCCTGTTATGAAACTCGCTCCATCCGAGGCCAGAAATACCACGGCATTGGCGATTTCTTCCGGAGTTCCAAACCTACCCATGGGGGTGCGCTCCAGCATTGCCTGATTCCATTTTTGGGAGGCAAATTTGGCCATAGGCGTAGCGATCCGCCCCGGGGCCACGGCATTGATTCGAATCCCATGTTCCGCCACTTCACTCGCGAGTCTCTGAGTCAAATTGATGATAGCGGCTTTGGAAGCATCATAATGAGCACCCGTGGCCATTGGCTCGAAGGAGCCTTCCCGGCGATTGAAGCAATATTGACGATCACTCCCCTTCTTTCGGGGAAGCATATATTTTACCGCCTCCTGCGAACAGAAAAGCGTCCCTTTCAAGTTCACCCCCATGACCCGGTCCCATTCCTCCAATCCGATTTCCCAAGTCATGGCCGGCCCTCCTCCTTCCTTTTTGGGAGAAATACCGGCATTATTCACCAAGATATCAACTGTTCCAAACTCCTTTCTACCACCTCTTATCAATTTCTTTGCCTCTTCCGGTCGTGATATGTCGATTTTCGTTGGAATTGCTTTTGGACCAAGGGCCTGAATCTTTTCAGAGACACTTTGCGCATTTTCATAATCGATATCACTCACCACGACATGAGTCCCTTCCTTGGCAAAAGCAATACAAATCGCCTCCCCAATTCCTCTGCCTCCTCCCGTTATTACAGCCACTTTTTGTTTTAGATTCAATTCCATAATATTTCC
>CAWIRY010000054.1:0-32435 GCA_963838485.1 uncultured delta proteobacterium | reverse complement strand
CTATACGTAACATAATCCGCTTTTTCTCTATTTATTAGTTGGTTACACTATATTTCCTTTGACCATTTTTTTCAACTCTAAATTTTAATTCTACTCCAGGGACTGGGTTCGCTCCATCACCACCTGCATGGCTTGGTAGTAATCCCGCTGCACCTTGAGATTAGAAACCTGGCAGTAGCGCTGAGTGGTTGTAATCTGGCTATGTCCCAGCAGGTCCTGGATGGTGGCCAGCCCGGCGTCGGCATTAAGAAGCTGGGTAGCCATCGTGTGGCGAAGCTGATGACAGGAAGCCTTCACCCGGCTCTTTCGGGCATAGGATTCCATCCGCTTCTGGATTCCTCGGACCGATATCGGCTGCCCGGTCATGGGACCCTTCTGCACCAAGAACAATCTCCTGGCTTTCGAGGGACGCTTCTGGAGATACACCTCCAAAGCCGAGCACACGTAATCACTCAGGTAGACAGACCCGCCCCTTTCCGCCTTTCCCGTTTAAGACTAACAGCCTTCTTCTGGGGTACTCTATCGCCTCTAAAGTGAGCTTGGCAACCTCTTCCACCCGGAGTCCACAGCGAAGCATCAGCAGGAACATGGCCCGATCCCTAAGATCAGTGATAACCGTTAAAAGTTTACTGACCTGGTCATCCTTCAGAAACCGGGGAAGTGGTTTGGGGAGCCGGATCGATACCCTGGTCACCGGATTAACCAGGTTGATCCCTTCTTCATGGATCAGATAGTCGAAGAAGAGACGTATGGTTTGGAGATGGCAGGTAATTGTTTTGGGGGTTCGTCGCTTTCTAAGCAAGTGATCCACGTAAGCTCCGATCTCCCGACGGGTCACTTCGGTCAGGGGAACAGGGACCCAGGAGGTGAAGTGCTGCAGGATGTTCAGGTAGTTCTCCACCGTATGGCCCGAGTAGTTCTTTCGTTTCAAAGATCGCCGGTAGCCGATAAGCTCAGTAGGTTCCATTAATCCCTCCTTGTTCGATGATGGCCATGGCCCGAAAGTACTCCTCTTCCCGGGTCCGGTCAGTAAGTCGGGCATAGCGACGGGTTACCTCAATGTCCTGATGGCCGAGGAGCTGCTGGAGGCATTCCAGCCGCAGGCCGGCGTTCAGTAGTTCACTGGCAAAGGTATGGCGAAGACAGTGGACCGTATAGCCTTTTTCTCCAAGCCCTGCTCTTTTAAGATAGCCGCTAAAACGGCTTCGGGCCGTACTATAGGATAGGCCAGTGTGACCTCGGGTATAAAAGACCCACTCCCTTTGCTGATCTCTTTGACGTAACCATCGTTTTAAGGCAAACAGGGCATCGTCGCTCAGATAGACCACTCTCCCCTGACTGTTTTTCTCTCCCACAAAAAGGTGGATCTTCCGGTCTCGAAGGTCGAGGTCATTTACCGTCAGACTTAGGGTCTCGCCAATCCGCATGCCGGTCCTCAAAAGGACCAGGATTAAAGCCCGGTCCTGGGTATCCTCGATAACTGATAATAGCCTTTTCACATCCGTGGGGATGATGGCCCGGGGCAGGGCCTCCGGGAGTTTCAGTTTGATACTCTTCTTAAGAATAGTCCCGGGAATGACTTCCTCTGCGATCAGGAAATGCAGAAAGGCTATCAGACAGGCCAGCCGGGTCCTTACCGTGGTGATGTTAAGGCCCCGGTCCTGTTCGTGCTCAATAAAGGCTTCCAGATCCTCTTTCGTGGCCTCTTCGATCCGGCTCTTACCTAAGCTCTTAAAAAAGACCAGGAAGAGAGTAACAGACTGGAAAGAACTAAAAAGTGTGCGGGGTTTATGATTCAGACGCCACTTGTGGCGCATATAGCATTCGAGACGGTCCTTAGCCGGTAGTTCCATCCCGGAAAGCTTCTGAAGGATTCGATCAATTGCGGTAGGTATGCGATGCTGTTCAAAACCTCTTTCCCTGTCCCCGGTCAGATCCTTTGTAAAAATCAAATCGGCCTTGGTCATTTCTCATCTCCTTTTCTTGAAAAAAAGCAGATTAAATAATGACCTTTAGCCCTTCTAAGGGTCAATTCCTTTTGTTACGTATAGGTAGGTGGAGTGCGTAAGAAGAGTTATCTGGACACTGTCCATCCAACTAACTACTGGTCAGGACACTTTAAAGTTCCCTAAGTACCTGCCGTGACTCCCTCAAAAGCTCCGCAAAACGTCGCCATTCGGCAAAACATGGCATAGACGTAGTGATGGGGGTGGCCAAATGACCACTCAGGTTGTTGTCTCAATCGGCGCGCCTTTGGCCTTAACATATTCAATTTCAAAAACATACAAATCCCCTTCTGAAATACCGGGACCGTATTCCCGGTTTAGTTTCTCAAGCCGTTCCCGTATCAGGCTTTCTTTTTTCTCCTTGGATACCTGCAGTTCATTCTTATCTGGAATGATAAGCATAAATTCTTCCCCAGGTGGAATGCGTGTTTTATTAGGGAGTAAAATCTTTTCGATTCGTTCAAGCCGTCTTGTTAGGTTCATACGCTTTTAAACCTGTTCCTCTTTGCTTCCAGCGTTTTCTCAATCTCTTCGATCCTGGCTTCAAGTCCTTCGATCTCCACGGCCTTAATCGCCATCTCAAGGACTGTGCGGGCAGCCATGACCCGGGAAGAGGGAGGTGTTTTCGAATCGTTCATTACTTCCTGTAGGGCCTCCACGGCCTCTCCGGTGATCTTCTGCAGCCGGGTTATGGCCGAGTCTACCAACTGCCTTTTTGCTTCTCGGTAGGATTTTTGAAAGTCCCGGTTCTGCATCCATCGGAAGATGGTTGCTTCAGCTATCCCTACCGTATAAGCAGCCTCCTTGATTGTCGGCTTCTCCAACAGGGCAACTATGGCCTGGGCCTTTTTATTGGAGAATTTTCCCTTTACGACTTTCATAGACTTTTAATTCCTCCCAATCTCACTGTTGTGTATTTCAAAAGATCCCGTTTCCATCTTCTTGCCTTATCGGCCTTTCGTTTTTCAGTTCTTCAATAATTTCTTTCAAGCTCATCCCCCCAGGGTGCCACCAAATATATCGCCGGTCACAATCAGCCGAAATTACCGGGTCGCCATCAGCATCAAAATAGGGTCTAATTTGTGACTGGCCTTCATGAAATTCCATTAGCTGGGGTTCAGGAATTGCCTCTATAGCCATGTTCTCTAATAAGGCAGTATCTTTGGTTGTGTCATGGTTAAAATCGGGTTTAATGGCCATTCCCGTGGAATTTACAGGAATAGGATTTTCTGGTTCAAGATCTGAGATAATACCAGAACTGGTATTGATCACAGGCTCTTTCGGTTTAGATTCCGGTAGCCCGGCCATTATCCAGGTCCTAAGATTCAGGCCATTTTGAAAAGCCTCTGAAGGGTCTTTCCCCATGACAACCGGCCATTGCTTGACGTTATTATATTGACGGGTCCACCATTGCCAGGCCTCTTTCGCCCCAGCGTCGTCGCTGTCCAGCGCAACCAGAATTAAACTGGCTTCTTTCAAGGCTCGGTGTGCTTCGGCGTCCGGCCTTGCCTGTGCGCTTCCCAGCGCAACCACTCCGACCAGGTCGCCCGTTTCCTGATTCAATAAAATCCCGTCTAATTCGCTTTCCACTATGACCAGCGTTTTCTTTTCCAGACCCCAAACCATAGGCGAAGCGTCAGACCCGGCAACATGGGTATATTTTCCCCCGGTGCCATGGATCGCCTTGCGGATTTTCAGGCCAACTATTTTCCCGTCTTTGATATGAGGAATGACCAGACCGGCCTTCAAGTAAGTCCTTTTAATTTTCCCCGTCTCGTCCGTTGCAGGTTCAAGGCCCCAGAGAATTCGGGTGTGATATTCGTCCTTTGGGTTCCAGCCCAGGCGCGCCGCTCGAATCGTTTCCGGTTTCAAACCTCGGCTCTTCAACCATTCCTTTACTTCCTGGTTTTTTATTAATTGAAACTCGCATTCTTCGAGGAACAAGGTCGCCTGTTCGGCCCACTCTTTAGGGATCCGGTCTTTATCCGGTTCTTTAGGTTTCCAGGTCCTGCTTTCCCTCTTTCTGCCAGTGCGTGGGAAGTCCTCCGGCGTCAAACCCCAGGCGTCAACCGCTTGCAGGAAGCTCAACCCTTGAAGCTCGCGAAGAAGTTCCAGGCCGTCCCCTGACCGGTGGCACTGTCGGCACCAAAAACGGCCGGTTTTACCGTCATTCGGCCATGTCAAAAAGCGATCGTTCCCCCCACAAAAGGGACAAGGCCCTGCATATTCACCATGGCCTTTTTTTATCTTAACTTGAACCAATTCACTTATTTCCATTGCCGTTTAAACCCATTCGCTACGGTTCGTTGCAGTAGTTCGTTTTAGATTCGGTATCAGGTCAAGGATAGTCATTCGATTTAACTGTTAATAATCATTAAATATTATGTGATTTGTTGGTATTTAATCCCTTTAACTGTTGCAGGGGTTGCAGTAGTTGCAGTAGTTTTTCGATAAAATCCCTTACGAGAAATAGCAAAATCTGGATATAAGAAGTTTATAGGAAAATGGGTGCAACTACTGCAATGGGTGCATGGCTTAGTGCTCATATTTATTCCGGTGAAGGAGCCGAATCCCCAAATAAACCCTATGCCTGCCCGGTTTTGATTCAAACCTGTCTTGCATTTCCTTTCCAAATCGCACCCCGCTAATAGGGGTTAAACCCATACTTTCGGTCCATCCTCTGTATGCCCCATAAAGTGTTCCAGCCGTTATCTTCTCATCTGGCCCAAGAACACATTCGGATTCGATGAATTGGCCGATTAAGTCTTCCTCTTGTTTATAGGCTCCCGTCGCCGTTTTAACCTCCAAAGGTGGATCAAGACCTACCTTCTGCCAGGCCAGACAGCCTCGGACCAACCAGGCCAGGATTCCAGAAGCTTCGGCCTTGAGCTTATCCTTAAGGCTTCCATCTTTTTTGCGTTCATTTGGTTTTTGGGGATTATCAATAAAAGACAAAAGAAAGGGGATAAGGTAAGTCCGCTGCCAAAAAGCATACTCACTGGCATTAGCATGAGGCTTATGATTCGTTAAAAGAAAAAATGTGTGTGTTGGTTGAAAGCTGGTTTGGTGCTTACCAAACATACTCCGGCCTACTATGGTATCGCCCCCAGTTAGCCATTTTATCTTACCTATATTAAAACTCCTTCCGTCATTGGTTTCAGAAGACCAAACCAAGCGCTTTCCACGTAGGGCCATAAGATCCGGTGTAGGGCTCCCGGAATGTCTGGCCATCTTTTGCTTTAGGAGTAGTTCAGCCTCAACGGGGCCGGCTAATTCACCCAGAACATAGGCCAACACTTCAAGGAGGGTTCCTTTTCCGTTCCGGCCAATGCCCCAAAAAATAATGAAAATATGCTCGGTTGTTAGGCCGGTCAGGGCATATCCAAGAAGGCGCTGAACAAATAAAATCACCGCGTGGTTACCGTCAAAAATTTCAAGAATGGTTTTTTCCCAAATTGAGGCGGGCTCATTGATCCCTTGCCATTGGACTGGTGAAACAGTTTTAATAAAGTCCTCTGGTCTCCCTGGCCTGATTGTCCCGGTTTTTAATTCGAGCACTCCATTCTTACAACCCAAAAGCATGGGGGCTCGGTCCCATTCGTCCCCGGTTATCCCCAGGCCCTTCGTTCCGATTTTCGCCAGCTCCAGGACGTTCCTCTTTCGTTGCAGGGCTTGGAGAAGTTTTATCCGCTCTATTAACTTTTTTAATGTTTTTTCAATTTTTTTATCTTCTTCATTCATCACTTATTTTCCTTATTCGACTTGGCCGATTTCAATGCCAGCCATGCTTGCCGTTGGAATTCCCGCCCATAGACTTCTACCAAGGCTTCAATTGCTTGCAAGGCCTCCCCTAAAATATCTTCCTGCCAGTAATGGCCCTTCCAAACGAACCAGACTCCCGCCGCGTGGTCGAAGATAAACCGGTCCCGGTGGAGTTCGATGTATAGCCGTGCGTCCCCGTCTTCGTTGTCCCGCAGACAGTTCAAGACGAAGGCGGAAGTGATCGGCGCGTGCTCTTCCTGGTCATGGCCATTGCTGTCGTTACCCGGTTCTGGTTCCGGGTTCGCTTGGAATTGCGCGGCTTCGGCTTCCGCCTTGGCTTCGGTTAACCGACGAATTTCGTCCATGTTGGCCAAAGGTTTCGGTTCAGCATTTTGTCTGGCCTGTTTAAAGGTGCTCATACTGCACCTCCCGGCAAACCAGGCGTAGTTTGTGAAACAGCCGCTTCTATCCCGTGTATCATCCTTGCCCCCTTAACCCGCCGCTTTTTCGATGTACTCCCTCAGTTCTTCTGCTTTCCAAACGGTAGTTCTCGGCCCCAACTTGGTAGGACGTGGGAAACGGCCCTCACGGACCATTAACCAGAGGTTTGATTTGCTGATGGGTATGAATTTAAGGACCTGTTTTTGTCGAAGGAATCCTGTTGCTGGAATAGTAGGGGTTTCGGTAGAAATCTGCATGACACTTGCTCCTTTAAGGTAAAATAAAATCCTTTGTGATGTTAAAGAATTTTAATTTATCCCTTAAGGCCTGTCAAGGAGAAAATTTAATAAAACTTAATGAAATCAATAAGATAATGGTTAGTTTTTGTGGTTATTTTTTAATAAAATGCCATCTTTTCTAACCATTAATTGAGGCGGGATCATTTATAAGCTTCATTAATCCATTTAAAAGATCTTTACCTTTTGAATAATACTCGAATCTCAGACGATTAACTATTCGGTCTTCATTTCCGGCGGCGAAACCGAAATATTTTAATAGTCGAGCAAGATAAATAAATATCTCCCGTTCCGTGAAGTTTGTTATTACTTTGAGGTTGTAGAATAATATGGCCTTTAAGTATTCCCACTTGGGCGTCGATAGTTTGCCTTGGCGATAGTCCACCCAATTCTTCCCCCACCGTTTCAATTTCTTGTAGACGTCGTCAAAAGATTTCTCCTTGGCAACTGATTTTATAAATAATTCGCGCATCCCCCCGATTGTCGCCACAGCGCTTATATATTCCATTTCCAATTTGAACTTTTCCTTAAAATTCCCTTTCGCCTTGAATTGGTTGGCGCAATATGTGCTTAAGATAAAAACCAGCTCATCCAGCAGTTGGGCTGGATTTTCACAATAGGTCCCCGGGCGGTTCCGTTTGCGGGGCTTAGGAGGGACCACAAATATATTTTCGCCGTCCTGTTCAAACAGCTTGGCCCGAATCAGATGATCCCGGAAAATTATTTTTGTATCCATCTCGTTAATAATAGCATCGCGTATGTCCTTTTGCTTCGGGTATAGGACATTAAAAAAATATGGCTTCGTCGGCCTTCGCCGAGCAGGTTTTGGGGGAGGAACCTGTGCTGGATTTGTAATCTTACGAGGTTTGGACTTGGCCTTGACTTTTTTTTTCGTATCGGATTTGACGGTATTGGCGGGATTCCCTTTAACGGGCCTTTTCGTGGTAGATTTTGAATCAGACTTTGCGCGGTTCCCCATACAGTCTCCCTTAACCTTTCCCTGAAATTTTCCGGGGATGCAGGGCAGGGGACCCCGTTTTCGGCCCGTCGGCCTATCTCCAGAAACGTGTAATTAAAAAACCTTAATCTACGGAGGTATCCCGGTCAACTCGGCGCGAGACTTTTACCCTTCTGCCCTCTGCAACGGTATCACCTTAGCCCCGCTCTTCAATCCGTCCAGGTAGTCCGACCATGTTTGCATCATCTTCCGACGTTCGGCAAGGTGCGCCGTACGGTTGTAAGCTCTACCGTTCGGATCGCGCACGGCGTGGGAAAGCTGATGCTCGATAAAGTCGGGCCGGACCTGCAAGACTTCATCAAGAATTGTCCTGGCCATTGCCCGGAAACCATGGCCGCTCATTTTATCCTTAGTAAAATCCATACGGCGGAGAGCCGAAAGTACGGCATTGTCGCTCATGGGCCGCAATGGGGACCGGTGGGAAGGGAAAACATACTTACTATGTCCGGTCAAGGGCCTTAGCTCTTTCAGGATCGCTATGGCCTGTTCTGAGAGGGGGACAAGATGAGACTGCCCTTTTCGTTCATGTTTCGTCTTGAGCGGTAATTTCATGCGTTCGATGGGTATATTCCATTCTGCCGTATCAATGTCGATCTCTGACCATTCTGCCGCCCGGAGTTCCCCAGGCCGGACAAAGAACAGCGCCGCCAGTTGAAGGGCGCATTTGACAACAAAGGACCCCTTGTAATCGTCTATCGCCCGGAGTAGGGGAGCAACCTCCTTCGGGTCTGTCAAGGCCGCCAAGTGTTTGGAAATGACAGGTTTAAGAGCCCCTTTCAGGTCTGCCGTCTGGTCTCGCTTGGCCCGTCCTGTTGCCACGGCATAGCGGAATACTTGCCCGCATACAATTTTCATACGGCGGGCCGTTTCAGCAGCCCCACGGGATTCAATGCGCTGCAACACGGCCAGCACTTCAGGGGGTTCGATTTCAGATATAGGGCGCTTGCCCATCCAGGGGAAAATATCACGTTCAAGGCGGGTGATGGTTACGTGGGCATGGCTGGGAGACCAGGACCCTTTGAATTTTTCATGCCATTCGCGGGCTATTACTTCAAAGGTTTCTGTTTCTTTGGTCTCTGCCTGTTTCTGTGCCCTTCGGACGGCCCCGGGGTCGATCCCGTGGGCAACCTGCCTTCTGGCTTCATCCCGGCGCTGTCTGGCATCGGCAAGGCCGATTTCAGGATAGGTGCCAAGGGCAAGAAGCTTTTCCTTGCCGGTATAACGATATTTGAGGCGCCAGTATTTACCGCCATTGGGGATGACCAGAAGATACATTCCGTCACCGTCAAATAGCTTTATCTGCTTTTCTCCCGGCTTTACGTTCCTTGCTTTTACGTCGGTTAGGGCCATGGCTTAATCTCCATTTTGGGGGTATATGTTTTGCTTCAGGGGTACTTTTACCCTATTTATACCCCCAATACCCCCGGATGTCAATGGATTTTATCGGACGCTATAAAACAATTAGGCAATAAAAAACCCGCCATTTAAGCGAGTTTTTGTACTTCTTTGGACTGTGTTAGATTATCAATTGGTGGCGGTGCAGGGATTTGAACCCCGGGCACTGCGGATATGAGCCGCATGCTCTGACCACCTGAGCTACACCGCCATAAAGAACCTATTTTTGCCCTGTCTTAATCGCACCCAGGTCGTAACAATACAAGACACTTTGGGCCTCGGAGATATAGGGGATTCCGGTTGATTGAACCACCCCGACCACCAACTGCTGCTGGCCATTATTCTTAAAATCAGCCACGCCGTAATTGGCTACGTAATCGTTTATGGTCTGGGTCCGCCAGTTTTCCTTCATGACCGCCCCGTCCCAGGAAAGAGAATATATTTCTCCGCTGCTATAGGACTTGTAATGTTCCAGGAAGTTAGCAAAGGAACCCTTGTTTTTATTAATGATAATCTCCTTTTCCCTCGGATTCAAGACCGAAGTGACCACCATTCGAGCCGGGATATAGACCATGCTTTTCTGGTCGGCAAGCGGGTCTGGTGACGAATAGGAGTCTTTATCACTAATTTCACCTACCATGTTGATGGATCCTCCATATGATTCACTGCTGGAGTATTCGACCTTCCCTTTTTCGGTCACGACCACGAGCCGGTTTCTTCGGTTCAAATACAGATACTGCTGGGAACCATCGGTACTTAACTCCAAGAAAATAAAATTATATACGGTAAAGTCATCGGGGAGCTTTAATTTTTCTACGGAAACATACTTTCCGTCTTTCCATGATAAAATATGTATCCCCCCTCCGAAGGGATTATTGATAATCTGTTGCTGGCCTAAAAGCACAGCCCCCCTTCGGGGGATTTGATGGATCCGAAGGAAATAGGGGATATTCTTGGCGATCGTCTTGTATTCCCCCTGTTCCCAGGAGAGGGTCTTGGACCTCAAACCATCAGTGCGGTAATTGGTCACAAAAATTTGGGGTCGGCCGGTTCCGTTGATGTCTCCCACATCTACGGCGACATAATTGTCCCATCGATCTCCGGGAATTTCTTTGATGATCTCAAATCGGTCCTGGACAAATCGGCAGATCGTGATTTTATTCTTGCTGATCAGGACCGTTTCTATCTTTCCGTCGCCGTCCAAATCCCCAAAGGCCATATCGACTATGGCAAAAGGGAGGACCGTACTGCGCCAGACCCCGGTCACGTCAAAACCGCCGGCATTCATAATGATCTGGGGTGAAAGGGGATTAATGATAAAGTTCTTGAGCGATAGCGGGGCCTTCCCGGGAGCAGACTGCCCTGGAGAAACCTCCGGATTTTTAGGTTGTGCGGTTTCTCGTGTACCCGGGGAAGCCAAGGCCGTCTTCGGGCGGCCGAAGACCTTTTCATTGATCTCCTCTGAAATTTCATTGACCCGAAGAATAACTTCATCCATCCCCTTGGCCTGGCTATAAAATTTTTTCACGGGTTGATTTTCGGAAAAATCTAAAACGCTAAAATCCAAACTTACATTGGTGCCGATGACATTGATGCTTCCCCAAAGAACGACCTGCACTCCCAATTGTTTTCCTATACGCAGGGCAAGGGATTCGTCGAAGGGGCCGGAAATTTTTTCCGTAACCTGCTGCACCTGGGAACGGTTCAAGACTAAGACCTTTCCCTCCCAGGCCAATCGTGAGGAAAGCATATCCTCAACCCCTTCGCGTAAATAGGCCATCTTTTCGGGGGCATTCAGGCTTAAGGGAAGAATGGCCAATTGTTTTGTTTCTCCGGCCCAGGAGGGCGGACAGACAAAGGAAAGAAGGATTAGGAAAATCCCCGGCAGCCATAACCACAGGGGGCCAGTGAAAATTGGGGTGAACCGGTTATTCGTTTTCATAATGACGAAAAATAGCACGCCTTTCAGCCTATTTTTAATAAAAATTTACTTTCCGGTTACAACCTCTAACCATTTCCACCTGATTGCTATTCAAAAGACCCTCAAAAATAAGAACTCCATCCAGGTTCTCTATCACTCCTGCCACTATCCATTTTCTCTTTTTAACTGTTAGACAAAACATAAATTGATAAAGTTAAATTAAAAAATAATCCAGTTTAATGGCCGTGTTACCCAAAACTTTGACCTGTTTTCGACAATTTTTTAGCCCCAAAGATAAAATGGCTATTAAAAAAATAACAAGCAAGTCCTGTTAATACCCAGCATATTCGACCTCCTTCTATTTTATTCGGTTCCATCTTGAATGTTTTTGCTGCGGACAACCTTAGATAAACGGGATGACGGGTAGTTAGCCGCACAAAAAAAACCAGAGGATATTAAAACGGTAATGAAGGCGATGGTAAAGGCGAGAGATTTCCCCTGCCATAACCCAACCAACCAAAGCCTGAATTCATTGGCAAGCACATTTGCCTTACCGCCATAGAGTTCCAAGTCCCGCATATACTTTTTGGAATCCTCTGGCCCAAGTGGATAAGTGGATCCGCCTCCTTCTTCGTAACTCAAAACGTTGGTCACATTATTCTCAGCGAAGCGATAAATCAAGATGGCGCTACCTAAACCGCCCAGTAGAATAATGACACCGATAAGATTAAAGCATACACGCCGATCTGCAATCTTCCAATTCATATTATGCCAATTTTTATTGTTAAATCTTTATAAAAAGTCGATTCATCCCATTCCCGAATTCATCTTGCTTTCCCCTTTACCTCTTGTTAAAGGTTTGTCTTAGCTATCAACTGTAGAGCAAAGAACACCAGAGAGAGCCATGCAATCGAAATTATAAGGGCTATGATTATTTCTTTCATAGTCTGCGGCCTTATTATCTTGTGGTCTTTAAAAATCGAGAAACTTTTGACAGGCATCAGCTTTTTGCCAGCTTCAAAAGCAAGCATACCCTTTTGTGCATAGGTCTTAGATGATCCAGCATGAGAGCCTTTCATTTTTCCATACTTCTGTCGATAACTTAATTGAGGTTGTGTTAGCCATACATTCTTAGATCACTAAAAGTCCGCTAAGTTAAATTATTCCTCACCCCGATTTAATTATCTCTCGAAAGGGGATGATCGGATCCTGCCTATACTTTGGAGGTGGGCTCAAAAAGAAAAAATCCCACTCACCCTTGACCGAGACCATACCAAGGTAAGTCCGCTTATCACGGCCAACCCCCAATTATCAAGTTTTAAAAAAAGTTAATTTTAACTTTGTTAGTCCCTATCTGATCTAATATGAACAATGGTCTCGCATGAGGACATATCTTCGTATTTCCTCAATTGGGCTAAGGCAGGAGGATGATTTTAAGACTTTTACGAGACTATCCGTATCAATGAATTATTGACTAAAAAACCAGGGCAATTAGGGTGTTCAAAATTGGGAGAGCGTAATCCGGGGTCGGTCATAATCCCTAATAACATAAGGGATTTAATCTTTTCCATCAAATGCTCCTTTATTAAAATGAAAGAAAATATGGATGAACCAATCAAAATAATGTACATCGATGACGAATACCAAGTCATATATATTTTGATTAGGGAAGGAAGCCTTACTAAATCGACCGTTCCCTTGGAAGCCGCCGTGACCATGCTCAAAAACGAGCAATTTGACTTGATTTTATCTGAACCTCAAAATATGGCCATACTGACCCCGCTGAATCCGCAACGCGCCATCGAGAAAAAAAAAGAACCGAATAATTGCTTTGAAAAATATTAATCATCTTCTGGAATGCGAAGAGGTGATTTATGAACATCTTATATTTTCAAACGAAAAGGAAGGGTTGGATATGGGACTTTCTCATTCTAATTTTAGAATTAATGATTTCGTCCTTGTCAAAAGGGCTGAGACTTTTTCTGAAACCGACAAACCGATCTTCTTTGATAAAATCGAAAATATAATAGCGTTGAAAACTAATCCGGTGATTTCATTAAGAACCTGACAACTTAACTGCCGTCGGAGATGATTCGATGGAAGACGTCAAGTGTATTTCTCAGATCTCTGTCGATCTCAAGTGGGCGGCTGGTAAGAGCGGGTAAAATCACAGCAGCCCTCTGCTCCCTGAAGGGAGACTGATCAGCTTTTGAGTCTGAGAAGCAAACAAACATGCAACGAGTCCGAGCTGTTGATAGCAATTGTGACGGGTTGCTGGCTCTTGTTCCTTCCCAGGCTTGCTCCAGCTTTGTTCAGCATCCTGGAGGTATCCCGGCCGGACACAACCAAAGGATGAAAGTTCACCGAAGAAGGACTTTCAAATAAATTGGGAGAAGACTCAAACGAGATTATGGAAAGGCCAATGACTCAGTCTAAAATTAAGGAGAAGGCCGGGCATTGGTCCAAGGAGCTGCTTCCGGTCTTTCTGGTCTTTTCTTTTTCCCTTATTTTTTCTATCTATTTAAGTGATCATTCCACTTCCGAGAGTTGGAAGATCGTTTACAGGAATTTTCTGCGGTTTTTTCGTTATACTTTGTTCCTTTGCTTTCCCCTTTACTTATTAAGGCCTAGCTATCGATTTATCCTTGAGAGGGGAAAAGAAGGCTTGATTCAACTCGGACATTCGGGAAAAATAACCATCCACCCCCTCAAACATTGGCTCTTCCGTCCTTTTCAGGGAATAGGCATAGGCTTCCTCTTCGCCACCAAATTATTGGCCCTTATCCAGAACATCACCGGGCCATTCGCCATTGCCCATCCGCCGGTTATCTCCGGACATTATCAGATCAGACGCATGCTTCTGGTTACCGCTATTACGATTATTATCTCCCTCCTTTTATCCATCCTTTGGACCTTGGACGATATGGGGATCCGTTATTACAACCGCAAAGATCAGGAACTTAAAATGATCGGGAAATATGTCGGGACCCTTATGCCCTTTATTTTCGGACTTTACGGCCTGTTCAGCCTCCTGGCCCATTATTCCAAAGAAAGCACCTTGCTTCATATCTTCAAAATCATCCTAGCCTTTTATCCGCCCCTGGTGGTCTTTGTGGTCGTCCATAGTCATTTTATTACCGGAAAAATAGATTTTCATGCCAGAAAGAACTTATTGAAAAAAGGGGGTATTTGGCAAGATAAGGGAAACAGGTTAAAATGGATTTTTTCATCCGAAGGGAATTTCTTAAAACAAATTGCTGATGATACCCGAAGCAGGCAATAAACGGGTTTTCGAGGACAACTCCTCAGAGTCGTGTCGGGTTTAGGAAGTGTTAGCACCACCACCAGCCAGCAGGCCACCAGCCAGGGTGAGACCAGGCTGTCCGGGTCCACCCCTAAGACGGCGCCTTGAAAGCCCTGCTGCCCTTGCTGTCGAGAGTCCAGGCCCAGAAGTAGGGCGCCGATGATGGACGTCAAAGTGTATTGGCAATAGGGAACCAACTGGATCGGCAATAAGGAAAAAGTCCGTCGCTTAAGATGACAAAGGAAACGGGCCACCGGAATCCGCTCCTTTTTGAATTCCGGAAAGAGCTCTTGCGCATAACGCCAGTAGGGAGGTATCGGCTGATAGCAATCCGGGCGATGACAGAGGGGGCATATCGGCCCCAGAAAGGCGAAAAAATTAATCCGACCGGCCTCGAACCAGTTTAATCATAATTAAATGTTACCAAGAGTGTGAGAAGGAGGGATACAGTTCGTCGACTTGGGCTTCCGTATTTGCCGGGATTTGCGCCCCTGGTCGAAAATGTCTGCGGCTCCATCCAACAAGGCCCGTTTCCAGTTATTGATTATGGTGGGGTGAACGCCGAAACGAGCGGCTAACGCGGAGACGGTCTCCTCGTTTTTGATGGCCGCCAAGGCTACCTTGGCTTTAAATTCGGGAGGGTGTTGGCGCTTTTTCTTGCTCTTAGCTCCTTTCAATGGGCTAACTCAGAGCTTATCACATTGTCCAATTTTTGGGGACCACCGCAATGTGGAAATAGGTGGATCGGGGTTCATATCGAAAAAATCACTTATTCCTTTGTTCGCAATGTCTGGAGGAAATAAGTTTAAGGGGGACCTGTTTACTGCTTGGGCGGCTGAAATTAATGAGTTCAAGCAGGATTTCCGATTGAGTCAAAGGAGCGTTGAAGAGAGTGGTGATGACCAATGGATCATCTCCGTTGGGTGGGCGGTTCCCGCCATTTATTTCCTTAAAGTACCGCGATTTCCGGTTGCTCTGGTTGGGCCAACTTATCTCCACGGCTGGCTCGCAGATGCAGCAGGTTGCCATCAACTGGCACATTTACCTCCTGACAGGCTCCCCGCTTGCCCTTGGTATGCTTGGCCTGGTACGTTTCGCGCCCATCGTTGTTTTTTCCCTTGTAGGGGGTATTTTTGCGGACACCCACGACCGACGGCGGACCCTTCTGGTTACCCAAAGCCTAATGATGATCTTTGCGACTATCCTTAGCTTTTTAACTTATGCTGGAGGGATCTCCGTTGGCCTGATTTACTTGTTTTCTGCTATCATAGCAGCCACGCTGGCATTTGATACTCCTGCACGACAAGCCCTTGTTCCAAATCTCGTTCTTCAAAAACACCTCACAAATGCCTTGAGTTTGAATAACGTGATGCGAAGAACCGCTACAATCGTCGGTCCCGGTCTCGCTGGGTTCATTATCGCCTGGATGGGAGTTGCCGCGGTATATTGGATGAACGCGGCCTCGTTCCTCGCCGTTCTCATCGGCCTTCTCTTGATGAGAACCTCGATCCAGCCAAAAGGGGCAAAAGCGCATATCAATCTTTCTTCTTTAATTGAAGGCATCCATTTTGTGCGACGCTCCCCCATCCTTCTTTCAACCATGCTGCTCGATTTTGTCTGTAGCTTCTTTGCGTCTGCCACGACACTCTTCCCAATTTATGCTTATGAAATCTTAAAGGTAGGACCGCAGGGGCTGGGGGTTTTGTATTCGGCCCAATCGGTAGGTGCGGTGGCTACCGGCACTGGAATATCATTTGCCGGAGACATGAAGAACAAAGGCATACGGGTGGTGGGGGCTATAACACTCTATGGAGCTGCGATTACCCTTTTCGGAATATCGCACTGGTTTGCACTATCGGTATTTTTGCTGGCCGTGGCTGGTGGGGCAGACAATTTCAGTACTATTTTGCGGAATACTCTTCGCCAATCCGTAACCCCGGATCAACTGCGGGGAAGGATGACCTCAGTCAACATGGTTTTCTCCCGAGGCGGTCCCCAACTTGGGAACCTGGAAGCAGGCATTGTCGCAGCATGGATCGGGGCGCCTCTTTCTGTGATCACCGGAGGCCTTGCGACCCTTATCACAGTCGCATTGGTGACGGGGTGGGTACCCCAGCTCAGGAATTATCGCGATTGATGTCAAAGGGGATGGAAACTCTACCAGAGAAGCCAAGTTTAAGCGAAAGCCTCTGGAAGAAGATGATCGGTAAGCCGTGGCCTAGGGCAATATATAGAAACCAAGTGATTAGAAATAATTTAAAATCTTTTAACTTTCCAATAAGATGTTTTGTCTATAAAGACAATCAATCCCATAAAAATGGAGGAAACTACAATGAGGAGAAGTAAAATTTTGGTGTTTTTGTTAGCCTTTCTTTTAATCACCGGTAGCGCTTATGCGGTAGGTAAAAGTCAAGACAACCCAGGTGACAACCCCAAAATCCATAAAAGGTACGGCCATAATCGCTTAAATTTGACCCCAGAACAGCAAACCAAGCTTAAGGAATTAAAGAATAATTTCCGAAAGGACACAGTTTTTCTGCGGAATGATATTAAGGTCAAACGGTTAGAACTCCGAGCGCTGTGGACAGTTCCTCTGCCAGAAAAAGACAAAATCATTGCCAAGCAAAAGGAAATTATCGATCTGACAACTCAGTTAAAGATGAAAGCTATTGATTTTAGACTGGAAGCCCGTAGCGTTCTCACACCAAGCAAGCCGCCCAGGTAAGTATGTGGGGGTCGAAGATGTGGCACAGGAGGCATTGGGCAATGAGAATGTGTGCAAGACATAAATAGGTCCGTGGCCATGATGCTGATACCAACCTTGACGGTATCCAGGCGACTGTTAACATAGGATTCAGATTCTAAATGACCTTATGGGGGGCGACGGGTAAAGACCTGGTACCCCGTCAGGCCTGCTGGAAGAGCACGATCCCTTTTCCTTGAAGGTTTCCACGGTGGGGTTTAATTTTTTAATTCCTTCACACCTCTGGTTTCCGGAAGATCGATGAAAATCAGATCGGTCAGTCAAGCGAAAAAAGTTCAGGAGGCGATGTCTGATGGCGGAATAGTCTCCGGCAATATGGAAAATGAAGCCATATATACAGCGTGGGGTCACCCTTTGCCAATGTGGGGCTATGTGAATGTAAGTATCGTCGAACAGGGCGGAGGATGTAGGCCGGAAGGGTTTTTTGTCTCCGGTTGAATCCTTGGCGGAATAGACTCGAACTTGAATACTGGCCTGGTTTCTGAACGATAGCTAATTCATCTATTACTCTTCAGCTATTTATCCGGGCTTCCTGTTCTTATGCGAAGACTATTAATAGTATACAATATATAAGACCTATGATCTGGCATAGTACTAACGGACACCTTGAAGAGCATGGTAAAATATCCTGAGGTGGTCCCCAAAAATTGGACAATGTGATATGCTCTGCGTTAGTCCGATAGTGGTAGACCAACCATTTCTCCTATATTTCCATCCTAAAGTGCGGGGTCTGGCTGAACGCTGCGTCAATGCAAACACTGGACAAAATAATGCGGATTATGGTTTTAAACGAGGAGAAGGAAACATGGATAAAGTTCATATTCTCGTGGCTGTACCCTTCTTTGGGAAAGAGCATCTGGCCAAAATAGCTGCCGTCGACTCCAGGGTTGAGGTCACTAATGTGATGGAGGAATTACGGGCGGAACTGGGTATAGTTCATTCATCGGTGTTCCCCGAGGGTTACCCTGCCGAGTTAAAGTTTACCCCCGAAGAGGCGAGCATGCGACTTGACAAACTACTGGCCGATACTGAGGCCATCCTGTCCTTACGGGTTCCCCTTAATGCTCCCTTACGGGCACCACGTCTAAGGTGGGTGCAGACTATCGGTGTCGGTATCAATCACCTCGGTGGCCAATCTGGCATCCTCGACAGTGATGTTATGGTTACCAATGCCGGTGGCCTAAATAGCACCGCGGTTGCCGAGTACGCCTTCTATTTGATGATGATGCTGGCGAAAAATGCACGACCCCTCTACGCCAATATGGCAGCGCATCAATGGAAACGTGTGCCTACCCTGGAACTGAAAGACAAGACGATAGGTATTGTGGGACTGGGCAATATAGGGAGCAAAGTGGCACGAGTCGCTCGTGCTTTTGAAATGCGGGTACTGGCAGCCAGAAGGTCGGTGACGAGGAGGGAGAAAGGCAAAAGTGGTGTGGACGAACTTTTCTCTCTGCGTGAGCTTCCCCAGATGTTACGGGAGTGCGATTTCGTTATTCTGGCAGTACCTCTGACCACGGAGACCACCGGGATGATAGGCGAAGAGGAGCTGAGAGTGATGAAGCCGTCATCCTACCTCATTAATATAGCCCGCGGGCAGGTCGTCAAGCAGGATGTGTTGCTCCGGGCGCTTAAAGAAGGTCGGATCGCCGGGGCTGGCCTGGATGTCTTTGAAGACGAACCTTTACCACCGGATAGCGAGCTATGGGAGTTGCCGAACGTCATTGTTTCTCCCCACCAAGCAGGCATTTCAGAAAACATACGTCGGGAACTGATCGAGCTTCTCTGCCAGAACCTGAGGCGTTTTTTAAGTGGCGAACCGCTTATCAACCTGATTGATAAAACAAAGGGGTATTAGGAGGAGTAAGATCCTGACAGCAAACCTGCCCCAGGATGTCTTTACCCTAAGGGTGATAACCGGGGTTTGGAAAATTAATATCTTTGGTATCAGTTCAATTTTAAACCTTTTAATGGAAGAGGTTATGGAACAGCCACCCAAACAAAAAGATGTGACTATTATAATTGGGATCTCTATTACCATCTTGGTGCTGTCCGTCGTTCTTTATTGTTGGCTCTGGAAATAAACCAAAATTGAAGATGGGATAGGAAGGACCTGTGATAATCATTAGTAGGTTTAATAAGGAGAGGTATTATGGATGCTTCAAAACAAGAGCAATATAAAGAGCGATATAAAGCCAATTTTACTCCCTGGGATATCGGAAGACCTGATTTTAATCTTGTAAAAATGGTTAATAAAAGGCCCATTGAAAAGGGTAAAGCTCTTGATGTTGGTTGTGGGTCTGGTCATAACTCAATATGGCTGGTTCAGAACGAATTTACAGTAACAGGGGTTGATGTTTCTGAAATAGCCTTACAAAAAGCTAAAGAAAATGCTTCAAGTGAAAATATTAAATGTACCTTTCTATTAGTCGATTTTTTTGAAAAAGATGTTCCGGGGTTTCCGTTTAATTTCATTTTTGATCGGGGATGTTTTCATTCTTATGATTCTGATAACGAAAGAAGAAAATTTGCGGAAAGGGTAGCCCATCATTTAGATAAAGCTGGATTATGGCTTTCTCTGGTTGGAAGCAGAGATGAACCACTGGAAAGGCCAGGTCCCTCAAAAAGGTCAGCAAGGGATATAGTTGTTGCCGTGGAACCTTTATTTGAAATTCTTTCAATAACAGCAAGCTATTTTGATTCTAATGTCCAAAATCCACCCAAAGCCTGGGTTTGTCTTATGAAGAAAAGATAGGATTAATATATTTATATTTATTTTACATCATTCACTCGGGAGCTTGGAAACTTTGTCATTGACAGGTTGTTAATCTTATACAAAAGATAGAGGGTAGAAAATACACAAGAAATGATGAATCCAGGAATGAGAACCACTGTCATGGTGAGGAGAATTATCCATCTTGTCATTCAACGCCTTTTACTTGAATCCTTGACCCCCGGACCCCCCGAATCCTTTTTCATGATTCGTGGCGCCCGTTTGGGGCATGAGGGCTTAGTTCGCGGGCGGCCGTCGAGGAGGATCCCTGCTTTCGGATGTCTTCCAGCACCTTGTCAGCGTGCCCCTGGCCTTTCACTTTCAGGTATCCTGGGACGAGCTTCCCTGCCGCGTCGAAGACGAAGGTTGAACGCACGGCCCCCATATACCTTGCCGTAGAGCTTTTTCTCGCCCCAGGCGCCCAGGAGCAGATAATTGATTGCTTTCACCACAGAGCCCCAGAGGGCGCAGAGAAGAACATTTTTTGCTTTCCGGTGAGAGGAATAATCGGGATTCATGGAAATATAGCACATGGGCCAAAGATTATTATGATTTATATAAAATGGCCTTAACCAGGGGTATAAATAGGTTTGTTTGGTATTTTTTAACTTTTTTGTATTTTTAAGGTCTAATCTAGATAAGACCAGTTTGAACCAGTTGCCTGTGCCGGACTGGCCGGGATAATAGAATATGAAAAAGCTCATTAGTCTGTTAAGCATCCTTTTTTTGATAACCCTTTTCGTGCCGTTTAAACAGGCCGAGGCCGACCGTGGCTTCTGGAGGATTTCATGGATCTGGGGGACGGGGGGGATCTCGTGGAGGCCATGGGGGATTCCGTGGGTCTGGAGGGCATGGAGGATTTCGAGGATTTAGAGGCCATGGAGGATTACGTGGGCATGGGGGGTTCTTGCCCGGATTGATTATCGGTGGTGTCTTAGGCTGGGGCTTGGGGCCTTATTATTACCCTCCGGACTATTATTATTATCCACCGCCGCCAGATTATTATCCACCTCCAGAAGATTCCTATTATCCACCACCGGCCCAAAGCAGCCCGGCGCCACCCTCGGCAAGCCAAGGGTCGGGCGGTAAGATGTTTATCTACCCTCGCCAAGGTCAAAGTGAAGAGCAAAAGGCCGAAGATGTTAACAAGTGCCACGACTGGGCTGTTGGTCAGACAGGCTTCGATCCGGCAAGACCACCCGCTGGCTCCCTTGATGCTCAAACCATCCAAAAGAGCGGGAACTATTTTCGGGCGATAAGTGCCTGCCTTGATGCCCGAGGGTATACCGTGAAATAGCAATGACTGGATATCCTGTAGTGTTCTGAATATGAAAGGATACTTGGGGGTGTTGGAAGTCAGCAAAGGAATTCGTTTTGTTGATTTGACAAGAGGAAAAAAATGAAAATATCGAAGCCTTTCTTAATAGTATCACTGGCACTCTTGGTGGTTTGGACTGCCTGGAGCGTCCAGGGGAGCGATTTGGTTCCCCAGACATGGCTTCCCGAGGAAATATTTTTTCCTAATGCGTTTGCGCAACAATCCCCCGACTTCGGGCCGAATTATTCTGCGGCCCTTCCCGGAATAGACGCCCTGCTTCATCCCCTCCTCCAGATAGCCATGGAGGAGACTGCCCAGCGAGTGCTACCGCCAGTGTATCCACCGACATGCGTCGGGGTCTATAATATCAAGGACGGAAGTGGCGGCCTTTTTACTCTTCAGAGGTCCTTCCATGGCTATTTCTGGGATACTTCCGGAAGAATCAATGATACCACTGGTACACATGGAATTGTCGATTTAGCCCACACCATCGGTCCGGCTACCCCTCATATCTATTTAAGCCTTGAAAATACCAAAAATAACAACGAATGGAAGGTTGGAGACGACGACATCACCAGGATGATGTTCGGTGCCAGCATCGACTACAAGGTGACCGACACTTTTTATGTAGCTCCGGTTTTTACTTATTATGACTGGAGTAAACAACTGGAGGTTGCCTCTAATTCTGACATCAACAAGGAATGGATTGGCGGTCTTCAATTCCGGGTCGTATTCTAATTTTATTTTAAAATATTTGGTAAAAAATTTACTAATATACCTTAATTCCACCGAATTTTATACACTAGGATTTCAAAATTTTACGATCTACGGCTTTCAGGATATCCTCTTGTTTCTTGGTCAAGGTGACGACTCGCGAGACCTTGAAACCTTTCTTCTCGTCTCGTAGATACACCTTGTACATCGAATCCAATTCTATCAACGCTTCTTCAGCCGAAATCTTATGCTTCTGCAGTTTGTACTGGAGAAGCGAGAGCAGCAGGTAGGCAAGATAGCAGATAAACACATGCGCTTTGACCCGGTTGTACAGCCAGTGGCGTATGGGGCGCAGACGGGTAACGCCTTTCAATGTGCGAAAGGCCTTTTCTATCAGGTCTTTGTCGAAATAGAGTCGAACCATTTGATCGAGGGGCAGAGGAGTGGTTGAGAACAGGCAGAAAAAACCGTCGAATTCTTCTGCTTCGGCCAGAACAGACTTTCGCAATCCGTTACCATGGGTGAAGTATTTTTCCATCCCCGCCTTGATGGCTCTCCCCTGGCTCAACAGGTCGCGAGCCTGTTCAATTTCGTCGTAGCGCGATTCCCGCAATTCCCGTTGCTGCGATTGATTGTAACAGATTGTCAGCCACCCCGGTGTTTCGCCCATTCGGTATTCGATCCGTACCCCATAAAAAATGTTCTTTCGCAGACGAATCCGATTCTCCAACTGCACCAATAGATTACGTTCTGTCATCTCCCGCACGATCTGAACCAGATGGCCTCGAATGGGCAAACCGCATAGGGTTTCCCACCCAATCGTCTTTGCCTGAGCTATGTTTTCGGAAGAAGCGATGCCCCGATCATAGATGACCAACCCCTGGTATATTTTGAACGGCCGCAGATCGGTGAGGAAATCCTTAAACAGTCTCGCATCGTGAATATTACCGTCCAGTACCTTATGACAGACTGGAATGCCCGAATCCTTGGTGACGGCCAGACCAACCTGGATTAGTGGGCGCCCCTTTACGCCTTCCTTGTCGTGTCCCAGTTTGGCAAGACCGCAACGTTTGCCATAAAGATAGGTATTCGTCACATCGTAAAGGATGCCGGTCAGAGGGATCCCGTAGACCTGCACGACGCGCTCGAAAATCCGTCGTTGCACCTCGGTGGCCTCTATCGATTCCAGCGTGTCGAGCGAATCGAGCAGCGATTGTTCGGTAACCCCCTCGATATCGAGGAGCAGGGAGAGATCGGTCCTCTGGAACCAACGCTCCATCTGGTTAACGCTTTTGTAATCGAGACAGTGCGCGTAGACCAGCGAAAGAACTTCGCTTGCCCGTGGGCCAAGCATCAAGGGCAGGTCGATCTGGTTAGCCAGATGGTTCAACACCAGCAATGGTCCATAGAGTTTGACCTCGTCCACCACGATATCCGACAGGGAAGAGGACAGAATGGTTCGTCCATCCGCCTCCTTGCCAATGTAGCGGATATGTTTTTGAACACATTTACCGTCCACCCACCGGTTTTCGACCTCTGCCAGGTAAGTTTTACCATTCTTGCGTATTTTTCGGACAAAGCTCATGGTGTATATAATATACACTATGAGAACTGGAAAAGCAAGTACTATTTTCCCTCGCGGTAAAATAAATCTATCCCTTTCAGGCCACTATTATATAGATGAAAACCAGAAAAAGAAGGTTGCTCTTGACTACGATATGCGGCTAGTGTACAAAATGTCGCTGGAGTTCAGGTAATATAGTTTTCATCCAAAAATCCAAGATTTCCGGATAGCTTTCAGCAGTCAGCAGTCAGCATTTAGCCCAACTCTCCAATGATAAAGGATTTTGCTGAAAGCTAAAAGCTGATTGCTTAATGCTCCATCCGGAAGAGGATCGTTTCCGGATGGATACTAATATAGCAGCTAACAAGTAAGACCTAAGGGGAGATGAATAATTAGAGGAAGAAATAAATTTTTGTATAAAATAGAGATTCCAAAAAAGCCGCTTCAAAACCCGTGCTTGAGGCCATCAACTGGGCTCCCGAGGCCAAGGATTAGGGGTTTTGAGAGACAATTGTACCTGGCCTGTATAAAGATAAGGGAAGTAGTAGCTTTTTATTGGTTTTGCTTAAATGGCGGTTAGGAAGTTTTATTAGAGTGTGGGGGTTGGTGACGAAACAGACATAAAATTCAATCAGTTTCTTTCTGGGCTTGTTCAGATTTCTTAAATATTTCCTGTTCTCCGCGGTTCAATGACACAAAAGTTCTTCCCTCTTTTTTATGGAATTCTATTTTATCTTCTCTGGCCAACCATCCCAATGCCTGGTATACGATTTCCCCTTTCTCTTTTAGAATTTGAGGAAATCTTGAAATATCAACACGTCCTTTCTTTCCCATAATCTTCCAAATTTTTCCAGCCATCTCGCCGATCATCTTTTCCATAAATTCTCCTTTCAATCATTGATACGGTCATTTGATTTTTTATCCGTGTTTCACAAGTATTATTTTCTGCCCTTTGGCTGCGTGTCCATCCATATTGGCTCCACCTACAACTAAACAGGCGGAGATACCTTCAAAATTAGAGATTACGGTTAGAAATGTTCACGAGCCTTGTCATTTACTAAGCGGAATGAAACCCCCTACGGAAGTGTCACCAGTTCCTTTTTATACTTTTCGCCCCAGCCGTCAACGTTAAGTCTTCACATCAAAGACAATCCGTTGATGATGCTTTCTCCGGCTTTGACTGGGTTGTCCTTTTTCTTCAAGAGCTCAATCCAGTTCTTTTGATTAGAGATTGTGAATCAGGGCAAGAGATTCCTCTAAATTCCAGTAGTCAATCTTCCCAAGACCGCGGCTCAACCACCTTCGTGCCTGGCACAGCCTTCGTCAGGAAGAGCGAATCAACCCTGGCTCTTGAGCGCATTCATTGCTTTAAGAGCCGGATGAAGCCTGTGATTAGGTCAGCGGTTGTCTCTTTAAAGTTAAATGCTCGGGTCTGGGGGCAGCCACCTGCTGTGATAATATTTCCATCCTGCACTACCCCGTGTCCCCTATAGATGAGGCCAGGGGCGGAAGGAATTTCGCTGGCAGAAGCGTAGTTCTTGCCCTTAAGGATCCCGGCCTGTGCTAGTACGCCGACTCCGGACACCTGTGCGGCGATAGGCATTCCTTTTTGGAACGCCGAGCGCGCCACCGCAAGTACCGCGTTCGGATAGCCATGCGGGTATCGGGCGGACATGCAAGGGAAAACCACACCTTTGTAATCATCGAGTTTGACCTGGTCCAGCTTCATGTCTGGAGTGAGCGCAGAGCTCCCAAAGCCCAACTTCACCCCGCTCTCCGAGGCAATCACCACATCATACCCTGCCTGCTTCAGCAACTTTTCCATTGGCCTCACTTCATTCTGGACCATGAATTCCATGTCTTCCGAGATTTCTGCCGCGACGAGCAGCACTTTGGGTCTGTTCTCCCCGAAGGCCATGGATGCCATGGCAAGAAGGGCCACCGCCGTCGAGAGTACCAGAGATTTCTTCATGGTATACCTCCTTTCACTTCTGGTTGCCATACCACTTCCACTGTCCGTTTTCCTTGATGATCTGCTGGAACCCCATATACCATGTTACCGGGAGCGGATCCTCTTTGTACTTGTTGGTAAAGAATCCGTCGATGTATGCCTTGTCTCCATGGGGCTCAAAAACGGTCACCGTCGCCGACTCTGAGGTCAGGCCCCCCCCATGTATGATGGGACTGTCAGGGTTGGTCTGGATCCACGTTCCCACAGAGTCTTTTGAGTAGCCCGTGTTGAGGAAGTTGTCAGAGAAATCGGCCATGATCCTGCCAAGATCGCGGCTCACCACGTGGCTGGTGTACTGGTCGAGGAAGGCCCGGACGTCGTTGGGGACCTGTACCGGCTTTTCCTGGTCAGGCAGCAGCTTCAGAGAATAGGCAATCCTTTTCAGCTCTTCCCCAATTTTTCCCTGATCGTGGTCAATGCTGACCATGATCCAGGTCGCGTCCTTCTTCGCCGCGAGGACGAAGCTGTTTACTCTTGGCCCGTTCATATAGGTCCATTCGATTTCCGCCTCCTGGGCTGGCGTCCCGTCGGCTAGCTGAGTTAGCCTGTCGTAAAGGGTCTTGAAGTCTTTGCCCAGGCCCGGCTTTGCGACTAAAAACCTGAATATCCAGCTCATACTGCTTAAGGGCGAAAACCCTGTGAATACCCTGACCACAAGAGTGGGTGAAGCAGGCAAGCCCTGCCTGGGGGCCGCCACCCGGAAATTCTCCAAGCGCATGGTAGGCTGGACCGTCCAATCCTTGGGGTAGGAGACAGTGAAGGCCGGCCACCCATGGACGTACAACCCCGGAGTCGGTGCAAGAAGCGTCGGCTTCAGGGCGCCTTTGGGATTATTGGCTTGAGCAAAGGCTTGCCCTCCCCATAAGACAAACGCGACGACGCAGGCCAAAGAGAACACCATGCACTTCTTCATGAGACACCTCCTTAGATTTTTGTTCCTTCCCTTCTAAGTTCCACCATCGGACCCATCAGTACCCTACAAGGACCAGGCTCATTAAATGGATTAAGGGCTTTTTCATTAAGGCCTCCTTATTGTTTGTATCTTAACGGGAAGGGGAAGACACATATTGGGTTCACCATCTCACGGGACGGACGGACACTCATCCCTATGGAGAAATTTCTTACATTCGTCGGTCGTCAGCCCTCGAGTCACGCGGGATTTTGCTATCGCCACGAGGTCTTCGACAGGCAGGGCATAGTCACGAGAGGCGCCGTCCTCCGAGGCCGTCGCGAGCCGCCTGCCATCAGGGCTGAAGACTACCCTGTGGATGGCGCCGGAATGGCCCCCGAGAGTGAGCGGGTTCCCGCCCTGTTCCGCCACCTTCGACACATCCCATACTTTCACCGTCCCATCCTCGCCGGTAGTGGCCAAGCGTTTGCCGTCAGGGCTGAAGGCGACGCTGTAAACGCCCCCCAGGTGGCCGGATAGGGTGGAGACGATCTTCCCCGTGGTGGCCTCCCACACCTTCACGGTCTTGTCCATGCGACCTGCGGCTAAAAGCTTACCGTCGGGGCTGAAGGCGACGCTATAGGTCGTACCTGCCTGGCCGGGGAGGGTAAAGAGCGCCTTTCCGGTCGAGGTATCCCAAAGCTGCACCCCGGCGACTGTGCCTGTGACGAGGCGCCTACCGTCAGGGCTGAAAGCGACGCTGTTGGGGGTGTCTTCCGGGCCAAAGAGGGTCAGCAGCTCCTTACCAGTAGATGCATCCCATATGTGGAGAATGTTGAAGCCGCCGGCTCCGGCTAATCTTGAGCCGTCAGGGCTGAAAGCCAAGGCCCCCAGGACTGGGAAGAGGTTGGCATACATTACAAGCAGGGCTTTACCGGATGCGTCCCATACCCGTACCTCTTTCCCATCGAAGGTAGCGAGTCTCCCGTCGGGACTCATGGCAAGGTTATGCGCGTATCCTGGAAGGGTGAAGAGGGCCTTGCCGCTTACGTCCCATACGCTCACCTTCTGGTCGACGCCGAGAACGGCCAGGCGACTTCCGTCGGGACTGAAGGCGATGTCACGAACCGGTCCTCTGCCAGCGACGATGGTGGGCCATTCCGGCCCCTCTGAGGTAGAGACGTCCCAAAGCCTCGCCGTGCCGTCGTCGCCTGCCGTGGCCACTCGTTTTCCGTCTGGACTGAAGGTGACGTCGCGGATGGGACTGGGATCGCCAGAGAGGGTCATTACGATGCGTCCGGTAGCTACATCCCATACCCTCGCGGCCCCGTCGCCACACCCTGTGACGAGCCGCGTCCCCCCGGGGTCGAAGGCGATGGCGTTGTTCGACTCCCCTCTGCCGTGGAGGGTCGTCAGCATTTTGCCGGAGGAAACGTCCCAGAGTATCGCGTCGCCGTCGTCGCCCGCCGTGGCCAAGCGCTTTCCATCGGGACTGAAGGCAAGGTCCGAGACTCTGCCGAGGTGGCCGGACAGGGTAAGCAGTGCTTTGCCCGTGGCCGCATCCCAGACTATCGCTGTCTTGTCATCACTACAGGTAGCCACACGCTTTCCGTCAGGACTGAAGACCACGCCGGTGACCCGGCCGGTGTGGCCCGAAAGAGTAAGCAGTTCCTTACCCGTCCCCGCGTCCCAGACTTTCGCTATCTTGTCATTTCCGACGGTTGCCAGCCGTCTCCCGTCGGGACTGAAGGTGACGCGATTTACAGCACGGGAGTGACCGGAAAGGGTAAGCAACTCTTTGCCGGTTAACGCATCCCAGACCCTTGCGGCTTTATCATCGCCGGCCGTTGCCAATCGACGTCCATCGGGGCTGAAGGCGACGCTGGAGACCTGACCGGCATGTCCGTACAGGCTGAACAGCATCTTGCCTGTCACGGCATCCCAGATGTTGACAGCCCCCAACCATCCCCTATTGGCTGTGGCCAGGCGCTTTCCATCCGGACTAAAGGCCACCCCTGTGCAAAAAATCTCACCAGGATTGTGCTCGAGGCCGAGAGCGAGCTGCAGCCGTGAGGCCTGTACTGCGCGATGGAGGGCCTCTTCCGCTTCACGAAGGACCGGCCTGCCGTGAGAAGTGGTCGTCGAGACTGCGTATAAAGATAGAAGCAAACTGCGCTCCGGGTTAACTTCCAAGTTGTTGACCGCAGCAGCCGACAGCTCGCGGGCCACGGCAACTTGGCGTTGGGTCTCTGATTCGATTTGCGCACGTTCGGCCTTATCCCGCTGGGTAACGGCCTCAGCCTGGGCTTTCTCCGCGACAAACCGTTGGGAGATCGCTTCTGTTTTGGCCTTTTCAGCCTTATCACGCTGAATAACGGCTTCAGCCTGGGCCTTCTCGGCGACGACCCTCTGGGAGACCGCCTCGGATTGGGCACGCTTGGCCGTGCTGCGCTCCTGAAAGGCAAAAACAACCAGGCCGATCATGACCAGGAGCATGAAGGAGAGACCAATCACCCCCCAGCGTAATCTGTAGGTGCGATTCCTGGCCTCAGCCAGCTTCCGCTCCGCCTCAGCGCGCTCCTCAACCAATCGTTTTTCGGACTCAATTCTACGTTGCTCTGCCTCGGCCAGTTCCTGTGCACGCAGATAGCGGGCCCGCCAGTCCACAATGGCACCGGCCAGCACATCATGAAAGATCTCGTAGCGTGGCTGGCCGGGTTGATCGAGGGGCGGGGCCACAGGACGGAGGATACGGACACCTGTGCCCGAGAGTTTCTCCAGGATGGGATCGAGATGTGTTGAGGAGACATGGGCATAATCAGCGAGATCGGCGGCAGCATGGGCAATCTTGGTTCCGGAGGGTGTGACCAGATAGCGGAAGATACGCGCCGCGACCTCCTGCTCTTCCGGCGGAAGAGCACTCATGGTCGTATCCAGGTGAGTGCGCACGATCTGCTCGGCACCGCCAAGGCGCTCAAGGGTGGAAAGGCGAAGGGAAGGTGAATGAGAGGGCTGGATCTCTTCGTCCCAGAAGCCGGATCATGACCAATTGGAGGTAAGGGGTCTCTATTCGTGATTCATCCGCACCCTCGACCACGCCGCGCCCGGCAGCCCCTAACATGACCTGTCCGGTTTTGAGCTGGTCGAGTACGGCCTCCACTAATTGTGGTTCAATTGAGGCCTCCTCGCTGCCTTTCTGCATCCGATTATATTCGATAAGCGGCTTTTCGATGGCGGAGCGGGCTGCAGACCGGTCCAGGTGGTCGATACGCAGGTAGTTATCAAAGAGGCTGGGTATACGCCCCTTAAAGCGGTCCATTTTGGCCAGGGCGTCTTCGCGCAGACTGATAAGGAAGCTTACCCTCAAATCCGGCCGGTTGACCGCCCGGGGAAATTCGTAGGCGAAGGTCCCCTCTCCGCCCTCCTGGGAATGGTAGAGAAAATATTCCTCGAACTGGTCGAGGATGATCAGAAGGTCTCCGTCGATCTGCTCACTCCAGAAGCAGAGGAGGTCGATCAGGGAACCTTTCCCCTTTTCAGGGTAATTTATTCTCTGGTCGGAGAGGAAGGAGGAGACCCCCTTCTCTACTACGTCAGCCAGGGCCATGATCGGGTCATCCCGCCAGGTATTAAAAAAAACGATGGCAAAATCAGGATTGCCATGTTCCAGGAGATTCTGCTCGGCCTCTTGGCGGAGATGGCGTACTACGCCTGCCCGAAGCACCGAGGTCTTGCCAACCCCACTGGACCCGTAAAGAAGGGTGAGCCGCGAGGCCATGAGGTTGGCGCTGATGATCTCTGTTTCCGCCTCGCGTCCAAAAAAGAAGGAGGCGTCGGCTTCATCATAGGGCATAAGCCCTTTGTAGGGTCGTTCAGCCATGGTTCCTCACCGGGGGCAGTGCCTTCCAGGCGCTCCCCTAACTCGGCAACATATTCATTGAGGGGCACATTGAAGACGTCCACCTCGCGGCTTCGCCAGAAATCCTTTTCCATGAGCTCCATTTTTCCCAGGATGGCCCAGGACTTGTAAGTGAGCTTCTGCTCCCCCCAGATTCGGTGGAGGATGACCCGCATATTCCAATCCCGCAGGCTGTAGCCAAGAAAGAGAAAATGGCTCTTCCGCAGTTTGGCGGCCAGGGTAACGGGCAGAAGGTTGGAGATATCAGTCCGGGTCAGATAATTGATGTAATGGTCTTCAGTAATGACGAAAGAATCCCACATAGCCCCGGGCCGGTCGACCGCCCCGTGGATTTTTAATATGACCGATCGCTGCTCCAGGGACAGGCCGCGGTACTCATTGGGCCGTTCAATAACCACCACCTCCCCCCCGGGCAGGAAGTGGATGAACTTGCCGCGCTGCTCTCCCTCCGCCACGTAGGCCACGAGGTCAAAAGGCTCATCGACGGCACGGAAGGCCCGCTCCAGGGCGTCGTCGTAGTTGGTGGTAACGATAAGCGGATAGCGCAGGGGATACCCCTTATCCCGCAGCAGGTTTGGTGTGGAGGCAAAACAGCGATGGACCGGGGTGGGTTCGTAATCGTTGTCATAAAGAGAGTGGAGTTCTTCGTAGAGTGGACCCGAACCGCTCACCACGGAGATATACTGGGAAACCCGAACCAGGTCGGGCGGCGCACCCGGCGGGTACTCGAAGTTGCGGGCCAGGTGTTCGGCCACCTCGGCGCTGCTGGGCAGGGCATCGGACTGTCCACAGACCCACTTCTTGTCTGCAGGACGGCCGCACAAGTTGGCGTCCTCCCCTAAAAAGAGAACGACGCGGCCCTGGACAATCGTCTTAATGATCGCCTCATAGTGGGCGTTCAGCGGTTCTGAGAGACCATGGGCGGCCTTCCTCTCTCCAATCACCTTGCCTGCCATTTCGGGCTCCATCAAGACCCTGTAAACCCTAATCGGTTCGGAAATGTTCTTGACAGTCTGTTCACCTCGAAATTCGTATCCCAGGGTCAGCTTGTTTCTCACCTGGTCAAAGGCCGTTCCGGAAATAAAGACACCGCCAGGGTCGGCCAAACTCTCCATCCTGGCTGCAACATTCACTCCGTCCCCTAAAATATTATCGCCTTCTTCTACCACATCCCCCAGGTTGATCCCTATCCGAAACTCCATCCGCCGTGCTTCCGGTAACTCCTTATTCCTTTCCTTTAGCTCCTCTTGAATGCCCACTGCGCACCGAACAGTATCCACCACGCTGGCAAATTCGGCCAGGACGCTGTCTCCACCGGTGGCCACGACACGTCCCCGATGCTGTTGGATGAACCCGGCAATAACCTCCATGTTAACCTTAAGGGTGTGGATGGTCCCTTCCTCATCTTCTCCCATAAGGCGGCTATAGCCCTTCACATCAGCACTGAGGATGGCGGCGAGCTTTCTTTTCAATTGATCCGGGGTCATAAATTCAATTCCGAGGCAAAAATAAAAAACCCCGGCTCTCTTTTGAGAAACGGGGTTTCCTAAATTCCTCCATTGGCTTGCTCCTTTTAGGGTAAAGTGGCGTTTCTGGAAGACGGATTATCCTACTGTTAAGGGTTTTAAATAAGTGCCATTATACATGATTTTAGGAATAGAAAATAGGAGGTTTTTTCTTTGGAATGGAGCCTGAAAATAGGAGGGGGCCACCAACGATGAATATTCTCATCTTCTTCCTTTGAGCAATTTCGGATTGACTCTTATTCGAAATGTGCATAATGAAAAAGATGGGCAGAGTGGGACCGTGATTTGACAACCCACTCTCTTCTATTTTCACGAGAAGGCTACTTCAGCAGCTTCTCTAATTGTGACAGGGGTCATTGTTTTTCCTCATTCGTCAATTCTCTAATCTTTTTAAAGCCTTAAAGGCGTCCTTTAACCCTACGTTTTTTTCAGACCCTTCGAGAGTACTTCAACCTTCAATTGATAAAAGAAAGCCTGGCCACTTACCTATCATTCAATTTAAAAGAAGTTAATTCCCAATCGATTGCAACAGGAGCAAAAGTCTTGTCATATCGACATTTCACAAAATATTTCACTTCTGGTGCATACCAATAAATATGTTTCCCTGATATATGGAATGTTATGGCTGTTTGCTTATATTCTAATTTAATAGCTTTAAAAGTCCCTGCCTGGACTTTCACGGTTTCCCAACCTATGATTTTAAATTCATCAGACCAAGAACAAGGCGTCCCTTTAGCTATTCCAGTCATTACGAAAGCTGTATAGGTATCTTCCCAATTTTTTCCAATACTAAAAGGAAAATTTAGAATTTTTG
>CAWIRY010000053.1:0-17408 GCA_963838485.1 uncultured delta proteobacterium | reverse complement strand
TGCTCTTTTCAGTACTTCCGAAGGGACCCTGGGGATCATCACCGCAGCCACCTTGAAGATCCTGCCCAAGCCCGCTTATACCGCTTTTGCCAAAGCCTCCTTCCCTTCCATCGAGTCGGCCGGTAAAGCCGTGGAAAAGATCCTGACCTCCGGCATCCAATTGTCGTCCTGTGAGATCTTAGACGAGGTGTCCATCAGCGTGGTCAAAAATGCCATGAATCTGGAAATCCCTCCGGAAGTCAAGTGTCTTCTCTTTATCGAGATCGACGGACACAAAGCGGCTATTCAGGATTATATCCGGCAAATAGATGCTGTCTGTCAGGATCTGGGCGGGCTGGGTAATGAATGGTCCATTATCCCGACAAACGTCTGGCCATGTGGTCGGCCAGGCAGAGGCTGGTCCCGGCCCTCTCCCGCGTCAAGCCGGGGTACCGTCAGATCCCGGTGGTGGAGGACTTCGGCGTACCTATCAGCCAGATCCCGGCCACCATCAAGGAAATTCAGAAGATCGGGGAGAAATATAATGTCCCTATCGCCACCTTCGGCCATATCGGCGACGGCAACCTCCATGCGATCAATTTGATGAATGTACGCCGTCAGGAGGAATGGGAGACCTTGCGCCACATTGCTCAGGATTTTATCGATCTGACCCTGAAATTCAAGGGTACCCTGACGGTCGAGCATGGATTGGGGATGGCCAATCTCCTTCTATCCGGAAGAATTGGGGAAAGCCTTGATGTGATGGAACGGATCAAGAAGGCCCTGGACCCGGACAACATCCTTAATCCCGGCAAGATGGGTTTTAAAACAGTGTCCAGGACATTCTGGGTAATTTTGCCTATACCCAATTGGTCGAACACCCCGAAGGGGTGAGAAGTTTCGGCGAGAAGATCGATAATGAGATTTTTGCCTGCATTCAATGCGGGTTCTGCCGGGCCGGCTGTCCGACCTATGCCCAGACCGGCCTTGAGGCGATGAATGCCAGGGGCAGGGTCCTTTTGGCCTTTGACCTGATGAGCGGCCGCTTGCAGCCATCAGCCGAAATGGCCGAGCGATTTTATCAATGCACCACCTGTCTCAACTGCAAATACACCTGTCCGTCCCAGGTGGAAGTCGCCAACGTGGTCCAGGCCGCCCGTAAACGGCTGGCTGAAAGCGGATTTCTTCCCCGGTATTTCAAAGCAGCGGGAAGAGCATCGCCCAGTACGGCAACCCCTTCGGGGAGCCCAGAGAAAAACGGACCGACGTCTTTCCTGCCGGCTTTAAAGTGGCCCGGAAAGGGGCCGAGGCCCTGATCTTCGGCGGTTGTGTGGGCTCCTATCAGGATGTCAACATGATCCCCAATTTGATGACCATCCTGGATAAGGCCGGTATCTCCTATACGGCCCTGGGCCAGGAAGAAGACTGTTGCGGCTATCTGAGTTACCTGGTGGGGGCCGAAGAAGATTTTCGGGCTTGTGTCCTGTCCAATACTAAAAAGTTTGCCGATCTGGGAGTCAAAGAGATCGTCACCAGTTGCCCGGGCTGTTTCCGGACCCTGTCCAAGCTATATCCGGCTTTTGGCGGGACAGGCGATATCAAGGTTCACCATGTGGTTACTTATCTGAATGAACTGATGAGCCAGGGCAAGATCCCTTTGAAGGAAAGCAGCCCCGTGACCGTGGCCTATCATGACCCTTGTGACCTGGGGCGTCACATGCAGGTCTTGAAGAGCCCCGGAATATTTTAAAACATATCCCAGGGGTTCAATTGAATGAATTTAAGATGAACCGTCTCTTAGCCAAGTGCTGCGGCAGCGGGGGCGGGGTTAAAGGTTTCGACAACCAGCTCAGTCAGGACATCGCCTACGACCGGGTCCTTCAGGCCCTGGAAGTCGGGGCGGAGGTCATCGTTTCCGCCTGTCCTTCCTGCAAAAGCAACCTGACCCAAGGGGCCGCCCGCCTGCGGAAGGAGAAGAAAGGCAAAATCAAGGTCAAGGATATCACCGAGGTGGTTGCCAATGCCTTGGCCTGAATCGGATTTCGGCTTTCGTAGCAATGAACCAGGTAGGGGCAGGTTTAAAACCCGCCCCTACGGAGCCAAATAGAGGCTACGGGAGGTTAATAAATTATTTTTGCGTCAAAGGAGCTGCGGTGAAAGAGTTTCAATCCTCCAAATTATTAAAAAAAATCATGGCCGATCATTTTCTGGAAATGGACCGGGCAGCGAAAGAGGGAAACCCCAAGATCGCCTGGTGCACCAGTGTCGGTCCTGCCGAGCTTCTAAGAGGCATGGGCTTTCTGGTTTATTTCCCGGAAAATCACGGGGCCATGCTCGGGGCCAGCCGAATGGCCACGGATTTTATCCCCTCGACCAATGCCCTGGGCTATTCGCCGGATATTTGTTCCTATCTGACCTGCGATATCGGGTCCTATCTCAAGAAGACCACCCCATTACAAAAGGCTTATGGGATTAAGTCCGTTCCCAAGCCGGATGTCCTGGTCTTTAACACCAATCAATGCCGTGATGTGAAGGACTGGTTCGGCTGGTACGCCCGGGAAATGAAGGTGCCTTTTATAGGAGTTCATTCCTATCGAAATATCGGGACCATCACCAACTATGAAATTAAAGACATCGCCAAACAAATCAAAGGACTGATACCCACCTTGGAAGAAGTCAGCGGACGGAAGTTTGATCCGGATCGTTTTAAAGAAGCGGTTCGCTTATCCAAGGAATGTTCCGGGCTTCTGGCGGGCAACCCTGGAAACCGCTGCCGCCCTTCCTTCCCCCTGGACCTTTTTCGACGCCACCATTCACATGGCACCGGCCGTGGTGGCCAGGGGCACCCAGGAGGCGGTGGATTATTATCAAACCTTGCTTCCGGAATTAAAGCAACGGATTGAAGACGGTGTGGCGGCCGTGGATGGGGAGAGGCACCGCCTCTACTGGGAGGGCATGCCCATCTGGGGGAAACTCCGGTCCTTATCCGAGCTTTTTTCCTCTTTGCAAACCTGTGTGGTGGCCTCGACCTATTGCAATAGCTGGATCTATGATCAACTCGACCCGGAAGAACCTTTTGAAAGTATGGGCCGGGCCTATACCGAGCTGTTTATCGTTAGAGACGAGGCCTTTAAGGAAAGTTATATCGAAAGCTGTCATCGTCTGTTTAAATTCGACGGGATTCTCTTTCACGATGCCAAGACTTGTCCCAACAACTCCAATAATCGTTACGGTATGCCGGAGAGGCTGGCAAAAAAGTTGGGGATTGCCACCCTGACCATTAATGGCGACCTGTGTGACTTGCGCTGTTATTCGGAAGAACAGGCCAAAACGCAGATAGAGGCCTTTATAGAACAGTTGGAAGAAAGATAAATAAAAGAAAGGTGTAAGGTCCAAGGTATAAGGTTTACGGTGAAAGAACCGGTTTAAAGCCTGCAGTATGAAGAATAAGGTCGAACCTTTCAAACGATTTTTACCTTACACCTTACACCTTGCACCTTGTACCCTGAACCTTGCACCCAAAGGGTTTATATGATTTTTGTCGGTGTCGATGTGGGGTCCTCCACCACCAAAGTGGTGCTCATGGACCAGGGGAAAAAGTTTTTGGGCTGGTCGGTTCAACGGTCGGGGACCGACTTTGCCGACGTGGCCGAGACCGGTCTGAAACAAGCGCAAACTATGGCCGGAATGACCATAGACTCCAAGGAGATAAAAACTATATCCACCGGCTATGGGCGGAAAAATGTCCGCTACAGCAACGGGGACAAGACCGAGATCAGTTGCCATGCCCGGGGGTGCTATTTTTATTTTCCTGAGGCCATCACCATCATCGATATCGGAGGCCAGGACAACAAGGTCATTCAATTGGATGAAAAAGGCCGGCGGGTCAATTTTAAAATGAACCGGAAATGCGCCGCCGGAACCGGTGCCTTTTTGGAAGAGATGGCCTTGCGGCTGAATATTCCTTTAGCGGATTTGAATGATCTGGCCCGGCAATCTCAAGAGGTGGTGGAGTTGGGAAGTTTTTGCACGGTCTTCACGGCGACCGAGGTTTTAGAGAAAATCCGCCAGGGGAAAAAGGTGGCCGATATCGTCAAGGGGTTGTTTTTGTCGGTCATCAAGCGAATTATGGAAATGGATCTTTTTAGTGAACACGTTGTCATGACCGGAGGGGTGGTGGCCCATAATCCTTATTTGAAGGTCATGCTGGAAGAGGTCATCCATAGGCCGGTTTGGGTGCCGACATATCCCCAGCTTACCGGGGCCATCGGGGCGGCCCTCTTTGCCCGGGAGACTTTTCTATCCGGTAAATCCGGTTAGACAGGATTTACAGGATTACCTGGATTATTTTGCCTTTCCGGAAGAAAGGCAAAATAATCGTCCTGCGGAAGAAAGCCCCGGTCTCGGCTGAAAGGAGATTGAGGATGCTGAGTGTCCTCCGGGGGCTGAAAAAAAAATATAAATCCTGTTAGTCCTGTCAGGTCGAGGGATTTACCATCTTTTAAATGAAAAAGGAGGAGATGACCATGACCAAAAGTAAGTGGATGCACATGGGAACGGTGCTGAAGATGAATGCCATCAACTTTCCGGACAAGCTCGGATGGCAAGATAAATCCAGGGAGTATACCTTCAAACAGTGGAATGAGCGCTCCTGCCGATTGGCCAACGGTCTTGGAAATCTGGGGGTTCATTACAAAGACCGCTTTGGCGTTTTGGCCTACAACCGGGGGGAATGGATGGATATTTATGCCGGTGCGGCCAAAGGCGGCCAGATCGTCGTTCCCCTGATGTTCAGGCTGGCCGGGCCGGACATCGAGTTTATCGTTAATCATTCGGAATGCAAAGGCATGATCGTCGAAGAACCCTTTGTCAACCTGATCAATGGGATCAAGGACAAATTGCCGATCCCCAAAAACGCCTATGTTTTCCTGGGGGACGGTCCTGTGCCGGACGGATATGTGGACTATGAAGATTGGCTGTCCCAATCATCCCCGGAAGAGCCGGATTATTTGGTCGATGCGGCCGATCCCTGGACCTTTATGTACACCTCCGGGACCACCGGCCGTCCCAAGGGAGTGGTCCGCTCCCACGAGAGCTACCTGGCCCAGTATTATCTAAGCGATATCAACATGGGTGCCCGCACCACCGACAAAGTCATGCTGGTCATGCCCATGTGCCATGTCAACTCCATCTTTTATTCTTTCCCCTATACGCTGCTCACGGCCTCGGTCTTTGTCTATAACATGGTCTCCTTTGATGCCGAAGACCTCCTGCGGACCATCGATAAATATAAGATCACCTTCACCTCCCTGGTACCCACCCATTACATCATGATCCTGGCCCTGCCCGAGGAGGTTAAGAAGGATGTCGATGTCTCTTCCATCCGGCAGCTTCTGGTTTCTTCAGCCCCGGCCCGCAAGGAGTTGAAACTGGCCATCATGGATTACTTTAAGAATTCCGAGTTGTGGGAGGCCTATGGGTCCACCGAAGGCGGTCTGGTGACCCTGCTCCGCCCGGAGGATCAATTCAAAAAATTAGGTTCCATCGGCCGGGAAATCTTCGGGACCGACCGGATACGCATTTTGGATGAAGATCGTAAGCCCGTACCCGATGGTCAGGTGGGGGAGCTTTTCTACCGGACTCCCATGCTCTTCACCGAATACTGGAAGGAGCCGGAAAAGACCAAAGAGGCCTTTGACAAAGGCTGGTCTTCGGCCGGGGATATGGTCCGCCGCGATGAAGACGGCTATTACACCCTGGTGGATCGAAAGGCCAATATGATTATTACCGGCGGTGAGAATGTCTATCCCTCTGAAGTGGAAAATGTGGTCGGCAGTCATCCGGCGGTAAAGGATGTAGCCGTCATCGGCATACCGGATAAGAAATGGGGGGAGGCCATCAAGGCCATCGTCATCCTTCATGAAGGCTATCGGGGGTCTCCGGAATTGGCCAAGGAGATCCTGGATTTCTGCAAGGATAAAATAGCCGGATACAAAAAGCCCAAGACCATGGATTTCATCAGCGACGCCGAAATGCCCCGAACCGGAACCGGCAAAATCCTGCACCGGATGTTACGGGAAAAATACGGGAAGTGGAGTGATCAGGGATAGGAGAGGCATCCTTTTCTTCCGTCTGTGGCTTTCGGTCTGGTCTTTTCTTCGGACTTATCTACGGGGGATGCTTCGCCCCCTCCGCATTCTCGTCCGCTAAAAATCAGCGGACGAGCTGCGGTCTCCCCCGTTTATAAGTCCGGAAACCGGGGTACCGCCCCGCGTCCTTTCGATAATGACTCCGGAAAAAGCAGCCTCACCTGCATTTGGTAAGATTGTTTCCAAAACCTTCAGGTCTTTGTAATTTCTTAGCATTTCCCTCGAACCCTTGAATCCTGGACTCCTCGAATCCTTCTATCATCGTCTACTTTCATTTAAACTGACTGACATGATGATGGCAGTCTGGTAAGATACCTTTGAATTAAATAAGGAGTCAAACATGTCCTATAAATTCGATTCCCTGATGATGATTCTGAATAAATTAGACGGCCGGGAAAAGGTAACGGTCAATTCTTTAAGGGAAGACCTGGGGATCAGTGAAAGGACGGTCTTTCGTTACCTGAACACCATCCAGGTGGCCGGGTTTCCGGTTGTCTTTGATGAAGAGCAAGGAGGTTATACGTTTATGGAAGGCTACAGTTTGAAAAGGCCGGATCTGTCCATGGAAGAGACCTTGGCCCTGGGTATTTCCAGGAAAATGATGGCCGGCATGGGGAGCGGCTGGGAGGCCAATATGAAACGCATCGAAGAGAAACTGTCGATCAAAAAGACCGATATCCCCAGGCATATTGTCCTTTCCGGGGGAGGGCTGTCGCCGGAGGTGGCCGGCCATATCGGCTTTATCCATAAAGCCATCATGAATTTTCAGAAGCTCAAAATGACCTACCGGCCCCTTTATTCCGATCAAAAGACCAAGAGGAAAGTGGACCCTTACTATCTCTTTTTTGAGGAGGATTTTTGGTACTTTCGGGGGTATTGTCATCTCCGGGAAGAAGTCCGGACCTTTGCCCTCGACCGAATCATGGCCTTAAAGGTCTTGGAGGAACATTTCATACCCCGGAATATTGCCCCAGAGGAAGAACTGTCTGGGGCCTTTGGAACCGTGGTGGATGGTGAGCCGGTGGAGATCGTCCTGAGATTCGATGCGGAATGCCGCCCTTATCTTCAAAGAAAAAAATGGCATGAGAGCCAAAGGCAAAGGGAGCTTAAGGACGGCCGGTTGGAACTCCGGTTCCGGGTGAACGGCCTGGAGGGGATCACCCCCTGGATTTACCGCTGGCTGCCCCATGTGGAGGTGGTTTCACCGAAAAAGCTGAGGGAAGGCATCAGAGAAGAATTACAGGGGGCCTTGAAGAAATATGCTTGAGCCAACTTAAGGCCACGGCATTAAAGAGTTGTTGATTTAGCAAGGTAAACCTGGTAAAAAGCCTGTCAGAATAGTCAAATTTTCATAATCCATTATCTACCTACATAAGGGAGATTGAATGGTTATTAGATGACCGGAAACCCCATTTCTTAAAAAGGAGCGGGGTTTTTGTTTTTTGGGGATGGGGACAAGAAAATTTATACATCAATATTGATGTTGACTAATAATGGAATTCAGCATAGAATTTTATAAAACCCGTTCAGGTAGTTGTCCTGTTCAAGATTTTTTGGATGAACTTAAGAAAAAGGACCCCGGTGATTTTTCGGCACTACTGGCCGGGTTAGCAAAACTTCGAAAGAGGCATTATCACCGGCCACCTTTATCAAAACCGATAAGAGAAGATCTGTTTGAGCTTAGACACGTGGGCAAGCTGAATACCCGGATCATATATTTTTTTATGAAAGGGCAAAGAATTATTGCAGTCCACGGGATACGGAATAAGGCAACAAAAATTCCGGGAGCAGATTTAAAAATTGCTAAGTCACGGAAAGAAGACTGGGAAAAGAGAAATTCGCCATGAGAAGAAAAACTAATTTTGATCGATACCTTGAAGAACAATTAAAGGATAAAGATTTTGCCGAACGCTTCAAAAAGGCCGGCCAAGCCTGGGATGTGGCTTTGCAACTGGCTGGCCTGAGGAAAAAAACCGGCATGTCTCAAAAAGAACTGGCTCAAAAAGTAGGCACTTCGCAGCAACAAATCAGCCGACTGGAGTCACCTTCCTATGAAGGCCATTCCTTAAGCATGCTGCGCCGGGTGGCGGAAATACTGGGGGCCACTATCAGGGTTGAGATTCAATATAAGAAAAGTTCGGAACAAATTTCAGTTGCAGAAGAAAAGGCCCCTTACGGGGTTAAGAAAAATAGCTCATAATTCACCCTTACCAGAGAAGAATATGATTCTTTAAGGAGCCAATTTGGCACCTTAAAAAGAGGAGGACATTCCAAAATCGTCTTCGAAGCAATCCGCCAGCTCATGGCACCGCCAGAGACTAAGAACGAAAAATCGGGTTTCAATTGAATGAGAAACAGGTAAGATATGGCAGAAGTAAATGACAAATGGCGATTTTCGAATGTCGAATGGAAAACAACGGATCGAAGCCGAATGACGAATGACGAGTTGCGATTGCCGAATGGGAAGCCGAGAGACTTGAAGGAGAGGACGCAAAGATTTGCGATAGAAGTGATCCGGTTTTGCATCGGGCTGGCTAAGACCCAAGAGCTGTCAGTCATCGGGAAACAATTGATAAGAAGCGCGTCTTCTGTGGGAGCAAATTACCGGGCTGTTTGCCGGGCAAAATCAAAAGCAGACTTCATCGCCAAACTCTCCATCGTGGAAGAAGAGGCCGATGAATCCATGTATTGGCTTGAGATACTTGAAGGTTTGGGCATGCGGAAGAATGCCGACTTAGAAAGGCTGAAAGATGAGGCGACACAATTTGTAGCCATTGTTGTGGCGTCAAAGAAAACAGCACGAGGAATTGTAAAATGACGAATTGGGATTGTCGAAGAGTAAAAGATTGGGAGGTTCAGAAATATTCGAAAATCGACATTCGAAAATCGACATTTGAAATTTGACATTTTGTGGATTCGACATCTTGAAAGGAGGAATGGACGCAATGGGAAAGGTGGTAAAGGGTAAATGGAAGGAAGCTGTTCCAAAAGCAAGACCAAAGGTAAAAAAAGATGAAAAACAGGGCGGGGTTTACCAGCTAAGGATATCACTCACCGGCAGTAAGCCGGAGATTTGGAGGCGCATCCTTGTCTCGGGCAATACCCATCTGGCCAAGCTCCACAACATCATACAGGATCTCATAGGCTGGGAGGATGATCATCTCCATGAATTTGTTGTTGCCGGAGTGCATTACACTATGCCTTTGCCTGGTGACCTGGTACCGTCCCAGGATGAAAAACGATTTCGTCTTTATGAGGTGGCCGCTAAGCAAGGTCTGAAGTTCTTCTACATCTATGATTTTGGTGATGACTGGCATCATGAGATCATCATCGAAAAGATTCTGGAAGTGGATGAACGGTTCTCCGGAAAACCGGTCTGCATAGGGGGTGAGAATGCCGGCCCTCCCGAGGATGTCGGCGGCATATACGGCTACTACGAGACGTTGAAAGCCGCCAAGAATCCGCGTCATCCGGAACACGACGGGTTGAAGGAGTGGCTCGGGGAGTTCGATCCCAAGGCTTTTGATATCGATTTGGTAAACCGGATTCTCTCGAGGATGAGATGAAAAAATACTATGCCCACAGCCTGCCCGGCAGGCCGCCGTCGGAGGCGTGAGTTCTTTTGAAAAATCGGCTTCCATCTCCAAGATAATAAGCAAACTCGATATGGCCGAAAAGGAATCCGGTAAAATAGCAGGGATTGACTTTAACTTTTTGTTATGCTTTAAATAGGTTACCCTGAAATTTTTAGGTTGATTTTCTTGGCCGAAGCCAGAGTTGTTTTGTCCAGTCCCTCCTGTGGCGGATCGGACAAACAATACATAGGAATATGAAGAAAACCCTCAGCGAGCGGGACATCTGTACCAAGTACATCACACCGGCCTTGACCTCTGCCGGTTGGGATCTTCACCACCAGATTCGAGAGGAGGTCGGTTTTACCAAAGGCCGCATCATTGTTCGCGGCAAACTGGTCACTCGCGGAAAGGCCAAACGCGCAGACTACATTCTCTACTATAAGCCGAATATGCCCATTGCCCTCATCGAGGCCAAAGATAACAACCATGCAGTGGGGGATGGAATACAGCAAGGGATCGAGTATGCCGTAACCCTTGATATACCCTTCGTCTTCTCCTCGAATGGGGACGCCTTCCTCTTCCATGACCGGACCGGTCAGAGCGACCAGATGGAGACCGAGCTTCCCCTCGACTCCTTCCCAAAACCCGAAAACCTTTGGGCAAAATACAGAGCATGGAAAGGGTTGGCTCCCGCACAGGAAGAGATCGTCTTCCAGGACTACTTTGAGGACTCTGGCGGCAAAGAGCCGCGTTACTACCAGCGTATTGCCATTAACAAAATTATCGAATCCATCGCCAAAGGCCGGAACCGCTTCCTCCTCGTTATGGCCACCGGCACCGGAAAGACCTATACCGCTTTTCAGATCATCTGGCGTCTATGGAAAGCCGGACGCAAGAAACGCATCCTCTTCCTCGCCGACCGCAATGTCCTGGTCGACCAAACGATGGTGAACGACTTTCGTCCTTTCGGTGCGGCCATGGCTAAGCTCAGTACTGGCTCGAAGACCATTGAGCGTGACGACGGCATTGATATCCCCTTGCTAAATGCCGTGGACAAGAAATATCGCCGAATCGATACTTCTTACGAGATCTACCTGGCCCTCTACCAGGCTATCACTGGTCCTGAGGAACGCCAGAAGATTTTCAAGGAGCTATCTCCAGACTTTTTTGACCTCATTGTCATCGATGAATGTCACAGGGGCAGCGCAGCGGAGGATTCCGCCTGGCGGGAGATCTTGGATTATTTTAAGAGTGCTACCCAGATCGGCATGACCGCGACACCTAAAGAGACGGAGTACGTCTCCAACATACAGTACTTCGGGCCGCCCATATATAGCTATTCGCTGAAAGAAGGTATCCGAGATGGGTTCCTGGCGCCCTACAAGGTGGTGAAGATTCATCTGGACGTCGATGTGGAGGGATATCGCCCCGAGCGGGGTGAGACCGACAAATACGGTTACGAGATCGAAGACCGGTTCTACAACCAGAAAGATTTCGACCGAAACTTAGTTATCGATGAGCGCACCCGACGTGTTGCCTCCAGGGTCACGGAGTTTCTCATGAAAAGCGGAGACCGCTTCCAAAAAACCATCATCTTCTGTGTGGACACTGAGCACGCTGCACGAATGCGTCAGGCTTCTGATCAACGAAAACCAGGATTTGGTCCAACTGGACGAGCGATACGTTATGCGCATCACCGGCGACGATGCCAACGGCTGTGCCCAGATCGGAAATTTCATCGATCCGGAGTCCAGATACCCGGCCATCGTCACTACCTCGCGACTACTCTCTACCGGTGTTGATGTCCAGACTTGTCGCCTGATTGTCCTGGAACGGGAAATCGGGTCTATGACCGAGTTCAAACAGATCGTCGGCCGTGGTACCCGGATCCACGAAGACACGAAAAAGTATTACTTCACCTTGATCGACTTCCGGAAGGCTACCAACCATTTCGCCGACCCAGATTTTGATGGTGAGCCGGTACAGATCTACGAACCGGGCCTGGATGATCCGGTGGTACCGCCGGATGATGTGCCGCCATCCAATGATGGGGAAGATTCCATCCCCCCGCAACCCGGGGAAGATGAAGAAATCCTGGTTGATCCTGAGCCGCCGGATATCGGCATCCAGACAGCCAAGGAGATGCCGGTAAAATACTACATCCGCGGCAACCCGGTCAGCATCCTGACCGAACGCATCGAATACCTCGATGAAAACGGCAAATTGGTTACCGAATCCTTGCGTGATTACTCAAAAAAAACGCTTCGCAAGTGTTACGCCAGTCTCGATGATTTTCTCAAACGCTGGAAGGAAACCGAGCGTAAACAAGTCATTATCGGAGAATTGGCCGCCGAGGGCCTGCTCCTCGATCCACTGGCCGAAGAGGTTGGAAAAGACCTCGATCCCTTCGACCTCATTTGCCATGTGGCCTTCGACCAGCCGCCGCTGACTCGACGCGAACGGGCCGATAACGTTCGTAAACGCGATGTTTTTACCAAGTACGGCCGGCAGACCCGGGCCGTACTCGAAGCCCTGCTTCTGAAATACCAGGACGAAGGGGTCACCAATCTCGACGATCCCCGTATCCTTAAAGTCACACCCTTTGATGCCATGGGCACACCGATGGAATTATTAAAACCCTTTGGAGGACGTCGCGGTTTCGAAAAGGCCGTCCATGAACTCCAAGCCGCACTCTACGAAAAGGCAGCCTGATCCATTATGAACGTACGAACCACCGTTAAATCCATTCAAGATATCATGCGCCAGGACGTCGGCGTCGATGGCGACGCCCAGCGCATCTCCCAGCTTTGCTGGATGTTTTTCCTCAAAATCATCGACGACCAGGACCAGGAGCTGGAACTGATGCAGGACAACTACCGATCCCCCATCCCGGAGAAATTCCAGTGGCGGGCCTGGGCTGCTGATCCCGAAGGCCTTACCGGAGAGGCATTGTTTGCCTTCGTCAATGACGAGCTTTTTCCCGCTCTCAAGGAACTGTCCGGTCCTGTACAAGACGGCCGCCGCCAGGTGGTGCGGGATGTTTTCGGAGACGCCTACAATTATATGAAGTCGGGGCAGCTCATGCGGCAGGTCATCAATAAGATCAGCGAGGTCGATTTCAATAATCTGGCCGAGCGCCAGCACTTCGGCGACATCTACGAACAGATTTTAAATGACCTCCAGAGCGCCGGCAATGCCGGTGAGTACTACACCCCCCGGGCCGTCACGGCCTTCATGGCCGACCGAATCGACCCGAAACCCGGAGAAATTCTCCTTGATCCGGCTTGCGGTACCGGCGGCTTTCTGACCTGTGCCATCCGCCATATGCGCGATTGTTATGTGAAGACTTCGGCCGATGAACAAAAGATGCAAAAGGGTCTAAGGGCCACGGAGAAAAAGCAACTTCCGCACATGCTTTGTGTCACCAATATGCTGCTCCACGGCATCGATGACCCCTCGTTTGTCCGGCACGATAACACCCTGGCCAGACCCTATGTCAGCTACGGCAAATCAGACCGGGTGGACATCGTTCTCACCAATCCACCCTTCGGCGGCCGCGAGGAAGACGGCATCGAGACCAACTTTCCGAAACACTTCCAGACCAGGGAGACGGCCGATCTCTTCCTGGCCTTGATCGTGCGGTTGCTTAAACCCACCGGGCGCACGGCCATAGTCCTGCCCGACGGAACTCTCTTTGGCGAAGGGGTCAAAACTCGCTTAAAAGAGCACTTGTTGAAGGAATGTAACCTTCACACCATTGTCCGCCTGCCCAACAGCGTCTTCAAACCTTACGCCTCTATCGGGACCAATCTGCTCTTTTTCGAGAAAGGCACGTCAACCAAAGAGGTCTGGTTCTATGAGCATCGCGTACCCGAGGGTCAAAAGGCCTACTCTATGACCAGGCCTATTCGCTTCGAGCACCTGAAGCCCTGCATCGACTGGTGGGATAAACGGGAACCAAATGAGGTGGCCTGGAAAGTGACTATAGATGAGATCAAGGCCCGAAACTACAATCTTGACTTCAAAAATCCCCATACCGTGGAGGAAGATCACGGAGACCCGGTTGAACTGCTGGCCAAGCTGGAGGAAAGCGAACGGGAGACGGACAAACTGCGGGACAAGTTGAAGGCCATATTAGAGGAAGCCCTGCTCCAATGAAACCGCAGAATCGGGGGGAAAGATATAAACCGCAGAACACGCGGAACAGGCAGAAAAAGATCCTTGATTTAAACCTTTCTGCGTCTTCGGCGTGTTCTGCGGTTTGTGGTATTGTTCCCTGTTTTTTTCTTGACATTCCCGGGATGATTATGACAAAATACAATCAACAATACCCGCCAAGCCTCTCAACGATGCTCAAATTGGCGGGTTACTTTTTTGTGGGGAGGGCATGAACGCCAATAAGCCCCCAAAGACATACTCCGAACAGCTTGAAATTCTCAAGAATAGGGGTATGGGTGTCAAGGACGAAGGCAAGGCTATCCATATTCTTGAACACCATAACTACTATCGCCTATCGGCTTATCGTTTTCCTTTTGTAGAAAAATCCAATCCTGATCGATATCTTCCCGGAACGACTTTTGACGATTTGTGGTCGTTGTACTGTTTTGATCGCGGGCTTCGTCAGTTGGTCAGTGAGGCTTGCAAACGGGTCGAAATTTCCGTCCGGGCGCGGTGGGCCTATGTGCTCGGACATGCCTATGGCCCCCAGGCTTACGAGGACCCTGCCAATTTTCGTAACTATCCGCCGCATACCCGACAGCTTGCCTCTCTTGATGAGGAACTGAATCGTAGTGACGAGGTATTCGTTACCCATTACCGGAACAAATACGGAATGAACCGTCCACCCATCTGGGCCGCCTGCGAGGTGATGTCCTTCGGGCTTCTAAGTCGCTTCTATACGAATATACGGAGAGATAGAGATAAAAAAAGTATTGCCCAGACTTATCAACTATCCATTGAAGTCTTGAAGTCTTTACTGGAACACACCGTTTATCTGCGCAACCTCTGCGCCCACCATTCACGGCTCTGGAACCGTCGTTTTACCGTAACCGTGGCATTGCCTACCTCAAGACCGGCCACGCTGATCCCGAACTTTTTTCCAGCTCAAGACCGGCGTCTCTATAATTCTCTCGTCCTGCTTGTCCACATGCTGCAGATCATAGAACCTGATAGCCACTGGTCGTTGAGGTTGATGGATCATATCGGGCGTCTTGACGCAAAACTAATCCCTAATATGGGCTTCCCGGCCGATTGGCAGTTACGCCCGATCTGGCAGGGAATCCTGAGCAAGAGAAATACCGCATGAAAATTGATTCCCACCCTTCTGCGTCTTCGACATGTTCTGCGGTTTTGCAATATTTCAACCAAGTCAGCGAAGCCCCCGATGCCATTCCGCGCCTACGGCGGTTCATTCTGGACCTGGCCGTGCGGGGGAAGCTGGTGGAACAGGACCCGAATGATGAGCCGGCGGTGGAGTTACTTAAAGGGATTAAGAGAGAAAAAGGGAGGCAAACTGAATTAAGAAAAATAAAAAAAAATCCTTCGGATATGTTGGACAAAAGCGAATATCCATTCGACCTTCCAACCTCATGGAAATGGATTCGTTTGGGAGAAGTTTCAAATTTAATTACAAAAGGAAGCACCCCTACGTCTTATGGTCACAGTTTCATCCAATCGGGTGTAAACTTTATCAAGGTTGAGGCTATTAGGGGGGGTAAGATATCTCCCCAAAACGTAACGAGCTTCATTTCGAAAGAAACGCACGATTTTCTTAAACGATCACAACTTAAAAAAGGAGACTTGCTTTTCTCTATTGCCGGTTCTATCGGAACCTGCGCGGTTGTAACCGAGACGATTCTTCCTGCTAATATTAATCAGGCCCTTGCGATCATTAGAGGTACTGAAACAGCTTTCTTAGTTACATTTCTTCAGTATGCTTCTATGTCATGTCTTCTTGAACTAGCAATGACTAAGGCTCGTGGGGGGGCTATGAACAATATCTCTCTTGAGGACGTTCGGAATTTTGCTCTACCCCTCCCACCCCTTGCCGAGCAAAACCGGATCGTGGCTAAGGTGGACGAACTGATGAAACTGTGCGATGTGTTGGAGGCGGCTCAGCAGAAGCGGGAAAGGAGACGGGACCGGCTGATAACTTCCTCACTTGCCAAACTAACCGATGAAACGGAAAATAAATCAATTCTAAAGTTTTCTGTGTCTTCCGCCTGTTCCGCAGTCTCCCGGCCTGAACATATCCACCAACTCCGCCAGACCATCCTTAACCTCGCCGTCCGCGGCAAACTGGTCCCGCAGGACCCGAAGGATGAACCATCGGAGGAATTGTTGAAAAGGATTGAGAGGGAGAAGGGGCAGATCATCAAAGAAGGTGGAATTAAAAAAAGGAAATCTCTGCCTCCTGTAATAGATAATGAAGTCCCATTTCAAATCCCGCCCATTTGGCATTGGAGCCGGTTGGAAGAAGTAGGTTTTGTTAATCCACGAAATAGTGCTAATGATGAACTACGAGCGTCTTTTGTTTCGATGTCAATGATCTCTGCAGACTACGGAATCCCTAATAACTATGAGATTAGAACTTGGGGTGAAATCAAGAGTGGTTTCACTCATTTCGCCGAAGGAGATGTCGCCCTTGCGAAAATTACTCCTTGTTTCGAAAACGGGAAATCGACGATCTTTCGGAGACTAACAGGGGGTATTGGAGCTGGAACAACCGAGTTGCATGTACTCCGACCAATTATAATAAATCCTGATTATGTTTTGATCTTTTTGAAGTGTCCTCATTTTATCGAATCGGGTATTCCACGAATGACAGGAACTGCAGGCCAGAAACGTGTGCCGACCGAATATTTTGCTTATTCACCGTTTCCCTTGCCTCCTCTTGCTGAACAACACCGGATCGTGGTAAGGGTGGACGAACTGATGGCCCTGTGCGACGAACTATTAGTCCGGCTCTCCACTACCACAACTACTCGCCACCGACTCCTTGAAGCCTCTCTCCATGAAGCACTTTCCGGGAGATGATTATTCATACGGGTTTTATTTTTTTGTAGCAATAAACTTGATGGGTAGAAAAAATTAAACAGTTAAAGGGCTTAAAGAGACTCGATAGCAGGGTAGGTCTCAAGAACCGTTAAACAGATTAATTCGGCGATCTGTAGATTAATTCTATCATTATCGGAGAAACCCCAAACGCCACAATGTGAGTCCTCAGTTTGTGTAGGTTCATGGGTCACACTCAATTGATAATCTGCTTGGCTCCCTTCCTCAACCTTTGAACACATTATTCCGACATTTAAAATGGCAATCTTGTACTTTTTCTTTAAATTGAAGTCTCTGTCGTAACGTTTACGAACTTCGGTAATCTCGGATATTCGGTTTGAGCAGTTAAGATATTCAAGCCAATTGACAGAAATATAAGGTTCTGCGGAACGAGGCAAAAAGGCTGTACCAAGGATTTGTCCATCTTCAACCCCCTTGCCATAGCAAAGGCGAGCAATATGGTCAGTAGGAGGGGATGTAATTTTTCAGAATAAATGGACCCAAAGAAGGGAGTATTTTTCAAAATAGCTTGACCTAAACAAGTTAGTTATCAGATTATCTGGGAGTATTGGAATCCGCTAAAGGCGGATTTTTTATTTTTAGGAAAGGATGGGATAAGGGTGTTGGCGCACCCTTACCCCGGAGATAACGG
>CAWIRY010000052.1:20000-27375 GCA_963838485.1 uncultured delta proteobacterium | reverse complement strand
TCAGGAAAAAGTGTTCAGCAATATCGAGGAAGTCCGGGCCCGGGGTGGGATTATTATCGCCCTGACCGATGGGAAAAAGGGAGGACCGGTCTGGTCCAAGGCCGATGATTTAATCCGACTGCCCAAGGCCGGCCGGGGACTGTCTCCAATTTTATATGTAGTGCCTTTGCAGCTTTTGGCCTATCATATTGCCGTGCTCCGCGGGACCGATGTGGATCAGCCGCGAAACCTGGCCAAGAGTGTGACGGTGGAATAAAAACAGGGGTACGGTTTGAGGTGCAGGGTACAAGGTGGAGAATGCACAAAGAAAAAACGAATACTACAAACCGTAGACCTTATACCTTGAACCGTGAACCGTGTTTTTCGGGAAGAAGACGCCCCTGTCCGGATTGCCGTTTTTGTCAGGGATGTTCCCAGGATCGATGTCGCTTATGCCGGTCATCCAGAAAAAAAGTCCATAGAAAGTTGTCCATAGCCGAACAGATCGCTTTGTACGACAGGATCAACAAAAAGAAAGGCACATGAAGAAGTGAATAAAATCAGGCAACCGGCCTATACCGACATCTTACAACTGATCGGCCATACCCCTGTGGTCCGTTTAAATCGGTTGAATCCCAATAAAAAAGTTTCCGTCTGGGCTAAGCTCGAATCCTTTAATCCCGGCGGATCGGTCAAGGATCGAATTGCCTTGTCCATGATCGAGGCCGCGGAAAAAAGCGGAGCCCTAAACAAAGACAAGACCATCATTGAAGCCACTTCAGGCAATACTGGTATCGGCCTGGCCATGGTGGCGGCCGTCAAAGGATATCCCCTGATCCTGGCCATGCCTGAATCGGCCAGTATCGAACGGCAGAAAATCCTCAAGGCTTACGGGGCCAAGCTCTTATTGACCCCGGCCAATCAAGGAACAGACGGCTCTATTGAGAAAGTTTATCAAATGGCCCGGGAACACCCGGAAAAATATTTTTTACCCGATCAGTTTAATAACGAAGACAATAGTGCCGCCCATTATCACGGCACGGCCGTGGATATCTGGCAACAGACCAGGGGCAAAGTGTCCATGGTGGTTGCCACCATGGGAACCAGCGGCACCCTGATGGGGATAACCAAACGGTTAAAGGAATATAACCCGGCCATCAAGATCATCGGGGTAGAACCCTATCTGGGCCACAAGATCCAGGGCTTGAAAAATATGAAGGAATCCTACAAGCCGGGCATTTACGATAAAAGCCTCTTGGACGAGGTGGTCAATATCGGAGATGAAGAGGCCTTTGAAACGGCCCGGAAGATGGCCCGGGAAGAGGGATTGCTGATAGGTATGAGCTCCGGTGCGGCCATGGCCGTAGCCCTGAAAAAGGTCCAGCAATTAAAAAAAGGCCTGGTCGTGGTCATCTGCCCGGACAGCGGGGAAAGATATCTGAGCACTACCTTGTTTGCCGAAAAGGAAAAGGACGGCCTGGTTTTTTACAATACTCTGACCCGGGAAAAGGAAAGCTTCCAGCCCCTTCAGGAAGGGCGGGCTTCCATTTACACTTGCGGTCCGACGGTGCATGATCTGATTCACCTTGGGGTCGGCCGCCGATTTGTGGTGGCCGATCTGCTCCGCCGTTATCTGGAGTTTAAAGGCTTTGAGGTCCTCCACATCATGAATATTACCGATCTGCACGATCGGACCATTCAGGGGGCCGAGGCCAAAGGGTTGCCTTTGAGCGAATTCACCGAAGCCTATACCAAAGAGTTCCTGAAGGACATTGACGCCTTGCGCATCAAGCGGGCCACCTATTATCCCAAGGCCAGCGAACATGTGGAGGACATGATCGAGCTGGGTCGGACCCTCCTGAAAAAAGGTTTTGCCTATGAAAAAATGCATTCTCTCTATTTCGATATCTCCCGGTTTAAGGGGTATGGACGGCTTTCCCGGGTGGATTTAAAAAAGATTAAACTGGGCAAGACCGTGGATCTGGATGAATACGAAAAGGACAACCCTCAGGATTTTACCCTGCTCAAACGCTCCAATCTGGCCGAGTTGAAGAAAGGTATTTATTTTGTGACCGAATGGGGAAATGTCCGGCCCGGCTGGCATGTGGAATGCTCGGCCATGGCTCTCAAATATTTGGGCGAGACCTTTGACATTCACACCAGCGGCGTGGACCTGATCTTTCCCCATCATGAGAATGAGATTGCCATCAGTGAGGCAGCCACCGGCAAAAAGTTCGTCAATTACTGGCTGCACAGTGAGATGGTCATGGTGGACCGGAAAAAAATGTCTTATGGCGGAGGAAATACCATTACCCTGCGGGACCTCCTGAACCAAGGGTTTACCGGTCGGGAAGTGCGTTACTTTTTGCTGGCTCCCCATTACCGGAAACAACTGGGCTTTTCTATAAAGGCCTTGGAGGCCGGTCGTCAGACCTTGAAGCGTTTGGATGAATTTATCCACAAGCTTTATACCAGCAAAACGGGTCCGGAGGACATTCCCGCGGTAGGCGAGGCTGTTTATCAATTTAGAACCGGTTTTAAAGAGGCCCTTGACGATGACCTGAACATTTCTTCGGCCTTATCGGCCCTGTTTAAATTGGTCCGGACCATCAATCCGATTCTGATAGAAAAAAAAATCTCCCATGCCCAGTTTATGGAATTGGACCAGGTCATCAAGAAAGCCGATTCGGTCTTACAGGTCATGGATTTCCCGGACCTGGCCCTGCCGGCCGAAGTCCAGGATCTTTTGGCCCAACGGGAAGAGGCCCGGCAGCGCAAGGAATATGCCGAGGCCGATAGGATTCGGGATCAGATCTGCGCCCAGGGATTTCGTCTCATCGATCTCAAAAACAAGACCCTCTGTACTTCTTGTGAGCATAAGGAACCCAAGTGCCCCGAATAGATGATTATAAAAACACCCTCGAAATCGCCAAAGTGGAATTCAGAAAAAAAGACCCTCGAAATATGGCCTCAGACAGCGGGGCCGAATACCGGCCTAATCCGAGCGGAGGGACCATTGAACTTCTTGTTCTAAACCGGCCGATCACCATCACCTGGCCGGAAGGAGAAATCAAGGCCCCGGCGGGAACAAAAGAGCTTTCCTTGCAGGAACAGGGCTTGATCATGCATTATCTGATTCAGGCCAAGGGTGCCCCTATAACCGAAACCTGGATCACCTTCCGGGAAATCCCTTCCGGAGAATTTTATTATTCGGCCTTTGTCAAGAGGGCCAAAGAGCCCCTTGTTAAGACCTTCGGGGACCAGCCGGATCTTTTGGTTGAGTTGGGTTTAAAAATGGGTGGAACCAAGGGGAAGGAAGGGGACGCCTCTCTTTACTTTAAGGCCTTCCCCTGCATCCCGGTCTGCCTGGTGCTCTGGGCCGGTGATGAAGAATTTCCCCCTGAAGGCAATCTCCTCTTTGATGTCAGCATCTCGAAGTATCTGTCGGCCGAAGACATCGCCGTCCTCTCGGGGATGGTTGTTTATCCCCTTATCGGAATGGCTTATAAAAAGTGAATGGGATCATCCTTCCTTTGACCATCCTCTTCTCTTCTACCTGGATTAAATTCCCCCTTTGCCCTATCCAATGGTGAAGAGGGGATTTATCAATTACTCCTTGACAGTCAAGGAACGATTTCGATAAAGTTCTAAAATAAAAAATTCCAAAAAGATTGGGGATAGACTGATGGAACGAACGTTATCAATCATTAAACCCGATGGGGTGGCCAAGGGGCTGATCGGGGAGGTGCTTAAAAGACTTGAATCAAATGGCCTCAAGGTGGCTGCCATGAAGATGATCTCCTTGGACAAGAAACAGGCCGAGGGTTTTTATGAGGTTCATCGGGAAAAACCTTTTTTTAACAGTTTAACCGATTTTATGTCTTCCGGACCCTGCGTGGTCCTGGTCCTCGAAGGTGAAGGGGCCGTCCAACTAAATAGAAAATTAATGGGGGCTACCGATTACACCAAGGCAGATCCCGGGACCATACGGGCTGATTTTGCCAGCAGTATCGAAAAGAATATCGTCCACGGGTCCGACGGCTCGGAAACGGCCAAGGTTGAAATCGGGTATTTTTTCAATGCCCTGGAGATGGTCGGATAGTCCTTGACCAAAAAAAGTTGCCTAATGTAAGAATGTTATGGTGATAAAAAAATCGGCTATAAAATTTTTTATTGTTTTTGGTTTGTTGGTGGGATGGTCTCTTCTCAGGACAAGCCCCTGCGTCGCCTTCTATTATACTTTTCCTTCCTGCCTGACTCTCTGCGGTGAACCGGTTCCCCTTGCGGACCGAAAGGTCTGGGAACGAATGGACCGAGAATTTACAATTAATGTCTACGACCGTGCTCAGGTTTTTTTGTGGCTAAAGAGGAGTAAACGCTATTTCCCTTTCATCGAAGCCCGACTCAAAGAAAAAGGGTTGCCCGATGACCTGAAATACCTGCTGGTGGCCGAAAGTTCCCTGCGCCCCCGAGCCCTTTCCAATAAAGGGGCGGCCGGCTTTTGGCAATTTATCGAAAAGACCGCCAAGAGGTTCAGCCTCCAGAAAAAACCCTGGATCGATGAACGACTTGATTTGACCAAATCCACTGAGGCAGCCATCAATTACTTAAAGATGCTCTACGATCAATTCGGCAAATGGAACCTGGCCATGGCGGCCTATAATTGCGGGGAAGACCGGATTAGAGAGGAAATGTCCCTTCAGGGAGAAAGCGATTATTACCGGATGGCCTTGCCACGGGAGACCGAACGTTATATCTTCCGCATCCTGGCCGTCAAGGTTATCTTGACCGATCCCCAAAAATACGGATTCGAGCTTCCTGAAAAAGAATGTTATCCCCCGATCGAATTTGATCAAGTTACGGTCCAGCTTTCCCATTCGGTTCCCCTTCGGGATATCGCCAAGAGCTGCGGATCCTATTTCAAGGAACTCAAAGAATTAAATCCGGAAATTCAAGGGTATATCCTGCCAGCCGGTATTTACCAATTAAAAATTCCGATTGGGAAAAAACCCCTTCTGGAAAAAAATGGTAAAGACTGGCTGAAAATAATCCCCTAAGTCCTTCCGCCTCGCCTTTTTTGATTGACACCCAATATGTTGTATAGTAAATGCATATTCTATACTACATAGAGTAAAAAATCTTTTTTTGAATCTCGTATGGGTGTTTCGTCAAATTATCTGAAGGGGGGACTAAACTATATGGAAGAAAAAAGGCAGGAAAACCCATCTTGTTTAAATTTAAAACTCCCGGATCTCCAATGTCAACAGTGTATCTGGCTGGAATGGAGTGAAAAATCATTGACTTGCCTCAATAGAAAAAGGATGATTTGCAGCCTTTATGTTGAGGAAATTTTTGGGGACCTGCTTCCTAAAACGGTTAATTAAATTCTAAACGGGTTAATATCCTAAATGGCGGATCCGGATCTCGGAAAAGCCAAAATGATGGGCCATTTCATGGACCAGGGTCTTTCTGATCTGGTCCTTAACGTTCTGTTCGGAACGGCAGGAACGAAGGATAGGGGCACGAAAGAGGGTAATACGATCCGGAAGACTTACCCCTTGAAAAAAACTCTTTTCCGGCCTGGGAACTCCCTGATAAAGGCCGAAGAGGAGACCCATTTCTCCAACGCCCAAATCTTTTAACAGTTCCGGGGAAGGCTCCTCTTCAACAACGATTTCCATATTTTCCAATTTTTCGAGGAATTCTGGTGGAATATCTTTTAAGGCCTGACTTACCAGTGCTTCAAATTGATCAAGACTTAATCTAATTTTTCTCACCTTCTTCAGCCAAAAGGTCAAAAAAATCTCTCCACGATTGGATTGTCCCAAATAAACGAAAAGACCCTCCCCGACTTCCTTGTCGAGGAGGGTCTTTGAATAAAATTCCCGGCGGCGTCCTACTCTCCCACCCAGCTGCCCGGGCAGTACCATCGGCGCTGAAGGGCTTAACTTCCGTGTTCGAGATGGGAACGGGTGTGGCCCCTTCGCCATTGCCACCGGGAAACTGTAAAATCCGGTACAAGTTACATGGTACAAGGTATAAGGATTTTTAGGTCTTAAGGGTTTCCCCTTGAACCTTACACCTTAAACCTTGAACCTTTCATTTATAAAAACAAATATGGAGCGGAAGAAAACTTTTATGACCAAGCCTCACGGCCGATTAGTATCGGTAAGCTCAAGACATTGCTGCCCTTACACACCCGACCTATCAACCTCGTAGTCTCCGAGGGGCCTTTAGTCTACCTTGCGGCAGAGGGATATCTAATCTTGAGGTGGGCTTCCCACTTAGATGCTTTCAGTGGTTATCCCTTCCGAACATAGCTACCCAGCGATGCTCCTGGCGGAACAACTGGAACACTAGAGGTTCGTCCATCCCGGTCCTCTCGTACTAGGGACAGCTCCTCTCAAATATCCTGCGCCCACGACAGATAGGGACCAAACTGTCTCACGACGTTTTAAACCCAGCTCACGTACCGCTTTAATTGGCGAACAGCCAAACCCTTGGGACCTGCTTCAGCCCCAGGATGCGATGAGCCGACATCGAGGTGCCAAACCTCCCCGTCGATGTGAACTCTTGGGGGAGATCAGCCTGTTATCCCCGGCGTACCTTTTATCCGTTGAGCGACGGCCCTTCCATACAGAACCGCCGGATCACTAAGACCTACTTTCGTACCTGCTCGACTTGTTGGTCTCGCAGTCAAGCTCCCTTATGCCTTTGCACTCTATGGCTGGTTTCCAATCAGCCTGAGGGAACCTTCGCGCGCCTCCGTTACTCTTTAGGAGGCGACCGCCCCAGTCAAACTACCCACCAGATACTGTCTCCCGCCAGGCTCACTGGTCGGGATTAGAATTCTAAGATAACAAGGGTGGTATTTCAAGGTTGGCTCCACCGAGACTGGCGTCCCAGTTTCATAGCCTCCCACCTATCCTACACATGTTAGCCCAAAATCCAATGTCAAGCTGTAGTAAAGGTGCACGGGGTCTTTCCGTCTAGTCGCGGGTAACCGGCATCTTCACCGGTGTTACAATTTCACTGAGTCCCTGGTTGAGACAGCGCGGCAGTCGTTACGCCATTCGTGCAGGTCGGAACTTACCCGACAAGGAATTTCGCTACCTTAGGACCGTTATAGTTACGGCCGCCGTTTACTGGGGCTTCGGTTCAAAGCTTCGCTCACCGAAATGAACTAACAAATCCCCTTAACCTTCCAGCACCGGGCAGGCGTCAGACCCTATACGTCGTCTTTCGACTTAGCAGAGTCCTGTGTTTTTAGTAAACAGTCGCCACCGCCATTTCTCTGCAACCCCCTTCGGCTCCAAAAGCGAATTTCTTCACCTACGCAGGGGCATACCTTCTCCCGAAGTTACGGTATCATTTTGCCGAGTTCCTTAACCAGAGT
>CAWIRY010000052.1:0-15000 GCA_963838485.1 uncultured delta proteobacterium | reverse complement strand
AGTTGAATTCAATAAACGATAAACCAGTCTCGAGACGCTGCTTGACCGACTCGGCGGTCAACATCCGGTTCACGCTGAAATGGCGGCCGATGTCCCGCAGGAATTCAATATAATTTAATGGGGTCAGCCAATCCACATTGTTTAACAGTATCCCCTTGGGGCCGTCCAGGATCATATAACGGGTCAATTGTTTCTTCAATCCTTCGGCGTTATGCCGAATCTCTTCATGGCTCAGCACCGGACGCATCTCTTTTTTGCCGCTGGGGTCTCCGATCAAGGCAGTTCCCCCGCCGACCAGGGCGATTGGGCGGTGCCCGTGTTGTTGTAAATGGGCCAGGGCCATGATGGGAATCAAACTGCCCACATGCAGACTCTCCGCCGTGGGATCAAATCCGATATAAGCCGACAGGGTCTTCTTTGTGAAAAGGGTCTCCATCTCTTCGGGATCGGTTGCCTGCTCGATGAAACCCCGTACCATTAATGTCTGATAAAAGTTCTTCAAAAAAATACCCTCGCCGCCAAAATCTATTTAAAGTCCGGAACGATTAGTTTTGTGGTTCCAGTTCATATCTCTTCATTCCGAATTCATTACTCTGAACTAATTCTCATGCCTCGCTCGGAGCGAGCGCAACGAAAAATAAAAAAGGGTTCAAGGGGCCGAGGGGTCAAGGATTCAAGTGAAAAGCAAGGAAGTTAAAACCCTTGAACCCTCGAATCCTGGAATCCTCGAGCCCTGTTTTCATACTAATCACTTTTACTCGCCCATTCCCGCCAACTTTTCTCGAATCCTGGTAATCGCCTTTGCCCGTCCCGTTTCAGGATCGATGGATAAGACCGCCCCCTCCAGAACCAATTCTTTTTTAGCTACCTCAAATTTGTGGGGCATTTGGGTCAGAAACCGACCGATGGCCAGTTCCTTTTTTACTCCGATCACCGAATCCGACGATCCGGTCATCCCCACATCGGTCATATAAGCCGTGCCCTGAGGTAAAACTTTTTCATCCGAAGTTTGGACGTGGGTATGGGTTCCCAGAACAGCACTGACCTTGCCGTCCAAAAACCAACCCAGGGCAACTTTTTCCGATGTGGCCTCGGCATGAAAATCCACTATGATAATCGAAGTCTCTTTGATCATTCGCGATCGTTCTTCCAAGCCCTTTCGAAAAGGACAGTCCACCGCTTCCATAAAGGTCCGCCCCAACAAATTGAGAATGCCGATCCGGTGACCCGATTTGGTCTCTTTGATCACAGACCCATTCCCCGGCGTTTCGGCCGGGAAATTGGCCGGCCGGATCAAGTCCGGATTTTGTTGGATATAGGTCTGGATCTCTTTTTTCTTCCAGATATGATTTCCTGAAGTAAGGACATGAATGCCGCCGGATAAAAGTTCATCGGCCCCCTTAACGGAAATTCCAATACCCCCGGAAGCATTTTCTCCGTTGGCCACAACCAGATCCACCTGGAAACGATCCGTCAAGGAAGGCAACAATTCCCGTACGGTCTTACGGCCTGGTTTTCCGACAATGTCGCCGATGAATAATATGTTGACGGGCAAAGTGTTAGCAGCTTTCTTGTTCAGAGTTCCGAGTTATGGGTTCAAAAAGGAGATAAAACTGCTGACCTCTTGGTAACCCGCTACACGCAACCCGAAACCCGAAACAATGTTATTTGGCGTATTCTACTGCCCGGATTTCTCTGATTACTGTAACCTTGATTTGACCGGGATAGGTTAAACTCTCTTCTATTTTTTTGGCAATGTCCCTGGAAAGGATATAGATGTCATTATCCGAAACTTTTTCACTTTCGACGATAATCCGAATCTCCCGTCCGGCCTGAAGGGCATAGGTCTTGCCGATTCCTTCAAAAGACTTAGCTATCTTCTCCAGGTCCTCAAGACGCTTGACATAGGTCTCCAACATCTCTTTTCTGGCCCCTGGCCGGGCTCCGGAAAGGGTATCAGCCGCCTGAACCAAGACATCCAAAATAGTTTCGAGGGGAATATCTTCGTGATGAGAGGCAATGGCGTGAATAACCCGGTTTGCCTCCCCATGTCTTTTGGCCAAGTCGGCCCCGATAATGGCATGGGATCCTTCCACTTCATGATCCACCGCTTTGCCGATGTCGTGAAGCAGACCGGCCCTTTTGGCCTGTTTGATGTTTAAACCCAGTTCAGCGGCCATGACCCCGCAAAGAAAAGCCACTTCCAGGGAGTGTTGAAGCACATTCTGCCCATAACTGGACCGGTACTTCAATTTTCCAATCAACTTGATCATTTCCGGATGGATCCCATGGACCCCCACATCGAAAGAAGCAGCTTCGCCGGCTTCTCGGATGGCCACTTCCATTTCCTGGGAAACCTTCTTAACGACCTCTTCAATACGGGCCGGGTGGATGCGACCATCGCTGATCAGTCTTTCCAAGGAAAGGCGGGCCACTTCTCTCCGAACCGGATTAAAACCGGAAAGGATGACTGCCTCCGGGGTATCATCAATGATCAAATCAATACCCGTGGCCGCCTCGATGGCCCGAATATTTCTTCCTTCCCGGCCGATGATTCGACCTTTCATTTCTTCGTTGGGTAAGTTGACGTAAGAAACGACCCTTTCGGCCACATAATCTCCAGCATATCGTTTTATAGCCAAGGAAATAATCTCTTTGGCCTTTTTATCGGCCACTTCTCTGGCTTCACTTTCAAGGCGACGGATGATTTTAGCTGCTTCATGCTTGGCCTCATTTTCCATGGCCTGGAGCAAGAGATCCTTGGCTTCCTGGCAGGATATCCCGGCCAGGTATTCCAACCGCCGTTTCTGCTCGTCGATCAACTGTTCACATTTTTCTTTTAGATCGGAGGTTTCTTTTTCTTTGTGGCCCAGGGATCGCTCTTTTTTCTCAAACTCGGACTCCCTTTTATCCATGACCTCGATCTTTCGATCTAAGTTTTGCTCTTTGATCAGAATCCTTTTTTCCTGATCCTGGATTTCCTGTCTCCTCTCCTTGGTCTCCTTTTCAAATTCCACCTTCATCTGGTAAAGGTTGTCTTTGGCCTGTAACAGGGCCTCTTTTTTTACCGTTTCGGCCTCTTTTTTGGCCTCTTCGACAATCTTTTTGGAGAGGCCTTCGATGGATTCTACCCGGCTTTCGGTGACTTTTTTCCGTATAATAAAACCGACCAGGATTCCCAAAAAGAGAGATATGAAAATTCCACTGATCAGACCAACCATTTGTGCTGTGACAGCCATGACTTCCTTATAAAAAATTTATCGTTGTTCTTAGAGCCAGTTGGACCTTCTTAGAAAGTAGCCTGCAAAGGCGCCGACAAAGAAATATCCCGGGGGACTTCCTTTGATTAGGAGAGCAAGACCAGAGGATGGGTTTTTAAGAATTATATCAAATTTTATTTAAAGACAGCATGATTAAATTATATAATCGTCCCAAACCTTTTGAGGATAGCTTGCTCTTAATTCCTTATATGATAAAACCTCCCTGGGGAGGTTGATTTCTATAATATAGTGGATTCCAACTTGGTTATCCACTGATGGCTTTTAGTTTCCACCATCTTTTCCATCTGATCCAATTCCTCTTTGGCACGGAGGTAATCATAGGCTATGTTAAGGGCAGTCAAGATGACCAGGTGGATTTTATTGGCCGAAGGCATCGAGGATTGAACTTCTTTAATCCTCTGATTTAACAAAACAGATACCTTTTCCAGCAGCCCGGGATCTAGATCCCCTCTTAAAGTATATTCACTCCCTAATATCTCGACTTTAAATAATTGAGGCACGAGTTATGGAATTATCCCAATACCTGATTTATTTTTTCTAAAATCCCATCAACCTTGGCCTTGATAAGCCCTTTTTCCTCTTCCAGGATATCAATCCGTTCTTGGGCGCTTTGGATAACATCCTCTTTTTCTTTAATCTTTTTTTTAAATTCCTGATTTTCTCTAGATAAAACTTCCATCTTTCCTATAACTTGATTTATTTTTTCTTCTAATATTTCGAACACTTGCCACTCCATCGCTTTCTTCGCTCTTTCTTTTTTAAAATAATATCTTGGTTCTAATGAAAAAGTCAAGGAGTAATTGATTCTCTTTTTCTCCTTGCGAACACTTCCGGGCCATGTTACTATAGAATTCAAATAATTCTATTGATTCTCCCCTAAAAGCCGATGAGGGCAAAGGCACTTAAAAAAGCCACGTTTAAGCCGAACGTGGGAATCTCATGGATGGTTTTTTATTATAGACTCAGAAAGGAGGTGATTGTATGGCTACCCGAGTTGCCAGAATAACGGAAATAATTGCTGCATCACCCAAAAGTTTTGAAGAGGCGATCACCGCGGGCTTCAAGAGGGCTACCAAGACCTTGCGGGGGATTACCGGTATGAAAGTGGTCGAGCAAAGAATCGCTGTCGAAAACAATAAAATCATCGAATATCGGGTCAAGTTGGAAGTCATTTTTGTATTAGAATCATAAGAATCGACCTAAAATTTAAAAACCTAAAGAGGCCCCTTCCGGGGCCTTTTTAGTGCCCGGTCTTTCTATTTTTACTTTTTTCATTGCATTGACCCTTATGCCCACCTACGCCTACAAAGATATATCCATGATCCTGACCCAAGCGGAAAAAGGGCGGCCGGCACCCGTTTATCTTATCTCCGGCGATTCTTACCTCGTCCGGGAGGTTCACCAGCAACTGATCAACCGGCTGCTTCCGGAAGAGATGCGTTCTTTTAACTTGGAAATTGTCGATGGAGAAAAAGAAGACCTCCATTCCATCCTGGAACGGCTCCAGACTTTTCCCTTTTTCCCCGGGCGCAAGGTGGTCTCGGTTAAAAACCCTATTCAGATCTTCTCAGCCGGCAGTGAAGACCGCCTTTGGAAAAAGGTGGAGGAGGCCTGGAAGAAAGGGCAGCCGGAACGATGTGCCCGGTTACTTCGAACCCTTTTACAAAATACCGGGCTTTCCTTAAAATTGATCGAAGGGGGGTTGAAAGGGAATGAGGAGACCATCAGGGAAAAACTATTTTCTGATGAAGTTATCCCATTACCGGACTGGTTTAAAGAAGCCCTGGTCTTTTTACAGAATCACTTTCCTGAGGAATCAGGCCCGCTGAATACGGATCAATTGCTCGAATCGGCCATCCGGCAGGGATTTCCACAAGACCACATATTGATACTCCTCTTAGAAGGTCCTCCCAGATCAAGTAAGATCATCAAATCCATTGCCGAAAAGGGGGTAGTTCTTAATCTGGCCTTAAAGCAGGGCAAAAAAGGAGACCAGATGAGCGCCTTAAGGGGATATTTAAAGTCCCGCCTTTCCCAGGCAGGAAAAACCATTCACCCCCAAGCCGAGGCCCTTCTTTTGCAACGGATTGACCCCGAGGTTTTTCAAATGGAAATGGAAATACAAAAACTGATTTCTTATCTTGGGGATCGAAATCAGATCCTTCTCAAAGATATAGACGCCTTGGTAGGGTCCAATCGGGAAGAACCTTTGTATGAATTGACGACGGTTTTAGTAGAAAGGAATTCCGGAGAAGGTCTTCGAAAACTCAAACAACTTTGGGAACAAGGTTTTAATCCGTTGCAGATCATTTCTGGTATTACCAACACCTTACGTCGGCTGTTAGTGGCCAAGGAACTCCTGAAAACGGTTTCCAAAATCCCTCCCCGGTCCTGGAAGGATTACGGGACTTTTTCCGCAACGGTCCTGCCCCAATTAAAGCAAACCCCTTTACCGGACCTCCTGTCCAAAGTCCACCCCTTTGTCCTTTACAATACACTGAAAACGGCCGTAAATTTTTCTTTTCCCCATTTACTCTCCGCCCTGGAAACCCTTCATGAAGCCGACCATAGGCTCAAGACTAGCGGGACTACACCGGCCTTTCTTCTGGATGATTTTATCCTTTCCTTTTGTAAAAAAGAAGACCCCACCAAACCAGCGAAAAATCAAAGCTGAGAGATCCCTCCCTGCCACGTACCAGAAAACCGGTGTTAAATAGGATTAGAACGGAGTAGCCTTCGATTGGTCAAGAAAACGGACCGGCGTGGAGGCGATTAGTTCGGTTACCCGGGCCACGGTATTCCGATGCCATCCGGTTTTAAGTATGGCCGAAGGCATGGCCGCCGATGAGGCGGAAGACCGGACAGAGATTCTGACTTCAATCTTTTAGATCCCCAGCATGGCCAGAAGTTAAGACACTTTAACCACCAGGGCCGCGCCCGTGTCTCCGGCCGCACAACCGGCAAACAGGCCATATCCGCCGCCGATTTTGACTAACTCTTCAATTAATTCCACCGTGCAACGAGCCCCGGTCGGACCTTGTGGGTGCCCAAAAATTAAAGAACTTCCGTAATTATTAAAGATCCCTTCCGGAATCTTCATCAGTTTGCCCATGACGATATCATTGACCGAAAACGGGTTGTGGGTCTTGACGGCCGCCAGATCTTTGACCGCAATGCCGGCATTCTTCAAGGCCATTTCGGCCGCCGGTGTTACTGCCGCGGCCATGTGGGCCTTTTTGGCTCGGGCATACCCATAGCTCAGGAGCTGGACGGTCACTTCCTTTTTCTGCCCGAGTTCCTTGGCCCGCTTTTTGGTGGTGATGATCATTCCGGCATTCCCATCGGCCGGGTGGGTCTGGGCGCCAAAGGAAATACAACCGCCGGCAATGACCGGTTTGAGCGGGGCCAGACCTTCCGGGGTGCAAGGGGAAATCCCCTCGTCCGTTTCTACGATATTCGTTTTCTTTTTAGAAATTTGGATCTCCACCGGAATCATATAGCCCTTTTGGAACTCACGATCATTGGCCGTACTCATTAAATATTGTTCGTAACGACGGATAGCCATTGCGTCCGATTCTTCTTTGGTCACACCGCCGCACATGACAGCCACATTCTCAGCGGTCTGAACCATGGCCTGTCGGGCGTAGGGATCCTTATTGAAGTTGTCCATCATCCAGTTCTCACTGATCACTTCTCCTCCCGGGCCATTCGGATTCGGCCAGACGGTGTGAGGACCATTGGAGCAGCGATCGGTGGTGGCCACCAATACATTTTGATACGTACCAGATTCCACCCAAAGCCCCCCAGTATAGATGGCCGTGGCGCTGGTGGCGCAGGCCTGGCTAAGGGTCGGACCGCTGATTTTATCATTCCCGAACAAGGCGCAAAACCAGGGGTTGGCATAAAACCAGGCGGGTTGTCCGATGGTCATGCCCAGGACACAGCCATCAAAGATATCCGGGGTAAAGCCACGCATCTCTAAAAATTTGCGTGCTGTTTGAGCAGCTAATTCAATGGAATTGATGTTCTGAAAGGACATCTGCCAACGGGAAAAGGGCGAGGACCAATAGCCCTTATAAGGGATATAAGCTTTCTCGAACATGACGACCTCCTTAGAAGGATGAGAATTTTGATAGTGACTGACCGGAAAAATATAGGAGACTGCTTCAAGGGTGTCAAGAGAAATCCATCACGATTTTTTGAGCAAGATTTGACAATTGCATAGAATCGTTACGATTTTAAACCGGATTCAACTTAAAGGCCCATAGTTTGCTGCCCAGGAAATTGCTCAGGGTGGTAATGAAAATAGCGGCCAATTGAGCCAGGATCTTATGCCAGTGGTGGAGATCGACCAGGATCCATAAGACGGCCATATTGACCCCATAACTGATCAGGGTAACCATGGCATATTTGAGATACTGGTCTCCTATGGCCTTAATCCCTTGACCATGGGTCTTAAAGGTCCAACGAAGATTGAGAAAAAAGTTACTGGTCATGGCCACCATGAAGGAAAGGGTGGCGGCCAACAGATAATGGAAATGCAACAGGTAAATGGAGCTTGAATACACAGCCAGATTAACGAAAACCCCGCTCCCGCCCACCAGGGCGAAACGGACAAATTGGTTTCCAGTGTGACCGGTAGTAATCAGACTTTTCTTGATATAATCCCTATTAAGCTTTTTGGAAAAATCGCGGAATCGTTTCACTGGCCCCCCAAAAATGGCGCCAGGTGGGCCTTAAACCGTTCCCGGTTTTTTTCCAGGGAAAAGTACCTAATCCTGTCTTTTTGACCCTTAACAATAGTTCCTCGTAAGCCTGGATCCTCCAGAATCATGGCCATCAACTCAGCGATCTCTTCGAAATTTTTTTTGGCCAGCCCGACCCCTGCCCCTCCCAGGGTTTCAGGGATCCCTCCGGTCAGGTAGGCGATAACCGGGACCCCGAAAAACATGCTTTCCATCAGGGGGACACAGAATCCTTCGTGCTCGCTCAAACAGAGATAGAGATGGGCCATAGCATAATAGGTGATCAGTTCTCTAAAAGAAGCAAAACCGGCAAAAAGCACCTTATCGGTCAAGGCCAACTCTTCCACCATTTTTTTAACAGCCCGACTGTAATTGCGCACCCCGCTGTCGCTGCCGACCAAAACCAGGCGGCTTTCGGGGCAAAGACGTTTCTGAAAAAGGAAAAAAGTCCTGATTAAATCCTCGATCTTTTTCTGGGGCACCAGCCGGCCCACATGAAGGATGTTGACCTTGCCGTCTTGAAGGGTTTTTTTAATTTTTTCTTCCGGGGTCTGATAATAATTCTTGAAGTCCAAAAAAATCGGTAAAACGCCGGTCTTTTGAAAACCGGCCCGAGAAAGTTCCCGGCAATTGAAATCCGAGACCCCCAGGGCCAGGTCAAAATGGGGAGCTAGTTTTTTTAATTCCTCATAGCCCCAGGCACAGCGCCTTTCCACTTCAGCATTAATCCCTTGAAAAAAATGGGGGGGGGTGATGTTGTGATAGATTAAAATCTTGCGGTCCGATAGGCGTTTCACAAATTCCGAAAGCTCCGAGCCGATGGAAAAGTGAAAGATCAGGATATTCTCTGAATGACTGATTTCCTTATATTCCCAGAAGGGGCGGGCGATCCCGCTGAGCTTGGAATGGACATGCTGGGCGTATATTTCCGAGTCATAGCCCCAGCCTTTCAAAACCTTCTGGATTCCCAGGACATCATTGCCAATGGCGTCCCCGTAACTGAAATCTGGGAGCATCTGATGAATAGAGACCGCGGCCTTTTTTTGACGACTTTTCACGATTTCATCCTTCCGGCCTGATTTTTGGGTGCCTCCCAGGATCTTCCAAGTCTGTTGAATCAACGTTATATATTTTCGGCTGATCAACTCCCAATTAAAATGGGAGAGACAATATTCCCGTCCATTTCGGGCCATTTCCCGGGCCATTTCCGGGTGATCCAGTATCTTCAGAAGACATTCCTCAAATTCCAAATAATTGTTAAAATACAATCCTCCCCGACTCTTTTGACAATGTTCGACCGTTACCGGACACCTGCCGTTGACCAGGACCGGGGTCCCGCAGAGCCAGGATTCCATGATAACGATGGAAAAACTTTCCATCACCGAAGGCTGGCAAAACAGGACGGCTCCGTCATAGGCGTCATATTTGTCCTGTTTGGGAACAAAGCCGAAGTCCAGGATGTCTTGCCGCCCGGCCAGGGGAATCTGAACCGGCAGATTGCCAATTAAAACCAGTTTCAGGTCCGAGGAATGGCGTTTTTTAAATAAGGCAAAATAATTCATCAACAAAGGGGTATTTTTCCCGGAATCCCTCCGGCCGGCATAAAGGAGAAAGGGGGCTTTTATCTGATACTTAATCCTAAACCTCTCGGCATCAGATTGGATCTCCGTATCGATCCCTTCACCGAAAAGATGGGATTGGGCCTCGGTCAGAAAATACAATTCCCGCCCCAAATTTATCTCGAATTGGGTGTGAAAGATAAGTCCCCGAACCCGGTGGAACAACTCTTTCAAAAGCCCCATTCGGGCATAGCCTTCATCATGGAGACAAGGGATAATGAAGGAACGTTCCGGATAGAGCCTGGCCCCATAATAGGTGGTACTGAAGAGATAGGGGATAAAAAACAGGAGGTACCCCATACCTTGATTCCGGATATGTTGGTAGAGCAAAGGGCTGTTGATCATGTGCTGAAAAAAGAGGTCTTCCTCCTCCCGGGAAAGGGTTTCTCCGGAAAGGATTCTACGATTCAAGGTTGCAAAAAGCTCTCCGTTTCGAGGACTCGCCGGAAACCGTTTGACCAACACCCCGTTGACTTGATAATCCCCGGCCGGGTAGTCATTATGCGACCAATCCCCTTCAAAGTCATGGACACAGGTCGTCCAGACCTCTACCGGGATCCCCCTTTGGGAGAGATTTTCTACAGTACGGCGAGCCTCGGCTTCAGCCCCACCGGGAATATCCGGACCGTACCACGGGCAAATAAAAGCGACTTTCATATTAATTCGTTTGTTTTTGTTGGGATCAAGGATCAAGGTCCAAAAAAAGGCAAGGTTTAAGTCTTTCCTTGAGCCTTAAACCTCTTTCCTTGGTCCTGTTATTTATACCCTAACACCGCATAATCCTGATACCCGTATAGCAGGGCATTCAGGCGTTGAACGTTTTCATTTAAAATACGGGCCAACTCATCCTCATAGGAATCATCTTCCCGGCGTACCATTTCTTTTAACTTCATTTCCTCGGGAAATGGGGAGACATAGAGGATTTCTACCTTCCTAAGGCCCAGGGATTCCAAGAGGAAGCGGGCCGCTTCGGGATGGATCGGGTTATAATGGGAAAGGTCCAGATAGAAGGCCCCACTGAAGGTGCTCAGGCACTGGGGATTAATGGTCTCAGCCAGAAGTATCCCGCCGGATTTCAGCTTAGCGAAACTCACCCGGACCAATTCCCTGAGGGCCTCGGGCTTTAGATGTTCGATGACCTGGGACATGAAAATCCCCCCCAGACTCTGATCCGACAAAGTCTTCAAAAAAACCATTCCTTCTCCGTGGGTGACTTCCAACCCTTTGGCTTGGCATTGGCGGATCATCTCCTTGTTGGTATCCACTCCCGAGGCAGGGATTCGGGCCTCTCGCAACAATTCCAAAAATTCCCCCCTGCCGCAGCCGATATCCAAGACCGGTCCTTGATCTATAAAGTAGGGTAGATAGCTTTTCTGCTTCCACTTAATCTCTTCTTGGCTGCCGCGGTGCAGGTCTTCAAAACGCACATATTCCGGCTCTCGAACCCTTGATTTCAGGTCCTCTATCTGACTACCCGCCTCCACGGATCTGATTTTCATTTCGGTGATTTGGGATAAGGCCTCTTCAAAAACATTTTGATGGGTTCTTAGTTCCTGGGGGATGGCTTCCAGGGACCGAGCTACTTGGGCCCATTTTTTTTCCATAAGGGCCAATTGTTTTTCTTGAAGAGACCAGCGATAACGGACATCCAAGGCCATTTGATTTAACAAACGCACCAGTTCCACATTAAACTCTACCTGGCGTTTAAGGACCATCTGAATATAAGGCTCGGTCAGTTTACGGACGGCCTTTTTGAATCCAATAACCATGGATCCCAAGACCTTACGATGGGAAGAGAGTTCTGGCGGTCTTCGGGTGTCACAGAGATAATTAACCTGGGATAAATGGTACTGGATATCTCCTTCTTGAGGCTCCCCGTTTTCGCTTTGGATCTGAAGGGTCATCCGATCAATTTCCTGCAACTCTTCCGGGGAATAGTGACCGGTCTTTTTTTTCTCATCGATGCGAGAGCGTATCTCCTCCATAATTCGATTCACATCGATGGATGACTCCACTTTATCTCCTGGTTCCATAAAGTACCTGCTTTCTATTAAAAGAGAGGTCTGATACGAAATTCAGGATGCCCGATGAAAAACAATGGTTTTCAATTGTTCCATCTGCATCCGGCGTCCTGATCCTGTATCGGACATCCAACCTCTTGCCTCTTGTTTTTTAATCAATAACCCAGCGGTGAGGTATCCGGTAGATCCCGGTATCTTTCATGGCCGAACGAAGGGCAAAGGAGGTGCAACCCTTCTGATAATCGTAGGCATGGCCGTCCCGGGCATGGACTGCCACATCCATGGAATAGGTCCCTTCGATCAGATGGACCTTTTGAAAATTCACCCCGATTCGACCGGTTTCCGGAAGTGAGGGGAAGGTTATCCCGTCCGATAGAGTATTGGTGCCGTAACAACAAATTCCCTTCCCATCAAAAACGGCTATCCCGAAAATGACCTCCGGAACAAGACGATTAACCTTAAAGTCCATCTCCAAAAATAGGTCCTCTCCATCCTGAAAGACATGCTTTTCAATACCCTGACCGTCCAAAAGTCGGACCCGGGTAATTTCTATATCCCCATTGCCCCAACGGCTTTGGGAAATAAATCTTTCCTCTCCCTTACAGGCGTTGGTCTGTTCTTCTTCATATCTGGCATTGTCTCTTCGGGCCACCTCTTGGCGGTAGGCGTCTATCACCTGCCGTGGCTCCCCCTGGGCCTGGATACATCCCGATTCCAACCACAGGGCCTGATCGCAGAACCGCTCCACGGTCGGGAGGTCATGGGTCACCAGGACAATGGTCTTGCCGTCTTTTTTAAAGGCCGTCATTTTATCAAGACATTTACGGGAAAAAGATTCATCTCCCACCGCCAGGACTTCATCGACCAGCAGGATATCCGGGTCCACATTGACGGCCACGGAAAACCCCAAGCGCACATACATGCCCGAAGAATAGGTTCGGACAGGAATATCGATAAAAGATTCCAATTCGGCAAAACGAACAATCCGGTCAAACCGCCTTTCGATCTCCTTTCGGCTTAAACCCAGAATCGTCCCGTTGATAAAAACATTTTCCCGGCCGGTGAATTCCGGGTGAAAGCCTGCGCCCAATTCGATCAAGGAGGAAACCCGACCATTGGTCTTGACCGTCCCGGAATCCGGTTTATAAATCCCGGTCATTACCTTAAGGAGGGTGCTCTTACCGGATCCATTACGTCCGATGACCCCCAGACTGATCCCTTGAGGAACCTCCAAATCCAGATTTTGAAAAACGACCCTGGTGCTTTCTCTTGAGCCGCCCTTCCAGGGAAAAGGGTTCAGAAGAAGGGATTTCAAGGTGATATAATCCCGACGAAGCGTGGTCTGTCTAAATTCTTTGGAAATCCCTTTTAAAATGATGGCTGGGGGCATGGGGTTATATCTTTTCAGCGAAGGTTTCTTTGTAGCGTTCAAAAAAGAACATGCCGATTCCCCATAAGAATAAAGACAAGACCAGAAAAACCAGAAGAACCCTTAACTCTGGGTTTCGGTTATAAAAAAAAATATTCTGGTAAGCCAGGGTGATTTGGGCCATGGGATTAAGCAGGACCCACTTGTTAAATGGAGACGGCACCTGGGAAAGGGGATAGAGGATGGGGGTCAAAAAAAACCATAGCGTAAGGAGATTGGCCAGTATATGTTGGACATCCCGGAAAAAAACATTGATCGTAGCCAGCATTAACACCAGACCCTCGATAAACAGCAGATGCATAATGATAATCACCGGCAACCAGCAAAGAGGCCATCCCGGATAGATCCCCATGGCCCACAGAAACCCAAAAAGAACCGGCAAACTCAACAGATAATTTAAAAGATTAGCTAAAATCTTAACCGCCGGCAAAACCTGGCTGGGAAAAAGGACCTTGGTTACCAAACTGCCGCCTGCGGTAATCGAGTAGGTCCCCTCCAACAGCGATGAAGAAAACCATATCCAGGGCAAAAGCCCGACAAACATGAATCCGGCATAATGCTCTATCCGGATTCTCAGATAAATGTTGAAGACCAGGGCATAAACCCCCAAGAGCAAAAGGGGGTTCAGGAAGGTCCATAAAAAACCGAGGAAAGATCCTCGATAACGGGCCTTCAATTCCCTGACCACTAAACTGTTTACCAGGCTTCGGTAACGAAACAATTCCTGGATATGTTGACGGATCAATAAAAACATAAAATAGCGTTAAAGCTTTTAGCGTTCGGCTCTCGTCAATCAGCGATTAATTCCCGATTTTCCCTGTTGTCTGCTGATCGCTTAAAGGCAACGGCTGTTCGCTCCTTAATAGGCCTCCTTGCTGAATATCCCTTTCCAAAAGGTTTTGATCAAAATCTTTATATCCATGAGGAGAGACCAGTTCTCAATATAATGCAAATCAAACTCGATCCGTTTTTCCAAGGAAGTATTCCCCCGCCAGCCGTGAATCTGGGCCCAACCGGTCATCCCGGCCTTCATTTTATGGCGTAACATATATTTAGGGATTTTATCCTTGAAACTATAAATCAGCTCCGGCCTTTCAGGTCTGGGTCCGACCAGACTCATCTCCCCCCTTAAAACATTGATCAATTGCGGCAATTCATCTAAGCTTAATTTTCTTAAGATCCGGCCCAAAAAGGTCCGCCGTGGATCTTTCTTTTGGGCCCAAACTGGGCCGGTCTCCTTTTCCGCTCCGACCATCATGGAACGAAACTTTAACATTTCAAAGATGCGGCCGTCCAGACCCATCCGCACCTGGCGGTATAATACCGGGCCCGGTGAAGTGATCTTTACGGCCAAGGCGATCAATAAAAACAAGGGGGAAAGCAGGATCAGTCCCAGGCAGGCCAGAAGGATGTCAAAAAATCTTTTTAGTATCCGGTTCCATCCCACCATGGGGGATTCCCTTAAGTTGATAAAAGGCAGCCCTTCAAATTCCTCCACGCCGCCCCGCAGACTGATAAACCGATATAAATCCGGAACGATCTTAATGTCCACCATTTCGTCGCGAATCCGGTTTAGAAGCTCTTCCAGTTTCTGATGGGCGGTTAGAGGCATGGCAAAAATAACCAGATGGATCCCGTGGGTCTGAATCACCTGATCGATTTCTTCATAGACTCCGAGCACATCAATCCCTTTAATTTGCGTCCCGACTTTTTGGGGCAATCGACTCAAAAACCCGCCTATGACCAGCCCCAATTCAGGATGTTTGCGGATCGTTTCAGCTACTCCCTGAGCCAGTTCCCGGGCCCCGACAATCAGGACCCGTTCGGAAATAAGATGCTTTTTTTGTAAAGAGATATAGTATTTTTTAAAAAATATCCGGCTTAAAGAAAGGGAAAAGAAACTTA
>CAWIRY010000051.1:0-9649 GCA_963838485.1 uncultured delta proteobacterium | reverse complement strand
CACAGATAGATGTCCTCACGTTGACGCCAATTGAAATAGATGCGGTCGGGTTGGAATTGAATAAGTTGGTTCCCCTGCTGATTAATAAACCATATCCTGGGAAGTGGGGCTCCAGTAACCTTATCTAATAAAAGTTCACCATGAACTGAGACTAAAGGGGCTGCGTGCTGAACTTGCGGATATTCTCCTCTAAATTTATTCCAAAGAAGGCCAATATGGGGCAAAGTAAAATTTTGAGAAGGGTTAAATCGAATTCCACAAACCACTTCCGTGACAGGGGGGGACTTATAACTTGGAAATTTTTTCTTAAAAGGAGATACCAACTTTATATCTTGTGGATTCATGTGAAAAATTATAATTATGAAAGATCATCATGTCAAATAAATTAGTAGGTTAAGCGGGGGCGGGCCGCGAGAAGTTTTTGATCTGACATAGGATAGAGCCAAATCTGCTCTTTGAAAAGGCTGGGGTCTTGCCGAGTTAAGGAATGAAATTGTTTCTAATTCATTAAAGACCAGGGACAAAAAGAAACTTAAATCGGCTAGTTGGGTGTCAGAAGAAGGGGGGGTTAGGAAAATACCCTTCGTCGTTTAGCGTTCGGCGAGACCCCATTTTCATGCTTTGCGGGTGCTTGCCGCTGGCATGACAAAGGCTGATTCCATTCCTGGAGATGGCGGAATAAATCAGTTATTTTTACATATAAGAAATAATCCCGGTAAACGGACTGTTGACATAGCCAAGAGCTTAAATATTTCTCTGAGGACAACCGAAAGATGGATACGGAAACTGAGAGAGGAGGGCAAGATAAAGTTCAAAGGAAGCAAAAAGACCGGTGGTTATTATTTGATGGGCGTGAGGCGCGTTCGACTATAAAAATCACCGATCTTGAAAATGCTCTCCCAAAGAAATAATTGACATTTCAGTTACTTTTTTGTATACATATATGTAAACGATATGTGGTCAAGGAGAGACCATGTCAAGTTCAACCGTTCGAATCAGTAAAGAATCCAGCAATATTTTACGGGAGATTGCCGCCCAGGAAAAAAAATCGCTTCAGGCCATCCTGGATGCCGCGATTGAGGAGTACCGCCGCCACCGTTTTCTCCAAGAAGCCAATAAGGCCTATTCGGTATTAAAAGAAAACCCCAAGAACTGGAAGGCGGAGCTGGAAGAAAGAAAACAGTGGGAAACCACCTTGTCCGATGGTCAAAGGGACTAAGAAATGGCGGAACCGCGGCGTGGGGAAGTCTGGTTGGTTGATTTGAATCCTACCCGGGGACGAGAGCCTTTCGGAAGAAGGCCCGCCCTGATTGTCTCGGTAGAATTGTTTAACCAAGGCCCGGCAGAGCTTATTGTCGTTATACCCGTCACCTCAAAGGAAAAAGGGATCCCCTTCCATGTTCCCATTGAAGTTTCCGAAGGAGGACTTCTTAAACGAAGCTTTGTCAAGTGTGAAGATATTCGTTCCATCTCCAAGAACAGGCTGTCCAAGCGTTTGGGTCCGGTGTCCCAGGGAACAATGGCCGCCGTGGAAGATCGCCTTCGTATTCTACTTAATTTGTAAAAAGCGAAAAGAGGGACGTTCTTCATTTCATTCAGAAACTTCTGTGTTCTGTAATCCATAATCCGGGTGGGTTGATTCAAGTTGCAAAATCGAGCGGTCTGGGTTCAATCCGGTAAAGGACCGGGGAAATATCTGGAACCGCCCATCCGCCGAGGCGGAATAGATTACCGGGATGACGGCTATGAATGTGCAGTCGTTGCGTGCAAGCGCAAGCCGAGGGCCCGTATGGCATTAAGCACCGTGGATAATTTGGGATTGCCTTCGGGAGACAAGGCCTTATATAGGCTTTCGCGCCCAAGCCCCGTCTCACAGACTATCTGTAATATGTAATACGGGACGTGGGTTCTAAGTTGCATTATTAGAATCCAGTATTTTTTACCAGGTCGGCCCAAGCCGCTCAACTTTTTACTTATTCATTGACTCCCCTATTAACCCATAGTAAATTAAAACTCCCGGCACCAAGGTCCAGTCCAGCAGGACGAGAATCCATGCAGGAATATGTCTATTGATAGAAGTTCGCTCACTGTCAATGTCAAATAAAATATCATGTTAGCCGACTACTTCTCGAAGCTTAAGGAAATTGCCGGCCAAGGCGATGCCAGGGAAGAAAGCTATTATCCGGCCCTGGAATGGCTATTGAAGGAGTTTGCCGAAAATAGCGGCAAGTCGAACGTCCATATAACCACCCTGCCCAAAAAGACCGAAGCCGGGAACCCGGATTTCCGGGTCTGGGACGGCAGACAGCATATCATCGGATACGTCGAGGCCAAAGAACCGAGTAACGAGTATCTGGATCAGATTGAAACGTCCGAACAGCTCAAGCGCTATATTCATACCTTCCCCAATTTACTCCTGACGAACTTTTTTGAATTTCGCCTTTACCGAAACGGGACCCTGATAGACAAGGTCCTGACCGGCCGGCCTTTCTGGATATACAAGATCAAGCGGGTACCTCCGCCGGAAAATGAAGAGGCCTTTTCAAATCTCCTTGATAAATATTTTTCCTTTGCCCTGCCCAAGCTTTATGAGGCCAAAGCCCTGGCTATTGAATTGGCCAAGAGGACCCGATTTTTAAAAGATTGGGTAATCACCGAAGAACTCAAAAAGGAGGAAACGGATAAAAAAGGCTTTATCTCAGGCTTCTATCTGGCCTTTCGAGAATACCTGATCCAGGGACTGTCTCGCGAGGATTTTGCCGATCTCTATTCCCAGACCATCGCCTATGGCCTTTTTGCGGCCAGGACCCGCATGAAAACCTTTAATCGCAAATTGGCTTATGACGGCATCCCCCCGACAATCGGTATCCTTCGAGACCTTTTTCATTTTATTTCTCTCGGCAACCTTCCCAAACAAATGGAATGGATCATCGACGACTTGGCCGAAGTCCTGGCCGTGACCGACGTCCAGGCCATCCTTCACGGATATTTTCACGAAGGAAAAGGCAAAGACCCTATCGTCCATTTTTATGAGACCTTCCTGACCGAATACGACCCGAAAACCCGGGAGCGCCGAGGAGTCTATTATACCCCGGAGCCTGTGGTCTCCTTTATTGTTCGATTCATCCATCAAATACTCAAGGAGTCATTCGTCAGAAAAGACGGGTTGGCCGATGGACTGGTAACCGTTCTGGACCCGGCTGCCGGAACCCTCACTTTTTTGGCGGAGGCCGCCTCGTTGGCCGTTTCGGAATTTGTGGATAAGTTCGGGGAAGGCGGAAAAGAGGCCCTTATCCGAGACCATATCCTGAAAAACTTTTATGCTTTTGAACTAATGATGGCCCCTTATGCCGTAGGGCATTTAAAGATGGCCTTTCTCCTGGAAGAACTGGGCTACCGGTTGGGCGAGAAAGACCGGTTCAAACTTTATCTGACCAATACGCTCGAAATGGAAGACCTGGCCCAGACTGAATTCCCGGGAATGGCCTCATTATCGGAAGAATCCCACCTGGCCGGAAAGGTTAAAAAGAAACAGCCCATCCTGGTCATCCTCGGCAATCCCCCTTACTCGGGCCATTCCACCAACATTGGAAAATGGATTTTGGAAGAAATCAGAACCTATCATCAAGTAGATGGGAAGCCATTGGGAGAAAAAATCCCAAATGGCTCCAGGACGATTATGTCAAGTTCATCCGTTTCGCCCAATGGAAGATCGATCAGGCTGGCGAAGGGATTGTCGGCTTTATCACCAACCATAGCTATCTCGACAACCCCACCTTTCGGGGGATGCGCCGTTCCCTTATGGGGAGTTTTGACGAAATCTACGTCCTTGATCTCCACGGCAACTCTCTGAAGAAGGAAAAGTGTCCCGACGGTTCCAAGGATGAAAACGTTTTTGACATCAAACAAGGGGTGGCCATTGCTCTTTTTATCAAGAAGAAGGGCAAGAAGAAAGAGTGCCGGATCTTTCATTCCGAACTTTGGGGCAAACGGGAAGAAAAATATGCCCGACTCACAAAAGAAGGCAGAAACAGCATTTCCTGGCAGGAGATAAAACCAAAGCCCGGCTTTTATTTCTTCGTGCCCAGGGATGAAAATCTTCTCGAGCAGTATGAGCGCTACCCAAAGATAACCGATATCTTCCCGGTCCACAGCGTTGGAATCGTTACGGCCCGGGATTCCCTGACCATTCGTTGGAACAAAAATGATGTCTGGACCACGGTCATGAATTTTTCCCGGTTGGACCCGGAGATGGCCCGCACGGCCTACCGGTTGGGGAAAGACGCCAGGGACTGGAAAGTTGAACTGGCCCAAAAGGATTTGACCAGCAGCGGTCTTGACAGAAAAAATATAGTTCCGATTCTCTACCGGCCTTTTGATGTCCGCTACACCTATTATAATGGAAGATCACGTGGTTTTCACTGTATGCCTCGATCGGAGGTTATGCGGCATATGCTCCAAGAGAATTTAGGGTTAGTCCTTCCTAGGCGGGTGGAAGTTTCCGGCCCTTGGCAGCATATTCTGGTAACCAGTCACATCACCGAGCATGTAGCCGTTTCCCTTAAAACAATTGATTATCTCTTCCCTCTTTATCTATATCCCCGGACTGAGGAAAAAAGACCCGGCAATCCTCACAAAAAGTCCTTCGGCAATCTCATGCTGTTCTTCGATCCACAAACCGAATATCAGGTCAAGAAACCGAACATTTCCACATCTCTTCTGGATCAAATAAAAAAATCCTATAAGAAAACTCCCTCTCCGGAACAAATCTTATTTTATGTCTATGCCGTCTTGTATTCGAAGAAATACCGGGTCAAATATGAAGAGTTCCTGAAAATGGATTTTCCGCGTATTCCCTTTACTGCCGAATATCCTCTGTTTTTAAAAACCGCCCAATATGGGCAGCGGTTGGTGGATCTCCATCTTTTGAAGGCTTCGGAGCTTGATCCACCTACAGCCCGTTTTCAAGGACAGGGAGAGGCCAAGGTGGAGAAGCCTCTATTTAACGGCGAAAGCCTGCGGGTCTATATCAATAAATCCTGTTATTTTGAAGGAGTCCCCTTGGAGATTTGGGAATATCCTATTGGTGGATACCAGGTTTGCGACAAGTGGTTAAAGGACCGAAAGGGACGGGTTTTGCATCTCGACGAGATCAAACAATATTGTCAAATGGTAACCGCCCTCAAAAAGACTATCGAGGTCCAGAAAGAAGTGGACACTCTTTTCGATAGGCTGGGAAAAAAGACGATCAGCGATAAGTCGTGATACGATTTTTCGGTTCTTTAGCAAAATTTATGGGTAATAAATGGCCCTATAAAAAGGGGTTAACGTTAGACTAAGATAAAAGTGCATCCCGCTCTCAAATCTGGCAAGATGGAAGTTGTGCGAAAACAAACCATCGCCAGAGGAGAAACGGGATGCAGATCAAATATATCCTTAATCAGGTTCAAAAGCATAGTGGTTTTGTATATGGTCAAGTTCGATTAAGGAGAAGACGAACTCAAATGACCCTGGAGATTGAAATTCGTCCTCGTCAGAACAGCCGCCCGATTTGTTCGGGCTGTGAGAAGAAAGGCCCCGGCTATGACACCTTGCCGGTCCGATGGTTTCAGTTTGTACCTCTTTGGGGCATAGCTGTTTTTTTCCTTTACGGCCTCCGGCGGGTCGATTGCCCTCGTTGCGGTGTCAAGGTAGAGCGGGTTCCCTGGGCGCAAGGGAAGAACCATATGACCATCCCCTTTTCCTGGTTCCTGGCTCGCTGGGCTAAGCGACTGAGTTGGAAAGAAACGGCCGAGGTCTTTCAGACCACCTGGGATAATGTATTTCGCTCGGTTAAGATGGCTGTCGCCTGGGGACTGGCCCATCGAGATCTTGAGAATGTTACGGCTATCGGCATTGATGAGATCTTCTGGAAAAAGGGTCCTAAATACCTGACGATGGTCTATCAAATCGATATCGGGTGCCGACGATTACTCTGGATAGGTCAGGAGCGGACCCAGAAAACCTTACGGGCCTTCTTTGAAGACTTTGGCCCCGAGGCCACGGCCCGGCTTCGCTTCATCTGCAGTGATATGTGGAAACCCTATCTGCGGATAGTGGCCGAGTTAGCAGGTCAGGCGGTTCATATCTTGGACCGATTTCATATTATGAGTCAAGTGGGTAAAGCCATCGACAAAGTAAGAGCCCAAGAAGCCAAGCAGCTTAAGGCGAAAGGAGAACAGCCAGTCCTGACTAATAGTCGTTGGTGTTTACTGAAACGGCCAGAAAATTTAACCGACAAACAAACGGTAAAGCTGAAGGAACTGTTATCCTGCAATCTGAAAACGGTTCGCGCCTACCTCCTCAAGGAGGATCTGCAGCGCTTTTGGAGCTATACCTCCCCGAAATGGGCTGGTCGATTTCTGGACGAATGGTGTCAAGGAACGACGCGCTCCCGAATCGACCCGATGAAGAAAGTGGCCAAGATGTTACGCAATCACTGGGAGCTTTTGCTCAATTGGTTCCGGGTCAAAGATCGAATCGCATTAGGTGCTGTAGAGGGCTTTAACAACAAAGCGAAATTGACCACAAAAAAAGCCTATGGCTTTCGTAGTTACGAGGTGATTAAAATCGCTTTATATCACACACTTGGTGATCTGCCCCAGCAAACGGGCTCCCATAAATTTTGCTAATGAACCGATTTTTCAACATAATAGAGGGACATCTATAATTTCCTGTCAAGAGATAAATTAACCTTCCAAGAAGACGGACCTTGATCTGACTCGGACCACGCAGCGGGTTGAACATGGACAGCGAGCGCATTCCCCGTCACGCCAAGGGCGTGACTGCGTGGATTAGCGAGCGAAGCCTGGTCGGCAATCGCTCCATAAAATTGGGAGAATAGGCGAAATTCATCTCCCGAACCTGTTTTTAACCCCGCCTTTCAGTGTTCAGAGAGGTCTTGTGTTTTTCCCTGCCTTAAGGTAAATTTTTCATAAAATCATGTCTTCCCCTACTTCCCCGGAAATAAAAGAGCTTCTGCATAATAAATCCCTTCTCCTGTTCTGGTCGGCCCGTGTGGCCAGCACCGTGGGCAACCAGATGCTGGCCGTGGCCGTGGGCTGGCAGATCTACGCCCTGACGAACAGCCCTTTCTATCTCGGTCTGGTGGGGCTGGCCCAATTTTTACCCATGTTTCTCCTGACCCTCATCGTCGGCCAGACCGCCGACCGCTATGAAAGGAAGAAAATCCTGCGGATTTGTCAATTCCTCCAGGGCGGAGGGGCATTTATGCTGGCAGCGGGCAGTTATGGCGGATGGCTCAACAAGGAAAGCATCCTGGGGATCATTTTTCTCTTCGGGGCGGCTCGGGCCTTCGAATTGCCGACAGGGCAGGCCCTGATGCCCAATCTGGTATCCAGGGAACTCCTTTCGCGGGCCATTGCCTGGTCTACTTCATTCACCATGATTGCCATCATAGCCGGTCCGGCCCTGGGCGGATTTCTCTACGCAGCCGGGGCTACAGCATAGCCTACGCCGTGATTGGCGTACTCTTTTGGGGGGCCAGTCTGATCGTTTCCTTCATCCGGGTGGAGACTTCGATACTCGGCAGGGATCCAACGGGCCTTCAATCGGTTTTTGCCGGCATTGCCTTCATTCGCAGTAAATCGGAGATTCTCGGGGCCATCTCCCTGGATCTCTTCGCGGTCCTTCTGGGGGGAGCCACAGCCTTGCTGCCGGTATATGCCCGGGAAATTCTATTGGTCGGACCCTGGGGATTAGGGATTCTCCGTTCGGCCCCGGCCATAGGGGCGCTGCTGATGTCCCTGTACCTGGCCAATAATCCGATAAGGCACAAAATGGGCCGGACCATGTTCGTCGCCGTGATCGTATTCGGGGCCGCTATCATGGGGTTTGCCGTCTCCACCTCCTTGGCCTTGTCTCTCGGGATGCTCATCATCCTCGGTGCGGCCGACGTCATCAGCGTCGTCATCAGACAATCTTTGGTCCAGATGCGCACGCCCGATGCCATGCGGGGGAGGGTGAACGCCGTCAATTACCTGTTTGTCGGCACCTCCAATCAATTGGGCGAATTCGAGTCGGGCGTCACGGCCGCCTGGTTCGGGGTTGTGCCTGCGGTGCTGGTGGGCGGTCTTGGTACGATCCTGGTAAGCCTTATCTGGATGCGGCTCTTCCCCGACCTTCTCCGGGCCGATACGCCGGAAGGGTCGATTCCTTAATATTACGGACGGTTTTTTTCCCCTTGACCGCTTCGGCATTCCCATTTTATAATTCCATCAAAAATTTTTTCTGAAAAAAAAATTGGTAATCGGCGGTCTCATTTTATGCAAAGACAATTTATTCCCTCGGCCGATCGGCCTTCCGAAAGGATGGGGCCGGCTTGGTGGTTTATCTTTCTTAAGGGAAAGTTGCTGGTCTCGCCGGGAGAAGACCGGGTGACCCTCCCTCTTTTACACGGCCCGGATGAACTCGGGCTTGAAGCCTTCGGAAAAGGTCTTTTTGGGGACCCTGGAAGGCAAGCCCTGTTATGCCGCTGCCCTGGCCGATTCTAAATCGGCCCCGGAGGGAATGGCTTTCCTCGACCTGCGCCAGGTATACGGCCGGATAGAAGAGGACCTGATTCCCGTGGCCTTTCGGGCTCTCCATCTTTTGGACTGGTCTCAGAAGACCCGGTTCTGCGGAAAGTGCGGAATGAAGATGCAGGACAAGGACGGAGCCTATGCCAAGGAATGTCCGGGCTGCGGGAACTTACGCTTCCCCCGAATCTCGCCGGCGGTGATCGTTCTGGTTGAGCGGGGCGATCAATGTTTATTAGCCAGTTCTCCCCGGTTTAAAGACGGATTTTACAGCACACTGGCCGGATTTGCCGAGCCGGGAGAGACCCTGGAAGAAACGGTAGCCCGAGAGGTCAGGGAAGAGACAGGCATCGAGGTGCAGGACATCCGCTATTTCGGCAGCCAGCCCTGGCCTTTTCCCGACTCCCTGATGATCGGCTTCACGGCCCAATATGCCGGCGGAGAAATCCGGGTGGACAGCGCGGAGATCCTGGACACCCAATGGTTTTCCTCCGACCGGCTTCCCAAGATTCCGGGCAAGATCAGCATTGCCAGAAGGCTCATCGACTGGTTTGTGGCTAAGCATCAAACCAAACCATCATGAAAAAAGGATTCATGGGGCCGAGAGGGCAAGGATTCAAGGGAAGGGCGTTGAATTAAAACCCTGGACCCTATTTTTATAAAGGAGAATCATCATGAACAAAAAAGTTTTCCAGATGGTGCTATTGTTCTGGGCCATTATCTTCATCGGTACCATGGCAACTTCCGCCCAGGAGCTCAAGACGGTCCCTCTTTTGAAGCCTCAGACGGACGGCGGCCGTCCTTTGATGCAGGTGTTGAAAGATCGAAAAACTACCCGGGAATTTGGCCAGAAAATACCGCCCCAGGTGCTTTCCAATCTGCTTTGGGCAGCCTTTGGAATAAACCGGACGGATTCGGGGAGGCGGACCGCACCTTCGGCCATGAATCGGCAGGAAATCGATCTTTATGTGGCCACCGGCGACGGCCTTTTTCTTTATGAGGCCAAAGAACACCAGTTGAAGACGATCCTCACCAAAGACATTCGTGCTCTGACGGGCCGCCAGTCCTACGTG
>CAWIRY010000050.1:0-7131 GCA_963838485.1 uncultured delta proteobacterium | reverse complement strand
ATTCCCAGTAGCATGGCCAGTACAATATAGTAATAGACCTTCTTACCGGCGAACTGGAAATCCAGGGCCGAGTTGTGCAAGGGGATGTTCACCCCGCTGGCTCCACCGAGGCTTTCCAGGGAGAAGAAAACGAGCTTAAAAATCTCAGCGAATGAAATGGTGATCATGAGGAAGAAAATTCCCCTTCAGGCCGTACCCTGAAGCCTCAGATATCCGACGAAGAGCCCTGTCAACCCTGCCAGCACAGCGCCGATCCACATACCCAACCAGGGCGTTAACCCCGTGTGGATGTAAAATAAGCTGCTTGTATAGGCGCCAATCCCAAGAAACAGCATCGGCATGGCCGAAAGAATGCTGGCCAGCCAACCCGCCGAGAATATTCCAGCAGGAGGAGATGTACCCGAAAAGAAAGATCATGATCAGGACATTTAGGAAAAAATAAGATTTTGTGAACACCGGGAGAAGTAAAGCAACACCTAAAGCAAAGGCAATATAGAATCGAGGCTTACCAAACATGTTAAACTGTCCCTTCCCCAAAGAGCCCCTCGGGCCTTACAATCAGGAAGATAATCAGGAGAATGTAGGTAGCCGCCTGAGGCAAGGATCCAGGCAGGAAAAGGGAACCGATGGATTCGATCAGCCCCACGATGATCCCGCCGGCCAGGGCTCCGATGAAGTTGCCCATACCCCCCAAGACAATAATCACAAAGGAAAGAAGAAGAAAGGTCGAACCTACTTCCGGGAAGACGTAATAGATGGGTAGGACAAGCACTCCAGCGAGCCCGCGCAGCAGGCTACCAGCCCCATCGATACCTTGAAAACTCGGTCGACGTTCACGCCCATGAGCAGAGCTGCCTTCCTGTTCTGGGCGACAGCCCGGATGAAGCGGCCCATCCGGGTGTAGACCAGAAGCCAGTACAACCCCCCGGTGATGACTAAGGCTCCAAGAAAGGCGATAATCTGGGGAAGCCCGATCATTATCCGGGAGATCCGGAAGCTGCGGTTAAAATAAACCACGTTCAACGCCCGGTAATCGGCTGTGGCCAGAATCAGGGCCACATTAATCAATATCAAGGAGACCCCTATGGTAATCATGACCTGGTTAATGTGGGGTTTATCGATGGCCGGCTTGATGAAAAAGCTATAGAAGCCTACTCCAAACAGAAACATCACCGGAATAACAACGAGGATAGAGAGATACGGATCAATCCCAAGGGCGACGTTCAGGAAGTAGACCAGGTACATGCCAATCATGATAAACTCTCCATGAGCGATGTTGATGATCCGCATCACGCCGAAAACCAGAGTGAGACCGGAGGCGATGAGGGCATAGATACTCCCCATGACCAGGCCGTTGACCAGTGACTGAAGGAGTATATCAAAGCCTATTTTCATGACTTTCTCTGGAGATGAAGTTTCTCGCACCCACCCGAGGGGTTATTTCTTCTTCCAGGCGTCGAGGATGATCGCCTTTTTGCTGGCGAAGCGTTCTGGCCAGATGTTTACGAATTGCCCTCCCTGGATCTGGGTGACCATGGGCCTCCCGTGCGTATTCATTCCGTTCTCGTCAAATTTGATTTTATCAACAGGGAGAATCAAATCCGGCCCCGGAAGGATCTCAATCTTGTGCAAGGCATCATTAATGGCCTGCCGATCGGTTGAACCGGCGGTCTCTATGGCCTTCTTCAGGATCAGAACCAACTGAGAAGCCGCGCCCATAGCCTGAAAAGCTTTCTCTTTGTACTTGGCTTCGTAGCGCTTTGCCAATTCCCGGGAAACAGGATTGGGTAGGTGGTTCCACTGTGTGAGTACAAAGTCTCCCTCGGCCAATGAACCGGCAGCCGACAGATAAGATATATATGCTTTTCCTTCCGCATCCAAAAAAGGGACCTGCAGCCCAATCCGGTTGGCAATCTTGGCGATGGAGAGGGAATCCGGAAAATAGGAAGATTGAATCACGAACTGAGGGTCAGCGGATTTTAACTTTAATACCGGGGAGCTGAGATCCGGTGCTTTGGCGTTGTATTCGATGTCGGCCACGATTTCAAACCCAACCTTCGGCAAGAGTTCCCGTTGGGCTCTGGACAACGATTTTCCGTAGTCCGTGTCTTCATGGATGATCCCCACCTTCTTGATGTTCAGGCCATAGGCTTTGTTGAAATAGGTGAGGAAATGCACCTGTGTTTCTGCGATGTAAAAGGCCGTGGGTTGCATCTCGAAGAAATACTTGAAACCTCGCTTGCACAGCTGGTCGGCGAAACTGGTTGGGTCAAGGAAAGGAGTCTTCAACCTTTCGGCGCTGGCACTGGCCGCGAGGGTAGTGGCGCTGGGGGCGAGGCCGAAGACGGCCACCACCTTTTCCTGTTCAATCAGCCTCTCGGTCTCCAAGGCGGCCACCGCGGGTTTCATCTGGTTGTCCCCGTAGACCACCTCCAGTTTAGCTCCTCCTAGACCTTTGAGCCCGCCGGTCTCGTTGATATACTCCACCGCAGTGTCAACTCCCCGTTTGTAACTTTCGCCGTATGTAGCCACCGGCCCGGTTAACGGGAAAACACAACCAAACTTGACCACCTTGGGTGCCTGGGCCAGTACCATTGAGGGAAACCCCATTAAAAAAACAAATAAAACAATCCATAGTAAACCGCAACAGCATCTTTTCCCTGTAATCCATCCTGATAAATTCTTCATGATCTCTCCTTATCTTTTTTATCTTTCTTTTTAGATAAATTAATAGAATCTTTTATAAAAATCTCCTTTCTGGTCCTTAATTAACTTTTAAAAAAAATGCCTATTGACTTAGTTCATAATGATAATGATCGTCCCCCTCACTTGTGGTACGGAATAGACAAACGATACTTCGAGCGCAGCTGGCTTGATTTTCAGAAAGACTTTCTCCCTAAAGAAGGTTGCGCGAAGCATTTGCATGATCCGAGAAGGCTCCATGGATTCAAATCCGCCGGATTCTGACGCGCTAAAGCCTGATTTATACGCTACAGAGTTATTCCGGATTGCAAGTGATGTCGGACAAAGATCAGCCTGACGACGAGAACTAAATTTCATAAGGTCCATATCTTTTTTATGAGCTAAGTCAATAGGCATATTAAAAAATAGTTTCGAAAAGTTAACACGTTTTTGCAAAAAAAATGCCAATAAAAATATTATTAGAATTTCTTTTTCTTTACTATTTCTCCAGTAAAATTTAAATTTTTTTCTACGTTTCTAATTGAAAAACCTCTATTTCATATTAAATACTTTCCTAAATAAATCTTCAAATTTTAGGGCATCTCATAACTTGACCAGTTAAGTTCCTTCTTCCAAATGAATGCCTGTTTTATAGCAGAGGATATTCTAAATAAAATCAGGGATTACCAGATTAGTACCTCAACCTGGGTATGTCAATTTAATTTTTCTTAGGGTTAATTCCCGGTAGCTTGCGGTTAATACCTCTAATCCTCCCGGCTTAAAACTCCCAAACTTCTTTAGCCACCCCGATTTTTTCTCCTTGACTATTATATTTTTATGATCTCTTCCATTTAGACCCCTCCTTGATCTTATCTTTAGAGAGAGTCTATCACGGGGTTTTGTCAGATAAGGTCAAAAGGGGTGTAAAAAATTGAATGGGATGTAATTATTTATGATATGCTCAGAAAAAACAGATGGGGAGGGAATCCTATGGCCCGTGGCGACCAGTTGGGCAGGCAATGGCGGATTATCCAGACCTTACTCACCTCGATTTGATGCCGTGGTGGCCGGGACCCAGGAGATCAAATACTGGATCCTGGGATGGGGGTCCCATGCCCAGGTTCTGGAACCGGAAGTCTTAAAGGAGGAGATCTGTGCCCAGGCCATGGCTACTTTGAATTTATATCAGAACGTAGCTGAGGTAAGGGAAACGACGTTTAAATATGGGGAACCCGGAGCTTGAATGACCCAGGTACACCTTTCCGGGAATTCAGCGGGTTGAATAACCAGAAGGAAAAAAATTAATAAGGAGGAATTTATGGATATCCTTGATGCACTGAAAACACGCTTTACCTGCCGAGCTTTTGCCCCCTAAACCAGTTGACCGGGATACAATTCTCAAAGTAGTGGAAGCGGCTCTGCAAGCCCCATCGTGGGAAAACACGCAGCCCTGGGAAGTATTCATCGCCAGCGGAGAATCAGCTAACCGTCTGCGCCAGGCTTACAAGGACAGGTTCGCCAATGATGTTCCCCCCAATCCAGACCTGTCCAGACCGCAACCGAAGGACTGGCCGCCACTCCTTAAGGAAAGGTATGAGAGTCTACGTAATGCCCGTTCTGATTTCCTGGGGCTTCGACCGTAACAACGAGAAGGACATGCACGGCCTGATGGCAGGTAATTTCTGTTTCTTCGATGCCCCGGCGGTCATCTTTCTCTGCATGGATCGCAACCTGACCCATTGGTCGCTCTTCGATCTGGGAGCGTTATCACAGAGTATTATGCTCAGCGCCTGTGAATACGGCTTAGGCACGGCTGTGGCGGTCCAACTGGCATCCTATCCCGATCTGGTCCGTCAAGAATTGGGCATACCAGACAACCTGTCCGTGTGTATAGGCATCGCTATTGGCTATGCCGATCCCTCCAGCTCTCAGAACGCCTTTAGAAGCGGCCGAAAGATGGTAGTCGCCTTAAGTTTTTCCTTCATTTCCGGAGACCGGATAATGATGAACCGCCAGGGTTGGATATTCGAGCCGGAAGGCGCCAGACGGGCAGCTGCCAATATATCGTAAATGGTTTGGTCCGATACCGGGTCCGGCTTGAAATTTCGGATACTTCTCCGCGTTTGGATTACCTGATCAAAGTGCATGTTTCCTCCTTCAAAGATCATATTTAATGAATTGATTGGACCAGATTTTTAGCCAGTCAAACTATCATTTCGGTCAAAGGGTCCATCCCAGGCCCTTCGTTATCAGCTATAAAATCTCTGACCTTCTTTTTTTCCTCATCGGTGGGATTTAAATAGTCGGCTGGTACTTTAGGGATATGTCCAGGCTTTGGCCAGGGAAAGTTCAGGATGCTGTTCTTGTCTGGATCTGGATGCCACCGCCCATAGACCCTTAAGTTCCATTCTAACCGTTCTTCGTCTTTCGGAAACCAAGGCGATTTATCGGCTGAACAGGCCATGACCAAATGGATTTCGTCCATAAGATAAAAAAAGGCTTGCCGGTAGTCATCGTCTAATAGAGGAATATCAAGCATGGTTTTATTGGTTCATAATTTAATGAAATTAATCAGTTAGACTTAAAACCTTTCTTAGAAAATCAACTGCCTGGACATAAATCCCCTGAACCTCGCTTTCCTTTGGCCCTGTCACATTAAGAATTTTTATGTTGTTTTTCTCCCCCCACTCCCAGACAATAGAGGGATCTATTTTGTTGTATAAGTCAATTATCAGGTGAGGTTTTTTACATTCAATGGCTAACCATACTGTTAAGGAAGGTCCCCCCTCTACTGGTCCCTTTGTTAAAATAAGGGTTCCATCAGCTTCCCTTAGATTCTTCTCTGTCCTGAGTGGGTAATTTGGGGATCTCGTTTCTTTAAGAGGATAGCGTGGGTCAATTGGGCCATCCTCAGCCTTTCGGCCCTTGGGACACCAACCCCCACAGAGAATACCCAATTCCAAGGCTACGTCCAGAGCGGCTCTATCTATCCCTGTCTGGCCACCTGAGATAATCTTAGAAAATATCATGTCCATACTCTATTCTCGATAGGACTTCAAATCCAGGTACAAGGAGACGACTGGTCATCTGACCAAGGTAAGTAGAATCAATAGGCAAATTTCTTAAATTCATTTCTTTGGATATCCTATCGATTGGGCAAGAACGATCTTCTGGTCCGGTCGAAGCTTCATCAAGGTCGCTAAAGTTGACCTGTCTATGTTATTGCGAACCACCGTCACCATGCCCTCGGAAGCACAATAAAGATAAACATTTTGACTGATAAACCCTGTTCCAGCCGCTGATAAGAGAATTTTATCTTCTTCTTTGGCTGTCCCCATCTTGGAATAATCAGCCACATAAACAAAATTTACAGATGCCTCCTTAACATAAAATTGACGACCCGTCATTCCCCGGATGTCCTCTGCCAGAATGGGAATTAATAGATTCGTTTTGGCATCATAGAGGTAGAGACCGTTGGCCGCAGCCACATAAATATCGATTTCCTGACGATTACTTGCCGAAGGTGCGGTTCTTCTCCCATCGGGGCGGTTGATTCCAAAAGCTGCCCAAAGTAGACTTGAGAGAACCTCCACGGACAAGGGTTCTGAATTGAATTCCCGTGACGATTTTCTTTTCCATAAGAGTTCCATTAAAGGATTACCACTACCCATTTGGGGCCTGACCAGATGAATTGCTTTTGGTTCCTGAGCCAAGGCCATACTTGGGGCCATAGCTAAGGCAGCCCCCGTAGCTACCGATACCTTCAAAAAATCCCTTCGACTTACATCCTTTTCCATAATCATTCTCTCCTTGTTGTGAAGTTAGAGATATTCTATTGTCGGAAAATCTGCCAGAACCGATCTAAAAATAGTTAACAAATTATATCACTTTCCACCTAATCCTCCAACGTCAAAATTGGTTAATAATGGGACAATTGGATTCACCAAAAAAGATGCCTGGTTCTTGAATAGCATTATAATGGTCCATCTCACCCAGCTTCCGTCAGACTCAATGGACCTCCTTAATCAAATCCTTAGCCAATTGGACTATCATTTCGGTCATGGGGTCCATCTCTTGCCCTTCATGATCAGCTATAAAATCTCTGACTTTCTTTTTTTCTTCCTCTGTAGGTTTTAAAAAGTCAGCCTCCACCTTCGGGATCTTTCCGGGTTTGGGCCATGGAAAGTCAAGGATAGGGTTCTTGCCGGGGTCAGGGTGCCAGCGTTTATATACCCTGAAGGCCCATTCTAATTTTTTCTCATTTTTAGGATGCCAGGGTTGATTACGATCTGAACACGACTTGACAAAATTCATTTCGTCGAGCAGGTAAAAAAGCCTCCCGGTATTTGTCATCGAGTAGGGGTATTTCAGTCATGGTCTTTTAATGGTCTGTGAACGCGACATTTGATCCAGATTCGATTCTACTGGTCAGAGGGTTGGAGGGTGTGC
>CAWIRY010000049.1:0-5430 GCA_963838485.1 uncultured delta proteobacterium | reverse complement strand
ACTTTACCGACCAGCGGCTTGCCCTGCATCTGGGTCATGTTGATCCATTGGTTGGTAATCGGCCGGGGGGCGGTGTAGAACCCCTTTTCTTCCCGCTGTTCGCAGATGAGGTAGTAAGGATGATTGCCCCTTGGGCAATATTCCTCACAGCCGTAGCAGGTCATACAATCGTGCAAGACCGAAGAGTCTTCGCCCCGGGCGATTTTCATCATCTCCTGGCGCGCTCCATCCTTATCCAGCTTCAGGTATTGGCACTTGACTAAGCAGTCCGCTGTCGGACAGGTGGCACAAACATGTTCATTAAATTGCAAGACAGGCATAAGGTCCTCCTTGGGGTCATTCCGGAAAGGCCTTTTCGCCCAAAGCCATCCGGCAAAGGTCGGTAATGAAAATCTATTTCAGGTCCTGGGCGGCAATGGTCCGCCTGAAATTCAGTCGCCCAGGGGACAGGGGATAGCGGATTTCCCCCATGAATAAATCCGAAACTGCGGAAAGTCAATATTATTATGAGGCCCTTGGTAACAGGTCCATCGCCCTTTGATCCAGCATCTCGGTAAGCGTCGGATATCCTTCCCCCGGAATGAAACCGAAGACCTTTTCCCAAACCGAGGGATTTTCCATGCACAGGTAGACCGGGACCTCGTTTCCAAAGCCTTTGATCCATTGAAGCATCCTGGAATAGACTTCCACCCTAATGGGCTGGATGTAGCGCATTTTTTTGTCCAAGGCCGGGATGAATTCCTGATAGATATATCGGGCCTTGGGAGAGCGATGTTGAATGATGGATTTCAACTGGGGCATAAAGCGGAAACAACCCAGACTGATCCAGGCGATTTTTTCCGGCCTGATTTTGGAAAAAAGAAGACGAACCGTTTGCCAATAAGCTTCTTCCCAGCCGGGGAAATAAAAAATGGGATCGAAATGAAACCCAAGGTGAAATCCTTTCTCCTGACAGGCCTGGGCCGCTTCCAGACGTTCGGTCAGCGAAGCGGACCCCCGCTCTTCCTTTCTGACAATGGCTGACGGATTGAGCGACCAGGAAACGATGATATTGTTTAAAGAAGGAAAGCGGAGAATATTTTTTACGGATATGGTTTTGGTCTTCAGTTCAACCACGACATTAGGATGGGAGGATAATTCCTCGAATAAAAGATCGCTAAACCCGGTTATCGGGTCGAAGGCCAGACTGTCGGTGAATTCTCCGGTGCCCAGACGGACGATCTCCCTCCGATGGTTATCCACGAAGGTCCTTAACTGGAGAAAAAGTTCATCGGTATTGACAAAGAGGCGGATATACGGTTGGTTGAAATAGGCCTGAAGGATACAGTAGCTGCAGTCTATGGGACAGTTGGTCCCGATATGGAGGATACGATAACCGCAACAGATATAATCCCTGGTCCCTGGACAAGGCCTGATCAACTCCCCTTTGAAACGGGTCAAAAAAAGAATTTTTTTCGATCGGGATAAGGTTTCCGGCCGGGGAAGTATCGGTTCCCGGTCCACCCATTCCACCGGGAGATGGGGAAGAGTCTTCAGGACCTTATCCGTCATAGGGGCCTCCCGGACCCCTCTTTCGACAATAATTTTCTTAAAGGAAAACGGCTTCAAGGGATTTCTCAAAAAGACTTATCGGTCAAGGGAGATCTTCCAGTTTCCGATCCCCCAGGGCCTGGCTGATTTTTTCCAGGGATTCGGTTAATTCCTTACTATTTGAAAATTTGATTTCCAGTCCATACCGTCCTCCTTCAAAAAAAGGAGGAGGAGAAAGCCTGGTGCGCTGATCCAGACCGAGCTGGGAGACCTTTTTTTGAAAGGCTTTTTCCATGTCGGTAAGGAAGGGATAAAGACAGGACCGAAAATATTTTCGAAGGGCGTCTCCCTCTTGCTGGGGCGTCCGGTTGATCTGCCGCAGCAATTCAACCACCGGTTCGGAAAAAAGGAAGGCCCCGGGTTCTCCCAATCCCCGCTTGCCAATATCTTCCAGGTCTGCCAAAAATTCTTTTTGTTTCTGAAAACCAAAGCGAAGGGAAATAAACAGGGCGAAGATCAGATCGGCAATGGGCAGGAAGTCCCGATTAACCCGTTCAACCGTTTCAGGAAACAAACGTCCCTCCAGCAAGGCCGACCAATAAACGGGGCTGATCCCCGAGGTGCTTAGATAACGCCTATAGATCTCTTTCTTGGCCGGTAAATTCAGCCAGGGAAGATAGTCCTGGATCAATTCTCTTTCCCCTACAAGGACCGACAATATTTTTACAATCCAGGATTGTTCAACCGGATTAAACCCCCGGTCCATATTCTCATGGAAATTAAAAAGGAAAAGCCTCTTTCTCTCGGTCCCGGCCGGAGCGATTTTACCGGATACGGGTTCTCGTCCGATTTTCTGCAGGGCTTGAAGGCGTCTGAATCCGGCCACGATGCGGAACCGGTCCCCTTCTTTTTCCTGAAGGACCGGCGGATTTTGCAAACCGATGGCCTGAAGGGAATGGATTAAAGGAGAAACAGGGCGTCCGTAGGTTATCCGAAAAACGGTATCGGCCCAATCGATCCGGGAGAAATAAATATCCCCGGACTTTAATTCCAAAGGGACTGATTCTCTTTTATTCAAGAGGGTCTTCCGAAGGGGTGACCCCCTTCCTTCCCACCAGGAGGCGGCGGATTCGGCGTTTATCGGCCTCCAGGATGGTCATTTCCAAGTCCTGGAAATAGACCTTTTCGCCTACCACCGGGACCCTCCCTAAGATATGGATAATCAGGCCTCCCACGGATTCAAAGGTTCTTTCTTCTATTTTTAAATCAAAATAATGCTCAAGCTCTTCAATCTCCAGGCGGGCATCCACTTCGACCCGGCCGTCTTCCAGGGGTTTCAGCCTCGGTTCCTGGCGGTCGTACTCATCTTCTATCTCCCCGATGATCTCCTCGATAAGGTCTTCCATGGTGACTAATCCGGAAGTCCCGCCGTATTCATCGAGGACAACGGCCATGTGGATTTTTTCCTGTCTTAATTCCCGAAAGAGATGGACGATCTTTTTTGTCTCCGGGATGAAGGTGGTTTTTCGGATAATCTCCGGGGGTATCGGCTGATCGGGCGGCAGATGCCAATAGGGTAAGAGGTCTTTTACGTGGAGCATCCCGACGATATTGTCCGGGTTTCCCCGATAAATGGGAAGGCGGGAATGGCCGTGGGCCAGGGTCAGATCAATGATAGCTTGGATACTCACGTCCGAACTGACGGCCAGCATCTCGGTCCTGGGGACCATGACCTCCCGTACTATGGTATCTTTGAATTCAAAGATACTTTGGATCATGTCCCCCTGTTCCTGGGTGAGCAGTCCCTGTTCTTCTCCTTGATCGATCAATTCCTGAAAGTCTTTTTCCAAAACGGATTCTGGAGGGGTCTCGTCCTTCTTTTTAAACAAAGACCTGACCTGTTCAATAAAACCTGGAGAGTGTCCGTCTGGATTGGTACTCATAAGGGTAGAATTTTATAATAGATTTTTTTTAAGGTCAATTTTTTTCTGGTGCAGAAACCATTTCAGATGACCAGGGCTGCCAGGAATAATAATCGCTGTTGTAATTTTATTTTATTCGGTTATAGTTATCCTCGACATGAAGGGGAATTTCTTGACAAAGATTTTATTTGAAATTAAAGCCTTCCGGGAGACCGGCAATCATGGGTAAGGTGATTTCTCTGGAATCCCTAAAAAATCAAAAGGCCGCTAAAAGGGGGTTTCGAGATTGGCAGCGGCTTTTTAAGTCCCTACCGGCATTGGATGAAAATACCCGATGGTCCGACCTCCCCGATGAAGTGCTTCTCTTTTTAGCTGAAGACGATGAAGAGGGCCGGCGATTAATCCATGATCTTCTCATGGGTTCCCTTGGTCTGGGAAGCGGGCATGAATTCGAATCCCTGCCTCCGACCCAATTGATGCCCCTCCTGGATACCTACTTCATCCTGATCGATCAAATTCGATTCGAATGCATGCGCCGGTTAGGATGGGTCCAGGAAATCCCTTTAGCCGAAAAACCGATCATTAAATTGATCAGGGATTTTGAACAAGGGGGTAATCCTTATTTGATGAACCCCCCGAAGCTCAACCGGAAGCACCCCTCTTATCCCGAATATTCTCAACTGCCCGATTTAGATCAGCGGGTGTTCATCAGAAAAACCATTCCCGAGGCGGTTAGACAACTCAAAGAAAGAGTTGAAGAACGGCGGTAGGTTTGTAAAAACAGATGGGGCGCCTTTTCGAGGCCTGAAAATCCCCCAGCCACCCTCGAGAAAAGGAAAGAGAAGGGGAATTATGAAGGGCCTCTATAACGCTTACGAACCGATCTCCTGGGGCATCATATTTTTCCCCCGTTCCAGGGCGATGCGCAGATAGGTTTCCGCCCCGCTTTCGGGGGGTTTATACTGGAAGTCCTCCGGCTTTTTTATCAGGTGGAGGGCCTCGGTGGCGCAGGTAGTCACACAAAGGCCGCAGCCGATACAACGGTCCAGATCGATGACCGCCCGATCATCGATAATGCGGATGGCTTCCATCTGGCAGCGGTCCATGCAGGTTTCACAGGCGACACAATCTTCTCCATTCACCTCGGCAAAATAGTTGCTCTTAACGGCCCTGGCCGGCGCCGGCTGTTTTTTTAAGGACTTCAAAACGCCGCAACAATCTCCGCAGCAACTGCACATACCCCCCACCTTCTGGGAATTAAAGGGCTGCATGACCAAGCCGGCTTCTTCGTTGCGTTTGACGATCTCCTTGGCCTCTTCCTTGGTGATATAACGGCCCATATGATTTTCCACATAAAAGTGGGCATGGGATCCGAAGGAAAAACAGGCTTCCAGCGGTTTGTCGCAGCCCGTCTCATCCAACCGGGACATGGCCCGGCAGATACAAGGCGCTATGGCGATAGTCTCTTGGCTTTCCAGGATCCCGATAACGTCTTCATAGGGGGCCACCGGCCATTCCGCCACCAATTGACGATTAATGGGAATGGTCCGTAGTACCGGAGTGCTGTAGGACTGGATGGTCCGCCCGAAGACCGTATCAAAATACTCTTTGTTTTCCCGGACAAATTCCCGATCCAACCTGGCCAGTTGGAACTCGAAGATACCGACTACATAAGGGACGGCGGCATAACGCACACTTTCACCCTTACGCTGTCTAAAAAGCAGACCCTTGGCGGCCATCTGCTCCATTAGAGCGGACGTGGCCCGAAGGTCCCGTCCCAATCGCTCGGCCACCTGATCAGGTTTCTCCAAGAGGGGAGGTAAATGAAGGAAAAGTTCGGCTTCTTCCTCGGTAAAAAGCCGTTTCAATATCTTCATTTCCACCTGGTTCTCCGTAGCCGGAAAACCGGTGGCCAAATCGTCCAGACGCTCTTGCAGTTTCCTATAAATATCCTCCATAATCATCCTCCTCATTCGAG
>CAWIRY010000048.1:0-26272 GCA_963838485.1 uncultured delta proteobacterium | reverse complement strand
TGGTCCTGTAAAAAGTCAGGTAGCGTATTTAAGAATTTTGTAGTAGTCATCAGCCCAAATAAGGGTTGGTGAACCGAAATATTTTAAAAGATGTTCTTTGACAACCGAAAACGGGCTATAGATACTGGATTGGCCCATCTTTTGGGCTAGGAGCCTGGCCTTCTCCTTGATTTTGAAGGCAGCAGCCCTAAAGATATTGATTCCAGCCGCCTTCAAGTTGACACAGTAGCGGACGGCTTTCAGACCTCTGACTCGAAGGTGTTTGATTCCGGTCTTGCGGTCCAGGGCCGACATGGTGGCTTCAACGCCCGAACGATAGCGGTACCGGTTTTTAAAGGTTGCCGTTTGCTCTTCTTGCCGTCTCCGTGCCAAACGGAAGGTTTTATAATCATAACCGAGATAGTGGTGTTTTTTCCCTTGGCGGGCCGGACAGCGATCCACCAATGGACACACGACACACTGATTGGAATCAAAAGCCACCCGAAAGCGCTCTTTTTTTCTTCGGATCTTTTCCGGCTCCTGACCTTGAGGACAATGGATCACTTCTCCTTGACTGGAAAAGGTAAAAGCAGACAAAGGGAGACGATCTTCCCGGTAAGAACCCATAGCCGGGGAGATCACTTCAACGCCCATCTCTTTGGCCTGAGCACAGTTCTCCTCGCTTCCATAAAGGGAATCGGCCAGGACTTGCTCCGGCAGCAGATCTCTTTCTTTAACCGCTTCCAAGGCAGGAATTAAAGCATGCACATCATGAGCACAAGCCGATTCTACTCCCACATGGGTAATCAGCGACAGGGCCTTTTCTTCCTCCTCATCCCTGGCTTTCTCAACATAAGTTTCCATAATCTGGGCCTGATATCCCTGACCCTTATGACCATCATAACCCGCTTCCGGGTCCGAAGGATTTTGCAAAGAATCCGAGGAAATCTCCTTGGCCGGTTTGACGACGACTTCAACCGGCAGGCCGTCGGAAGCTTCTTTGATGGTACATTGTTCGGAAAGTACCCGTTGCAGCAACTGAAAGCTGCTCATGGAAGATACCTCGTCATGTCCTCTCATCTGCTGGACCAGATCAAAAAGCTCTCGGCAAACAAGGTCCAGCTTCTTTTTCGAGTCCGATGGCTTGACCATCGAAAAACAGGAAAGGGCCTTTTCAGAAAGGTAGGTATCCACTAATTCTTTGGGCAGACTTTCGAAAATATTTTTGTGCTGGCGTTTTAAATTAACCAGAAAGGTATGAATGGTATTGCTAATGATCCCAATCCGCCCCATGTGACGCATATTGGAGTGAATGTGAACCGAATCAAGCCTTTGTTTACTGGTGTCTACATTAAAAGTTTCGGCCAGCTTGTCCGTGGCCTTCCGGAACAAAATCGTATCTAAGCCTTGATCGGCTACCCGTTGGCGGATATTCCACAAGGTCTTTAGACACAAATACTTGGCATCATCGGACTCATCGGGAATATCTAAGGCATAATGCCATTGCTCATTAAAGGCCAGTTGATTAATCGTCTCGTCATCGGTCACATCGTGCATCTGTTGAAGGAGGCAAACTCCCAAGGCCGTATAAAGTTCTTTGGTCGGACACCCTTCATCTTTTGAAAAGAAGGAGGCTATCTGGTTTACTGGAAGTTCATCGAGGATCTCTTTGCGGAATATCCCCGCCCAGGATTCTTCCAGAAGCCGGCGTCTCTTGGGACCCAAATGCCTCCAGGGATCGAAAATGTAGCCCGTTTTGTGGTCTTTGGTATAAAACATGTTTTCTCACCTAACTAATTGTTATCTAATATGTTTTTTACCCTAAAACCACTTCGGTGTCAAGAAAATAATACGTTATTTTTAAATTATTTCAGTGCGTTAAATAAAAAATACTTTTTACAGGACCATCATTATTGATCCTTGGATAAAAATTATTTTTTAGAAAAAGAGTATAAAATACGGAGAAAAAAGGATCAAGGTGATTTTTATTTTTCCTTGACAATAATAGTCCTTGTTCATATTATCAGAGTCAACCATCAGAATTTAGAACCAAAAGCCTATTTCAAAGGGGAAACAAAGGAAGGAGGACACTATGCAGTCGATTTTGCGATCAACATTTCTAAGGTATGTCTCCTGGTATCTTGTTGTGGCCATGCTTGTCATAGGCATTACTCCTCGGGTTTATGCCGGCCTTGCCCCATCTGAAGTGGTTAATCTTTCACCAAGCGACCGGGTTGCCGACCTTCAAAAGATTCAAAAAACCCTGGAGATGAAAATGATCAATCAAAGGCTGGCCGAATTCGGATTGACTCCCGATGAAATCCGGACGCGAATGAGCCAACTCAGCGATCAACAGGTCCATCAGTTCGCCTTGCAGCTCGATCAAATGAAGGTAGCCGGAGATAGCGGCCTGGGCATTATCATCGGGTTGTTGGTGATAGCCATACTGGTCGTTATTCTCGCTTATCTCCTCGGACATCGAGTTTTTGTCAGATAACTTTAACTTAAAACCCCTTCATTTTTGTTAAAAAGATAGGGCGGACTAATTGTCCTTAAAAGAGATCCCATGGGGTTTGCGGAGATGGGGCTGTCTCTTTTTCGTCCTTTTCTTCCCAGTATTCCTTCTTTCCTGTGCCGGGACCATCTCTGTTACCGAACCCACGAAGGCGAAGATAATAAGGGATGTCCCTTTTTACCCGCAGGAGATGCTCCAATGCGGTCCGGCCTCCCTTTCCGAAGTCTTTAATTTTTGGGGGATAAAGATTTCACCGAAGGAGATCGCCCGCGAGATATACAGTAAATCGGCCAGAGGGACCCTGACCATGGATATGGTTTTATTTCCCGAGAAGAAAGGGTTTGCAGTCAGGCAGTATCAGGGAAACCTCGAGGACATTAGAAAAAATATCGATTCAGGTCATCCCTTGATAGTTTTGGTGGATTACGGCTTCTCGGTCTATGAGAAAAATCATTTTATGGTCGTCTTGGGCTACAGAGAAACGGCGTCATTGTTCATTCCGGGAAAGAACGGGGGAAATTCATCCCCTTAAAAGATTTTTTATCACCCTGGGGGAAAACAGACTTCTGGACCCTCCTGATCGTACCCCGGAAATATGAGAAGTAGATTGAAGGCTACGTCTGATGGATGCGTAAAAACCCGTCATTCCCGCGCAGGCGGGAATCCAGATCGAAGGTTTCCTTTAAAAATTCTGGATTCCCGTTCCCCGATTAAGGCCTTCGGGGACAAGCTTCACGGGAATGACGAAAATGGGTTCTTTCAGGGTTTTTACAGGCTGGTAACGTCTAAAAGTCTGATTTTTTTTCTGACTAACTTTGCCTTTCTGATGCTCTTGAGCAGTTGTACCCTCCCGAGGCTTTATATCCTTAAAGATCCGCTTACAGCGGAGGAACATTTAAATCTCGGGGTATCCTATGAGGAAAAAGGAGAGTTGGATAACGCCATAAAAGAGTATCGCCTGGCCTCCAAGCATCTGCCCAAGGCCTATGTGTACCTGGGCAATGCCCATTTTTTGAAAAAGGAATGGGCTGAAGCCGAGAAAAACTATAAAGAAGCGATTCAAAAAGACTCCCAGAATGCCGATGCCTACAATAATCTGGCCTGGCTTTATTACACCAAAGGGGAGAACCTTAAAGAAGCGGAAGGCCTGGCCTTAAAGGCTTTGGAACTCGGTCCTTCAAAAGAAAGGGTTTACCGGGATACCTTGGAAAAGATAAGGAGAAAGAGGGCCACCCTTGGCGATCCCTAAAAGAATCAATAGTTTCATTTCCCCCTTATTTCTTAAAGTCTTCCCATTCTCCACGGCCTTTTAAAACCTCCCGGAAAACTTCCAGGGCCTTATTGACCAGGGGCATGCCACCATAGGGCGCAAGTTGAAAAAAGACCTCGGCCATTTTTTTTTGGGTCGCAGCCGACATTCAGGGCGGCATTGAGATGAAGCTTCAGTTCGTCGGAGGCCCCGAGGGCGGCCAGCATGGCACAGGCTACCATCTGCCTCTCCGGCAGGGAGAGGACCGTTCTTGAATAGAGGTTTCCGGTGATGAACATGGATAGATCGTTGGCCAGGCCGCGGTCGAACTCCTTCCAGGTCAGGTAAGGCGGGTCCATTTTAATACCGCCACTAAAGAGCTTGGCCGCCGTCTCTTGTGTTCTTTTTTTAATATCTTGGTCCATGACTTTCCCCCTTCTTATAACTCAATAATCATTTTTGGGTGGGAAGAGCATAAATTACCGATTTTAACGCTTCTTCAATCTGGTGTTGCATCTGGTCAATCAGGATCGTTGGTTCTGGGGCCTGTCGGATAGGACGGCCGACGACGATATGATCGGCGCCGTTTAAAAAGGCTGACCGGACATCAACGACTCTTTTCTGATCATCCCGGCGGTTTTCAACCGGCCTGACCCGGGGACGACGATAAATAACTTCGATCCCAACTCAGTTCTGATTTTGGGGGCTTCCAGACCGGAGGCCACTACCCGGCACAGCCGACCTGGAAGGCCCGGCGGGCTCGGGAGAGAACCAGTTCTTCCGGAGAACATTTAAACCCCAAATCAATCAAATCCCCTTGGTCGAGACTGGTCAGGACCGTGACCGCCAGGATTTTCACCTCTCCCTTGGCCTCAGCGGCCGCTCTTAATAGGGCGTCGTTGCCGTGGACCGTTGTGTAGGTAATCCCTCTTCCCTGCAGTTGTTTTATTGCCGAAGAAACTGTTTGGGGGACATCAAAAAATTTCAGGTCCAGCATCACTTCCAGACCCCGCTTGACGATCCAATCCACGATGGGGAATCCGCCTCCCAGGAAAAGTTGCAGACCCACTTTGAAGAATTTGATTTGACCTTCCAGCTTTTCCACCCATGTCTGGGCTTCGGCGGGAGTCGGTACATCCAGGGCAAAAATGATGCGCTTGTCGAGGGGAATCAATTTTGTGGTTTCAGTCATGAGGTGTCCTTATTTTCTGAATGGTTCAATTATCATGGGAGGCGCGAGGCGCAAGGAAAACCTTCACACCCACCCTTGAACCCTGAACCTTGTGCCTTGGACCTTATACCTTTCTTCCAGTAATCCAAATCTCCCGGTAATATAATCATTGGTCCGGTCGTCCTGGGGTTTGGTGAAAATCTGTCCGGTCGTCCCGAATTCGACCAGTTCCCCCAGGAGCATAAAACCGGTTTCATCGGAAATCCGAGCGGCCTGTTGCATGTTGTGGGTGACAATGACGATGGTAAAATTTTCCTTGAGGTTCAGCATCAGGCTTTCAATCTTTTCCGTGGCCATAGGGTCGAGGGCCGAGCAGGGCTCGTCCATCAAAACGATATGGGATTGAAGGGCGGCGATCCTGGCGATACAGAGCCGTTGTTGTTGTTCGAGGGTCAGGCTCAGGGCTGACTGGTTTAATTTGTCCTTTAAGGTATCCCAGAGACCCACGGCGGAAAAGGCCTTAAGGGCTATCGCTTCCTGTTCCTGTCTTTTCGAAGGCAGCAATCCATGGACCTTAAGGCCGAAGATGACATTTTCCAGGATAGAAAGGGGAAAAGGATTTGGTCTTTGAAAGACCATACCCACTTCCTTGCGAAGCTTGATCAAATTGGTCCCCGGCGCGTAAATATCCTTATCTCCGATGAAAACCTGCCCTTCGATTCGAACGCCGTCTATCAGGTCATTCATCCGATTCAAACAACGGAGCAAAGTGGATTTACCGCACCCCGAGGGGCCGATCAGGGCGGTGATGGTCTTTTCTTTAAAAAAAGAAGATATCCCTTTCAGGGCATGAAAAGAACCGTAATTCAAATTCAGATTTTTAATGGCGATGGTCGGCAAGATGCTTCCCCCTTAACCGAATCTTCCGGAGACATAATCTTCGGTTCGTTTATTCGATGGGTTGGTAAAGATCTTGTCGGGAGTGCCGTATTCAATCAGTTCTCCCATGAGGAAAAAGGCCACCTTATCCGAAATGCGGGCGATCTGCTTGGTGTTGTTGCTGACCAGGATAATCGTATAATTCTCCTTGAGGGTCCGGAGGGCCTCCTCGATTTTGGCCGTAGATATGGGGTCCAGGCCGGAGGTCGGTTCATCCAAAAGGATGACCTCCGACTCCATGGCCAGGGTCCGGGCGATACAGAGCCTCTGCTGCTGACCGCCGGAAAGGTTGAGGGCCGATTCAAAAAGACGGTCTTTGACTTCATCCCAAAGGATGGCGGCCCGAAGGCTGTGTTCGACCCGTTCATTCAAGAGGCGCCGGTCTTTCATGCCGTGCATCCGGGGGCCGAAGGTCAGGTTTTCATAAATAGAACGGGGCAAGGGGATCGGCTTAGCAAAGACCATGCCCACTCGAGCCCTGAGGGTATTGACATCATAGCCGGGCATCAGGATATCAACCTCATCCAAAAAGACCTGTCCGCGGATTAAAATGCCGGGAATCAGGTCGATTAAGCGATCCAAGATACGCAACAAAGTGCTTTTCCCACTATTAGAAGGCCCCATGATCCCGGTTATCTGGTTCTTGGGAATGTTCAGGGAAATGGACTGGAGTGCAGCCTCTTTTTCGTATAACACTGTCAGGTTCTTGATGGTGATTTTCGGGTCGTCTGTGTTTATCATATTTTATATTCCGAAATCCGAAATCCGAAATCGTAAATTGTCATGAGTATCGTTTCATAAGAAGCCGCATGGTCCAGTAGGCGCTGATGTTAATGATCAAAATAAGCAGGACCAGGATGGCTGCGGTCCCGTAAGCCATGGGCAAAGAGATCCCTTCCCGGGCTGAAAATATAAAAATGGACGGCCATGGTCCTGCCTGATTCAAAGATGGAATTCGGGAACCTCAAAGAGGACCCGGCCGTAAAAATAATAACCGCCGTTTCACCGATGGACCGGGCGATGCTCAAGACGATGCCGGTTACAATCCCTGGGAGGGCCGCGGGCAGGACCACGCGGGTGATGGTCCGCCATTTGCCCACCCCGAGAGAAAAGGCGACTTCCCGGTATTCTCGAGGCACGGCCAAAATGGATTCTTCCGAAGTACGAATAATCGTCGGAAGGAGCATGGCCGAAAGGGTCAGACCGCCGGAAAGCAAGCTCCACCCCCAGCCAAAGGCCATAACAAAGATGGCAAATCCAAAAAGACCAAGAATGATGGAAGGGATTCCGGCCAGGCACTCGGTCCCAAAACGGATGACCTTGGTAATCATGCCCCCGTGGGTATATTCGGTGAGGTACATGGCCGTTCCCAGTCCCAGGGGGGTGGCGAAAAAAAGGGCGATCCCGATCAGATAGATAGTACTGACGATGGTGGCCAGGATACCTCCCGAGCGTCCCATATCGACGGGATTGGTGGAAAGAAAGTTCCAGGAAAGTTGGGGGAGTCCGTTAATAAATATGAATAGGATGATAAAAAATAAAACCCCGATGGTTAAACCGGTCAAGATCCAGAACAGGGCCTTGACTATTTTTTGAGTTAAAATGGGACTTAAACGCATTATTTTTTCCGCATCAAAAGATTGGCCAGGACGTTAAGTGCCATGATAAAGACAAATAAGACGATACCGGCCGCAAAAAGAGCGGTCCGATGATCTCCGGCCGAATAGCCCATTTCCAAGGCAATGGTGCTGGTCAGGGTGCGCACCGGATCCAGGGGGGAATGGGGAATCCTTAAGGCATTGCCGGCCACCATAATGACGGCCATAGTTTCTCCAATGGCCCGGGCCATACCTAAGATGATGGCCGTTACCACTCCGGACCGGGCGGCTGGAAGAAGGACCAGATGAATGGCCTGCCAATGGGTGGCCCCCATGGCCAGGGCCCCTTCTTTGTATAATAAGGGGACGGCCTGAATAGCATCAATGGAGATACTGGTGATGGTCGGGAGGATCATAATGGCCAGGATGATCGAAGCGGCCAATAGGGAAAGTCCTGGCCCGCCGAGGTATTCGCGGATAATCGGTACTAATAGGACCACCCCTAAAAACCCGAAAACAACGGAAGGGATGCCGGCCAGGAGTTCGATGGTCGGCTTTAGGAAGACCAGCCAGCGGGGCGGACTAAATTCGGCTAGGGTAACAGCACAGGCCAAGGCCAGGGGCACCCCCAGGACAATGGCCCCCAGGGTCACGACCAAAGAAGAAACGATCATGGATAAAATTCCAAAATGGCCTTTTGTCGGGGCCCATTTGGCATTAAAAAGGAAGTCTTTTAGGCCCACCTTCAGGATGAGAGGAAGCCCTTCTTTGAAAATGAAAATCGTAATGAGCAAAAGGACCCCGATGGCGGAAAAGGCTAAGAGGGTCAGCACCTTTTCAATGATCTTCTCTTTCATTTTGGGTGGATTCCTACCAGGCCTTCTTTTTCCAGGATTTGCTGACCCTCTTGGCTTAAAATAAAATCGACAAATTGCCGGGCCAAGGATGAAGGCTGACCTCGAAGGACAAAGATGAAAGGCCTGGTTAAGGTATAGAGATTGCTTTTGATAGTAGTCGTTGAAGGTTTTATGGTATTGACGGACAGGGCCTTGACTTGGTGGTTTACGAGCCCAAAAGAGATATAGCCGATAGATTGGGGATTATTGGCTATGATTTCCCGGACCGAGCCGTTGGAATCTTGGACCAGGGCCCTGTCGGAAATCTCCTCCTTTTTCATGACCAGGTTTTCAAAGGCATCCCGTGTGCCGGAGCCTTCTTCACGATTGACAAAAAAAATCGGTTTATTCACCCAGCCTACCTGGGACCAGGATTTGATTTTCCCGGAAAAAATTCCACGCAGTTGTTCGAGGGATAAATTATTAATCGGATTTTCAGGATGAACGACAACGGCGATCCCGTCCTTGGCGATGACGATTTTAGTTAAATCGCATTCATCTTGATGGAGTTCTCTGGAGGAGGTGCCAATTTGGGCCGCTTTTTCCCGGCAGGCCTTTATCCCGGCCGTTGACCCTCCTCCTTGAACATTGATGGCCACCTGGGGATTGAGATCCATATAGATTTCCGCAAGTTTCTCGGCGAAGGGTTGGACGGAGGTGGAGCCGGCGATCGTTAAGAAGTGGGCCTGGGAAGAACTCTTTGAAGAACAACCCAGGGCAAGCAAACACACCGATAACAGACCAAGCCCGATAAAGATCCGATACCATCTCATCTTATAATTTCTCAATATGAGTAAGTCGTAATCAATTTTTGGCCGCCGACCCCTTCAGAAAACTACAGACATTTTGTCCGGTCAATGATGCCCGGACAAAGACATGGATGGCTGTTGCCAATGGCTTTATGCCCTCAGGATGACTTGTCCAAGGGGATCCAACATCTCCCCGGGATTTGCGGCGGAATGGCGGATCTCCCTTGCCTTGTCCTGTGAGTCTAAGTGGGTCTGTGGCTAAAAAAATTTAAAGGGAAGCCCGTGCTTCAGGTTAGAGGCTTCTTCTGGTGCGCCCGGCCCGACTCGAACGGGCGGCCTGCGGATTCGAAGTCCGACGCTCTATCCGACTGAGCTACGGGCGCACGCACGGTAACCATACTAAAAAATGGTTTCAAATTCAAGAAAATCAAGTGGGTAGGAAAAAATGAAGAAAGTTAATTTAAATAGGCACTTATTCTTCTTGAAAGGCTTTCAAAGGTATGTTATTAAAAATTATGGAATAAAATTTAGGGGCAGGGGGCCTTTAAGAAATGTTTGTCTTTGCCAATTTTTTGATCGCTGTCGCAAAAATTATTGATATCCTTCTGACGGCCTATACCTGGATTATAATCGCCCAGGCGATTATCTCCTGGGTTCATCCTGATCCGTACAATCCCATTGTCCGTTTCCTTTATTCGGTGACCGAACCGGTCTTAAGACCCATCCGCCGTCGTCTTCCGGTGTCCTTTGGGGGATTTGATTTTTCACCCCTTATCGTTTTATTGGCTATCGTCTTTTTGCAAGAATTTTTAATTAAGAGCCTGATTCAATTGGGCTTGCGGATGTGAATTCTTTTCTTCAAACCAAAAAAGCCAAGAAACCCCCATCTCCCATATCCCGCCCTCCTTACCTAATCTTTTCTCCGGAAGGGGTAATTCTTGACCTTCGAGTGCACCCCGGCGCCAAGAAGACGGAATGGGCTGGATCATACGGCCGTCAATTGAAATTAATGGTTCAGTCCCCCCCCGTGGAAGGGGCCGCCAATCAAGCCTGTATTGCCTTTTTAGCCCATTACTTCGGGGTGAGAAGGTCCGAAGTAATGCTCCTCAAGGGTGGAAAATCCCGGTCGAAGGTATTTTTGGTAAAGAGGCTGACCCTGGAAAAATGTTTATCCCTTATTCCGGCCCGAAATCCGGATCTGCCGGAATAACAGAGGGATAATAGTCGTCGGGTATCTCTAAATCAAACCATTGTTTTTTTGCCAAGGCACAACGGATATTTAAGGCGCAATATTTTAAACAGATGGGATCGATCCGATTAAAATGGCTGAAACAATCAAAACGGCCATGTAATTGCTCGGCAGTGAATTTTCTTTTCATAAATTCCTCCCCTAAAAAAAATCATGGAATTAAGGGATCTTTGCATGAACAACACAGAGGAATTCCTTAAAAAAATTTGGAAGATCGGCAGTGAAGTCTTTAAGGAAAAGCGTTGCGTGGGTATTATAATAGCCTAAGCATCACCATTTGTCCATATAAAAGAAAATCAGGAAAGGGTAATGCTTCAAGCAGGGCCATTTTAGATGGATAAAAGCCTTACCATTTCTTGATGGATCCTCCCATTGGTGGCCAATATTTGTTTTTTTTCAATATGATAGGGATGACCAGCAAAATTGGAGACCTTTCCCCCGGCCTCTTCCACCAGGAGTAATCCGGCGGCCGTATCCCAGGGCTTCAGATATTGCTCCCAGAAGCCGTCTACTACCCCTTTGGCTACCCAGCAAAGGTCCAAGGCGGCGGAGCCGGGCCGGCGGACCCCTTGGGCCTGGGTGATTACCCTTTCAAAGCGTTTTAGGATTTGGCCATGGGTTTTCTTTATATTGTAAGGAAATCCGGTGGCTAAAAGACTTTGAGAAACCTGGGTCACTGACGATACCCGCAGAGGCCGGCCGTTGAAAAAAGCACCTTGGCCTTTTAAGGCCCAGTAGGTTTCCTTAAGTTCCGGGTTGTAGACGATTCCCAGAAGAGGGACATTCTCGTAGTTCAAGGCCAGAGAAACACAAAAAAAAGGAAGGCCATGGACGAAGTTTGTGGTCCCGTCCAAAGGATCAAGGACCCAGCAGTAAGGAGAAGGCCGGCGTTCTATGCCTGATTCCTCAACCAGATAATCGGCATCCGGGAAATGGGACTTAAGTATGGCCAGGGTCGTCTCCTGGGACTTGAAATCCCATTCGGTAACCAGATCAATGGCCCCCTTTTTCTGATAAGGTTTTTTCTTATGGAACCCCTTTTTTAAGATTTTCCCAGCGGCCAACACGGCTTCCATAGCCAATTGAAAAGAGAGGTCTAAGTTCAATTAATGAACACCCTGGTGTAAAAGTCGATTTCACTTAAGGCCTTGCCGGCCCCCATGACCACCGAAGTCAGGGGGTCTTCGGCGATACGGACCTTGAGGCCGGTTTCTCTTTCCAAGAGCTTATCCAACCCGGTAAGCAGGGCCCCGCCTCCGGCTATGGTCATGCCATCGCGGCTGATATCCCCCGATAATTCAGCCGGGGTCTTTTCCAGGGCCCTTTTGACGGCATCGACTATGGCCCAAATGGGTTCGGCCATACCTTCCCGAAGGTCCTTGTCGGTTACTTGGATGGTCCGGGGGATCCCGGAATAAACCTCTTTCCCCGACACATGAAAGGGAATCGGTTTTCCCTGGGGAAAGGCCGAACCGTATTCCATCTTGATCTGTTCAGCCGTATTCTCGCCGATCTGTAAATTGAATTTTTTTTGCAGAAAATACATGATGGATTCGTTGATTTCATCGCCAGCCACCCGAATGGACTCACAATAAGCCGTGGCAAACATACTGATGATGGCCACTTCCGTAGTCCCCCCTCCGATGTCTACGATCATATTAGCCCGGGAGGACTCGACCGACATGCCTGTCCCGATGGCCGCGGCCATCGGTTCCTCGATCAGATAGACATCCCTGGCCCCTGCTTCCAGGGCCGACTCAACCACGGCCCTTTTTTCCACCATGGTGATGCCGGAGGGGACACCGATGACCAAGTTGGGCCGGAAAAATCTGGATTTCCCCCGAACCTTAATGAGAAAATATTTAATCATTTCCCTGGTGATCTCAAAGTCGGCAATAACCCCGTCTTTCATGGGACGGATCGCTGAAATACGGGGAGGGGTTCGGCCCAAATAGTCCTTGGCTTCTTTCCCGACGGCCAGGACCTGGCCAGTTTCGTTATTAATGGCTACCACGGAAGGTTCATTAAGGACGATGCCCTGGTTTTTTTTGAAGATCAGGGTGTTGGCCGTACCCAGATCCATGGCCATATCTTCCGAAAAGAGACCGACGAGTTTTCGTATCAGCATGATTGTCTTCGCTTCACAGATTCATTAAAAAAAGGATTGAAGTGATAATAGACTGCCCGGCCGAGAGTAAGGCTTGAATTTCTTCTTCCGGCCAATCATTTTCCCGGTGGCCGACCAGATTCATAACCCCGTATAACTTGCCGAAAAAACAAAGGGGCAATCCGATATAGGATTGAAAATGGATACAAGGGTCATCCGGGAAAAAGATATAGGACTTGTGGGTCCTTGGTTTCATGAAACGCCGCACTAAAAGTTTCTTTTCGCGGATGACCCACCCGGTCAACCCCATCTCGATAGACAGGATGTTTTTTTTTATCGGGGCCGTCAAGGTCCCCTCTGAAGCCATAATTTTATATCGGTCCTCCTTTTTGGGAACCAAGACCAAAAAAGCCGCATCGGTATTGGAAAAAAGCCGGCAACGATTGAGCACCTTCTGGTAATACTGGTTTACCTCTTGCTTTTCATTGGAAAGGGTCTTTATATCATCAAAAAACTCCAAAATACGATTCTGCTGCCTTTCTTTTTGTCCGGTCCATTGGGCCTGAAGGATCTTTAAGACCAGCAAGGCAAAATCTTGGAGTATTTTTTGGTCCTTGTCGGTAAAAACATAGTTGCGTTTACTGTCGATACAAAGGACCCCGACTTCCCCTACAGGTACGGCCAAGAACGATTTAATCTTTTCATCTCGCAGATACAGTTTCAGGTTTCGGGTGTCCCGATCAAATTGCGAGATATTGACCGGGCGCTGATTTTTGGCCACCCAACCGATCAAACTGTCTCCGAGTTGAAGGCTGGTCTCCGGGTTTATATGGAGACTTAAGCTCTGATATCCACTTAGATTGAGTTTGTTCTCAGCAGGATCAACCAGGAAGAGGGCCGTGGTAAAGGCCTCGGTCACATTGCTGATGAGTTGAATTAATTCTTTCAGTCCATAATCGGGGAGATTTTCCATCTGGACGGAAAAGGGCATTTTAAAAAATGGATTAAAATCCATCGCATAATATGTTATAAGAGAATTTAGTTTGATTCAGGCCGTTCAACCCTGCATCAATTATCTTCTATCGTATTTACCCCTGGTTGTCAATTTTTTTTGGAAATCAAGCCACCCCCATCCCATCCCTCCCCCCTGAGAGGGAGGGCGAGGGAGGGGGTATCATGAACAGATATGATGAACTCGATGGGCGACATTAAGCCCCCGGCGGAAATGGGGCGACGAAAAACAAGGACTGTTTCCGTAGGAGGGGTAAAGATCGGAAGCGGACACCCTGTAGTGGTTCAGTCTATGATCTGCACGGACACCCATGATGTGCAGCGGAGCTTAAAGCAGATCAGGGAGCTTAAGCAGGCGGGCTGTGAGTTGATCCGGGTGGCGCTCCCCGACCAGGGGGCTGTTCCGGCCTTAAGGGAGATCATTCGAAAATCTCCCTTGCCGGTAATCGCCGATATCCATTTTGATTATCGTTTGGCCCTGGAAGGGATGAAGGCCGGTGTGGCCGGTATCCGCATCAATCCGGGCAATATCGGGGAACCGGCCAAGATCGCCCGGGTTATTGAGATGGCCCTGGAAAAAGGGGTCTGTATCCGAATCGGGGTCAATGCCGGTTCCCTGGAAAAGGATCTGCTGACCATGAGCCGGAATAAGGGGCAGGCCGAAGCCATGGTCGCCTCGGCTTTAAGGCATATCGCCTTTTTTGAAAAGATGAATTTCAGCAATCTTAAAATTTCCCTGAAATCCTCCGAAGTGCTTCAAACCGTCCGGGCTTATCAATTATTAGCCCGGAAGGTGGAATATCCCTTCCACCTGGGGATCACCGAGGCCGGGACCTTGCTTTCCGGGACGGTTAAATCCGCCTTGGGGATCGGGCTCCTTCTTTTTCAAGGGATCGGCGATACTTTTCGCGTGTCCCTCACTGCCCATCCTCGCGAGGAGATCCGGGTGGCCTATGAAATACTCCGGGCCCTGGGTTTGAGAAGACGGGGGGTTGAGATCATTTCCTGCCCTACCTGCGGGCGGTGCCAAATCGATCTTTTCCCCCTGGTTAAAAAAGTGGAAAAGGCGGTTCAAAAATATACCCGGCCTTTAAAAGTGGCAATTATGGGATGTGTGGTCAACGGTCCCGGAGAAGCCAAAGAGGCCGACATAGGCATCGCCGGGGGGAAAGGGCTGGGTCTTCTCTTTGCCAAGGGAAAGATGATTCGAAAGGTCCCTGAAGGGGACCTGGTGGAAACCTTATTAGAGGAGATTAAAAAAATGATTCAGGAGAACTCAAAAGAATGAACTATTCTCAATTGGTTATTCCCACCTTGAAGGAGAAACCCACCGAGGCTGAAATTATCAGTCATCAACTCATGCTCCGGGCTGGTTTGATCCGAAAATTAGGCTCCGGAATTTACTGCTTTTTACCTTTAGGGGTGCGGTCCCTCCGAAAGATGGAAGCCATTATCCGGGAAGAGATGGACCGGGCCGGGGCCCAGGAAGTCTTACTGCCGGCCCTTCAGCCGGCGGAACTCTGGCAGGAAAGCGGCCGGTGGGACAAATACGGAAAAGAATTGTTTCGAATCCGGGATCGGCATAACCACGACTATTGTTTGGGGCCGACCCATGAGGAAGTGATCACCGATCTCATCCGCCATGAGGTCCGCTCCTACCGGCAATTGCCGGTTAATCTTTATCAGATCCAAACCAAGTTTCGCGATGAGATCCGTCCCCGTTTCGGCTTGATGCGGGGCAGAGAATTCGGCATGAAAGACGGCTACGGTTTCGACCGGGACGAGGAAGGGGCCGGCAGAACCTATCAAAAAATGTTTGAGGCTTATCAGCGGATCTTCCAGCGCTGCGGCCTGCTTTTTAAGGCCGTAGAGGCCGACAGCGGGGCCATCGGAGGAAGCTATTCTCATGAATTTATGGTCCTGGCTGAAAGCGGCGAAGATGCCATCCTAGCCTGCACATCCTGCAAATATGCCGCTAACGTGGAAAGGGCTGAATCCATTGACCGTTTTCAGGTCGATACCCATGAGGAATTAAAGGGCCGGGAGAAAAAATCCACTCCCGGCCAAAAGACCGTAGAAGAAGTGACCCGTTTTCTGAATATCCCGCCGGAGCGGCTGGTCAAGACCCTGATTTATCAGACTGATCAAGGGCCGGTGGCCGTTCTGGTTCGGGGGGACCAGGAAGTCAATGAAGCCAAGCTGGCAAAGCACCTGGATGGACAGGAATTGGTCCTGGCCGATGCCCTGACGGTTCAGACCCTGACCGGTGCCCCGGTGGGATTTGCCGGTGCCGTGGGCTTGTCCCTTCCGCTCTGGGCCGATCAGACCCTTAAAGGGCTTAAAAATTTTGTTATGGGGGGCAATGAAAAAGATGCCCACTTAATCAATCTCAACTGGGGGACCGATGTCCCCAATCCCCGCTTCGTCGATTTGCGCCAGGTGTTGCCTGGTGAACCCTGTCCCAAATGCCAGGCTCCTTTAAAGTCCTATCGGGGGATCGAGGTGGGCCACGTCTTTAAATTGGGGGACAAGTATTCCAGATCCATGACGGCCACCTATTTGGATGAACAGGGGCAGGAACAATTTTTAATCATGGGCTGTTACGGAATCGGGGTAGGCAGGACCTTGGCCGCCGCCATTGAACAAAACCACGACCGGGACGGGATAATCTGGCCCATGGCCTTAGCGCCTTTTCAGGTTATTATCACCCCGGTGGAATGGGAGCCGGGAACGGAAACGGCCCAGTGGTCGCAAGCTATCTATGAAGAGCTTAAGCAAGGTGGCGTCGAGGTTCTGTTGGACGACCGAGCGGAAAGACCGGGGGTCAAGTTTAAGGATGCCGATTTGATCGGCATCCCTTTGCGGGTCACCATCGGACCGAAAGGCCTGGCCGAGGGAAAAGTGGAAGTTCGAGAAAGACGCACCAGAGAGGTGCAAAAAGTGGCCAAGGAACAGGTCGCCCGGATGATCAAAGAAATCGTCGCCAATGCTTTGAAGCCCTGATCTAAAGACCGCTGTGGGACGACTCTATTTTCATAAGCCATGATCCGCATTAATACCATCATCGACCAGATATTATCTTATTGGCCTCAGGCCGATATCGACCTGATCCAGAAGGCCTATATCTTTTCAGCCAAGGTGCATGAGGGACAGAAGAGGCTTTCAGGGGAGGCCTATCTTTCGCACCCCCTGGAGGTAGCCTGGATATTGACCCAGATGAAGATGGATCTGGTCACCATTGCCGCCGGACTCCTTCATGACACCATTGAAGACACCCTGGCTACCTCGGAAATTATAGAGAAAAAGTTCGGGCCCGAGGTCCTGAAGATCGTCAACGGGGTTACCAAGATCAGTGCCATTCATTTTCAAAGCCAGGAGGAACGACAGGCTGAAAATATCCGCAAAATGATCCTGGCCATGTCGGATGACATCCGGGTCATTCTGGTCAAGTTGGCCGACCGGGTCCATAATATGCGGACTTTGGGTTTTCACCCCCCGGAAAAACAGAAGACCATCGCCCAGGAGACCTTGGATATATACGCCCCCATCGCCGCTCGATTAGGCATGCACCGGATCCAGATCGAGCTGGAAGACCTCTGCCTTTATTATTTGGAGCAGGAAGCCTATCAAATGATCAAGGATGGCGTGGCCAAAAAACGGGAGGAAAGGGAGCGGTATATCCGGGAGGTCAAAGAGCTGCTCCAGGAAAAAATGGAATCGGTCAATCTTCCCTGCCGGGTGGAAGGGCGGCCCAAGCATTTTTATAGTATTTATAAGAAGATGGTTACCCAGAACCTGGATATCAGCCAATTATATGATCTGATCGCCTTCAGAGTCATCGTCAAGGAAAACGCCGAGTGTTATGAGGCCCTGGGCCACATCCATTCCCTTTGGAAACCGATCCCCGGAAAGTTTAGTGATCATATCAGCTTGCCTAAGACCAACAATTATCAATCCCTGCATACCAAAGTCATCGGTCCTTTTGGGGAGCGGATCGAGATTCAGATCCGGACCGAGGAGATGCACCGCATAGCCGAAGAGGGGATCGCTTCCCACTGGCAGTACAAGGAAGGACAGCACCTCAACGAAACCGACGCCAAAAAATTTAATTGGGTCCGGCAGCTTTTGGAATCTCAGAAGGTTTACCAGGATCCGGGGGAGTTTCTGGAGTCGGTCCGTCTCGACCTGTTTCCCGATGAAGTCTATGTTTTTACGCCTCAAGGCCAGGTAAAGATCCTGCCTAAAGGCTCCACGCCCATCGATTTTGCTTATGCCGTTCATACCGACGTGGGTCATCATTGCAGCGGGGCCCGGGTAAACAAGAGGATGGTCCCTTTGCGTACGGTCCTCCAGCATGGAGATGTGGTGGAAATTATCACTTCCGCCAACCATACCCCGAGCAAGGATTGGATGAATATCGTCCAGACCTCCAAGGCCAAGAATCGGATCAGACAATGGATCAAGGCCGAAGAACGGAAGCGGAGTATCGATATCGGCAAGGACCTGCTGGAGAAGGAACTGCGGAAGCACCAGTTGAGTGTAAGCCAACAAATGAAGACCGATTCCCTGCTCCGGGTGGCCCAGGAATTATCCTTACAAAAGGTCGAAGACCTGCTGGCCGGGATTGGCTTCGGCAAGATTTCGATTCACCAGGTCATTCACCGGATGGTGCCTAAAGGAGAGGCTGAGGAAAAGAAAGAACCTGAAACCGTGGCCGTCCCCCAGCGGCGCCATCCTTCTAAGGAAAAGGGCGGGGTTTTGATTCGGGGGATTCAGGATGTGATGGCCCGCTTTGCCAAATGTTGCACCCCTCTACCCGGCGATCCGGTGGTCGGATTCATCACCCGTGGAAGAGGAATCACCGTTCATGCCCGTTCTTGTCCCCAGGTGGTGGCCGAAGACCAGGATCGTCTGATCGAAGTTCAATGGGACACCTCGGTCCGGGCCCTCTATCCGGTCAAAATTGAGATTTGGTCCAACGATAAAAAGGGGATGCTGGCGGAGGTCAGTACGGCCATCACTTCGGCCGAATCCAATATTTTAAAGGCCGACGCCATTACCACTACCGATAGAAAGGCCTTTTATCAGTTTTTGATCGAGGTCTCCGATACCCGCCATCTGCAAACGGTCATGGCTAACTTGAAAAAAATCAAAGGTATAATAAACGTAACCCGGTCTTATGAAAAAAGGGAGTAGGTATTTTCATCCTGAAACATCGGGTTTCCTGATGGAGCGAACAGCCGTCAGCATACAGCGGTCAGCGTAAGCCCATTTTCAAAGAGTTTTTTCTGAAAGCTGAAAGCCGATCGCTGATAGCCCTCATCCGGGAAACTCTTTTCCGGATGGGCACTACTTCGCCCGGGTGACTTTCCCCGAACGGAGACAGCGGGTACAAATATTTAAACGCTTCACCGTTCCTTCATACACGGTTTTGATGCGCTGAAGGTTGGGCTTCCAGCGTTTAAAGGTCTTGTTGTTGGCATGACTGACATTATGACCTACTTGGTGGCCTTTGCCGCAGATACTACATACTTGAGCCATGGGTGCTCCTTTCAAATTCCAAAAAAAATAATAAAAAATTATAGGATTCCAGGATTCGAGGGTTCAAGGAAAAGCCCTCAGATCCCCATTCATCATTCTGCCTGCGGGGTAAAAACGAGGTTTTTCTTTAACGACTCTTACTTGAACCCTTGACTCCTCGACCCCTTGAACCCTGAATTTCATCAAGCCCACTCAATGGGTGTATCCGGCTGTGTGCGGGGGAGGATTTCCCCGATTAGAAAGCCTTTTTCATCCAATCCTTCCAGACGGGAAATAATTTCCTGGACCTGGGCTTCCGCGACGATGAGGATCATGCCCAGGCCGTTGTTAAATACGTGGTGGATCTCTTTATCCGATACCCCCCCCAATCGCCGGAGCAGGGAAAAAATAGAGGGAATCTCCCAAGAATCTCGAACGATCCTGGCCTGGCACTGGGCCGGTAAGATGCGAGGGAGGTTGTCAATAATTCCTCCTCCGGTGATGTGGGCTATTCCCTTAACCGGATATTCTTGGATCAGGGAAAGGATAGACCGGACATAGATCCGGGTCGGTTTAAGCAGCTCCTCTCCCAGGGTCAGGCCCAGTTCCGGGATGACTTCTTTAGGATCGATCCGCAGGTCCTCAAAAAAAATCTTGCGGACCAGGGAATAGCCGTTGCTGTGCAGACCGCTGGAGGCCAAGCCGATGATCCGGTCTCCTGGCCGAACTTTTGAGCCGTCTATGATTTTTTCTCTTTCCACGATCCCCACCACAAAACCGGCCAGATCGTATTCTCCTGCCGGATAGCAACCGGGCATCTCGGCGGTTTCCCCCCGATCAAGGCGCAACCGGCCTGTTTGCAGCCGGCCACAACGCCTTCGATAATGGCGGTGGTCGTTTCCAGCTCCAAACGTCCGGTAGCCAGATAATCCAAAAAGAAAAGCGGACGGGCCCCCTGAACGATAATATCATTGACGCACATGGCCACCAGATCGATTCCGATGGTTTGATGTCGACCCAATAATTGGGCGATCTTCAGCTTGGTCCCCACGCCGTCGGTGGAGGAGACCAGGACCGGCTCCGAATAGGCGGTGGGGTCCAAGCGGAACAGACCACTAAAGCCGCCGATGTCGGTAATGACTTCTGGAGAAAAGGTCTGACGGATCAGGGGTTTTATCCGGTCGATAAATGTGTTCCCCAGATTGATATCCACACCTGCTTTTTGGTATAAATCCATAAGGCCTTCTTCGGATCGGGCTGATCAAGGTCGCCTGGCCAGCCGGATAGATGGTTAAATTTTAAACAAAAAAATTTATTATATTTGGAAGGAAATGTCAATTAATAAAATAAGTTCATTTAAATCTGATGATCCTGTGAAAAATCAATCGTTGCCCCTTTTCCGTCATTCCGGCCTTTGTCCCGGAGGGGACTCCGCCCTGGAAGGCGGAAGCTGGAATCCAATATTATTAGTGAGTTATCATTTTCATGGACCGCCTCGCCGCCCCTGAGATAGGTTTCATTGTGATCGGCCGGATCTTATTATTTTTTTTACATTTCTTTCCTTTTTTGATAAAGGTATCCAAAGATTTTGATCTTCCGGGCCGATATTTTTATTAACGGGTTAAAATTCATAATTCTTAGAGGAGGGGGAAAATGGTGGATGAAAAAATTAAGGTGCGAACAATTGCTGATATTGAGGCTGTCGAGAAAACCCCTGTCAAAGAAAGGCTTAAGGCTTTAAATACCTATGATTTGCTGAAGAACGGGGCGGCCATCAACCCTGAAGCCCCGGCCGTCAGTTTTTTCCTCACCGGTGAGGGCTATGCCTCTCCCCAGAAGATCAGTTACCGGGATTTCATTTCAAACATAACCCGGGCGGCCAACCTCTTTCATGATCTCGGAGTGGGGCCCAAGGATGTTATCTCCTACCTCCTCCCCAATCTTCCGGAGACCCACTATGTGCTCTGGGGAGGCGAGGCCGCCGGGATCGTCAATCCCATTAATTCTCTGTTGGCTCCGGCAACCATCCGGGACATCTGTCAGGCCGCCGGTACCAAAATCCTGGTGGCCCTGGGCGAGTTTCCGGGGGCGGACATCTGGGAGAAGGTCTCTTTAATCAGGAAGGAAATACCGGGTCTCAAAGCGATAGTTAGGGTCATGGGGCCGGGGGATGAAAAAGACGGGATCTATAGTTTTGAAGAACTTCTCCCCCGCTACCCGGGAGACCGGCTTGCCTCGGGCCGTACCATCAACCCCGAAGACATCGCCTCCATGTATCACACGGGCGGCACCACCGGAACCCCCAAGCTGGCCCCCCACACCCACTATAATGAAGCGGTCATGGCTAAAATGGTTGCTTTAGGGGCCGAGCTTTATGCCGGGGAGACGACCATGTGCGGTCTGCCCCTTTTTCATGTCAACGGCACTACGGTAACCGGATCGTTCCCGTTCTCCATCGGTGCCCACGTGGTGATCCTTTCGGCCCGAGGCTACAGAGACCCGATGGTTATGAAAAATTTTTACAAGATCGTTGAACATTACCGGGCAGTGACCTTTTCCGCCGTGCCGACCATCCTGTCCGTGCTCTTAGACATCCCCAAAGGGGATGCGGACATCTCGTCGCTTCGCTATCTGGTCTGTGGGGCCGCCCCGCTCTCCGTTGAACTGTTCAAGCGGTTTGAGGCCCACAGCGGCATGAAAGTCATCGAGGGGTACGGTCTTACCGAAGGGACTTGTGCTTCCTGCATGAACCCCTATTTCGGCGAACAGAAGATCGGGTCTATCGGCCTGAGACTTCCCTACCAGGGAATGAAGGTCTTTATCACCGATGAAGAAGGCAAGTTTGTGCGGGAGGCGGAAACCGATGAGATCGGTGAAGTCTGTATCGAGGGCCCTAATGTATTTAAGGGTTATCTGGAAGAGGCCCACAACAAACGGATCTGGCCCCTTCCCGAATGGTTTAATACCGGGGACCTGGGGAGACAGGATAAGGACAGCTATTTCTGGCTCACCGGACGGAGAAAAGAGCTCATCATTCGCGGGGGCCATAATATCGATCCGGCGATTATCGAAGAGCCCCTGTATAAACTAACCGATGTGAAGATGGCGGCCGCCGTGGGAAGTCCCGACCCCCATGCCGGTGAAATCCCGGTGGCTTACGTGGAGTTGAAGGAAGGGGCGAAAATCACCGAGCCCGAGATCCTGGAATATCTTGGGAAAGAAGTGGGGGAACGGGCGGCCGTACCCAGGCAGGTTTACATCATTCCCCAGATACCTCTGACGCCAGTAGGAAAGATCTTCAAACCGGCCCTCCGCTGGGAGAGCATCAAAAAGGTCTACCAGCAGGAACTTTCCGCCTTAAAAGAACTGACCGCCAAAATAGAAGTCCAGGTGAAAGAGGACAAGGTCTATGGATCGTTAGCCACCATTACGGTTACTCCCGCTTCCGGTGTGTCACAACAGACCATTCAAGAAAAGGTGGCGGAGATCCTCGCCCATTATACCGTCCGCTATCAATTGGTCTTCGGTTGATGGGTGTGCAGGTTTCCCGATAACAGTCCATGAATTCGTGAGAAGCTAAGTGATGCCTCTTAGCGGCATTGTATTAGAAAATAACTTGAACCTTTGCAACGGTCCCAAAAACGTCATTCCGGCGAAAGCCGGAATCCAGAAATGTTAGAAAGCACTGGATTCCGGGTCGCGCTTCGCTTGCCCGGAATGACGTCTTTTTTAAGAGTCCGTCACCGCTATCGTTTTATGAGTTTGCCTTCTCCGTCTTCCTTTTAACAGGAACACTGGGAAGGCAAATCGCCGCTTTTTTTGTAGCGCCCGGCCAGCTCCCTGTAAGTCTTCACCCCCTGATGAATTCGGTTTCTTTGATCCTCCGATAAGGCTTTAACTATTTTGGCCGGGTTTCCGGCAACGACGACGCTGGCAGGAATATGAAAATTTTCTTTGACCACCGAGCCGGCAGAGATCATGACCTGATCCTCGCAGGTTACGCCGGTCATCAGGATCGATCCCATGCCGATTAAGACATAGGAATCGATGGTCACATCATGCAGGATGGCCCCATGGCCGACGATGACATTGCCGGCTATGGAGGCCCATTCTGTAAATCCCACATGGATGACCACATTGTCTTGGATACTCGTCCCTGCGCCGATTTGTATCTTGCCGAAATCACCCCGGAGCACGGCCCCGGGCCCGACAAAGCACTCCCCGCCTATTTCAACATCCCCGATGATGGATGCCTGAGGATGGACATAAGAGGACGGGTGGATCTTCGGAGTTTTGTTTTCAAAGCTATAAATCGCCATTTTTTCTTTTCTTAGACAGGACTTACCGGATTATTAAAATCCTGTAAATCCTGTCTAACTATTTTTCAAGATTCGATTTGAATGCCGAAGGCGGTCCGCATGGCATTCAATCCTTCCTGCTGAATGGACCATTGTTTCCCTCCGAGCAGACCGCCGTCCACCACCAGGTTGTGGCCGTTGACAAAAGTCGATTCATCGGAAGCCAGAAAAACGGCCGCCATGGCGATATCCTCGGGGAGACCGGCTCGGCGCATCGGTTGAAAGGTTACAAAGGCTTGTTTGACGAGCTCGGCGGTCTTCTCAGCCTCCTCCATAGGCAATCCGAGGGCCTTGCCGAAGATACCGGTGGCAATCCCTCCCGGTGAGATACTGTTGACCCGGATGTTCTTCTCGCCCAATTCCATGGCCACGCATTTCGTCAAATGAATCACCGCGGCCTTGGCCGCCGCGTAGATCATGGAAGAAGAATATCCGGCCAGTACCCCGGCGACGCTGCCATTATTGATGATGCTGCCCGAGCCCTGGGCCCGCATGACCGGGGCCACGTGTTTCATGCCCAGCATGACCCCGCCCAGGAGGACCGACAGGGCGGCCTCATACTTGTCCAAAGGGATGGTCTCTATGCTCCCCACCGGGGCCGGGCAGCCGGCATTATTAAACAGACAATCCACCCTCCCGAACCGTTCAAGGGCATAGGCGATCATGGTTTTTACATCGGCCTCCTTGGAGACATCGGTCTTTAAGAAATCGACCTTGGGGCCAAGGGCCTTGACCAGCTCCCGCCCTTCCTTTTCCCTGCGGGCGGCGATAAGAACATAGGCCCCCTCATCGGCAAAAACCTCCACGGTCCGTCTGCCGATACCGCTGGTTCCACCGGTGATGATCGCCGTCTTCCCTCTGAGTCGTCCACTCATAATCTTTCTCCTTTCATAGCCTTCGGTTCTTCCCAAGAGGGCTCAATTAAGCCAAAGCCCTCCCTCTCTTTAAGGAATGGGGATTGATATTTCGAACACTTCAATTTATTGTCGAAATTCCTATTCCTTATTCGGTATAAAGTCAATAAATTTCAAACCCCTTTCACTGATTATCCTTAATTTCTTTTAGGTAAACCCCCGGCTCTGCCGGGGGACTCCCAGAGTTTGACAAATCCGGGAGAATGAGAAAGCCTCCAACCTGTGAACCGCTCAAAGTTTACAGAATAGGAGGCTTTCAATGGAACACTTACAAAGTCTAACCCATACCAAGTGGGAATGTAAATACCATATTGTTTGGATTCCGAAATATCGGAAAAAGAAACTATATGGACAGATACGGAAATTTTTGGGATCACTATTCAGGGAGTTAGCATCCCAGAAGGAGTGTACGATTATCGAAGGGCATTTACAACCGGACCATGTCCACATTTTGATCTCGATACCTCCGAAGTACGCCGTATCACAAGTAGTTGGGTTTCTCAAGGGCAAGAGCGCCATTTATATAGCCCGAGCCTATCTGGGGCGAAGAAAGAATTTCACCGGTCAAAATTTTTGGGCCCGAGGATATTTCGTTTCGACCGTAGGTAAGGATGAAGATGAAACCCGACAATATATAAAGAACCAGGAAAAGGAAGAACAACGTCTCGATCAACTCCAATTGTTTGATGAAGAGGAACCACCTTCAGGTGGTAAATAAATAATCCGCTTTGAGCGGTTCACATTTTCAAGCCTCCGGCTCTGCCGGAGGTTAGGTGACGTGCGCCTGGCATGAAGCACTGACCGACCTTCCAGGAAAGGACCTGGAAGTAAAGCATCCACCGTTACCGGACGGAAGGACAACGCCGACAAGGCAAGGGCATTCCCAGAAATGAGGAGTCCGAAGGAAGCATGAGGCAGAACCTGTGTACGTAGCGAACAGCGAACCGACTATATGGCCGTGGGAAGGAGGTCGAGTTGACGTGACTAAACGAGACCTGATATCCGGTGAACCGAACTGCGGTGAAGTTGGACGGGATACAGGGAGGTTGATGCATCTTACCCAGGGAAGCCCTCCTGCACTGGAATTCTAATGGAGCCAAGGATTTCATAAAACCGAACCGCGAAGGCGAACCCGAAGCGGGGCAGGGTGCAAAGGGTGGCAGATTCACGGGTAGTACCGAGGAAGCAGGGCCTATGAAGCCTGGTAACAGAGCGGAGGATAAAACCCTGACGACCAGGAGAAGGAAAAGAAGGGAAGGTATCCGATAGAGAACCCACCGCTGGCGATGGTCAACAAACAACTTAAGGACCTATCCTGAAGCCTGGGCAGCCCAAAGATCGTCATGGGGAGGCGGGAAGCCGTGGACGAGAGGCGATGGAGACGACATTCGAGAGTCGATTTAGAGTTACGATGGTACAAGAAGGGACCAGAAAACCGGAGGGGGATGTACGAAACCCGTAAGAGGGTACCGGACGGGAAGAGACCTGGACGGTCAACAGTCATCCGGTTCCCAGCCCAAAGGGCTGCTCGTAACCCGGCAATCTTTAATGGAAGAGCAAGTCACGGAGGAAGGTTGAAGTGAATACGGAAGTACTGGAAAGGGTCTACGAACCGAGACGACTGCGGGAGGCATGGCACCAGATTAGACGAAACGCCGGCGCAGCGGGAGAGACCGAATGACGGTAGAGGAGTTCGAAAAGCGAGAAGAGGAGTTTTTAAAGCTGATCGGTGAGAAGCTGAAAGCGGGCACCTACCGTTTCAAACCTGCCAGAAGAGTTTTGATTCCCAAGGAAGGCAGTAACAAGATGCGTCCCCTTGGGATACCGGTGGTCATGGATCGAATAGTCAGCCAGAGTATCAACCTGGGTATTCGAAGTTATATTCGACCCGGCCTTTACGAGGTCCAATTTTGGATTTCGTGGAGGCCACAGCCAGCACCAGGCGATTAGACATGTTCAGGGGATAGTGGAAGATGGATATGAACTGGGTGGCATCGATAGACTTGAAGAGTTTCTT
>CAWIRY010000047.1:0-57132 GCA_963838485.1 uncultured delta proteobacterium | reverse complement strand
GTGGATCCCAGCAACCCGGTCTATAGCAGCGCGGGCGGCGTGATGTTCGACAAGAACCAGACCACGCTGTTTGAATATCCACCCGGGTTGAGCGGCGGTTACGTCATCCCGAGTACGGTGACCAACACAGGAACCAGCGCGTTTTCGGCGTGTTACTACCTCAGCAGCGTGACGATTTCCAGCAACGTGACCACTATCGGGTCGGAGGGGTTCGCGTTTTGCTTCGGCCTGACCAGCGTGGCCATTCCCGCCGGTGTCACGAGCATCGGACCGGGTGCGTTCCTCAATTGCCACAGCCTGACCGCTTTCACGGTGGACCCCGGCAATTTGTTTTTCAGCAGTCTTGGCGGCGTGTTGTTCGATAAAAACCAGCAGACGCTGATTATCTTCCCGGTGGGCTTGAGCGGGAGTTACATCGTTCCCAACGGCGTCGTTACCATCGGGCCCGACGCGTTCTTTTTGTGCGTCAACCTGACCAGCGTGACGATGCCCGCCAGCGTCACAACGCTCGACGATCAAGCCTTCGGTGATTGCAGTGGTCTGACCACCATCACCCTCGGAGCCGGCGTCAACCAGATTTCCACTTCGGCCTTCGGAGGCTGCACTCAACTGACCGCCATCAACGTGAATCCAACTAACGCAGTCCTCAGCTCCATCGCCGGGGTCGTCTTCGACAAGAGCCAAACCACGCTCATCCAATTTCCACCAGGCTACCCGGGAAGCTACACCACGCCCGGCTCCGTCACGAGCATCGCACCCTATGCCGCCGAAGACTGCGCCCTGTCCGCCCTCACGCTTGCCACCGGCGTCACCAACATCGGCGAACTTGCCTTCCAGGGTTGCGGCAACCTGACCAGCATGACGATTCTCAGCCCGGTCACCAGCCTGGGAATTTTTACGTTTGCCGACTGCTCCAGGCTGGCCACCGTGATCATTCATGGCGGCGTCAGCTCCTTCGGCGTTGACGCCTTTATTTATTCCAGCGCTCAGGTGAGCTTCTATTTCACCGGCAACGCGCCCGCTCAGCCGGATTCTTCCACGTTCACCGGCGACACCGATGCGACCGTTTATTATCTGGCCGGAACCACCGGATGGGGCTCCAGCTTTGGAGGCCTGCCGACCGCGGAGTTGGAACCGATTGCCATCACGGCCAATCCCACCAACGGCCCGGCACCGCTGACGGTGAGCTTCACCGCCGCGGCGGTGGACAACGCCGACAATCCGGTCACCAATTGGAACTGGGTCATCCGGCATGGAATCGTTGACCGGGCAATCGTCGGAGGAACGGACGCCCTGACCAAATACACCCTCAATGGTTTCCATGCCCTGCAGATCCTGGATAAAGATCCCTGTAAACCCTTTGATCAAGACCGGAGGGGGTTGAACCTCGGGGAAGGGGCCGCCTATCTGGTGCTCGAATCGGAACGCTCGGCCGATGAGAAAAAGGTCCTCGGTGAATTTAAAGGGTACAGCAATGTGAACGATGCCTATCATCAGACCGCCTCTTCCCCGGAGGGTCTTGGGCCTTATCTTTCTATGCAGGAAGCCCTGGATATGAGCGGCCTGGGACCGGAAGCGATCGATTATATAAACGCTCACGGTACCGGAACCGATAACAACGACCTGACCGAGGGGATGGCCATTGAAAAACTATTTGCCCCTCATATTCCACCGGTATCTTCCACTAAACCGTTTACCGGTCATACCCTGGGTGCTGCCGGCGCCGTTGAAGCCGTAATCTCCATTATGGCCATGAATCACAACGTGATTTTCCCAAACCTGAACTTTCAGACGAAAATCCCGGAGCTTAGTTTTGAACCGGTTAAAGAACTGATCTCGACCAGGAGGATCGGGAATGTCCTGAGCAACTCCTTTGGTTTCGGTGGTAATGACAGCACCTTAATCTTCTCAGCAGGTTGACATGGAAGCCTACATTAGAGGCCTTGGGAACATTTCACCACAATACACCTTCAACAACGCCTTCTTCCTGGAAGAGGTGGTACCCCACCAGTCCAACCGGATGGTCAGTCAAGAACCCAATTACAAAGAATACATAAAACCTATCCAGATCAGACGGATGAGCCGGATTTTGAAGATGGGGGTAACGGCCGCCGGAATTTGCCTAAATGATGCCAATGTCGATATCCCGGATGCCATCATTACCGCCACGGGACTTGGCATGATGGAAGATACTGAAAAGTTCTTAACTTCTGTGATCGACAATGGGGAAATACTTCCCAACCCGACTGCCTTCATTCAGTCAACGCATAACACCGTTGGAGCCGCTATTGCCGTGCAGTTGAAATGCCATAAATACAACTTTACTTTTGTACACGGCTTCTTTTCCTTTGAAAGCGCCCTTACAGACAGTCTCATGCGTCTGGATGATCGGCCTGGGGAGCGTATCCTCGTTGGGGGTATCGAGGAGATCACTGAAATCGACTTCAAGATCAGAGGGGCCGCCTTCTTCTGGAAAAAGGAACGGGTTGAAAGTTTGAAGCTTCTCCAGTATGCTTCACCCGGGACCATCGCCGGAGAAGGAGTTGCTTTCTTTCTTTTGACTAACCGGTCGGATCCTGGGAATTATGCCCAGATCAGGGATGTCCGGACGATTTATAAACCCGGCGGTATTAAGGATATTCAGGAAAAGATCGATCAGTTCCTGGATAAAAACAAAATGGAGGTCCGTCACCTCGACCTGGTACTCCTGGGGTTCAACGGTGACCCCGAGCATGACAGAATCTATCGCCGGCTGGAGGAAGATGTCTTTCATCAAAACAGCCGGGCCTATTTCAAGCACCTCTGCGGCGAGCATTATTGTGCTTCTTCCTTCGGCTTGTGGCTGGCAGCCAAATCACTGAAACACCAGCGTATCCCCGAGGCCATCTTGTTGAAAGACAATCGAACTCCCGGGAAACCTATTAGAAATATTCTGATCTACAACCAGAATAAAAATATTAACCACTCCCTGATGTTGGTTTCGGCCTGTTGAAGGGATTTTAGGAACTGCCATGAAATTCAAACTCATTTACCCGGCCTGGAAGAAACTTCACAGCCAGACGGAGTTCCATCTTCCCCCCCATGGCCCGGTCGTCTTCGCCGCCACCCTGCCCGAGGATGTCGAAATCGATTTTGTCGATGAGAACCTGGAGACGATTGATTTCCAGGATCCGGCTGATCTGGTCGGCATTTCCATGTTGCTCACCAGCCAGATGAAACGGGGATGGCAAATCGCCGATAAATACCGTAAACAAGGGATCCCGGTCATCTGCGGCGGTATTGGGACCATGCTCCACGCCCAGGAAACCTCACAACACGCCGATGCCGTCTTTCTCGGGGAATCGGAAGGCCGCATGGCCCAGGTCCTGGATGATTTCCGGAATAACCGACTTCGTCCGGTTTACGACTACCTGACCGACTTCCCGCCCATCGCCTCTGTGGGCACGGCCCGGCGGGACATCCTTAAACGGGAACTCTACAACTACAAAGGCATCCAGATGGTCGACCTGGTCCATGCCTCCCGGGGGTGCCGGTTTGATTGTTACCCGTGCTGCGTCAGCTTCCTTGGGGGTAGGAATTTCCGACCCCGCCCCATCGACAAGGTCGTGGAGGAGCTGGCGGCCATTGAAAACAACCGTCTCTTCATCGTGGACAATACCCTCGCCCAGGATAAGGAATGGGAAAAACAGCTCTTCCGGGAGATGATCCCCTTGAAAAAAAAATGGTGCTGCCATCCCATTGAGGACGACGACGAGATCCTTGATCTGGCGGCCCAGGCCGGGGCCTGGTATGTTTATCAGGCGGTCTTCGATACCTCCGACCTCATCCGCAACCGGATTAAAAAATACCACGACTTCGGGATCGGCGTGGAGGGGACCATCCTCCTGGGTCTCGACCGTCAGACCGAGGACGACATCCTACGCTTGACGAATTTTCTCCTGGAAATAGGTTTGGACATGGCCGAGTTCACGATCCTGACTCCCTTCCCCCACACCCGGGCCTTTACGGACCTCCACCATGAGGGACGAATCCTGTCTTACGATTGGAACGACTATACCTGCGACAAGGTCATCTTTCAGCCCAAACACATGAGCCCGAACCGTCTTCAGGAATTGCACGACCGGGCCTGGGAAACCTTCTACCTGGAAAAACCACAGTCCTACCGGATGTTCGAACTTTTTAAGCGGGTTATTGTTAAGGAAATGGCAGACGGGACCTTCCGGCGGTGGCGGGCCAAGACAGACCGGAAGTTCGGACGGGTCGATAGATAATGAGAAGGATCCCGGTTTGAGTAATCAAGGAAATGGCCCTGCATAAATCCCGCTTCCCCTGGCCTCTGATCATGATCGTCTTTGTCGGCCTGGGACTCCTTTTTCTCATCGGGCAATACCGTCTGGTGATCGGTACGGACATTGTCGCCGCCCTTCCCCAGAATGACCCTGTTGTCGCTGACGGCCGTTATGTCATTGCCCATCACCCCATCCAGGATCAGGTGGTTATCGATCTGGGCCACCGGGGCAGCGACCTCGAGATCCTCATCAGCGGCGGGGAATCAGCGGAAAAAATCTTATGGAAAAGCGGCCTTTTTAAAACCGTTGGATTAAGCCGGTACGAAAAGCTCTTTCCCGACCTGATTACCCATGTGACCGGACATCTTCCCATCCTGTTCAGCGGGCAGGACCTCCAAGAGCAGGTTGGGCCTCTCCTCTCATCTGAGAATATTCGTCGAACCTTAACGAATACCTACTCAACCCTGACCGGCCTGGACGGGATCGGCCAAGCTTCTCTGATCGCCCGGGACCCTCTCGACCTCCGGAATATTGTCCTTAAGCGGTTATCCCTGCTCGGGTCTTCCCGGAATGTCGTTTTGGTCAAGGGACAACTTCTATCGGCGGACAGGAAACATCTCCTCATCATAGCCGAGCCCGTTAACTCGGGTTATGACACCGCCTTTTCGCGGAAGATCACGGACCTGCTGGAGGATATGGGCCGGCGGCTTAATCGACAATTTCCCGGGCATGATTCTTTCATCCTGACACCAGTAGGGGCCTATCGGGCCGCCCTGGATAACGAGACGGCAGCCAAAAAGGACACCCAACGAGCCCTTCTCGTTTCCACGATAGTCATAGCCCTGCTGCTTCTTTTGGGTTTTCCGAGGCCCTGGATCGGCCTGTTGGCCCTCCTTCCGGCCTTTGGGGGGACCATAGCGGCTTTATTCGTTTATTCCTTATTCCAAAAGTCCATTTCCATCCTGGCCATCGGGTTCGGAGGTGCGATCATTTCATTCACTGTCGATTACGGTATCGCCTACCTCCTGTTTCTCGACCGTCCCTATGAAACCCGGGGTATTGAAGTGACCAGGGAGGTCTGGTCCCTTGGCCTGCTGGCTATGTTGACAACCGCCATCAGCTTCGCCTTTCTTTTCCTGGCCGGTTTCCCGGCCCTCTCTCAACTTGGTGTATTTGCCGCCTTGGGAGTCGTCTTTACCTATATTTTGGTCCACGCCGTCTACCCCTTTCTCTTCCCGAAAGTGTTGCCGGCCAAGCGCCACGGTATTCTGCCTCTGCAAAAGCTGGCCGATCGATTGGCCCGGGGAGGGAAAAAGACGGTCTGGGCCGCGGGTCTTTTCGGGGTGGTGATGCTTTTTTTCGCCAGGCCCGATTTTCGGGTGGACCTTCAATCTCTGAACACCGTAAGTTTACCAACCCGGGCCGCTGAAAAGCTGATCCAGGGTGTCTGGGGCAATGTCCTTAACCGGGTATTTCTGGCTGTCGAAGGTAAAACTATGACCGAACTCCAGGAGAAAGAGGACCGGCTGGCCGACTTTTTTGAGGCGGAGACAGGTAAAGGGACCGTAGCCCCGGTCTTTGTCCCGTCGATGCTCTTTCCCGGGGAACAACGGGCCAGGCGGAATTTTAAGGCCTGGCAGACCTTCTGGACCAAGGAGCGCATCAATCGACTGCGGCGGGAGATTGAATCCCTTTCGCCCAAAATGGGTTTTGCCCAAGGGGCCTTTGCCCCTTTCTTGGTGACCCTTGAGGAAAAAACATTCCTTGTCCCTCCGATCCCAGAGGCCTGCTTCCCCTTTCTGGGCATCGTAAAGCATCCGGGGAAAAACTGGACCCATTACGCTACCATCCAACCAGGTCCGGCCTATCAAGGAGCCGTCTTTTATAAAAGTCTGGCTACCAAGGACCTGGCCAAGGTTTTTGATCCCCTCCTGTTTAGCGATCATTTAGGAAAGATGATCCTGAGCGGATTTTCCCGGGTGGCAGTGATCGTCGGGGTAATGACCTTCCTGGTCTCTCTCTTCTATCTTTTCAGTTGGCAACTGACTTTTATTGCCCTGATACCGACCTTATTCTCCCTGGTCTGCACCATCGGGACCCTCCGTCTCCTGGGAAAGCCCCTGGGTATTCCCGTCATCATGGCAGCGGCCGTTGTCATCGGCATGGGTACGGATTATGCTCTTTACCTGGTCCGGGCCTTTCAACGGTATGGGGACGAGCAACACCCGTCTGTGAGTCTAATCCGTCTGTCCGTATTGTTGTCTTTTGCAACGACCTTTATCGGCTTCGTGGTCCTGGCCCTGTCCGATCATGCTCTTTTAAAAAGCGCCGGAATGGTTTTGGCCTTTGGTATCGGCTATTCCTATTTGGGGACCATGGCCTTTGTTCCGCCTTTAGTAAAAAAGATCCTCGTCCCCCTGAGCGTCAGTTCGGAACCGGTTTCCCCAGGATCAAAAGAGCATTTTCGAAGGACTACCCGCCGTTTTCGAAATATGGAAGGCTACCCCCGCCTGCTGATCCGCCTTGAACTCCGGTTCAACCCCATGTTTCCGAAACTGGCCGAATTCGTCCGGAATCCCCGCTTCATCCTGGACATCGGCACGGGCTATGGGATCCCCGCAGCCTGGATTTTGGGACTATTCCCTTCAGCCCGAATTTGGGGTATAGAACCGGATAAAAAACGGGCTTCTGATGGCTTCCCAAGCCATCGGAGATCAGGGCAAAGTGATCGTGGGAGCGGCTCCCCATATCCCGGAAATTCTGGAAAAGGCGGATACGGCCCTCCTGCTTGACCTACTTCCCTATCTAAATGATGAGGAACTCGCCCAGACCCTCCAGCGGCTCAAGGAAGTCCTTGGTCCTAAAGGGAGACTGATCATTCGGACGAGAGTCCCCTCTTTGACTTCACCCGCCGGGGGAACCTGGTTAGAAAAGAGGAGGAAAAAAATTTTAAAAATTTCGACCAAAGACCGACGAATAGAGGATATTGACACAATGCTGATTTCTGCGGGTTTCGCTGTGATCCCGGCAGAGCCCTCTGCAACTCGCCGGAGGGACCGGTGGATTATTGCCGAGGCGGTATAAAAATACTTAGGGTTGCCAGTCTAAAATTATGATCCCATACCCGGGCGGTCTCTACCCGTTGATTTAGGATGGCAGGGCAGGGTATTTTCTCCGTGGGGCTTCAGGCTTCTCGACCCGAAGCCTTCTCCACCGTCTTGTGCAGGCTCCATCTCAGCAGGATGTCTCCATATTTAAGGCAATCTCGTCCAGTCAGAAATATCCCCAACAAAAATACCAAATGAGAAAATCCATAAAAAGCAGGGCCTACAATCAATAGGGCCGGGTTCCGAAAATAGACGGACAGAACACTAAACAGCCCCACCATCGGCCATCCCAGGACATAACTAAACAGGATCAGCCCTAAACCAAAAAAAAATTTAGGAGAGGGCCTGGCCTTGAAGACATCCAAGGGTTTCCGTTCCTTTAGTGCCCGCTGGATATATGAACTGGCGGCCAATTTTGAGGCAAAGGGTCTCAATAAGCGCCGCCAGCCGCTCCCGGAGGCAAAACAACGCTGAAGGAATAAAAAAAATTCCTTCCTGTTACCTTCCTCAGGTGTCTGATAGGCCCTTTTCCCGATGAGTTGTTCAGGGTCAGCGAAACCGAAACCCCTGGCTTTGATTTTGTTCACCAGTTCATCAACCAGGCGAATCAAATCGGCCGGGGTTCGTCCTTTATCGTGGAGGAGAATGATGCTTCCGGGTCGCATTTTTTTGAGGACCCTTTTTATGACTTTATCAGGTTTCGTCCCGATGTCGAATGGCCGGACATCCCAGCCTACCATTGACAGGCCCTGTTTTTTCAGCACTTTCCTGAGATGCGGATTGGTCAGACCTATGGGAGGGCGAAAATAGGCCGGCACCTTACCGATCACCGCCGCAATGGTTTCCTGGGCCATTTGTATTTCTCGATTCAGTGGCTTGGATATCAGGAAGTTGGTATACCAGCGGTGTCGGTAGGTATGGTTTCCGATAAAATGACCGTCTTGGTCTATCTTTCTGATCATTTCGGGATGAGCTTTGATCTTGGTTCCAATGGGGAAAAAGGCGGCCTTGATCTCGTGAAGTTTCAAGATCTCCAGAAGAGTTGCAGTACCCTCCGTGCCCGGCCCATCATCAAAGGTTAGCGTTACAAGCTTCTCGGTTGAATCTCCCCTGCAGATGGCGTGAACAAAAAAATTGAGTTTTAATATGGTCACTCCAAAAATGCAGATGAGGATATATCCGGTCCACAACAGCCCGAGAGCGAACCAACGAAAAGGGTCTTCAAGACTTAAGCTTAGACCCACTGTGGTGATAACCAACAGGATTGTTGTAGTATGGAAGCCGCTCACAGAGTCCTATCGACCGCCCCTGATCTTTTTCTTAGGTTCAAACTGGGCCTTGGCCGCCAGAAAGTCAGGCAGGTTCTTGAACATATGCCAGAGAGAATGACGGTGCTGCCAGAACCGTTTCATAAACTTCCGGCGCCACTCTTTATCGGTATAGAAGCGCTTGACATGCGCATTGTACATCTGGTCCAGAATTTCTTTTGAACCAATCGTTTTGGGGATAAAGACAAAATTGATACAATTCATCTGGGCCCAATCTTCTTCAAATGCGCCTTCATCTCTGATCGTCTCCCACAAAGGCGCGCCGGGGAATGGGGTAAATTTAGACATATTCATATCATCCAGGCCCAGGGACATTACAAAATCGCTGGTCCGGCGAATGGAGTCTACAGTCTCCCCGGGGAGCCCCATCATGAATAAGCCCTTGGCCCTTAAACCAGCGGACTGAATGCGGGCAACGGTATCCTTCACTTTTTCCACGGTCACACCCGCTTTGTGTTTAACCAGCATACCCGGGTCAGCAGATTCAATGCCCAGTGACACCATGAGACAGCCGGCTTCCTTCAGCATCTTTAAAAGCTTATCCGAGGCATAACCCACACGCACAGCGCAGTTAAACTGAATATCAATGGGATTATTCCTGAGCATATCGCATAATTCCACAATCCGTTTTTCATCAGTGGTGAATAAATCGTCATAAATATTCACATGACGGACGCCGAATTTCTCATTCAAAACCTTAAAATGGTCATAAATATATTTAGCTGAGTTATACCGGAATCCCTTCTTATAAACTGAACGGTCGCAGTAAGAACACTGGAACAGACAACCGCGGCTGGTGACCATAGACGTTCCCGGGAATTGAGCGTAACTAAACAGAGGGAGGTTATACCCTTTTGGAAAGCCTTTGAGTTTTTCATAAGCTGGAAAAGGAAGGATGTCCAGATCTTCAATGGGTGAGCGCGGTCCGTTATCAATCACTTCATCGCCTTTGCGCCAGACGATTCCTCTGACCTGCGCGGGATCAACACCCGAAGCCAGTTCAGCCAGGGTAATTTCTCCCTCGCCCCTGACCATATAATCAAAAGCCGGATAATCTTTTAAAAGCGTAGGTCCTAAAGCGGAACTATGTACCCCTCCGCAAATGGTCACAGGCGCTGGAACGGCTTGTTTGAGTGCGGCGGCCATATTGGCTGAATCCGGAAAAGAGGATGTGGTGGCAGAAAATCCCACCCACCCAGCCTTATAACTCAAGATTTTTTGAATATTGGTTTTGAAATCCGATGAGGCCTGAGGTCCCAGACAGTCATGGACAAAAACCTCATGACCTTCTTTTTCCAGCCAGGCGGCAATGGACAAAATGCCATGAGGAATCATACGGTTTGCTGAAGCAATAACATCTTTAGACCCTTTAAACCAGTTTGAGCCTCTTGGATGCACCAGAACAATACGGCGCTTGGTAACCGGTGTTACCGAATCACTCCTGCAATCATCTTTACCTGATTTTCTCAATGTATTTTAAAGCAATAACTAAAGATTAGCTTAAGGCCATAAGGGTATAAAAAAGAGAATATAGACACAGGCTCCCAAAATTTAGACATACTACTTCCTACGCATCCTGATTTTGTATTAATCGGTCCAATGATCCGAGGTAACTCCGAAATTCTGACCCATCTTTTCCGGCCTGTTACAAGGCCTTAATCCATTGTGGCGGACGCAAGCGACCCTGGGAGACATCCTGCATCTGAATGCCCCGGATTTCTTCACAGAGGGTATTCTTTAAATCAAAAATTAGAGCATCGAATATCAAAGGTATCTCATTCACGGTCACCGGAATAACCCGGCCCATATAGCGGCCGCCATTTTTTGTTTTTTGGTGAATGGTTCTTTTTTCAAAACCTATCGGAAAGGGAACGATGCCGTTGAATCGCTGCCCCCAAACGCAGGCCAAATGAAAGGCGGCATCGAGCGGAAAAGGAGAGCCGAGAAGAGACTCATCGGACTGATGATCACCGCCTGAGAGAAGCGCCCAGGCCCCGGAACGGGAAACCGATGCCGAACCAATGATATTTTGATAGGCTGGGCCGAAAGGGATCAGTTCACTATAAATGGATTCGGCCGGTATGGTCATATCCGGATTTTCCGGGGATTCCAATCGGGGGGAAACGCCTTTACAAGACCCGGTTAATAAAAACTCCACCCTGGCATGCTCCAGATGGCGTCCGATCCCTCCACTTTTAGACCTGACCTGTGTCACCAGTTTGACGCTGACCCGGTTTGCTTGATCCTGTTCAAAGTCCACCAGGGCCGTTACCCGACGCGTTTCAGGCGGTATCTCTAAAAAACGGGGAAAACGGGCCATGGTCAGGCACCTCATGTCGGCCTGAGGAAAATTCCGATTAACGGCCGCAGCCAGGGTGATCAGGGCTTCCACGGCCGGGAAAAGGCATCTTCCTTCCATATGGTGATCAAACAGATATGGATTAATTTCGATTGGCCAAGGATAGCGCATTGGGGATTCTACCTGGGGAATGTCTTCCAAAGCTGGACCGTCTTGGTATCCACGGCCACGGGGATACCCGATGCATTTAAGGCGCAATGTTTGGTAAAGCCGGTGCAGATGATATGGCCTTTTTCGGCGTTGGTGATCAGGTAGTCGAATTGCAGGCGCACCCGCTCCAGATGGGTCGGTCGGGTATGGATATGCATCAAGTCGTCGTAATATAAAGGGTAATAAAAACCGATCCGTAAATCCACAATCGGATAGACAAAGCCGCTTTCTTCGATTTCCTTATAAGGGTAGGCCGCATCGCGCATCAAAGAGGTCCGTCCGAATTCAAAAAAGCGCAGGTAATTGGAGTGGTAGACCACTTCCGAGCGGTCCGTATCGGCATATAAGGTTCGGTAGGTCGCCCGGTGCCAGACCAACCCGGTGGTCAGGTCCCGGAAGTAATGGGGATCATTATTGAAGGGTTCCGGACGAAACGGTTTGGGACGCAAGCTTATACCCCCCTGAAAATCACACAGCAGTTGGTTCCGCCAAAACCAAAGGCATTAGAAAGGGCCAGCTCGACATTTTTTTTCCGGAGGACATTGGGCACCACATCGATATCAGGAAAATCGGGGTCAGGAAGATGATTGATGGTCGGCAAAACGAACCCCCTCCCCATGGCTTCAATGGTCAAAGCAGCTTCAATGGCCGCCGTCGCCCCCAGGGTATGTCCCAACTGGGATTTATTGGAAGAGACCGGAATTTTTTCGATTGTTTTGCCAAACACCTCTCTCAGACATTTTATTTCCGTACGATCCCCTTTGGGCGTGGAAGTGCCGTGGGCATTGATATACTGAATGTCGGCGGGTTTCAGACCGGCATCTTCAATGGTTTCCCGGATGGCCCGGATAATGGTCACCGGGTTAGGGCTGGTGTAATGATAAGCATCCGAACTCCATCCGACCCCTAAAACTTCGGCTCTGGCCTTAAGACCGTAAGCCTTAATCAGCTCTTCGGCCGCCAGAACCACTACTCCGGCCCCTTCCGAAAGGACAAAGCCTTTGCGGTCGCCGCTGAAAGGACGGGAAGCTTGAGCCGGGTCCGCATACGCCCGGTCCTCGGGATTTACTTTGATGGTGGCGTTCATATTGGCAAAACCGTGGATCAATTCCGGTAAAATGGGGGCATCGACACCGCCGGCCAGGACAAAATCGCAATCCCCGTCCCGGATCAATCTAGCCCCAAGACCAATAGCATGGTTGCCCGAGGCGCAGGCGCCCTGAGGCGAAAAAATCGGTCCGGTAAATTTCAGGAGCATCCCGGCCTTTCCTGAAGGTACATTGGCGCACAAGTTGGGCAGCAGATAAGGGCTTACCCGGAGCGGACCCCGGTGTTCCAAATCTTGCATGGCCAGGCGAAAGGCATCCGGACCGTTTAAGGCCGAGCCGATGAGGCAGGCCATCCGGGGAGCAATCCGATCATCTACGGCGATCCCTGAATTTTCCAAGGCCTCCTGGCAGACCGCCATGGTCAGGATGACAAAAGCGGCATTCCAGTTGTAGATTTCTTTGGCATCGATAAAATCAAGTTCCAATGGATTCCAGTCCGGGATCTCACCAACAATATCACAGGCGGATTCCACCTGACAACGGGTCACTTTCCGGAAACCGGCCTCCCCTCGAATGGCCCGCTTCCAGGTCTTTTCAAAGGTGCTCCCCAGTGGGGTGGCCGTCCCGTAACCCACGACAAATACTCTCCTGTTTTTAGGTGGCTTCATTGTTTCCTGCCCGTCTTTTATATCAAGCGGCGTAAAATCAGGCAGGCATTACATCCGCCGAAACCAAAGGCATTTTTCAAAACAAATTCCCCTTTGAACTTTCTGGCCCCTTCGGCCACACAATCTATTTCGATGGCCGGATCGGGGCTGTAATTAATCGTAGGAAGCAAGGTCTCCCGGAGCAATCCCTCTATGGCGAAAATGGCTTCAATGGCGCTGGAAGCCCCCATGGCATGGCCCAATTGGGATTTATTGGCCGACACCGGCGGCAGGGTCTTACCGAAAACATGGTGCAGGGCCTCAGCCTCCACCTTGTCACCCACCTTGGTGGAAGCGGCATGGGCATTAACTTCATCAATATCCGAGGGCTGCAAGCCGGCGTTGGCGATGGTTTGCCCGATGCACCGTTGAACCGTCTCCAGATTGGGCGAGACAAAATGGGTGGCATCCGAGGTCATTCCATAACCAGCCATTTCAATCGGTGCTTTGAGCCCATGGGTCTTAGCAAATTCGGCCGTGGCCAAAATAAGGCACCCGGCCCCTTCGGAAACGACAAAGCCCCTTCTATGGGCGGAAAAAGGCCGGCTGGTTTTCCCCGGCGCCTCCGGGGGCTGACCTTCTTTGGGACGGTAGGCGCCGTTCATGGTGGCAAATCCGGCTACGATCGGTTCAACCAGAGGGAAATCAACGGCCCCTCCGATAACCACATCGGCCAGGCCCCGTTGCAGGAGCAGTTCACCGATAATCAAGGAATGGATTCCAGTAGCACAAGCCGTAATCGTGGAACAGATTGGCCCGGTTGCGCCGGTGAGTACAGAAACCCGGCCGCCGACCATATTAATACAGGAATTGGGGTTGGTGAAGGGATGGGGCATCTTCCCTTCGGATACCATCAGTCGATCGGCTTGTAAAACCGCATCCAGCCCGCCGACGGCGGTGCTAAAGGTGACCGCAATCCGGGGGGCGATGGCCGGCGTAATCACCAGGCCGCTTTTAAGGAGGGCCCGGTGCACGACCAGCAAGGCATACTGGAAGAGGGGGGAGGTCCAATGGGCCATCTCCCGGGGCTGTAAAAAGGGGTAAGGGCGCGGATCAAGGGGAGCCACTTCACCGGCAACCCGGACCGGAAAATCGGGGCTCAGGGGAAATCGGGTCAGTGGTCTGATACCGGACTCTCCGCGTACGGCCCGTTCCCATTGGACTTCCCAATCAAGGCCTAAAGGAGAAACGGCATCATATCCTATAATGACGGCTTTTTTTGAAACCATATTGAATTCCCCGAAGAAAAAATATCCCCTGCCTATAAGACCAAACGACGATTAACGATGCTTGGTTACGATAAAAATGGCAGCAAGGCCAACGTTCCTCAAGATTCTGATAAATCCGATGATGAAAGATTAAGACGGTGCCGACAAGGGGGGTTGTCAAAAGATCCCCGGGATTCACCAGGGAATAAAGCGATAAAGCTTGGCAAACATTTCATACACTTCGATCCAGTTTTGCAAATCTCGGGTCGACCGGATGTGTTCCCGCTTATTGACCATAACCCAGCTCATGTGCGCTGCACCATCCTTGCAGGTAGAGCAATCCCGTGTTGCCGAAGTGCAGCAGCGATGCACGGTCTTTAAATCGGAAGCCCAGCGGACAAAATGGATCAGGCGGCGAGGTTGGGGGCTTCTATGATCCAGGGATTCGGTCACGGAAGGGCATTCCTCCCAGCCAAAAGGTCGGCCCATCATCCTTCCTGTCGTGATGATCTCATGATAGTACCTGCTGGAAATAACCGTCCGGGGGTATTGATCCAACAGGTCATCCATTTCCTGGCGCAGTTCTTTCAACTCTCTTTCCTTCCAGTAAAAGCCGTCCGCACCTTCGTCATTGGATAACAACTGAAAATGGACCTTCAGGCCCACGTCGGCAATTTTTTTAACAGTGGATTCAACCTTCCCCACTTGCCGCGGCGTAATCGTGTAAAGATAATAGGTATAATCGTCCCCGGCATAATGCTTACTCGATATAGCAAAGGTGTCGCGGCCACGGAGAATCTTTTCGTCTTCGACGCTGCCCCAGAGCGAAATACCGACCATCATGTCGGGAAACTTCTCACGGGGAACTTTAATCAAGCCGTTAGTGGCACAATAGGTCGACAGACGTTTATAAAAAGCCTCGACCCGATCCAGGGTGAGAGTCGGTTCGCCCCCGATTAATATGGCCAGATTTACGCCCCGTTCCTTTTCGTGGTCAATAAAAGCTTCCCACTTGGTGATGTCCATTTCTTCCTGGGCGGCTCTGGTGTTCGTTGGAAGAAAAGAAAAAGCAACCCCGGCAGCGCAAATTGCACCGGTTGGTGACATCGTATATGGAACTGCGGATGTTTAGATTGGTGATCCGCTTGTATCGATCGACCCATTGTTGATCCAGCAATGAACTTACGGTCTTCATACCGGCTTTCTTTTATAGAGTCAGTCTTTCTAATTTTCCCGGCTCAGGGCTAGGCTTCTCGGGGGCTGACCGGCTCCGTGCAAAGATTCTTCCCTTTTGGATAACCCATTACCCAGACCGCCAAATAGGTGTCCACATAATCCAGCCAGGATTTAAAAGTCTCCGATTCATGGGCGTGGCGATAAAGACGGGCGGTGACGACGGCCGAACCGGAAGCATAATGACGGCAGTCAGCGCAATCGGTGTCCGGCACACAACAGGCCGCCGATCGATCCCATTTTAAATCTGTCCGGTATTGCCTAAAAGAACGGCCCAGCCCCAGGTCTTGGGAGCGGTTTTGGCGGGGATACAGACAGGTAAAAAGATCATGTAAACTGCTTTTGTGCGTATGGGCCACGGCATTATAAGCCGAGAAAAGCACATTTTGGGGATAGTGCTCCAAAAGGGCCATCATGGCGGCCTGCACGCGCTTAAGCGATTCTTCGTCATGGCGCAGCGGTCCGGCATACCCGACCGGAGAAGAAAACACATTAAAGGTCAGTCGGCAGTTTTCCGCAACGAGCCGCCCGGCAACTTCCCGGACCTCCTCGATATTATTTCGGGTAAAGGTATAGACAAAAACGGCCCGGGAATCATTTCGATAATTATCCATTTGTTTTATTAGAAGGTCCTTGGCCTTGCGCACCCGGAAGCTGGTCTCATCGTTGCCCCAGACGGAAATGTGGATCTTGTAACCCACGGATTCCGGGATTTTTTTTAAACCGTTGGTAGCAATGCTTCCCAAGGGGATTTCCTGGAAACAAACCTCCAACCGTTCCGGCACGAGCGACGGTTCGGCCCCGGCCAGGACTACGTAGGTGATGCCCCGTTTTTTCTCTTCTCTCATCAGATGCCGCCAGGCTTCGACGGAGTTGTTTTCCACGGCAAATTGTTTTTCACCTTCATAATAATAGCAGCCGTCACAACGGAGATTACAGCGGTTGCTCATGTCGTAAGTGGATTCCCGCAGAAAAAAATATTTCCGGATTTTTTCCCATCGCTGCCTCACTTCCGGCTGGGCCAGAAGTTCGGAAAATTTCGGTTTGCCTGGATCAAAGGATGCCTTTGGGCTAATGGTCATAGAGGCCTTCCTCTCCGTTAATTGGCCAAGGGCCAAAACCGGGATTGCGCTGTTGGAAGATTAACTCCGGGCTGAAATTTTTTCTTCAACATATTCGGCGATCAGGCGAATGGTCTTCAATTTGGGATAATCGTCCTCATCGATTACAATCTTGTACTCATCCTGCAAAACCAAGGCTACCGTAGCCAAATCCATACTATCAATCCCAAGTTCATCAATCAGGTCCATATCGGGATTGAATGTCTCTACCGTAACGTCTTCCAGCTTGAGTTCAAAAATGATGACTTGGGTTACTTTTTCAATAATGCCTTTTATCTCATCACGTTTAGGCATCATTAGCCTCCTTATTTTATTATTGGTCCTTTTAAATGAAACGGCGGGGAATCACCCGTTTTAAATGTTTATATTAGGTGGTCTTTTTATAATTGAGGGCGATTATAAGATGGAAAGGAAACCGGGGTCAAGGGAAAATAAGACTATTGTTTATTTTATATTGACAATGCCCATGGTTATGGATAGGATTTTTTACTTCTTATCCTGAATTAAAAATGGGGGTATTTTAATAAACGATGATAACGACGGTAAATCAGAGACTTAGGTTTGGACCGCATTGACACTTTGTAATGGATCGCTGCACGGGAATTCGGGATCGGTCTGCCTGTCAGCCAAAAAGATTTCAAGGCAACCAGACCCGTCCAGGCCGTCTCCAACACCGTGTTGCGGAATTTAAAATCATATGTCACCGTTCCCGGATGAGTGGTTACCTCTTGAGAAACCCTGGATTACCCCTGAAGGGCGATGGGAATCCAGGGTGCGATTCGAACCCTTTTCGGAATGGTTCTCCGGGCACTTCGAAAAAACCCCCTTGCTGCCCGGAGTGGCCCTCCTGGCCTTGGCGTCTGAAATGGTGAAAAGACAAGCCGTTGAAAACGGACGGCTTCTTGAGGTTTTCGGTTTTTCCAGAGTAAGGTTTAAGCTGGTGGTTCTTCCGGGTGAAGAACTTTGCCTTTCTGTAGCTGCCATGCCAAGCGATCCTGAGGCCAAATTGGATTTTCAGATAACCTGTCAGGGCGAACTCGTTGTCCAGGGATATTTGAAAGTCAGAGAAGAAGGGATCGGCTAAGAAGGGATGGAACAGCTCCTCCAAGAACTCAACAAATTCGTTAACCACCTGCACCTCAAAGACGTTGATTCCGAGACACTGGCGGATGAAACCCTCTTCTTTGACGGAGGGCTGGATCTCAATTCCATAGATCTAACCGCCTTGAGACAAGCGATCCAGGTTCGTTGAGAGTAGAGATGAAGGCATCCTTTCTCAAGATGCTCGAAAAAATATCCCTTTTTCTAAACTCTTGGCCTGTCCGATTTTTTGCCTGGTGGATCGCCACCGGATACTTTCTGTTTTATCCCTCCAAAAGGCGATCAAGTGTCCGCCTTTATCAGGGAATTTTTCCTGATAGAAGGGCCTGGTACTATCTCTTTTGCGCCTGGCGTCAGTTCCACTCCTTCGCCGCTACCTTTGGAGACCGGGTCGATTTCGGTGGGAAGAAAAAGGGTTCTATTTCAACCCAGGGAAGTGAAGGGATATTAGAGGCCGCCCGAAACGGCAGGGGCGGGATAATCCTGATGTCTCACCTGGGTAGTTTTGAGATTGCGGCCCGGGCTTTCCAAGAGGTTGGCCTTAAGCATCTCATGATCATGGGAGAAAAAGAGGCCAAACAAGTGGCCCGTAATCAGCGTGAAAACCTCAAGGCCCGGGGGATCACCATTCTGGTTGCTACCGGACGGGACGATTCCCTTTCGGGCGGATTGGAGGCGCTTAAGTTTATCAGGGAAGGCGGGGTCGTTTCCTTGGCCGGCGATCTGGTTTGGACCCAGCAACGTTCTTCCCTGCCGGTAAAATTTTTTGGTCAAGAGATAGCCCTCACCTCAGGCCCCCATCTTCTGGCCCTGGTCTCAGGGGCCCCCCTCTTCATTCTGTTTACCTTTCGGGACAAGAGAGGAAACCACAGGATCATCATTTCTCCTCCTCTGGAGGTCAAGGCCCTCTCCCGTCCGGGACGAAAAATGGCCCTTCAAGCCAGCGCTCAGATTTATGCCACCGCCCTGGAAGAGATGGTCCGGAAACACCCTTTTCAGTGGTATATCTTTGAGCCTTTCTTTCGACCTCCGGCGGTGGCGATGGGAAAGTTTAAGCCCGGCCTTACGGTCTCGATCCCGGAAGGAGAAAGAAGACGAAAAAATTTACTTTAGGATGGAACGCATCTAATCTATGAAGGTCCTTCTTGTTTCAGCCAACACCGTCAGGGCCCCCTACTACGTATACCCCTTAGGGCTTGATTATGTAGCCGGAGCGATATCAAAGAGACACACGGTTAAGATCATTGACACCAACATTGTTAAGGAAGTCGAGGTGCTTAAAGAAATTATTCATGACTTTGCCCCTCACCTGATTGGTATCTCGCTCCGTAATATTGACAATGTGGAAGTAACGAATACACGGAGTTTTTTGAAAAAATATCAGGATGTGGTCGCTACCATCCGGGGGCATTCCCAGGCACCCATCGTCCTCGGCGGAAGCGGATTCACCCTCTTCCCCGGAAAAATTATGGACCTTTTGAAGGCGGACTACGGTATTATCGGTGAAGGAGAACGGTTGTCTCTTCTTCTTGATGCCCTTGAATCAGGAGAAAGTATTTCCGACCTCCCGGGCGTTATTTCCGGGGACACCCAAGAAGCCATCCCCCCCCCTTGGAAACCCCTTTTAAGAGAGCCAGGGCATCCGACGAGATGGCCCAATTTTACATAACCCACGGCGGCATGATGAACCTGCAAACAAAACGGGGGTGTCCCTATCAATGTATCTACTGCACCTATCCCCATATCGACGGAAGGGATTTGCGGCTTATCTCCGCCGACGAGGTGGGGGACCAGGCCAGAGAGTTGGAGCAGGCCGGTGCGGAGTATCTTTTTGTCACCGATTCGGTGTTTAACAGTAGTTATACCCACAGCCTGGAGGTGGCCAGGGCCTTCACCCGAAAGGGGATAGCCATCCCCTGGGGGGCTTACCTTACACCCACCAAGGCGCCTCAAGGGTATTTCCAAAGGCTTCGTGAAGCAGGATTGACCCACGCCGAATTCGGGACCGAGTCGCTATCCGATGCCATGTTGACAACCTATCAAAAGCCCTTCAGGGTGGATAATGTGTTAGAGGCCCACGCAGCGGCCCTGGATGCCCAACTGCATGTGGCCCATTATGTCCTCTTGGGAGGTCCGGGGGAGACCCAGGAAACCGTCAGGGAAACCCTGTTTAATGCCGAAAAGCTGGCCAGAACCGTCATCTTTTTTTCTGCGGCATAAGGATTTATCCCCATACCAAGCTTTATGATTTGGCCCTGCAAGAGGGCCAGATTACGGAGTCTGACGATCTACTTGAACCGGTGTTCTACCAGTCCCGCTTTATTGCAAGCGAAGAAATACGACGGTTGGTTGAAGAAAAGGCCGAGGGTCGAGAGAACTGGATCATTGGTTCAGGGGGGAACCATGCCGTGCGGTTAATGGCCCGCCTTCATAAAAAGGGGGTCACCGGACCCCTGTGGGAGCGGAAAATTCGATGAGTGTCCGGGAGATTTATCCTCTGTTTTCAAAGGAAATCCGGCCAGGCCGTCCTGAAGAAAGGGCTTTGAATTTTTTTATTGACCGGGTTATAACAAGATGGTTTGAAAAATATTTTCCAAGATTCCCGAGGCTGCCGGGGAGGATAGGGCAAGCAGGGATCACGAAAGAGCCAGACTTAGGCGTCACAATATGGAATTAACTATGCACGATACTCTCCGGAAGGCCCTGGACGCGGGGTACGAAAGGATCGTAGCCTGGGCCGATATCCTCGACCGGATCAATGTCTATCCGGTGCCAGACGGGGACACGGGCCGCAATCTCGTTATAACCCTGGGCGCCTTAAGGAATAGACCCTTAGATCCTGAGGCCTTCAATCAGGAGATTCTGTTCTCGGCCAGGGGCAATTCCGGTAACATCGCGGCCCGTTTCCTGGCCGGGTTTCTCGATTCTAAAGATTTGGCGGCCTTGCCCGAATCGGCCGAGGCCGGCCGTGATCTCGCCTATCGGGCCGTTTCCGACCCCCAACCGGGAACCATGCTTTCTCTGTATGATGCTCTCGTGACTTCTCTGAAAAAGACCCCTCCTGAAGGGACAGGGCAGTGGGCCGATGCGGTTGTTCGCGACCTGGCTGAGGCCGTGAAAATGACCACGGAGCAATTACCTCAGCTCAGGGAGGCCGGCGTGGTCGATGCCGGGGCCCTTGGTATGCTGGTCTTCTTGGATCCCTTGCTGAATGTCCTGGCCGGTCGACAGGTCCGATACTCCTTTTTCATGGATGATCTGAAGGAAACCCTTGGCCTCTCCAAAACCCGGCAAAACCGGGGATATCAGGGTTATTGCCTTGATGTGGTCCTTAAGGTTGAGGAGGAAGAGACGGAAAGGATGAAACAGATCCTGAAGGCCGAAGAATCCCAGGTCGCCATTTCCGGAGAAGGCTGTCTTAAAGTTCACCTGCACACCACCGACAAGGACAAGGCCAGACAGGGCCTGGCCTCTCTCGGGGCCATTCTTAACTGGGTTGAAGATGATCTTGCCGAACAGACATCCCGGTTCAGTCAATCCAAAAAAAACCAGATTATTCATATCATGACGGATGCCGCCGGTTCCATGACCAGAGACCAGGCTCAGGCCTTAGGAATTACCCTTCTTAACAGTTACATCACGGTGGAGAATCTTTGTCTTCCGGAAACGTATATCGATCCTGCCAGTCTTTTTACGGCCATGAAGGCTGGGGCCAAGGTTTCCACAAGCCAGGCCTCAACGACCGAGCGCCATGAAACCTACAATAACATCATAAGCCTTTACGACCGGGTTCTCTATCTCTGTGTGGGCTCCTTCTATACCGGGAATTACCAGGCCGTCCGGCAATGGAAGGCCGGGCAAGACCCTGAAAACCGGATGATCATCATGGATACCGGGGTGGCCTCCGGCAAGCTCGGTCTGATAAGCAGGGCCGCGGCCGAACTGGCCCTAACGGCCAGCGACCCGGGGAGGTCGTCGCCCTTGTCCGGACACCATTCAAAATGTGCGGGAATATATATTTCTCGATAAGCTGCAATTCCTGGCGGCCGGCGGCCGCATGTCAAAGGCCGGTGCCTTTTTCGGTGATACCCTTCGGATCAAACCCATTGTCAGCCCTTTTTCAGAAGGGGCCCGGAAGATGGGGGTGGTGAGAAGAACCAAAGACCAGGTGCAATTTGCCTTTCGTCGTCTCGAAAGCGAACTCCCCAAGGACCGGAAGGCCACCCTGCTCCTGGAATACTCGGACAACGAGGACTGGCTGGGAAAAGAAATCAAACCGGAGATAGAGCGCCGGTTTCCTCAGGTAAAAGTACATCTTGCAGCTCCTCTCCCTGACTTCCGCCGCCCACATGGGGCCGGGTTCTTGGGGGATAGCCTTCCTTCCGAACAATCACCGACGGGGCGGTTTGTCTGGGGAAGTTCGTTGATCGTGGCCTCACCTTTTGAACAGTGTGGATTGAGTTGATGGGAGGGGAAAAAATGATGGACTTGTAAAAAGTCCATCATCAGGCCGAGGGCGATTAAGCCCCGGCCTGGGGTGAAGGTGGAACCACTTGAATTCACTTCAAGTGGCGGGAGAGGGGGCGCCCTTTCCCGCCGAGAAAAAGTCGTTTTAGACTTTTTACGAGGTTATCAAAAATGGACCAGAATGAGTTCTTTCCGGCTGGACCTCTGATCCCGCACAAGCGTCGTATGAGACTCTTGGAATGGGTAAGAAGACCTATAGAAAAAACCATGCAGGCGGAAACCACAGTAAACCCCAACTGGCCTCTTCACAGGGACGGAATGGTGAGTTCCGTGATAAGTATCGAACTTGTGGCCCAGGCTATCGCTGCCCTGAGAACATGGCGTGCAGGAGAAGGGGCCGGAGAACGACTTGGATTCCTGGTTGGTGTTAAAGAAGCAGACTTCTCTTCTTCCAGCTTTCCTGTGGGGAATAGACTCTTTATCCAAATTGCAGAGCTTTACCATCTGGGTGAATATGCCGTATATGAAGGTCAAGTCAGCTCTGAGTCGGACTTCTTCTGCAAAACCACGATCCAGGTCATGGAACCGGGGGAGGAAGTCCTTTCCAATCTTAAGACCCGACCGAGGATCTAACTCGTGTCCATCCGGAAAAGGCAATGTTCCGGATGGAGCGGTCAGCCGTCAGCTTTTAGCTATCAGCAAAATCCTTTACCATTAACGGGTTAGCTGAATGCTGATCGCTGAATGCTGTAAGCTTCATCCGGAAATCCGAATTTCCGGATGAGAACTAACTCGGAGAGAAAGAAAGGAAGACATGGAACCTTTATCGCCAATGCGGGTCGCCCTGGTAACAGGCGGGAGCCGGGGAATCGGACGGGCCATCTGTCTGGAGCTGGCCAGGAACGGCCATTATGTGATTGTCAATTATCACTCTAACTCAAAGGCGGCTGAAGAGACCCTGGCCTTGATTCACCAGGCCGGAGGTCAGGGAGAGACCGCCCGTTTCGATGTGGCCGATCGGGAAGAGGCCGAGAAAAGCCTTGAGGCCCTTCTAACCCGCCATGAAGCTATCGATATCCTGATAAACAATGCCGGCGTGGCCGCAGACAATCTGTTTGTCCTCATGTCCCCCGAAGAATGGACCAGGGTTATTAACACCTCCTTGCAAGGATTTTATAATGTTACCAAGCCCGTCCTCAAGAAGATGGTCACCCGGAAGCAGGGCACCATTGTGACCATCTCTTCCGTATCGGCCATACTCGGCCATCGTGGTCAGACCAACTATTCGGCTGCCAAGGCCGGACTTGAAGGGGCCTGTCGATCCCTGGCCTCGGAGGTGGCCCGTCTGGGTATTCGCGTCAACTGCCTGGCCCCCGGTCTGATTGAGACGGAGATGATTCAGGCCATTCCCAGGGAATTGATAAAACAGATCATCCCTATGGGCCGGGTGGGACTTCCTGAAGAGGTGGCTAAAGTGGTCCGGTTCCTCTGTTCTGAGGATGCCTCTTACCTTACCGGCCAGGTCATCTCGGTCAATGGCGGCATGATTTAGATATTTTAAAGAAAGGGAAAATTTGAAAAGAGTTCTGCTTTTCTCTGTTTTAATAATCCTCAGTCTTCTGTCTGCCGCAGCAGGGGATTCCCGGGATCTGGCTGCCCTAAAGGATATCTCCAGAAATATCCAATCCGTGAAGGCCGATTTTATCCAAAAGAGATTTCTTCCCATCCTCACGAAACCAATTCATTCTGAAGGAAGATTCTTTTTTCAAGCCCCCGGTTCCCTGAGATGGGAGTATCTAAGTCCCCTGCGCAGCGTCATGCTGCAGAAGGGAAATACCATTAAGCTCTACCATTTCTCCGAAGGGGTCTGGAAACCGGAGTTAACACCGGCCGTTGAGTCAAGACGAATGGTACTGGCCGAGATCAGCCGTTGGTTTCAAGGTCGTTTCGATGAAAGTAAGGCTTTCAAACCTCTCTATTCTCCAGGACCTCCGGCCCGGGTTATTCTGACCCCTGGGGAGGGGATCGACAAATTTATTCAACGGATTGAGATTATCCTGTCTGCCGAGCCTGGGGTGATTGACCGGGTGGAGATAGCGGAACCTGGTGGTTCCAGGACCTTGATCGAGTTCAAAAAAGTGGAAAATAATTCCAGAATCCCAGCCAAGATTTTCGATACCCCATGATCCGCAACCGGAGTCTGGGTATTTATTTTCTTGGATTGCTCCTTTTCTCCGCAGGATGTGCCCCCGCGGCCAGGACGGTCCTAAGCCCCGGCTCAGGTGAAGACCTCCGGAGCTGTTTGACCATCTTCCCACCCGGACCGTGGGAAAGCGTTCACAAAATCGAGGCCACTTTCAGTGGAGGCACCTCTTTTACCATTCTGGGTGTCACCAAGGGTGAGCCATTCGAGCGCCGTCTCCACAGCCTTTTGCTGACCCCCGAGGGATTCACCCTTTTTGACGGGGAACTCTGGAAAGGTGAAATTGTCGTCCGAAAAGCAGTGCCCCCTTTTGATTCACCAGCCTTGGCTAAAAACATGCTGGAGGATGTGGCTTTTCTCTTTTTTGCGCCAGTGGGCAGTCCTGTGAGTTGGGGGACGGCCGCGGACGGCACCAGGGTTTGCCTTTGGACAAATCCTAACGGGTTTCATCCCGAAATCAGGGAAACACCGGACCAGGGCTGGCAAATCCTGCTCCGGGATGATCAGGGCCGGGAGACCAAAAAGGTTTCTTTGACCGGACCCTTTGTCCAGGGTCTGGCGGCTTATATGGAACTGCGGGTACTCAGACCGGTTTCCTATACCCTTAAGATGACCTTAGTCCAATCAGGACCTTAATTTTCATGGACTTTTTTAGCAGCGGGTTTATCAAAAGAGGAAGGGTAAACAAACATGATTCTTGACAATGTGGTGATCTTCTTCTAAAATTATATTATTTATTTCAGAGGATTAAAATTGGTTAAGGAATAAAATGGGAAATTTCCGCTCGACCAGTGTGACATTGCGCGTCCCTTATTATGATGTCGACGTTATGGAGGTCGTTTGGAATGGAAATTATTTTAAATACTTCGAAAGGGCTCGACAGGCCCTCTTTTTGGAATGCGGACTGGATTTGCGAAGTTATATGGTAGAAAAAAAAATCGTTTTCCCTGTAATCCGGTCTAAGATCAAACACATCCGACCCTTAAGAGTGAACGATGAGTTCATTTGTACAGCCCTTCCGAAGGAAGCTAAAATAAAGATCGTTTTAGGTTTTGAAGTAAGGCTATCCGCGAATGGATTGATCTGCGCCAGAGGCGAAAGTGAACAAGTGGCGCTTCATTTACCCGAAATGGAGATGGCTTTTAAAATTCCTGAAGACATCCAGGAAGCGTTACGTGGGAGATCATAAAACCCAACTTAGACCAAGAGTAATCTTGGGGTAAATGAAAAAAGGAAGCTATAAAATTAACAACACTAAGGTTACCATTATGACACGGGAAGAGCTACAGAATGAAATATTAAAAATCCTATCTCGAGAATTTGAAATCGAAAACCCCGACTTGGATGACGATTTAAAAGAGAAGTATGAGTTCGACAGTATCGACGCCATAGAACTTCTGGTTGAGATTGAAAGAATGTTACATTCAGAACTGACTCAGGAAGAAAAAAAACAGGCGATGAATATTCGGACCATTAACCATGTTTTGGATTATGTGGAAGCCCTGGCTAAAGCCAGGGCCTGAGGTGTGAGCCGATTATGGAAAGAAGAGTCGTTATTACAGCCGGTTCGGCAATAACTCCTATCGGTCATTCCAAAAAAAAGATTGTAAACAGCCTGCTTAACGGAATCTCCGGAGTAAAACGATTACGCCAGGATGATCTGTTGGCCAGGTATATCCATTCCGGGGTCTTTGGGACAGTTGATTATCCAATTGAGTATGATTTCAAACGCGCACATCGCAAGACCATGGGTCCGGTGGCCTATTACGCCTGTCAGGTGGCCAAGGAAGTGATTGAGGCCTCCGGGTTGGATAATGCCTTTATCACCTCTGGACGCTTAGGCGTAGCCTTTGGATCCACCCATGGCAGCCCTACGGTTCAGAGGAATATATATAAAATCTTTTTCGGTGACGCTTCTTCCGAATTTTTAAACATCGGTGCGGTAGAATACCTCAAGTCCATGGTTCATACCACCGCCGTGAATATCACCAAAATGTTTGGAATTACCGGACGGGTTATTTCTTCTTCCACGGCATGCACGACCAGCAGCCAGTCCATCGGGTTTGGATATGAATCGATTAAATTTGGAATGCAGGACGCCATGCTCTGCGGCGGGGCGGACGAATATGACACCACCACCGTCGCCGTTTTTGATAATTTGCTGGCTTGTTCAACCGCCTTTAATGAAACCCCCCATCTTACCCCACGTCCTTTTGACGCAAGAAGAGATGGTCTGGTCGTTGGAGAAGGCGCCGGGGCGGTCCTGCTGGAAGAATATGAACATGCCAGGAAACGGGGGGCTAATATCCTTGGAGAAGTCATTGGGTTTGCCTGTAACAATAACGGCGGCGATTTGATTTTACCCAATCTGAACGGCATCACTCAGACGCTTCTGCTCGGACTCGAGAATGCCAGGATTTCCCCGGATCAGATTGATTTTGTCAGCGCTCATGCCACAGCAACCAAAATGGGGGATATCATTGAGGCGCAGGCTATTCATAACGTCTATGGGAATTCACCCCTTGTGGCCGGATTAAAGGGTTATATGGGACATACCATGGGAAGCTGTGGCGCCATCGAAACGATTCTCTGCCTATATATGATGGAAGAAGGATTTATCGCTCCGACTTTGAATCTGGAGGAGGTTGATGACCGATGTGCCATGATCCGGCATTCCATGAAACTTCAGGAAGGCCGCATCCGAATCGCTGCTATCCAAAATTTTGCCTTTGGGGGAGTTAATACCTGCCTGATCCTCAAAAACTTAGCCGTAGATAACTAGTTTTCATCCGGAAATCCAAGATTTCCGGATAGCTTTCAGCGGTCAGCGGTCAGCGTTTAGCTCAACTCCACCAATGATAAGGGTTTTGCTGAAAGCTAAAAGCTGATGGCTGAGCGCTCCATCCGGAAAGTTATAGTTTCCGGATGGATACTAACTAATATTTTGTTTAGGAGGGTCTTGGTTTTTGACTTGTCAAAAGAAAAACGGCCGGCCGAAATTCATCGATGGTCATGGACTAAGCCAAAATAGAAAATGACCATTCCCAAATGGATTAAACCTTCTATTGATTTTCTTATCACCGTCATTTTATGGATATATTTTACCATAGGATATTTTATATTATTTTCTCCTTTTTACCTCTTTTCCTTTCTTTTCTCCACTAACCATGAATTTTCTTTTCAAAAGTTAAATCATCGTTTCTTTAGATCCTTTTTTTGGGTCCTGCAAATCATCACTCCCCGGTTACAACTTCGTATTGATGATGATGTTTGTTCCATCCGGTCTTCGGTTGTGGTGTGTAACCATATTTCATACCTCGACCCGATTCTTCTGATTTCTCTGTTCGATAAACAAAAGACGATAGTTAAAAAAACATTTCTGAAGGTGCCTGTTTTCGGATGGCTTTTGAAAATATCCGGATATTTATTTACGACGACGGAGGAGACTTTTACCTCCTTCTTAATGGAAGGAATCGATAATCTGAAAAATTATTTGTTATCGGGGGGGAACATATTTATCTTCCCGGAAGGTACGAGAAGCCGTGATGGAAAGATCGGGCGCCTGAACAAAGGCGCCTTTTCCATTGCCAAACGATGCCGTGCGCCGATCGAGGTGCTGATGATCAAGAATACGAATACCTTGTTTGCGCCGGGGAAATGGTTATTTAATACCTGTGTTCCAAACACCATTGAAGTAAAACGGATTTTAAGCATTCCGCTGGAGTATACCAGTGATGCGGTTTCGATTCATGCATTGGTCGAGCAAGTCCGACAGGCATTTGAACACCAGCGGGAGCCTTAATGAACCTATAGTAATATGGGGGAAAACCTATGCCATTATTAGAAGGGAATAAGGAAGAAGTCCTGGTTATCGGCTCTGGAATCGGCGGTTTGAGCATAGGTATTATTTTAGCCAAACTCGGTTTTAAAGTCACCGTCATCGAAAAAAATCATCAACCCGGTGGGATGATGCGCGGTTATGTCCGCCGCGGGGTGCAGTGCAACGTCGGCCTGCATTACATGGGCGCCCTGGACCAGGGACAGGTTCTACACCGCTGTTTCAATTTTCTGGAAATTATGGATCGACTTCCGCTAATACGCATGGGTCTGGATGGGCCGGTGGATCGGTATCTTTTCCCAGACAACCGTTTGGGGGTCGATCGTTTTGATGTGCCCGTCGGGTTTGACGCTTATGAAACCAATCTGAACGCCGCCTTTCCCACCCAAAGGACCCAAGTGGCCGCTTTGATGACGATGTTACGGCGCAGCGCCGACCAATTCGACCGGCTGTCATTTCTATATTCCAATCAAATGAGTGAGGACTGGTTCGATCACATTGACCCGCTGGGGGCGATTTTTGACAAACTCGGCTGTTCTCAGGGGCTGCGGGCGGTCTTCGGAATGCCCTCGGTCTTGATCGGTGTACCCTACGCCGTCTGCCCCCAGTTCTATCACACCTTGACCCTGGCCAGTTATCTGTTATCAGCCTGGCGACTAAAAGGGCAGGGAGCGATCATGGCTGACGTCTGCGCGGAGCGTCTGACCGCTTTGGGAGGAAAATTGCGTACCGGAGAAGCGGCGACCGGTATTCGAACCCTGGACGGCCGCGTGCAAGGTGTCACCCTGGAATCCGGTGAAACCCTGGACGCCTCCATTGTGGTCAGTACCATTCACCCCAGGGCGATGATTGATTTACTGGAGCCCAAAGTTTTAAAGCCCTCCTACCGTCAACGGATCATGGGATTAATAAATACGTTCGGCATGATGGCGGTGCACGCCCTGGTCCCGGCCGATCATCATCCGGAAATTTTACACAACCTATACTCGATACAGGCCGACGAAAACGGCGTTTTTCAGGACCTGATCTTCTTGCAATTGCGTTCCAGCGAAGTGCCGGGACAAAACCTGCTTACCCTGATCACCTCCGGCCATGATAAATTATGGTCGGCTTGGGGGGACACCCGCTCCGGCAAGCGCGGTCTCGATTACATTCAAAAGAAAACGGAGTTGGCGCAGGGGCTGCTTAAAAAGGCGGAACATATTATAGGTCCCTTCGATGGGCTGCAGATCCTGGATATCTTTACGCCTTTAACCATCCGGGATTGGGTTAACAGTCCCGAGGGCTCGGCCTACGGTGTAATGCGTTCGAGCGATCAGTTGCTTTCGGCCGCTCTGTTGAATCGTACGTCCTTGAAAGGCCTATTTTTAGCCGGCCAAAGCGTGTTGTCCCCGGGTATTTTGGGCACCATCTTGGGATCTTTCACCACCGTCAAATATATCGTGGGCTCAGAACGATTTCAGCGGGAGGTGCGGATCTAAGGAATGATCAGGGTGAGGATCTGTCCTTGCCCTTCACTGTTCCATAGAGGATAGATCTTTCCTTGATAGCTGATCTGGCCCTCTTTCGCGCCCACTCTGACCATTTCTATCTCTCTCAAGGCCTGAACCAGATGAAGCCCAAAGGCCTTGGCCGCTGCTTCCTTGGCGGTCCAGGCCAGGGTGGCGGCTCGCTCCGGACCCAGGGGAGAAAGAGAAATAAGGTCTTTTTCCCCTCCTACCCAAAAGGGGTTTAAGACCCGTAAAGCCTTATTTGAGATCACTTCAAGATCCACCCCAATCGGATGATTGTGGGCCACGGCCACCACCATCCGGGAGTCGTGGGAAACAGAACAATATAATCCACTTTCCGCCAGACAGGGCCGTTGGTCATCCGGTCCAAGGGTTTCAATGGTCCGGTCCGGTTGAGTTTTTTCTACCAGTCCGAGATGGCGGGCCAGCCTCTTCAAGGCCACCCGGGCGGCAATGAAACTCTTCCGTCGTCTGGGCCCCATCCTTTCAACCCGGGCTGTTTCATGAGGAGTCAAGCAAACCTCTTCCTGGAGGGAAAGGGCTTCAATATCAAAAAGGATCATCCCCAGGCAGGCCGACTGAAGCCGACCGATCCCCGACCAGGGACCGGAAGCCTCTCTGAGATTGGAAGAATCGAAACCAAGAATCATTTTGTTAAAAAAAAGGGGGGTTCTCTTCGATTACGGGTAGGCCAATATTAAGGGGAAAGAAAGAGCCTGTCAACAACCAAACATGACTTGACATTGTCATGACCATCCATTAAAAATTTATCGGAGGATAATGGAATTTTCTCTCTTGGAAAAGAGAGTCTAAAGTCAAGAGGGCCGATACTTGTTGATGAAAGGAGATGGAATGAAGAAAACAGTTTTCTCTGTGATGGTTCTATGTTTAGTTCTTTGTGGACCTTTGGGAAAGGCCCATGGCGGCTTCATGGACATGTTCTCCGGGTTGACCGGCAGGACCAGTAATGACGCCAAGGTTTCGTCTGACAACTATGCACCGGATGTGGCCAAGGCCTTATTACAACTAAAAGGAAAGAGTCTTCGTCTGGCGAGTTTCACTAATGGTGCGGAGAATACCAAGCAATTCTCCTATCCCTCCGCTGAGGGTAAATTCTTCTATGTCGTCGGCAATGGGTCCGTTGAGAGTTATTTTTGGTACTGCTTCCAGAAGGGACTTTCATCAGCGGGTCTGAAAGTCATAGAAGATTCTACAACGGGATCGGCCCCTTCTCTCATGGTGAAGTTGCTGCACCTGACGGATAAACAGTTTAAGGCCGAGGTCGTAGTGACCAAGGGGGAAAACTTTTTCAAGAAAAATATAGAGGAAACCTTTGAGCCTCCCAAGACCGACGACCGGGAACAACTGGCCTTCAACGCCTACAAATTCATGGATAAAATAATGATTGCCGTCATGACCGACCCCGAAGTGGTCAAGGCCATGGGTTATTGATCAGAGGCGAACCCAGGACTTAATCGTCCTCGGCCTTATGATGGACTTTTTACAAGTCCATCATAAATAGTTACTAAGCCCTCATGCCCCTTTGGGACACCACGAAGCATGAAAATTCTCCGTAAGGGCGGGTTTAAAACCCGCCCCTACAGCGCTTCTACAGGGGTTGGGACAGTTAAAAATCTATTTTTGAACAATGAGCCCTTATGGAAAAAGAAAGAGTCGTCATCACCGGACTGGGAACCATCAATGCCATCGCCGGGAGTGCGTCTAAATTCAGCGCAGCTCTAAGGCAAGGGGTATGCGGCATCGGACCGGTCACGGTCTTTGATACGACCGACTTCAGAGCACGGACCGGCGGGGAAGTGAAAAATTTTGTCCCCCGCGAGATGATTCCGCCGGAATTCTCATTAAAGCGGATGTCTCGTTCGGACTGCATGGCCATGGCGGCTGCGCTGGAGGCCTTGAGCGATGCGGGACTTTTCCCTTTTCCGGAAGCCCTGCAGGCTGATACCGGCGTTGTTATTGGCGGCGGGGCCGGCGGCATGCTGGAAGGCGAGGAGGCCTATCGCCAATATCTCAAGGGCAGCGGTAAAGGCGTCCGGTATTCGCGTTTTTCGGCCTTTTGCTGCGCCTCTTCCGCGGACCAGATCGCCTCAAACTTAGGGCTCATGGGACCCAAAACCACATTCATGACCGCCTGTTCATCCGGCGCCACGGCCATCGGGTATGCCAGGGATCTGATCCGGGAGGAGACGGCAACCGCTGTTATCGCCGGCGGCACCGAACCCCTTTGCCGGATTACTTACACCGCTTTTAACGCGCTCAAGGCGGTGGACCCCGAATATTGCAAGCCTTTCGACAAAAACCGGCAGGGGCTCTCTCTCGGCGAAGGTGCCGGCATCATGATCCTGGAGGCATTGAGCCAGGCCCAAAAGCGGGGAGCACGCATCTACGGGGAGGTCCTCGGATACGGGGTGAGTTGCGACAGCTACCATATGACCGCTCCGGATCCCCAGGCTTCCGGGGCCGTGCGCTGTATGGAGGCCGCCTTGCAGGACAGTGGCGTAGTCCCTGAGCAGGTGGACTATATCAACGCCCATGGCACGGCCACCCCGGCCAACGATCTTATAGAAACCAGGGGGATCAAAGCGGTTTTCGGCAAACGGGCCTATCACATCCCGGTGAGTTCCACAAAATCCATGACGGGCCACACCCTGGGCGCGGCCGGCGCCATCGAAGGCGTGGCTTGCGTTCTGGGGATTTTTCAGCATTTTATTCCGCCGACGATTCACCTGACCGAACACGACCCCGAATGTGATCTTGACTATGTTACCGAAGGCTGCCGGGAGGTGGCGGTGAATATCGTTCTTTCCAATTCTTTTGCCTTCGGCGGAAACAATACCGCCATCGTTTTGGGAAGTTACACCCCGAGAGGGATTGCCCATGAGTAACCGCGTGGTCATATCCGGGGTCGGCCTGGTCACTCCCTTAGGGGTTGGCAAGGATGCTTTCTCGGAGAAACTTTTCAGGGGAGACTGCGGCATCTCCCCGATTACGACTTTTGATACGTCCCCTTTTGCTTCCAAACTGGGGGCGGCCGTAACGGACTTTAGCCCCAGGGCGTTCATCTCCGTAAAGAACCTTCGCAAGATGGACCGGACTTCCTCTCTGGCCTCCGCTTCAGCCAGGATGGCCCTGGAGGATGCCGGGGTCAGCATAAACGTCTCCAACCGAGATCGGACGGGGATTATCCTGGGGACCGCCGTCGGCAGCACCGACGTGGCCGCCCAGTTTGGCGGAGTGCTTTTCGGCGAAGGCCCGGGGATGGCCAGTCCCTTTCTGGTGCCGAATACCGTGATGAACGCGCCGGCCGGCCATACTTCCATCGAGCTCGGCTTCAGGGGGATCAACTCAACCCTCAATCACCGTGAGGCTTCGGCAGAGACCGCCATCGTCTACGCAGCTTCTGAGGTTAAACAAGGTCGGGCCGATGTGATGTTCGCCGGTGGAGTAGATATTATTTCAGAATTCTTTTTTAGGGTGCTGACCCATTTTAAGGCCCTTTCCCCGGCAAACGGGGGGCCGGAGGGAGCGCGTCCCTTTGACCTCCGGCGAAACGGACCGGTAATCGGCGAAGGGGCGGGGATGGTATGCCTGGAGACCTTCTCGCAGGCCGAGGCCCGCGGGGTCAGACCCTATTGTGAAATTGCCGGATGGGGCCTGAGCTCAGCGCCGGCCCCGCCCACCGACTGGCCTTCAGACCCCCGGGGTCCGGTCCTGGCGATCACACGGGCGCTGAATTCGGCCGGAATCGCCCCCGGTGACATCGATTATGTCTCGGCCGCCGCCAGCGGCGGCAGCAGACTGGACGCCCTTGAGGCCGAGGCCCTGTCCATCGTATTTGGAAGCGCTGCTGATCGACCCTATATCAGCGCCATTAAGGGGGCTGTCGGTGAGAGCTTCTCATCCGGGGGAATAAGGACGGCGGCCATGGCCGTATCGATAAAGGAGGGGATCATTCCCCCCACGGTCGGTCTTAAAAACCCGATCCGTCCGCTGCGGTTTGTCATGGACAAAAAGATAGACAGTCCAATCAATTTTGGCCTGATCAACGGGTTTTCATCCGGGGGGACCTTTGTTTCGCTGGTGCTGAAAAACATTACCTAAGGAGTGTCCATCCGGAAAAGGCAATGTTCCGGATGGAGCTGATCGCTGAATGCTGTAAGCTTCATCCGGAAATTCAAATTTCCGGATGAGAACTAAGGAGCAACCTCGATGAACATAGGAGAGTGGATTTACAAGCGCGCGCTGACTTATCCGCAGCGCCCTTTTCTAAAACAGGAAGACAGGGCCTTCACCAACCGCCAGTTCAATACGCGGGTGAACCAAACCGCCCGCGCGCTGACGGCGCTCGGCGTCAAAAAGGGTGAACGGGTTGCCACCCTGATGGTCAACTCCAGCGAATTTCTGGAAGTCTTTTTTGCCTGCGCCAAAACCGGTGCGATGATCGTCCCCATTAATTTAAACCTGGCCCTGCCGGAAATGGTTTATATCATTAAAGATGCCGCTCCCCGAGCCCTGATCTATTCTGCTGAATTCGTCGACAAGGCAGAGGGGATTAAAGCGGCATCCACCGCGGTTGAACATTATCTCCGGCATGGCGGCGACCCATTTTCCAGCGATCCTTCTCTTGCGGATTTTACGGCCTCATTTCCGGAAGAAGAACCGATTCCCCCGGAGGAAGTGACCCTGAAAGATCCCTTAGTAATCATGTATACATCCGGGACGACCGGCGATCCCAAAGGGGCCGTGCTTTCGCATGAAAGCTTTCTTTTTGGGGCCATCCATTCCCTGATCGGCTACGGCATCGGTTCCAACTGCAAATCCCTTGTCGTTGCTCCCCTTTTTCACATCGGGGCCCTGGTCGCTTCGGCAACCCCGGTCATTTATGCCGGGGGTTCTCTGGTTCTTAAAAGTTTCGACAACCCTTTGGAAGTCGTTGAGCTTATCTGCGCTGAAAAAATCAACTACATGTTTGCGGTGCCGGTGATGTTTGACATGATGGCCAAAACCGACGCCTGGGAAAGAGCTGATTTTTCCCATGTGGATTTCTTCATTACCGGCGGGGCTCCCATGCCCGTTTCCCTGATCCGCAAGTATCAGGGAAAGGGCATCCGGTTCGCCCAAGGGTATGCCATGACCGAAACCCTGCGACTGACCTCCCTGGATCTCGAAGACTCTGTCCGCAAAGCCGGCTCGGTCGGCAAAGAGGTATTCCACACCCATTTGCGACTTGTGGACGACAGCGGCCAGGATGTGCCGCCGGGTGAAGTTGGAGAGATTGTGGTCAAGGGCCCCACTGTTTTATTAAAATACTGGAATAAGCCGCAGGAGACGCGGGCGGCTTTCCGCGATGGCTGGTTTCACACCGGCGATCTGGGGAAACAGGACCCCGAGGGGTTTTTTTATATTGTCGGCCGAAAGGTCGATATGATTATCAGTTCGGGCGAGAATATCTATGCCGCCGAAGTGGAGCGGGCGATCGAATCGATTCCTCAGGTGGCAGAGGCCGCAGCGGTCGGGATGCCGGATCCCAACCGGGGCGAAGCAGTGGCGGCCTTTGTTTTGCTGAACGAGGGCGCCGCGATGACTGAAGAAGGACTTCGATCAGTCCTTCATGAAAAGATTGCCCACTTTAAGATTCCCAAAAGGGTCGTTTTTGTAAAAGAATTGCCCCGCAACAGTGCCGGTAAAATACTGAAAAGGGAGCTTAAGAAAGGGTTCGGACCGGGGGTTTAGTTGGAAAATAGCTCAAAGCTGAAAGCTCAAAGTAAAAAAGGTCAGGGCATCTTGCTTGACGGGATCGTTTTATTCTGACTTCTGGATTCTGGATTCTTTATTTCGGCCCGCTCCCTTTTCATGCCAATGGCGATCAAGCGAACCTGGGCGGTGAGGTTTAAAAGAAAAGCCTCCTCGGGCTGTTTGCCCTGGCGAAGCGTATGATACTCGGCTGCGTGGATACGCTGGACGACCATTTCTTCCTTCATCTGGGATTCTTTCAGGACCTGTTCGATCATCTCCCGGAAGGCCCGGCAGTCGGCCACAGCGGCATTGAAAAATCTTTCGCCTTCCTCTTGGCGCACTACGGAGTGATGACCCAACAGGATGGTTTTCGGCGCTCTCTGCCGGATCCGCTCGATGGAGTCGAGATAGTCCTCATAGCTGGATAGAAACTGGGGCGCCACCCAGAAATCATCTCCCGGCATGATTCCGAGCGCATCGCCCGCCAGCACGGCCTCCAGATGGGGCAGAAAAAAGCTCAGGCTGTCGCTGGTATGGCCGGGGGTGGCGATGACCTCAAGCGATGCCCCGCCGCCCAGATCGACAAAATCCCCGTCTTTAAGAATCTGTTCAACTGTCAGAAGGTTGTAGTCAAAATCCCCGGGGATAAAGGCCCTGTCCATATTACTTTTTTGGACAAGCGCACGGTTGAGATCCGCTATGATTTTCCCGCTCCTTGTCTGCGAGAGCCGCCTGGCGAACGTTTCGCTGCCGCCTACTTTTATCTCCGGAAAGTGCCGCTGCAGAAAGGGGGTGCTGCCTACATGGTCGAAGTGGGAATGGGTATGGAAAAGAAAGTCCGGTCCTCTTCCATTCCCCAGCACTTTTGGGATGTCCTGGAGATACTCCGGCCCCACAAAGGCGGGCCCGGCATCGACTTGGACAACGCGATGGCTCCCCACCACGAGAAAGGCAGGAAACTTGGGACCTCCCAGGCGATAAAGTCCTTTTAAAATTTGATCCATGAAAGCGCATGATACTGCCTTTGACGCTCCACAGTCAACCATTTCTTTTCTCTTCGCTGAGGTAGAATAGCCTCCTTTCTCCCTGCATACCCATCATTAGGGGATATGTTATTCAATGCTTCATGCGGTGTGCTGTTATAGGCCAAGATAGACTCTCAAAGGTCAAATCAATATGGTAACCTGTCTTCCAGCATTAGCAGAAGTGATGCTCAAAAAATTGAATTACAATGTAACAAGCGATGAAGAGGCGGTGGCTTACCTGAAGGAGCATAAAGTCGATCTCATGGTTCTGGACATGATCATGGATCCCGGCATAGATGGACTGGACACCTAATTGAACGTGCTTGAGATTCGTCCCCAACAGAAGGCGATTATCGTAAGCGGTTTTTCGAAGTCGGATCGTGTGCATTCCGGCAAGGCCATCGGTGTGGGGAACTACTTGAAGAAACCCTATGCAATAGAGAAACTGGGATTGGCTGTGAGAAAAGAGCTGGACCGAACCACATGAACATGTAAGGATTAAGGTTCACCATTACAAAGTGAATCAGAATTTTCATGTAAAATTAAGAAGTTGCTTCCTGTACTTGTGATTTTTTATTTTGGCTCATTATACTGCATTACAAACGGTAATCAATTTGTAAAGTACACCCCCGAATTGTCCCTTTTTCTCCAGAAAACCACTACGTCCCCCCTGCCTTCCGCACTATTTTTCTTGACCCTCCCTTTTTTTTATTTTATACTTTTTCCATTCAAAAGCAAAGCTTTTCAAAACAATACAATGCACTTAAAAGTAGTTTTTAATTCTTGTTTCCACCCGTTCCTAATTAACTTCACAACCAACCTTCTAACATTCTGGACTGAAGTATAAAAAGGAGTACCCGGAAGGTGCGTCTATTTTGGCTCCCGAGGAATTTTGTCACCCATTTGGGACCTATCTTATTTTCAGCCTTATAAATTTCATAGGAAACAGAGGAAACGGTTATGATTTCGATGAAGACAAATCCCCTTCTTGCAGGGTTTTTCTTGGTTCTGTTAATATCGACTACAGCCCTTGCTGCAGATGAGCGATTGTACGGGACATGGCGTTTGATAAGCTACACCCAAACAATTGTCGCGACTGGTGAAACGACCGACGTTTTTGGAAAAGCACCACGGGGCTTCATCAACTACGGCCGTGAAGGCCGCATGATGGTCCTCATCGTCAAAGACGAACGCCCGAAACCTGCTAATCTAGCGAAGATGACGGATCAGGAACGCGCCGAACTCTTCAAGACGATGGTCGCCTATGGAGGAACCTATACTGTTGATGTTAAGACAATCACACACCATGTCGACATTTCTTGGAATCAAAATTGGACCGGGATGGATCAGGTGAGGAATATCAAGTTCGACGGGCGCAAACTCATCCTTAGCACCAACCCGCATCCGCGTCCACAAGATGGTAAGGTCGCCATTGCGATTTTAACGTGGGAAAAGGTGGAATAGTCCATATCTCCAACATAGACTTACAAAAAACTCGAAAAGAGAATTCTCGATACTCGAGAGAGCCGCCTAACCTGTGCTGCAGAGGACTGCTTGCCGGCGGGGCTGTCCTTCGCTCAGCCCCGCCGACGCGCCCGTTGAGCGCGAACGTTAAGCTTGTTTTTAAGCCGTAATCCTCGGTTCCCGAATTTTGCTTCCACCAATGACTTGGTGAAGTCGAGAATCGGACCACTTCTTTTAAAGTCGCACCTGCCGTTAAACTCAAATATCTGGAAAAAATTTTTAGATCCGAAATCCTTATGTTTTTTCTCTCTAAAGAGAAAATCACTCCCGATCATATAAATCTACTTGAAATCCTGGAAACATTCTGGTTTTCAGGTCTTCCACGGCCCTCGAATCCATCCCAGAAAAAAAGAGGCCTTGGAAAATCTGGCCAGCTATATCATCCGGGCCTCTTTTTCACAAGAATGAATGACCTATCTCCCGGATCATCTACCACTCCAAGTACAACCGGTAAGAAAAAACCTTCAATGCCTTAGATAGGCTGGAGGCCACGTGCTTCCATATCCCCGACAAGGGCGAACAAAGTTCCATTTTCTTCAGAAGACCCCTTTGTCGCCTTGCCTTTGGCCCTATTTTTCTCCTATTTTTCTCCTTGACCGTGTTTTTTCCTTGCCTTATACTTTTCCATCAAAAAACAAATTCTTATCAAAATTTGAGGTTGCTTTGGGCAGAAAAGGTGGCAGTAAGGGCAACCCAAAAGTGAATCAGGAAGGTGGAAACATATGGGGATGTTAGATGGCAAAGTCTGTATCATTACTGGCGGGGCAGGCAGCCTCGGTCTTGCGAGTGCGTCGCTCTTTTTGCAGGAAGGCGCCAGAGTCATGCTGGTCGACAATAACCAGGACTCTTTGGGCCGTGCGGCCAAATCGCTAAAGGTGAATTCCGATTTTATCGAAACCGTAAAAGCTGATGTGTCAAGCACGCAGGAGACAAAAAACTACATCAACCGGACCGTTGCCAAATGGGGCAAAATAGACGTCTTGTTCAGCAACGCGGGGATAAGCGGCACCACCAGGCCGATTATCGACTTTCCCGAGGAAGTCTTCGACGCGGTCATGGCGGTTAACATCCGCGGCTCGTTCCTCGCATGCAAATACGGTCTACCTCAGATGAATGACGGCGGTAGCATCGTCATTACGTCGAGCATTATGGGCGTGACTTCCAGCCCCAACAATTGCGCTTATGTGACATCCAAGCATGCGCTCGTGGGGCTCATGCGCGCGGTTGCAAAGGAAGTGGCGATGCGCCGGATACGCGTGAATATTCTGGCGCCGGGTCCCATCGACAACCCATTCCAGACGGAGATCGAGAAACGGATCAGTGCGGTCACAGGACAGGATGGCACTGCGATGATCAACGCGCGCATTCCGCTGGGGCGTCACGCGAAATCCGAGGAGATCGCCCGATCAGCACTTTTCCTTGCTTCCGATCAAAGCAGTTTTTCGACGGGAAGCATTTTTATGGCAGACGGCGGAATGAACGCCTAATGCCAGATTGCCTTCATTCATAGACCCGTGTTTAGAAAAGGGTACCCCTCTTCGTTGACTGCGTTGGCACGACTCCCTGCCACCTGCGGAACGTGGGGTTGGTCGATCGCGGGGACCCTCAAAATGCCTATGGGAACGACAGATTGCTCCTCTCTAAAAAAAAGGGTATCGTGCTAGCAGATTATCAAGAATTCTCGATTAGACGTGACATTCGATTAAAAAATTGATTGGCTATCATCTTCGCCGCGCTGTCAATCATCCTTTCCCCAATCGCCGCCATAGGCCCAGTCACTTGCACCTTTGAATAATAACGGACGCGTGTTCCCATTCCGACATCTGAAAAAGCGACAAGGGTCTCAGACTTAACAAAACCAGGTCGGCCATTCCCCTCTGCTGTAAGATAAAAGGATATGAATGGTTTCTTGTCACTAAACCGAAATTTACCTTCAAAAAGTCCTTTTACTGGAGTCAACCCAACATTCATAACCGCATTGAATTCATCATTTCCGAGAGAATCGAGTTTAATACATCCCGGAATTCCTTTTAGTAATTTTTCAGGGTTAAGGAAAGCTTCCCAGACCTTTTGTCTTTCTTTCGGTATATCGCGTATCCCTTCAATTTTCATCTATGGCTATCCTTTTCGTTAGCAGACAAGAAACACTTGATGCTGTAGGGATCGTCGCTTATGTTGCCTGGTAATAACCTTTAAACTTGTAACTTCTTAAGATATTTATCACGAAATTTATCATAATTTGGAATTTTTTACAAAAAATCATGTTTAGAAATTTCAAAATTAGAAAAAGAATTATATGTGCTCCAAGCGCATAAATCAGACAACCTAAATGTTTTTCGGCATTTTTTTTATTCTGAATATAAAATCTGCATAGTAAGATCTCACTAGCAAATTCTTTACTTGACAAAAAAATATCGGCTCCTATAGTAAACTTGAAATCAAATGTTTTATGGTTCATCGGGCGGGTTGAGAATCCGCTATCCTAAAGGTCAGGTTGCATACATTCAGAAATTCAACCAAAACTGGAATAAGCCTAAAATAATCCAAGAACGGAGGATGATTTAGACGCTTCACGTCATTCACACTATCCAAAGGGTTCCAACGGAACTAGTTAGTGGATACAAAAAGTTGTCTTCGGCCACCGTATATGAAGCCTCGGGTGGAAAAGGAGCTCTTTCGTCAAATATTAAACCGATCGCCTCCGATATGGTCGTGTGTGGTCCGGCCATAACCGTGAAAGTACGGCCAGGGGATAATCTTATGCTCCACAAGGCTATTTATGTGGCCAATGCGGGGGACGTAATTGTGGCCGATGCCGAGGGCTTCACGGAAGCAGGAGCTTGGGGAGAAATTATGGCTGTAGCCGCGCAAAAAAGGGGAATTGCCGGTTTGGTTTTCAACGGCGCCGTTCGGGATTCTCAAGCTATGACCGAACAAGGGTTTCCTGCGTTTTCTCGCGCCCTCTGCATCAAGGGAACGGAAAAAATCTCTTTGGGCTGGATTAACCATCCATTAATTCTCGACAACGTAGCCATTTATCCAGGTGATTTAATTCTAGGAGATCGGGACGGAGTTGTTGTTGTCAAACGCGAAGAGGCGGCAGAAGTTCTCGAAAAGTCCAGAGTTAGAGAAGAAAAAGAAAAAAGGATTAAAGAGAGATTGCGCCAAGGGGAATCCACCTTGGATATCCTTGGGTTTATAGACATTCTGAAAGCACGAGAGTTAAGCGAAGAGGATATCTAAAACCTCTCCCGACTGATCGTAGCGAAACAAACAAGGACTAAGCCTACCCATCTTCTTTACAGCGCTCGCTGTAAAGAAGATGGGTAATTAGGTGTATTGATGATTCGCCTTGACTCAAAGGCGACTCGTTGCAAGGTTATCTAAGCTCTTCGCATCTTAAGGGTTAAACCTCCACCGGGCCTCTTATCGGAATCACCTTGGTAGCTCATAGTAACATACTTCACTCATACAGGAAAGCCGCAGGATTATCGTGAAGCATGGTTTTGACATCGCTGGGCGTAAATCCTTCTTCTAGAAGAATTTGAATGTACGATCGCATTGATTCAATCGGATCGGGGTTTGATATCTGCCCAAGGTCTGTAGAAATCAAGGCATTCTGCACCCCCACTTGGCGAATGTTGTTTGCAACCTCCTTCGGCGAAACACAATAAAACTTAGGTGAAATTTGCGCTGCGACATAATTCATTTTCACACCCATCTGGGCTAATTTGATTTGCGATTCGAGGGGAACTTTGGTGAAGGCGATGTCCGGATGATCAACAAACATCTTTTTTACGCCAGCATCTTTGCACCCCTTAGCCAGAGCAAAAAATTCATCAACACTCACGTGTCCCAAGCCAAAGGCAATATTATTCGCAGCAACCAGGTCTAATATGTCCCTTACTTCTGGAAGCAGTTTCCCATCATCGGAAAGAACTGTTAACCCCTTTGCTTTTTTATAAAAGTCCGGAAGCTTTTTTTCAGACTTGATTGACGAACCAAATTGTCCTAACCCTCCGAAATAATTCATGTGATTTCTGGCGTCGATAGTGGGCATCCAGACAACTTTGGCCCCAAACCCTATGGCGGCGTTTACAGCAAAGGGATTGATCCCGCCCACAGAATAGTTTAAAGTTATACTTCCAAAGATATCAATATCCGGCACAATCATGCGGATGAATGGTACTCGATCTGCTGTCCCCATATTCTGGCTTTTGAGCACTAAGGCCCTATAACCAGCATTTTTGGCCATTTGAGCCATTCCCACATGATCCAGTAATCGTGGAAACAGATCCGGACCCGAATGAACATGAAATTCAATAGCACCTTTGAGTAGTTCTAAATCTTGTCTCATTTTACGTTCCTCCTATTTCCTTTAAAATATTGTTTTGTCACTGTCAGCCCAGACTTCGTCTTCCTTAGAATGGAGCTGTTAATGGGTTTTCTCAGGTTTTTGATTAAATCTTTTCCCAATTGTTTATCTATCTGATGATACCCCCTCTCGCTTCCCGGTTTCCTTAAATGATCAAGCCTTCTTCAACGAAGCGTTTGATCCAATCTTCTCGATCAGCAATATTCAGGGCTATCCGCAACACCTTTTTTCCCCTCCATTACTTAGCCCCCAGATCTAGATTTTTTCTCACGGTCATCTCGAGAAAAATTTCGTTCCCACCACGAGAAAATGTTCCCAGCATCATGACTACCACGGCGTTCGTCCAGACCCATCTTATCCATCGGGAAGACGGGGACGAGTGTCGGATCCATTTCGCAAGAAAACCCATGAGCTTCATGACTTCACGAGAAGCCTATTTTCATAATAATATTAACGCATTCCCTACTGTTTTCCGATTTGATGGTACCCCTCCTGTTCTCTAGCTTCCTTAAGGCTCAAGCCTTCTTCTATCATACCCTTGATCCGATCTTCCCGGTCAGCGATATTCTGGGCTGTCCGCAACACCTCCTCCGACCGCGATTGGGGAACCACCAGAACACCGCTGTCATCTGCAATTACAAAATCACCGGGCCGCACCGACACATCTCCTATGGTTACCACTTCTTGTATCGAAGCGAGCTGAACTCGTCCCTTTCCAGTCACCATAAAAGCACCGCGTGTGAATATAGGATACTCTAGTTCTCTAATAAGGTCCACGTCCCGGCATACGCCATCAATGACCGTACCCGCCACCCTATTACGTTTAGATAGCCGGGTCATCAGGTCACCCCAAACCGTGCAGTGTGTGCGTCCTCCATTATCGATGACGACTACACTCCCCGCCGGTACGTCATCCAGAAAGTCTCCGGCCCCTGTTTTTTCAGTGCCTGCCGGTACATAACGAACGGTATAGGCCGGTCCTGCAATCTTATGTCCCATAACCACCGGTCGCAGACCTAAACACCCACCACTCAGGAGCAGGAGGTCTAATGCATCCGAAATCGTCGGCGTGCTAAGTAAAAGAAAAGATTCGATAATCTTAGTGGACATTGTAAATCCTCCTTATGCGGCACTGGAGAACCTGATTTACTCACATTCTTCTTGAAACTATCGTGCCGGTTTCATCTGAGTTATTTTTGAGCTGTCCCCTCTATCATCTAATTCCATCACCCCGGAAGTGTTCCCATATTATCCAAACACTATTTTAACAGCTCCCGGTTTCTCTTGACACTGGGATATTTTTCATATCGGTCTTATCAGAACTTTTCATTTTCAAAAGGGCACCCAAAACCCTATCTGGATTCATGGGAAGTTCGGTAAGGCGCACCCCCACAGCATCCTCTACGGCATTGGCAATGGCCGGGGCCGGAAGCAGGGTGCCTGTTTGTCCCACCCCCTTCGCGCCATAAGGCCCCATTGGGTCGTTCGTCTCTATCAGGATAGTCTCAATTCGGGGAATATCGGTGGCACGCGGGATACCGTAATCCCTGAAATTATTTGAAAGCGTTTGACCCTCATCAAATTGGTAATTTTCCGATAGAGCATAGCCTATGCCGACCGATACAGCACCTTCAAGCTGACCCTCGGCTGATTGAGGGTTGATGGCCCGTCCCAAGTCGTGGGCTGAAACTATCCGCAACAAATTGATTTTACCGGTAGTTTCATCCACCTTGACCTCAACTCCCTGAGCAGAAAAACTGTGGGTTGAATGTGTGTTTCCCATAAGGGTCTGGGGATGGCGCTGAACCGTGTTGGGCGGATCATAGGTATACTCCACGCTTAGCGTCTTTCCCCCCACCCTCCACAATAAACGCTTGGCGACTTCGCTAAGATTAAGTGTTTTTTCCGGATGACCGCAGACAGTAACGGAGCCATCCCGGTACTCAAGATTATCCTTCGGTGTTTCCAGGAGAGCGGCAACCGACGCAAGGATAGCTTCCTTCATTTCCCGGGCCACCCCTCGTGTAGCATGTCCTCCCATTGTAGTGAGGCGGTCTGCGTAGGTTCCAAGTCCGAATGGTGAAAAATCCGTGTCTACCAAGGGTACCGCCAACCGATCGATCGGAATCTCCAATTCGCTGGCCACAATCTGGGCATAAACAGTACGGCTCCCCTGGCCAAGATCCGGGTCACTAGTAATGACATGTACAGTCCCATCTGGGTTTAGACGCAGCCTCGTCGTGGCCCCATCATAAGGCCTTGTTCTATTGCTACTGGAGTGAATGGCACAAGAGAACCCAAATCCGTGGTTGGGTTTCCGCTGACCACGGCTGGATCCTATCCGCTCTTGGACTGCCTCAAGGCAACGGGTCAAACCATCGGTCTGGATCTGGTATCCATGGACTGTAACATCGCCGGCATGGACAACGTTGCGCAGTCGCAGCTCGATTGGATCGATGCCCAGTCGACGGGCTGCCATATCCATCATGGACTCCAAGGCAAAGATCATTTGGATGTTGCCGAACCCACGGAATGGGCCAGTAGGCACCTTGTTGGTATAGACGAGATAGGAATCGGTGTGTATGTTTGAAATCCTGTATTGGTTTTCATGCCGCATCGTAAGGACGGGTAAAATTCCTGGCGTGAAGCCCGTGCATGCACCATTATCAGCAATGATGCGGGTCTGCTTTCCCAATATTTTTCCATTCCGATCGAAGCCCATTTTTAAATCCGCGATTACGGGGATCCGGGGTCGTCCTGCTGCAAATTCTTCCCATCTCTTGTTGACCATGCGCACCGGCCGACCCGCTCTTAAGGCAAGCAGTGCCGTCACATAATTCAGACGTTGATAGGAGACCTTTCCTCCATAGGCACCCCCGATAGGGGTCTGGATCACCCTTATCTTGGTTGCCGGCAAACCGAATAACCCTGATAGTTGATCAGCAAGTGTGAACGGATCCTGTACTGGTGCCCAGACGGTCAAACGCCCGCCCTCTGGTACTACTACGCAGCCGTATGGTTCCATGTAGCATTGATGTTGTACCTGGGTCTTGAATTGTTGCCCAAATACTAAGTCAGAAGCTGCAAAGGCTGTTTGCACGTCACCGCGTTGGATATGAAATTCCATAGTAATGTTTTTGGGGTAATCATCATGGATCAAGGGAGCGTTTGTCCGCATGGCTGCTTCAGGGTCAAAGACGGCTGGCAGAGGTTCGTAATCCACCGTTATGGCAGCTAAGGCTTCCTCTGCCGCCTCTTCGTTCTCGGCGGCGACCGCCGCAACCTCATCACCCACATAACGAGCTTTATCGACCGCCAGCACGGTCTCATCAAAAATCATCAGGCCGTATCGTTTAGGGAAGTCTTTGCCGGTTAATACGGTCCGCACCCCGCGGATGGCCAGGGCGGTCTCCGTATGAACTGCGACGATGCGGGCATGGGGGTGTGGGCTACGTAAGATACGTCCCACCAACATGTTAGGAAATCGGAGATCATCGACGTATAGAGTATCACCGGTCACCTTGTCCGGTGCCTCCAAGTGCGGGGTTGAAATACCGATTAGGTTCTTACTCATCCGACCCACCGTCCTTTCTACCCGTGGGACCAGCGGCAACGTGCTGAACCGCATCGACGATTTTCTGATAACCAGTGCAGCGGCACAGATTCCCGGCTAATCCCTGACGGATCTGAGATTCATCTGGGTTGGGATTTTTCGCCAATAGGCCCTCAGTCGCCATGATCATACCGGGCGTGCAGAAACCACACTGTACAGCTCCCATCTCTATGAAAGCGGTCTGAATCCGATTCAGACGTCCATCGTTTTCAAGACCCTCAATGGTTGTTACCTTGCGCCCTTGCGCCAGCACTGCAGGTGTAAGACAGGAAAGAATTGGCTCTCCATCCAGCAATACGGTACAAGATCCACATTCTCCTCCGTCGCAACCTTTTTTAGTCCCGGTGAGACTTAGACGATCGCGGATAACTGTGAGAAGGGGTTCCAACGGTTCAACCGTAAGACTTTCGCATCGACCATTGATCTTGAATTCTAGATCTACTGACATCTATGTTCGCTCCTTTCGTTTTGACACGCCTTGTTCACGTCCCTAAGCTTGAAAATTAATCAATAATGGTAGACTTCATTGCTTTTGCTACCATTGCCCGTCTACGGTAAACATCGACTTGGCCAAGGGGACCTTCATTGGTTAGTCCAAACGAAAGACATGCCGCATCGGTTAGTTCAGCTACTTTTTTCTCCCGCATACTATGGTCGGTTTCCGTGGTCCAAAGACAAAGCTTCTGATCCGACAGAAGGGCCACTCGCAGGAAGCCTTGCCAGTATGCAGAGGCAACGACAACCGGGTACTTCCCGGGAAAAACAAAGTCTAGGTAAGACTGGCGTCCTTGAACACTATCCTCAGGAATAGAAACTGATGTTATGATCTCACCAGAAGAGGCGATCGGGTAAAAAACTTCATCAACGACGCTTTGTGCCAGATCTACGCTTCGCTGCTCAGAGATAGAGCGTAATTGGATGCTGGCTCCAAGGACTGAGAGGACGGGCAGGAGTTGAGAAATCATCAGCCCATTGGCCAAATTCCCTCCTAAAGTGGCAGTGCGACGAATCGCCGGAAAGCCTACGGATCTGGCTGCTTGGGCCAAAATAGAGGGTATTCCATTTTCTCCCGGAATTTCTCCTGATAATGTTGCCAAACAAACCAATGCTCCCAATTCCAATACGGGACTATATTTTAACTGCCCGAGCAGCCGGGTTAGGTTCTGCAGGCTAATCACTCTTCGCGGCGTCACGGGTTTTCCGAGGAGTTGGGCTGTCCACAACAATGCCGTGCCGCCAGCCATTACTATAGTTCCATCTGGATCTTTCTGTAATGGTTCCAAGACTTGGTCCAGATCGCCAGGTGCAAGATATATAGTTTTCAAAGCGTATCCCTCCACCTTATTAAATTTTTCGGTTTCTGGGGCTATGCATTAGGGAGGTAATAGGTCACACAATCATTCTATTACCTCAACTAACACGATAGCCCCAAGCAAGTATTCCCTTAAATGCCCTTATTCCGTTTCATCCGCCAGAACATATTTGCTATTCTAATTCCTTCCCCCTGGTTTCTGGCAACCAAGCAAGCAATATGATCATGAGGATCATTGGTGGCAAAGCAATTATGGTGGCTTTTGAAAATCCCAGGCTGGCCGCCATGACGCCTACCAACACTGGTGCCTGCCCACCGATAAGCCGGCCTGTGTTGAAAATAAATCCAAAAGCCGAACCACGCACGCTAGTTTCATAAAGTTCAGAGATGATTAGACCATAACCAGCATAATACGTGGTTCCGAAACTGATAACTAACATGCCGGTCACTAACATCCCAAAGTTTCCGGCAGACAGGGAATAAACGATCAGGCCAATGGCTGTTATAATGGTCCAAATAAAGAAGGCCGGTTTTCGACCCCATTTATCACAGAACCAACCAAAAATGTTATATCCAACGATTGCAACAAGGTATGTTACTATTAAATAAGGGGTCAATCCCGCTCGCGGTATCCCGGCGCCCCCTTTGATTAATGGGGCAGTTAACACGGTCGGCTGCCAAATAGCAAAAGCATAATAGCCCGCGGCGCCCAGAATAGCCAAAAGGCTCAAGAGGATAGTCTTGCCAATGTATCGGCGGGTAAAGAGTTCCGCAGGTGCAAACATTCGTTTGGCCCCCTTGCGAGCCCGTTCCCAAATTTCAGGTTCCACCATGCGCGCTCGAGCGATAGAAACGATGATCGCCGGCAGAATTCCAACCATGAAAAGTCCGCGCCAGCCCCATCGCGGCACGATCACCACGGAAGCACCCAGGGCCAGAAGCCAGCCGAAGGCCCACGAGCATTGAACCATACCGAGCGCTTTGGCGCGATGCCTGAGCGGCCACGTCTCCATGACGAGGGCCATGCCGGGCCCCCATTCGCCGCCCATTCCTAACCCCAAAAGAGACCGCCAGAAGAGCAATTGGACCCAGGTCGCCGAGAAGGCGGAGAAAAAAGTACCAGCAGAGTATACCAACACCGTAATGACCAATGTACGGGCCCGACCGATGTAGTCCGTGAGTACACCAAAGATGTAGCCTCCGGCCGAGGCTGCAATTAACACCACCGTGGCAATAAAACCGGCAGTAGCTGCGGAAATCGCGAATTCTTTAATAATGAGGCCAATGACTAACGCATACATCAAAAAATCCATGGCGTCCAGAGTATAGCCCAAAATGGCCAGCACCAGGGTTCGCCATTGGTATGCGTTAATTTCTCGATACCAGGCAATATTCGAGCTCACGTCAGGAATTCTTGCTTCACTCATAATCTGATCTCCTTTTTGAATCGGTTTTTAAATGAAATTGCGACTTTTAAAGTATGAAAAATCAGACCCTGTTCCCAAAAGGATTTAAATGCCCATCTCCTCCTTTCTTTAGTGAGATAAAGACCAAATCATATCCTGGGCTTATTCTCTTTGGCCGAGATCACGCCTTTCCCCTGACCACATCGTAAATACCTAACTCCTGCAATTTCTTTTCGGTGGGAACGCCTTGGTCATCCCAGCCGCAAATTTCGTAATATTTTTTCTTCATTTCCGTAAAATTTTCGGCCAAAACAATACCCGCTGCTGGGCCCTTCCGATTCGGCTCTTGGAGCAACCGGTGGGGCAAGGTATCTTCGTCCGCGGTCATTCCTTCGCGCAGGTTAAAGGACCGGATCAAGTTATTGATCCGTTCTCCCATAATAGAAAATTCCTTCATGCCATTAATCTGGAAACCCGTCACGGCATTGATCATGTCCAGAGCCTTTTGCGGTCCTAAGGCCCATGAAGCCAGCTTACAAAACCCTGAAGAATCCCAGAGGATATTACCCATCTCCGTCCCCCGCTTGACCATCTCCGCCTTTCCTTCCGTTGTAAAAGGATCAACGGATTTGGGAATGCCGAATACTTCGACCCCATGGGTCGCGGGGCGCACGTGGCAGGCGCCCCGGTCGGCCCGGGCATAACACAGGGCCATCCCGTGAGCCCGCCGCGGATCGTATGAGGAAACCTCCAGTCCTTTTACATGGATGGCAAATTTCTCCGATCCCTGGCCGATTTTTCGCGCCGCTTCCCGGACCCCGGTCGAGACCAGTTCCCCGAGGTAGCCCTCTCCTTTTCCCCCTTTCTCGACGGCGGTGACCAGGGCATCACCGGAGCCAAAGCGTAGTTCCAAGCCGTCCGTGTCCGAGGAGGTTAAGAGACCCCGCTCGAAGCACTCCATCAAGAAGCCGATGGTGTTGCCCGTAGAAATGGTATCCAGTCCATAAAGATCGCAAAGGTAATCGGCCCGGATGACGGCGTTCTTGTCTGTGATCCCGCACTGGGGGCCGAAGGCCCAAATCGTCTGATATTCCAGCCCCTCGCTCTCCGTTTCCGCCCACTTGCCTTCGACGATTTTCCCCACCTGCGTACAGACGATGGGACAGGCGAAACAGCCGGTCCTTTTTTTCCAAAATTGTTCTTTGAACGCTTCGGGATATAATTCTTTGGCGCCTTCGAGTTGAGCCTCCTGAAAGTTCCTGACCCCCCAGGCAGACTCTTCGTTGATGAGGGCGATCATCGCGGAAGTCCCATAGTTGCGCATCGTCGTGCCGGTGAAAGCCGTTTTCACCAAAATGTCCCGGATTTCTTTGTTAATCGCCTCCATTGTCGGGGGATCATAGATCGGGACTTTAACGAGGCCTATCTTCGTCACCAAGGCCTTCAGATTCTTGCTTCCGAAGACGGATCCAGGGCCTCCCCGGGCGGCAGCCCGTCCATCAATAATCACGCTCGATATCTTGGCCATTCTCTCGCCGGGAGGGCCGATCGCCGCAATTCTCACCTTTTCGCCATGCACTCCCTTTAAGACGCGGTATGTATCAAAAATCGGTAGCCCCCAGATGCGCGTTGCGTCGAGGATTTGCACGCTCCCTTCATCGATGGAAAGGTAAACGGGTTTATCCGCTTTCCCTTCGATGATTATGCCGTCATATCCCATCGATTTGAGCGCCGGGCCGAAGAAACCGCCGGACCCCGTATCCAGCCAGTATCCGGTCGCCGGGCCTTTGGTCACAAAACAGAAGCGGCTTCCCGTCATGGCCCTGGACCCGGTAAGCGGTCCAGTTAGCAGGATAATCTTATTCTCCGGCCCCAGCGGATCGACACCGGGTCTCAGTTCTTTGTAAAGAAGATACGACCCCAGTCCCTTGCCCCCCAGAAATTTGCGGAGCGTTTCAAATTCATGGTACTGAGTATCTACACTGATTTTTCCCGTCGTCAGGTTGACGCGCAAGAAACCGCCAACATAGCCCCGGGCGTGTCCATTGATAAGCATGATATCTACCTCCTAAAAATCCCAGACAATCCACAACATCTTCATAAGACCAAAACGAATTACCACCTATTTATGTGAGCAAGGAACCGACTAAATTTTGAGTAAAAAACCAACCTCTATCCGTTTTCAGGACTTGCCGTAGCTATATCCCTGGTATTTTTTCATCCAAGCTTTGACCCGATTCCGCCGGTCCTTCCAGCCCGCCCCTCGTTTGGCAAACTCGGCCGTGGCCCGGCGCTGACCTTTATCTGCAAAGCAGATGGTTGAGGAGAGAACCTCAAAGCCCAGACCCGTTGCCAGATCCGCATCGATTCCCCGGTTGATGATAAACTTTGCCAGGGAAAGGGCCAACGGATTTTTATCCAAAATGATGTCTATCGTGTCGTTCACGGCCTCATCGAGTTTTCCCTTGCCAACCACATAATTGACCAGTTGATAATTCCGGGCTTCTTGGGCGTTCATTAGGTTGCCCAGGAAGATCATTTCCTTCACCTTTCTACGGCCGATTAAGCGGCCGTAGCGTTGGGTCCCTCCCCAACCGGGGGTGGTATCGATATCGATTTCCGGGATGCCGAACATGGAGCCTTCTTCGGCGAAGACCAAATCGCAGACCATCGTCAATTCCATCCCGCCACCCACCGCGAAGCCCTGAACGGCAGCGATGTTCACCTTGTCCATTTCTTCAATGAAGTTGGACATCGTCTGCATAAAGCGGACCCGCGGTACGTGGTCTTGGACTTCCCAGTTTGGAAATTCCGTAATGTCATCCCCTGCACAAAAATTTCCTCCTGCGCCTGTCAGAACCATCACTCTGACTCGCTTATCATCGGCAATCTCCCGAAGACCTTCCATGAGTTCATGCATGAAGACTTCCGTCAGGGCATTTATTTTCTCCGGCCGATTCAAAATCAACCTGGCTACTTTTCCTTCTCGTTCCCTTTTGATGATGATGTTTTTATACTCCATTTTTAGAACCCCCGTTAAATTGATGATCTACTTCTATAATTTTCGTGATCCGCGGTGTGTACAATGTCTATACATGTTGGCTTTTGATGCCGATCAGGTGTCCCGCCGTCCATCCCCCATCGACGACAAGGACATGTCCGGTGATGTAGTTGGCCCATTCCGAGGCCAAGAAAACCACAGCTCCGGAAATTTCTTCTTTTTTTCCCATCCGTCCTTTGGGAACATGGGAAAGCCAACTGTTCATAATTTTTTCATTCTTAAAAATAGGTTCCCCCACCCCCACTTCAAAAATCCCCGGGGCCACCGCGTTCACATTCACATTGCGCGAAGCCCATTCCAATGCCAGAGTTTTCGTCAGATTGATCACCCCCGCCTTGGCTGCAGCGTAAGCAGCCAACAGCGGCATGCCCTCGATGCCGGCGGTCGACGCAATATTGATGATTTTGCCAGAATTTTGTGCGCACATCACCTGGCCTATGATTTGGGAGCAAAGGAACACCCCCTTGAGATCCGTCTGCAGAATCGTGTCCCACACGTCTTCTCCAATGGATTCCGCCCTGCTGTAGCTGGGGCTGATTCCGGCGTTGTTGACCAGAATGTCAATCCGCCCGAAAACTTCCAACGAACGATCTCGTAAGGCCTTAACGTCCTGTAATTTAGTAACATCGGTCCGAACGGCGATGGCTTTCCCCCCCCTTGCGCCAATCTGGTTAACCAAATCCTCATTAGCTTCCAGGGTCCGGCTCGCCAGAACGACATTTGCTCCTGCCTGAGAGAGACCCAAAGCAATCATTTTCCCCAGACCGCGACTACTCCCGGTAACGATTCCTGTCTTTCGTGTCAGGGTAATTCCTGTATGTTGCATTTTCATCCTCGAGTCAGTTTTTGAATGAAAGCCGCAGGGAACCTTCCCGCGAACCGGGGTCCCTCGCCCAAACCTTTACACCTTTACGAAAGGGGCTTACTTTTTCCCCTTGTCTGCCGAGAACTGCTCCCGAAGGGTCGTCTTTAAAACCTTTCCCGCCGGATTCCGAGGCAGCTTGTCCGTGAAAATAACCGACCTGGGCTTTTTATAGCTGGCCAGGTTTTGTTTACAATATTCGATGACTTCTTCCGCGACCATTCTCTCCCCCTCCTTCAACACCACAACCGCATGGACGGATTCCCCCCATTTTTCATCCTCCGGGACACCGATGACCGCCGCCTCCAGAATTTTAGGGTTTGCTTGCAGAACCTGTTCGACTTCAACGGGATAGATATTTTCGGCTCCGCTGATGATCATGTCCTTCTTGCGGTCCTTGATGTAAATGAAGCCGTTCTCGTCGACCGTAGCGAGATCCCCGGTGTACAGCCAGCAGTTTTGGATGGTCTCCCGGGTCGCCTCTGGATTATTGAAGTATCCTTTCATTACGGTGGGGCTCTTCTGGATGATTTCTCCCACCTCTCCGGGTTTAATATCCTCGCCGGCTTTGTTGACGACTCTCATAAGGTTGTGGAGGAAGGGTCTCCCGATGGAGCCCGCCTTTTCGAGGGTTCTGTCCAGCGGCAGGAAACAGGAGCAGCAGATGGCTTCGGAAAGGCCGTACCCTTCGGTAATGGGAACCCGAAACGTCTGACGCAGTCTCTTCATCACCTCTATGGGCTGTGAGGACCCGCCGGTAAAGCAAAACCGGAGAGATGATAAATCCGCCTTCTTCACCGCAGGCAATTCTATGATCGAGGTCCACATGACGGGGACGCCGAAGATGACCGTGACTTTTTCCCTTTGAATGAGCTCCAGGGCTTTGGCCGGGTCAAAAGATTTCATGATCACAACCGTCCCACCAACATGCATGATGGGGAAGGTGAAAATCATAGAGCCCCCTACGTGAAACATGGGGCACATGGTTAAATTCACGTCTTTCGTGATACATTGAAAATCAATGATCTGATTGATGGACGTGAAAAGCACATTCATCTGGGTTAATACGGCCCCCTTCGGCCTTCCCGTGGTTCCCGAGGTATAAATGACCAAAAAATCGTCTTCCAGCCCGACTTCATGGGAGAGGGCGGGAAATTTTTTCGGATAGGTTTCGATCAGGTCCTCGTATTTTTCCATTTTCACGCCGAGATTCGGTTTTCCAATGACGATGAATCGTTTGACCGATTTGAGTTGCGGCCGGATGTTTTCGATCACCTTTTGGAATTCTTCCCCGAGAAATAGGATGGCTGACTCGGAATTATTGAGCTGGTATTCCAGCTCCCTGCCGACCATGCGAAAATTAAGGGGAACCAGGACGGTTCCCATTCGGCCGCAGGCGAAGAAGAGCTCCATAAACTGGTGATTGTTATACGTCAATAAGGCCACTCGATCGCCCTTTTTCAAGCCGAATTCGATAAATGCGTTGCACAGCGCGTTGACCCTGGCGTCCATCTCCCGATACGTAAAACGATGATCTTCAAAAACCTGGGCTACCTTTTCCCCCTGTCGCTCCGCCCATTGCTGCAAAATGTGTCCCAAATTCATGATTTATTCCTCGTTTCTCGAATTGGTACTGGTTACCTTCCTTGTTCACTTTGCTCAATTTCCAAGGCCCCGGAATTCGGCCTCGGCAATCCGTATGGCCCCGGCCTTCACATGGGAATGTTTCCATGCCAGCGCGGAAGCTTCTCCCTGGATTTACCCTTCAACGCCCGAAGGGCCTGGAGAATCTTTGTGCGGGTCTCCCGCGGTTCTATGACATCGTCTATGCACATCATCTGAGCCTGCCGGTAGGGATTGGCGAAGAGGTCACGATATTCCCTAACCTTCTCTCGTAGAAGGACATCCGGGTTATCCGAGGATTTTAGCTCCCGATTGTAAAGAATTTTGGCCGCCTGTTCGGCGCCCATGATGGCAAATTCCGCGTTGGGCCAAGCGAAGACGAAATCGGTACCATGCGCCTTGTGGCCCCCCATGGCAAAATGCCCGCCACCGTAGGATTTGCGGATCACCACAGCAATTTTGGGAACTGTGGCCTCGCAGAACGCATAGAGAAGCTTGGCCCCATGCCGGATGATTCCGGTATGCTCCTGCTGTACTCCCGGCAGGTATCCGGGTGTATCAACCAGAAAGAGCAGAGGGATGTTAAAAGCATCGCAAAAACGTAGAAAACGGGCGCTCTTGTCAGAAGAATCCACGGTAAGAGAACCGCCCAAAACCATAGGCTGGTTAGCGATGACACCGATGCTCCGCCCCCCCATTCGTCCGAATCCAACGACAATATTTTTCGCAAAATCCGCTTTCACTTCCAGGAAAGCCTCCTGGTCCAGAATCTTTTTTATTACCCGGCGAATATCGTAAGCCCGCTGGGGATTGGAGGGGACGATATCCTCCAACTCGAGAACTGGACGATCTTCCGGGTCCTCGCTGGAAACCTCCGGAGGGTCTTCTCGGTTATTGGCGGGGAGAAAACCCAAGAGCGTTCGAATCAGTCGGAAGCATTCTTCTTCATTGGCCACCAGAAAGTCTCCAACCCCGTTGATCTGGGTGCAAACCCGCGCTCCTCCCAAATCAGCGAAACTGACCTCTTCTCCTGTTATTTCGCGAATCACAGCGGGACCGGTGATGAACATCTCACCCACGTTTTCAACGATGAAAACGAAATCTGTCAGGGCTGCCCCATAGACTGCGCCTCCGGCGCACCTCCCCATGATGGCCGAGATCTGGGGAATGATCCCCGAAGCCCGGGTGTGGCTGTAGAAGAGAGATCCGGCGTAACTCGTCTTATCCGTTCCTTCCTGAATCCGCCCCCCCGGGGAATCGGTCAACTGGATGTACGGGCACCCCATCTTCACTGCCTGGTCGATTGTCTGCGTCCACTTGCGGATATGCGTGCTGGCCCCTGATCCTCCCATGATCAGGCCGTCGTTCGCCATCACACAGACTTTACGACTTCCGATATCTCCGAAACCGGCGATCGCTCCGTCTCCCGGGTACCGTTTCTTATCGAGACCGAATTCCGAAGAAATAGCCTCCGCAAAGAGATACTGTTCGCAGAAGGTTCCCGGATCCAGCATGGCCTCGACCCGCTCCCGTGCAGTGAAATGGCCCTTTTTGTGGACCTCGGCGATTCTATCTTCTCCGGCGGCCCCATAGGCCTCAGCCCGACGGTCTCGCAGGCGTTGAATCGTTTCCTGAATACCTTCATCTTTGGCCAAAACTCTTTTCTATCCTTCCTAAATTGAGCGATTTTCCAATTTAGACAATGATTCCCTTGAAATTACAGTCTTTTTCATTATCGCATCTCTATTTTAACATTAAGTCCTTTTAACTTTCTATTTTGGTTCTACTAAATCAGTTCATCCCTATCTTTTTTCGTATCCTGTCTCGCTTCCCCTTCATTTCGCCCCATATTTGTTCGACTTTTTCACTGCCTTCCAATCAGAAGCCTTCGGATATATTGAAATCAGAGCTTCCTCGTCTCTATAATAGGTTCGACAATTTTTCGAATTCTCCCTCTACCATTCGGTAATAATTTATTTCTTCTGGAAATTTTAATTCCTTAACATCCCTGACATAATTCTTCACAGCTCCAGATATCTGTTCTGCCAGGTTTAAATATTTTTTAACAAATTTGGGAGTAAATGCCTGAAACAAACCCAACATATCACTAATTATAAGAAGCTGCCCATCCACATAGGGACCCGCCCCGATTCCATAGACTGGAATTTCAAGATCTTCTGTTATGAATTTTCCTACTTCAGGGGGAACAGCTTCTAACAATAAATAGGCAGCACCTGCTTGCTGAATAGATCTGGCATCCAAAATTAATTCATAAGCGCTTTCGGCTGTGCGACCTTGTGCCTTAAATCCTCCCTGCTGCCCAGAACTTTGTGGGGTAAGACCAATGTGCCCCATAACAACTATCCCCGCGTCAACAATAGCCTTAATTTGTGAAAATACACGTCGTCCCCCTTCTATCTTCACTGCATCGACAGAGGCCTCCTTAAAAAATCGACCTGCATTGTACACAGCATCATCAACATTCTTTTGGTACGAGAGAAAGGGCATGTCCCCAATCACGTATGTTTTGGGTGCGCCTCTCCTCACAGCCTGAGAATGAACAATCATCTGATCCATAGTTACTGGCAGCGTACCCTCATAGCCATATACACACATCCCTAAAGAGTCGCCAACTAAGAGCAGATCGATCCCCGAACGCTCCACCAACGTGGCTGTTGGGAAATCATAGGCAGTCAAAAAGTGACCTTTTCTTCCCTTTTTTTCATCTCTCTAAAGTCCAATACGGTTTTTCTGTTCATAAATACCTCTTTATTTCAATGTGATACATAACTTTCAGGCGCGACTTATTATCCATCGTAGCCACGTCAGTTTATCTTTTGTTTCGAAATTTCAACTGTTATTGGCTTCCAATTTACGATCATTATTGACCGATTAATCGTAAC